>JBDTWI010000001.1:0-309039 GCA_040006775.1 Saprospiraceae bacterium
AGGGGGATTAGCTCAGCTGGCTAGAGCATGGCGCCATAGGCGCCAGGGTCATCGAGTGAAACTAAAAAAAATAAAGAGGGATTAATCCCGAATTTGAAAGTCAAATTCGAGGATCCTCGAAAATAATAGAAGGGGGATTAGCTCAGCTGGCTAGAGCACCTGCCTTGCACGCAGGGGGTCATCGGTTCGAATCCGATATCCTCCACAAAAGCCTCAGCAAATGCTGGGGCTTTGTTATTTAATAAAATGAACTATAATGTTTACTACATATATCTTATGGAGCGAACGGATGCATAAGTATTATATAGGATCTACTGGAGATTTAGCGGATCGTTTAGAGAGACACAATTTAGGACGAGAACATTATACATCAAAGGGCGTTCCTTGGATTGTTGTGCATTCAGAAGAATTTGTTACACGAGCTGAAGCCGTAAATAAAGAATTCCAAATTAAAAAAAGAGGTGCAAAAAGATACATCGAAAGTTTAAACTAGAGCATGGCGCCAAAGGCGCCAGGGTCATCGGTTCTGGCGCTTTTAGCGCCACAGGAAATCCGATATCCTCCACACTTTAAAGTTTCATGAAGTAATTCATGGAACTTTTTTTATTTATTCAATTATTTAGCTTGGCTTAGGCTAGAGCATGGCGCTTTAGGCGCCAGGGTCATCGGTTCTGGCGCTATTAGCGCCACAGGAAATCCGATATCCTCCACACTTTAAAGTTTCATGAAGTAATTCATGGAACTTTTTTTATTTATTTGATTATGTAACTTGCCTTAGGCTAGAGAATGGCGCCCAGGGCGCCAGGGTCATCGGTTCTGGCGCTATTAGCGCCACAGGAAATCCGAAATCTTGTCTGTTTCAAAGTCACTCTATTATTTACTCAAATTTGGACTTCATCGTTTCCATATCAAAATATTTTTCAAAAAACTCATCGCACCATAAGCAAACATTCTGAAGTGAATTGTTTCTTTCTTCAGCAAAAGATCTTGAAATTCCAACAGACTCTCCCATTCCTAAGGGATCTCCTTCATTTATTTTTTGAAAAACAGCCGATTTTGAGACTCGATCTAATACATCTGCAACTTTTTCAATTCGTGCATCTCCCATTGCCTTAAAAGTTCCAGGGCAACATGGATTTATTCGCCACAATTGAATAGATACTTCCTGAGGGATTCCAACAGCACCGGTCAAAAATCCGATACCTCCGCTGAGAATTTTACAAAAATTATGCTGTGGATCGCGTTTCCAAATATTTTTTTCCAATGCTCTTCCTCTCGCCCAATTACCTCCTAACCAAAGATCATCTGTTGCACCCCAATATCCCCAACTGAGTGATTGCGATTTAGTCAAATAATTGTTTTTGTCAATTAGAGGATCGTGATCTTCACCATTCACATTTCTAGAATCAAATAATTCTGACAATTCCATCAAGCGCTCACCAGAATGTTTATGATATCGATCTATAGATGCAATATCAAATCTCGTTACACCATGATCAATTAACTTATCTAAAATTACACCGGTAAGAAGATCGCCATTGGTCTGAATCATGACCTGTGTTTCAGTTCCATATTTTATCTGAATTTTTTTTAATACAGACCATAAGAGTTTTTTTTCAGACAAAGGTTCACCTCCAGATAGAATTAGTCTATCTATCTTATCCGGCATATTCTCAATTATAGCAAAACACTCTACTTCTGTTATCCTTGCGCCATTTTTTCCTGATAGATTATAGCAATGATCACAACTGTCATTACACAATTGTGTAAATACCCAATACAAACTTTCACAATGATTAAAATTCATAAGCATTACAAATTTTTCCAAAAATTAATTTCACCTTTCATTCCGGTTTGACTGTCTTCAATAAATTCTGTTAGTGAAGAGTAAACATTAAGATTGCCAGCTGACAATAAAGCCAGTTGATCTCCCATGATTACTGCTTCCTTTAAATCATGTGTTACAAAAATTGAACTTATGTTATGCAATTTAGACATTCTCTTATAGAATTGTTGCATACTTGCTCTTGTCTCGCTATCTAAGGCTGCGAATGGTTCATCCAATAAAAGTAATTTTGGTTTGATGATTAAAGCACGCCCAAATGCTACACGTTGTTTTTGCCCTCCACTTAATTGATTTGGCATTTTATGTTTTTGATCCAATAGATCTAGTTCTTGAAGCATCAGTTCAGTCTTTTCTACAATTACATGATCTGATTCTTTTCTTAGCTTTAGACCAAATGAAAGATTTTCAAATACATTTAGATGAGGAAATAGCAAAGGCTCCTGGTATAAATAAATAATATTGCGAGACTGCGGACTCCAATCATTAATTATTTCATTATTTAAGAATATTTCTCCTTCATAGTCCTCAATTAATCCTGCAATAATTTTTAACAGCGTTGTTTTACCACAGCCTGACTTTCCTAAAATACTTAAAGTGCTTCCTTCATTTAACTCAAATGAACAAGCTTTCAGAACAAGTTCATCAGTGTAAGACTTTTTAATTTTATCAACTTTTAATAACACTTTAAAGAGTTTTTAATATTTGAAAATCACAACCAAATTGTTTCATAAGCTATTACGTTTTAAACACCATATTTTTATTCATCCAGAGCAATATTATTGGTGGAAAAATTAATAAGCAGCTCCCTAATGCTGCAAAATAAATATTTGACTCATTAATATACTGATACATTCTAATTGTTAGTGTCTGAACCTTACTTAAACCAATTACTGATGTCAGACCATAATCAAACCAAGAAATTAAAAATGTCTGGAAAAAACAAATAATTATAATGGATTTAGACATAGGAATTAAAATCAGTTTATACGTCTGCCAAACCGAACCACCAAGTGTATAGACCAATTGTTCTGAAGCTTTTAAGTTTACACTCCAATGATTCATAAATAGAATTAAGGCAAATGGAAAGGTAACAATAAATTGTGCAAGTATAATACCGAACGCATTACCGGATAAATCAAATGAATTGAAAAAATAATTTAAACAATAGGCAAATATTACCGGTGAAAATGCAAAAGGTAAGTAACAGATCATTTGAAATAATTTTTTCTTTGAGTGATATGCCAATGACTTACTCACAATAAATCCAAAAAGAGTGGATAAACATGCTGTCGATAAAGAAATAATTAGTGATGTGAAAAGACATTCTAAAATTGAACTATCAGTTTGTATCATCTGCACAAAATGTGATATCGTTAGATTAGCAGGAAACATCTCCGGGTAATAATACTCACTTGCAAATGAAAGCACTAAGAAAAAGACGAAGGGCAGAATAAAAATAATTGTTAGAAATAAGTTTAGTGCTCTTTTCATTTTTTATTGAATAATAAAATTATAGTGAACACAACTACACTTGCGTAGATCAAACTTAATGCGTAAGCTTCCGGAAGTTCATAAATATTAAATTTATTAAATTTAGAATGTATAAGAACAGATATCATACGAGGTGACTGCCTACCTAGAATTAAGGGTAATTCGAAAGCACCAAATAAAAAAATAAAATACAAAATAATATTTGGTCTTGCTCTGTGGAGTAAAATTGGTATTGCAACCTTCCTTTTCAATTGCGAAGCTGTTCCTCCCAAAGTGAATGCCAATCGTTCATAAGACTTAATATTCTCAGATTCATAAAAAGACAAAAACAATAATGTAAAAACTGGAAAAGTTGAAAATATCATTGATAGAATCACTCCTAGGTAATAACTGTCATTAATTAACGATGGGAAACTATCAATATCGGATATTAAGCCCAAATTGAAACAAATTCTAGAAACAATTCCCGAATTACCAAGAAAAGAAAAGGTCCAAAAGCTGAGAATTATTGGAGGCAATATTAAAGGCAAATAAAAAATTATTTTAGATCTGCTGATTTTGTAGTCCCTATAATATAAGGATAGCATCAAAGCTATAAATACAGCAATACAAATAGATACCAATGCAACAGTCAAAGACAACAACAAGGAAGACCATACCGTCTGATCATACAACAGTTTATACCAATACTCAAATGTAAAACCTAAACTTAGTGCGCCAAATAATCCGAATGAATATAAAATGGCAAAGACCAATCCTGAAGCAAGTGGTAAAATTACCAAACAAATAAAAATCACAAGGTTAAGCGTACTAGACTTCATTTTTTGTCAATAACATATTTTCGAAAATCATCAAAAAGTCGAATCATATATTCTGCAACCGGTTCCTGAATTGCCTTTTCATTAATTTCAATTCTTTTGGGTGAATGAGTTCGCTCAGGTATATTATTAAACTTGTATTGCCAGTCTGCACTTAATTTATTAATGTCCAAAATAGTTCCATCACCCCATACAGAAGGAAGCAATTTTTGAAACTGTGCTTCAGGCGAAATCATAAAGTTGATGACGACCATCCCAGCTGCTTTGTTCGCGGAGTTAATTGGTATTCCCAAATAATGTGAGTTCTGAATAGTACCTGATTCAAGTACATATGCTTTGGCAGAACTGGGAAAAATATTTTGAATAATTTTATTGTCAACTTCTCCATCGTTATTGGACATTGTAAAATCCAATTCACCATTTGCAAACATTTGATGCATTAGTGCAAGACTTTCAGGAAATGTTTCTCCATTTCTCCAGAAGTTTGATTTAATGTGATTGACAATTTCCCATAACTTAGTTGATAAGTTCAAATATTTTTCTTCATCAAAAGGTCCGGATAATACGCTTTTATCCTCTGCCAATTCAATCATCCATGCTTTAAGTAAAGTGATACCTGTAAACTCATAAGGAATAGTAAATCGTCCTGGATGTTCATGCACATATATTTCAATTTCTTTTAAATTGGTAGGAGGTAGCTTTGTTCTCAAACTGTCATAAATAATAATTTGCTGAACATTACCCCAAGGGCATTCCATTCCGTCTACTAATTGTTGGAAATCAAACTTTATAAATGGGTTATCGAAATTAATAAATTGGCTATTTGGCAATCTTTGAACAAAGGGACCATAAAGTACTTTAAGCTGTCTTAACTGATAAAATGTTTCGCCATTTATCCAACAGATATCGATAGATGATTTTTTTTTGTTGGCTTCTATTTCGCCAATTAAGGTTTTTACAATAGAATTACCTTGACCATTATTTATTTTAAGTTCGATGCCATATTTTTTTCTAATTTCTGGAACAATATAGTTGTTCATATATTGATTTATTAATGGATCTCCCTGCCACATCATCATTTGCACCGAGCTACCTTTTGCATTCTCTTCAATTTGACTCCAGTCTGCTTTTTGAAGATCAAGTTCAGATTTCTTTGAACTTTCATTACAAGAAAAAATAAGGCAAAGAAAAGCTACTACTAAAAGTGATCTCATAGGGTCAAACAAACAATTATTAATTTCAAAGACATTAGTACGCCAAAAAATAATTTATTAAAATTCATATCGCAAACTAAACTGAAATTGTCTTGGTGGAGCGGCATTTCTTCTAACTAAAAGTCCGTTGGATGCAGGACCAATCTGCACTTGATTGGATTGAGTTGCATTGTTAAAATAACCCGATAGATTTTCAGCATTAAATAAATTATACACTTCAGCTTTTATATCTATGGCCATTTTTCCAATTGGTATTCGGTATCCAACAGCTAAATCAAATGTGTTTGACCATGGAAGTCTATCACTGTTTCGTGCTTCACCAGGTTGACGATCATTGTTTCCAGTATAGGCATCTGAAAATGAGCGTCCATCTCCATTTAAATCTGTTGTTCCATAAATTTTAGAATCAGGAATGCGGTTAATTGTTTGCCCGCTTTGAATTAATGAGGCAAGAGTTAAACTTAAATCTCGAAAAGGATAATAAGTTAATATTCCATTGATTACATGTGTGCGATCATTGATGCTTACAGCGTATTCTCGATTAAAATCATTTGCCTGTTCAGCTCTGAAGTTAATATCTTCAGTATTGTTTTTTAATCTTGAGAGTGTGTAGATTAATCGATAACTTAATTTGTCATCACCTCTATCTTTTTGCAAATTAAAACTCAAGCCTACATATTCTGATTTGCCAGCAGATTCACTCACAACAATTGTCCTTGCAACTCCAGTAAGTTTTTCACCATTAATTATTATCGATCCATCATCTGCAACGGGTATAGGTCTTGTTGAATCTGCTGCTGCTTGTGAACGCGCTATATTTCCATTCTCTGAAATGTCGAAATAACTAGGTGCATTCAAATCTCGTAATCGAAAAAGGTTTTGACTTCTATTGTACACTAAATCTACATAAAACAAAACTTGTTCATTTATTTGTTTTTGATAACCCAATGTGAACTGATGATTATAAGGATTTTGATACCCATTAGGATTTAAAATTCTGCGTTCACCACTAAAAGCTTTAGATCTTTGATCTTGCAAACTTGAAGCTGACGGGCCTTTTAGATATGCAACATTGCTTGCGGAAGCTCCAATATTTCCATCAAATGTGATTAAATTTAAATCTGTTTCTTTTGGTAAAATTCCTATGTCTATAAGCGCTTGTAATTCTTTCTTATAATCCTCTGAGGTTGTATTTTGCTGGAGCGCATCACTATAAATGGCATATAATATTTTATCATATACTAGTGCATAACCACCTCGAATACAACTGTTTGAGTTTATTTTGTAATTGAAACTTATACGAGGTGCAAGATTGTTGTAATCACCCTTTTTTGATCCACCTTTTGACAGATTGTCAAAGTCATAACGCAGACCTAGTGATAGGTTTAATCTGTTGCTTATAGAAACTGCATCTTCAAAATATACTGAATAAATATTTTGTATTTTACCGAAAGAATTTGGTCTTAATTCAATACTATAATTTAGCACTTCAACATCTTCAGGAATATCACTTACGTTAAGTGCTGAACCTATGTTTTTAACTTTTAAGGCTGATACTTGAGCATCATTAAGTTTGACGGTATAACTGCCATTAGGATTTCCTCCTCCGAATAAACTATGATGTGCAGAAATTATTTCTACTCCAGTTTTAAAAGTATGCTTATTACAATAGAAGGTCATTTTCTCCTGAGCCTGAATATTTCTTTCATGTGAATCGAACAAATAACCTGGATGTCCTAGATAAGCAATGGTCTGTTCTGAAGCATCTAAAACAGTTACATTTGCTGAATTCGTGTTTTCTGCTCTTCCATAATTCCATCGAAACATTCCATATTGAACATTTGATTCTGATTTGAAAATACCATTCAGATAAGTATTTTGTGATGCAATGAGAATACTATTTCGATCTTGATAATTTGCAGCAGAGGGGAAACTATTCCCAGCTTCTAAGCCACCTCCTTGTCTTGCAATATTTACAATCCCAACATTTGCTCTGATTGCAGATTTAAATTTTTCATTCCATAACTGATCCAATTTGCCGGATAAATACGCAAAATTGTTTTTTCCTCTTACTGTAGTATTAACTCCAAGTGCTGGAGAAACTAGATAATTGTCTTTAATGTCTTGTGTATATTCTGCATTTAAATAATAAAATGTTTTGTTTTTTATCAAAGCACCGCCTGTTCCAAATCCTCCTTGAAATCTTTGAAATCCATCTTTAACCTGGTTTCCTGATAGATCACGCAAAATAAATCTTGAAGGTGCATCAATAACGGCTCCTGGTCTTGTGACAAAAAAAGCTTCGAAGCTTTTATCATTAGTGCCTGAAGGTGTTGTGATGTTAACAATTCCACTACCGGTATTACCAAATTCTGTTGAAAAATTACTCGTCATGATATTTATGTTTTTGGCAAATCCAATCGGAACATTAAATTTCATTCCACCTAGAAATCTTTCATTATTATCCATTCCATCAATTAAATAATTAGTGTATAATGAGTTTGTTCCATTTATTGAAACAGGAGGAGCTTCAGGGTAAAATCCTGTAGCTTGAACAACATGAGGTAACCGATATAATAAACGATTGATGTCTCTTCCTTCAGATGGTAATTGTTCAATCTCAGTTTGATTCAGCTCAGAGGAAACTTCTGAATTGAGTGCATTGATTTTAGTAGTTCCTAAGACAATAATTTCTGATAATACTTTTTCTGACTTAGGAACTAACTGTAATACGATGCTTGTATTTACATTATTTCTTAAAACTATATTTGATTCTTTATTTTCATAAAACTCCTCGCTTTCTGCTATTGATACCGAATAATTTCCAGACAATGTAAGTGCATTGAATTGAACCTTTCCTTGTTCATTAGTTTGTTTCTCTAATGAAAATCCAATTGCCTCATTTTTTAGCAGTACGGAACTTTTAACAATTGGCGTGTTATCCAAATAGTTAAAAACCGAAACTTCGATGTCAACCTGCGCGTGATTTATTTGAGTAAAAGATAAGAACACGTAGAGTATAAATAATTTTTTCATGTAGAAAATTAGTTGATAAAATGAATTATTGAACACAATTATGTCGGACATAAGTTGTGTTTATACTTGAATTAGTTCCATAAACTATTCTTCATATTAGAAGAATAATTATAAAAATGTTTGTAATAATTTATTGGGTGGAGCACGAAGTATTGGCGAAATTATCAAAAAATGGAAATTGATCGGAAGATCATTAAATATCTTTGGTCTATACTTAACCAATGAGATGAGTGTCAACAATTTTTTTCTTAAAGACAGTTCAAGTGAAGATAGAACATGTTTCCAATCAGAATATCGATCCAGATCTGGTTTTTTACTCAACAACTTAAGTGTCAGAGATTGAGCATCAATTAAATTTATTAGATCTGATAACACCAAGTTGGTCTGCCAACGGATATTCTGAAAGGTATTTTTTTGAAAAGTTAATCTGTGCAAGCCTATTAAATAAACTCCTCCATCCTCAGCTTCTCCCAATACACAATCATTCGAAACTAATAATTGAACTGCAGATAAGATTTCCCGCGTGCCTAGACTTAGACAATCATTTCCAATTGCAATTACTCTTTCATAGCCTTTAATGAATATATCATCTATAGCATTGGCAATGCGCTCTCCAAAATTTACACCGCGCTGTTCATTTTCAGTGAAGACATAAACAGGAAGTCCACTCTTTAATGCTGAATTTAGAGCCTGTGACATTGCTATGGATGCCACTTTTACCGAACTCTTATAGTCTTTACAAAGTGGCTTAAGCTTCGCTTCTTCCTTAGGAGTTCGTGAAAATAGTATTATGGCTGTTTGGTCGTTCAATTCAAGCGTTTAAATTCTTGCAATAAAATTAATATTTTAAACAAAGTAAACACCTGTTTACCAATTGATTGATATTTTTTTTATTTGACTAGGCAATCTCTTGATTAATAATTATTTGAGTCAAGACCTAATAAGAATAAAAAGCCAAATTAAGGAATTTATGAATTCATCCTTTAACTCTATCCATTTAAAAGGTAAAATATATTTGTTTGTTTAAATATTAAACTTGTCAAAAACTAAGTAAGTAATGTTAAAAGATTATAAATTATTTGAAATAGTGAAGTTTCTAATGTGAAAAATAAATTTTTGCTGTATTAAATAATTGATGCAAATAAATTGGTAATTAAAAATACTAAAAATCAAACTTTTAATAATTCTTTTGTCGATAACTTCAGATTAGATAATAAAATTTAATTCATACACTATTATCATGTTATTATTTATGTACCTTCGTATTTTATTGTTTGAAATATTAAGCAAAGGATATATAAATTCAGAAAATGGATAATAAAATTGAAAGGAGTATTCTAATAACATTTTTTTTATCCATGTCTTTCTTTGCTTTCTACTTTAATGGAACAGGAGATGATGGAGATTCGATTATGCATTTTTTATACGCAAAGTATGCATTTGTACATCCTGAAAACTTTTTCAATCATTGGGCAAAACCAATTTATGTTTTTTTAATGGCGATTCCGGCACAATTGGGATTTACAGCTGTAAAAATTATAAACATAAGTTTGATGACTATGACTATGTTTTTCACTTTTCGGATTGGGTCCAAAATGCAAATTAATCCCAATTATGTTACAAGTCTATTCTTCATAGGTGCTCCTCTTGTAATTAGTACAACTTTATCAGGATTGACTGAACCCTTATTTGCATTTTGGTTAAGCTGGTGTCTATATTTTGCTTTTAATAATCGACTCCTTTTATCTACGATTTTGATATCCTTTCTGCCATTCGTGAGATCTGAAGGATTAATTTTAATGGTAGTTTTTTTATTTTTCCTTATTTTTAAGAAAGCGTGGCAAAAAATACCTTTTCTCCTCACAGGACATTTAGTTATGGGGCTTATTGGTTATCCGATATACAAAGACTTCTTCTGGACAATCACAAAAAATCCTTATACAGCAACTCAAAATACAAGTTATGGTCACGGAAGTTGGGATTATTATTTTGTCAATTTTTCTCATTCTTTTGGTGAGTTTATAACTATTGCTTTGATTGTAGGAATTTCATTTGCACTACTGAAAGTATTGGGATTCTTGTTTAGAAAAACTACTTTTAAATACGAAGAGCTATTTTTAATTTATGGAATGTTTGCTGCATTTATTATCGCACATACCATTTTCTGGGCTTTGGGACTCTTCAATTCATTTGGACTTTTAAGAGTTCTTGTCGGAGTTATTCCTTTAATTGCTCTCATCGGAGGAACTGCTATCGCAAACTGGTTAAATTATGCAAAGACACTCATGCTTGAAAAATTTGCGTGGTTAATTCTTTTTATTGCATTAGTCTTTAGTCTAAGATACAATCAAGATTGGAATTACATGTTGAAGCTTAATGAAGACCAATTGCTATTCAATGACCTTGCAAATAAATATAAAAATACACTAAGAGAGCATTGCATTTATTCAGATGCAGTTTATCCGGCATATATATTAGGAATTGATTATTTTGATCAAAGTAAATATAAAAGTCTTACAAAATTATTTAACGGTCAGTATATTCCTGCTAAGTCTGCTATCATCTGGGATTTCAGATACTCTGTTCTAGAAGCTCATGTACAAGTTGATAGGGTTAAAAATTTACCAATGTTTAAAGAAATTGATGTTTACACAAGAAATGGTAATCCCTTAGTTTATTTGTTTACCTCAGATTCTATTGTGGAGAATCTAAATGTTATTAGATCAATTGATTTTGAAAAAAACGAGATTGAAAAAAAAGACAGTAATTTCGCAAAATCTGGTAAGTATTCACTAGCTCTAAATATTAAAAATGAGTTTTCTCCTGATATCAATATACCAATAAATGAAATTAAAGGTGGAAATTCAATTCAGTTAAAATTTGATTACTTTTTTTCCGATTCAAAAGATTTAAATCCATTGATTGTTTATTCTTATGAAGACAAGAATGGCAAAATAATCAATTGGAATTCTTATGCTTTTATAAACGAAAAGAGCAAGTCCGGAACATGGAATACTATTGCTTATGATATAAAACTTGACCGTGAAAAATATCAGAACAATAAAATAAAGGTCTACATCTGGAGTAATTCAGACAGCTCAATGAATGTCGATAATCTGGAATTTTCAGTTCATTAATTCATAATACCGCTTGGACAAGTAATATAGTCAAATTCTCACTTCGTGATCTTAGACTACTTATTTGTATCCAGAGGCATTAACCATTGTAGTTTTATAAATTGGGTAGAACCAATTTATAAACAAGTGGTATAATTTATCTTGCATTAAAGAAATTTGACAAAATGTCAGTTTTATTCGGCTTGGCACAGGCTTTGACTAGTTTCTAATTATAAACCATCAAATAATGTTATCAGGTAAAATATCAGTTCAATCGGAAAATATATTTCCAATTATTAAGAAATTTCTTTACTCAGAGCAGGAAATCTTTCTACGTGAGTTAGTTTCAAATGCTATCGATGCAACCAATAAAGTGAAAGCATTATCTAATCGCGGGGAAGTAAAGGGCGATTTGGGTAACTTATCAATAGAAATAATTCCCAATAAAGAAGACAAAACACTCATCATCCGCGATCGTGGATTGGGAATGGATGCAGATGAAATGGATCGCTACTTGAATCAATTGGCCTTTTCCTCTGCTCAAGAATTTTTGGACAAATTCAAGGATGAAATCAATATTATAGGCCATTTTGGTCTTGGCTTCTACTCAGCTTTTATGGTATCGGATAAGGTAGAAGTAATTTCAAAATCTTATAAGGAAGATTCTCAGGCTGTCAAATGGACTTGTTCAGGAGATACAAATTACACTATTGAAGAAATAGAGAAATCTGAAAGAGGCACTGATATCATACTTCATTTAAGTGAAGAAGCATTGGAATTTTCAGATTCCTTTAAATTGGAATCCTTGCTTGAAAAGTTCTGCAAATTTCTTCCGGTTCCAATACAACTTGGAACAAGAAAAGAAAAAATTGGAGAAGGAGAATCTGAAACTGAGATTGATGTACCAAATATTATTAACAATACAAATCCATTATGGAAGTTAACTCCAAATGAAATAACAGATCAACAATACGTCGAATTTTATCAAGAGTTATATCCACTTGCACCAGAACCACTTTTCTGGATTCATTTGAATATTGATTTTCCTTTCAATCTAACTGGAATTCTGTATTTTCCGAAACTTAAAAACCAGTTTGAAATTCAAAAAAATAAAATTCATCTATATAGCAATCAAGTATTTGTTACTGATGATGTAAAGGAAATCGTTCCTGAATTCTTGATGTTGCTACATGGTATTATTGATTCTCCTGATATTCCTTTAAATGTTTCCAGATCGTATCTGCAGTCAGATTCGAATGTGCGAAAAATTACTTCTTATATAACAAAAAAGGTAGCAGAAAAACTCAGTGAACTATTTAAGAAAAATAGAGAGGACTTTGAAGTAAAATGGGACGACATTGGCACCTTTATTAAGTACGGAATTATTTCTGATGAAAAATTTGCAGAGAAAGCATTGCCATTCGCGCTCTTAAAAAATACCGATAAAAAGTATCAAACTATAGAAGAATACAAAGAAGCTGTTAAAGATGTTCAACTTGATAAGTCAAATAAAATTACAGCACTCTATACCAATGATGTTCAACACAATTATACCTTAATTCAACAATGTAAGGAAAGGTCCTATCAAGTTCTAGTCATGGATACTGTTATTGACAATCACTTCATTCAGCATCTGGAATATAAAGGAGATCTTAAATTTAAGCGAATTGACTCGGACACTATTGAGCACTTAATAGAAAAGGATACTAAAATTGAATCTGTTTTGAGTGATTCAGATCAAAATAAAATTAAAGATTTATTTAAGTCCTTAAAATTTAATAAATCCACAGATACTCAAATAAAAGCACTTTCGCCAACTGAGGAAGCATTGCAAATCGTTAGGCCTGAATTTATGAGAAGAATGAGCGAGATGCAACATATGATGACAATGGCAAAAGGAGAGGAGAGTGATCTTTTTAGAGACAGTTATCAGCTTGTTATTAATTCTAATAATCCAATTATTGCAATAAGGCTTAATGATGAAGCAGATGAACAAAATAGAACAGAATTAGCTCAGTATTTATTACAACTTGCATTACTCAGTCAACATATGTTAAAGGGTGAAGAGCTATCCGGATTTGTGAAACATGCAATGGAAAGAATTTAATTTTCAAGCTCTTGCTTAATATCTATTAATTATACTCAAATAGAATTTATTTTGATTTTGGAATTAGTTTAAATCCAAGGGTTCATCTTGACCTAAGGCTTTATATCTACCCTTAGAAAATTTTGAACCATTAAATTCTGGTTTAAATTTCAAACTATTTTTTTGCTCTTCGCTAAGTTGAATATAATCTGAACACTTCTTGGAGCAACAATTATTGTATTTAATTGAACATTCATCGCATTGTAAAAATAGAATATGACACTGATCATTAGAACAATTCACATGAGTATCACAAAGTTTTCCACACTGATGGCATTGACTAATAATTTGATCTGAAATTCTTTCTCCAAGTCTTTCGTCAAACACAAAATTTTTTCCAATGAATTTATTTTCAATTCCTAAGTCTTGAACTTCTTTGGCATAATTGATAATACCGCCATTCAATTGATAGACCTCTTTAAATCCATTATATTTTAAGTAGGCTGAAGCTTTTTCGCATCTGATTCCGCCTGTGCAATACATTATAATAGATTTATCCTTTTGATCTTTTAAATTATCAACAACAATTGGAAGGCTTTCTCTAAAAGTTACAACATCAGGTCTAATGGCGTTTTCAAAATGCCCGATTTCACTTTCATAATGATTTCGCATATCCACAATTATTGTATTTTCTTTTTCAGCGAGTTCATTAAATTGTACTGCATTAAGATGAATGCCGGAGTTTGCCGGGTCAAAATTTGGATCCTTAATTCCATCAGCTACGATTTTATTTCGGACCTTAATTTTTAATTTGTAAAAACTTTTTCCATTGTCTTCAATAGCATAATTTAATCGCAAGTTTTTTAAAAAATCAATTTCTTCTAATTTTTTTTTGAATTGTTCAAGGCTAGTTTTTGGCAATGCGATTTGTGCATTGATTCCTTCTGATGCCAAATAAATTCTGCCCGAAACTTGTAGTTTATCCATTTCTAAATAGAGAAAATCTCTAAACCAAGCTGGATTATTAATTTTATGATATTTGTAGAAAGAGATAGTAATATACTCCTCTACTCTTAATTTCATTTGACTGATTAGTACATTCTTATCAATTTTGTTATATAAGTTTTTATTCATATAACAGTAATTAATTAAAGTTTTATAAATCTTATTGATTTATTGCTTATTTGATCAAGTAGCAGATAGGTTCCACTAACCAAATTATTTGTATTTATTTCAGATGTAGAATTATTAATTTTCATTGATATCTGACCTAAGGAATTTACAATAACAAACTGGTAATTTAAATTTTCCTGATTAAATATAATTCTGAATTGATCTGCAACCGGATTCGGAATGATATAAAAATTGCTCTTAGATTTTTCGGATTCCTCAGACTTTGTAATGAGCGCTAATTTAATTGCTTCGAAGGCCATGATTTTGCCATAACCATAGACATAATTTGGATAATCTGTTCCTTTAAATGGTGGGCAATCTAAACTTGTTTCTGCTCTTCGTGCAGATTCTTTTATTATTTTTTCAATCTTGTTCACATTTCCATTCAGTGCTGGATTTGCACTTATAATTAATGCAACTAATCCTGCGACATGAGGTCCTGCCATACTAGTACCGTCCCATGAAACTAAATCCCCGGATCGAATTCTAGAAATAACTGCAGAACCAGGTGCAACAACATCAGGTTTAATTATTGTGTCTTTATAATTATAGACGGGCCCACTACTACTGAAATAGCTGATTTGGTCATCCTCAGCAAATGCACCTACAACAAAACTTGATTTATAAATTCCTGCCGGAGCGGCTATTCTTCCACAAGCTTGACCATCATTTCCTGCCGATACTACAACTACTACACCTGAATTTCTTAGGTTGCTAACTGCTTCATCCATTATACTAAAATTATTGGTGTCGCATCCTTCGCTTCTACTACAATACCAACTATTATTAACCACGGATGGAGATAATTCAGGCTTAGGATTAAGGCCATCTAAATCCGTTGGTGCAAGAAAAAATTCAAAACATTCTATATAAGTAGACAGTGCACCATTTCCTCTTTCCATATTACGGCATCCGATCCATTTTGCCTTAGGAGAAATTCCGTATGCATCTGTCGCTGTACTGCCAACCATTGTTCCCATAGTATGTGATCCATGATTGTCATCATCACAAGGTGCTTTGAGATTAAACCCACATGGATTTAGACTGTCTCCGGATAAGGGACTCACATTATGAATTGCATCATGCCAATTATAATTATGTTCTATAGAATCCAATGAATATCCTCGATACTTTTCTTTGATTCCTTCGAGATCCCATTTATATCCTGTATCTTCTCCGGCAACAACAACTCCCTGTCCTTCATATCCTAAATTCCAAACTTTATTTGCTTCAATTCTTTCAATTCCCCAAGTAATCATTGGTCCTCTTGCTTTAAGGTTTTGTACAATTGCGTCATTTTGTCTTTCAAGAGAAATAGACTCATCCAGGTGAATGTATTTTATATCCTCAATACCTACAATTAGATCTAGTTGATCCTTTGTAATTTTTGCCGCGATTGCATTAATTATAAAAAATGAATGGTATTCAACACTTATACTTTTAAGCTTTTGAATTAATTTGTATTGTGATTGAATTGCTGTATTATGAAGTTTTTGATAAGCTAAAGTGGCTTTTTCTAGCTTTGTCATTTCTGGATTAATTGTTGAAAGGTCAGCTTTTGATTTTAATTCAATTATTACATTGACCTCCTTATTTTTATTAAATTGTTGCAAAATTCCAGGAGCAACAATTTGTCCACTTAATTCGACAATACTTACAAATAGTATTAATGTTAATATTTTCATTTTTAAATTTGACGTAAAAATAAAGCAAGAACTTTTAATTTCGATCAATATTTTAGATCAGCAAACATTTATCGAATCAAATTAAGATCACCCGAAAAAGTTTCTTGAATGTATTCTCCCTTGGTATTATAACCTTCTGCTTTATAATAATACACATAGACTCCTGGCAAAGCAAATTCTCCATTTGCCAATTTTCCATTCCATCCCTCTTCAATATCCTTCGAAAGGAATACTCTTTCTCCCCATCTGGAAAAAATTTCCAATTGGAAAAGTCGAATATTTGATCCAATAATTTTAAATTCATCATTAATAAAATCTCCATTTGGGGAGAATACATTTGGCGCATAAATAACCAATGGACATTTATCTAAAATTAAAATAGAATCTGATCCAACACAACCAAATTCATCTGTAATTTCTACATTATACAAACCTTCCTTAATTACAATATGAGAAGTATTAGAGCTATTGTCCTCCCACAAAATTTTATAAGAAGAGGGAACATTTAATACATAATATGCTGTACTCGGACAAAAAAATGTATCTCGACCAAGAAAAGGTCTTGGGTTTTCAATGACCTTAAGATTTAATTGAATTGGATAAGTCGGACATCCAAAAAAAATTCCTTTAACTTCATACAGTCCTCCTTGATTTGGTTTTAAATTTTTTAATACCGGATCTTTAGTTTCAGAATAAAAATTATTTGGACCAGTCCAAATATATTTTGATTCGTCGCGATCATAAGCAAAAAAATGAAGTTCCTCTCCCTCACAGATTGCAGTATCCGGGTACGCAATTAGATTTTCTCTTAAAGTTATTCTTATTATTTTTTGAATGGTGTCAATACTATTTCTGCATAGATCATGAATAATTAGTTTAATCGTGTAATTTCCTAAAGCACCATATACATATTTAAATTTATGAAGTTTACTCGTACTACCATCACCTAAATCCCAATTAAGTTCATATCGCTGCGGGGATAATCCGGTATTAAAAAAAATGGTATCGTGTAAACATGAACCATCAGGCAAGTCCAGTTGATTAATCTTAAGAAAATTTGCTCCTCCTCCATAAGCGTATGATTCAGCTTGACCATAACCGTAAGCTATTGCAATCAAGCCACATCCTTGAGAAATCAATAAGTGTGCTCCAGAAAATACTTTAAGTTGAGCAAAAGCATATTCCTTTGCAGGTCCGATTAAACTAAAAGTATCTCCTCTTTGAGGAATTGTCTTTCCATCTACAGTAAGAGAAGAAGTATCTTTTGTTTGAGTAATAATATTTATAAAATTATCCGTTATATTCTCATAAGGTGAATTGTAAATTGTGACAGTATCTCTGTATTGCTCTACGCTATTTAGTAAGACCATCGATGGATCTCCCAGACCATTCAATCCATTGACACTTCCACCAACAAGAAACATTGCAGTCATAATTGGTTTTGAAGATTGAATGAAAGCTGCTTTTGCATTTAACTGAAATTCAATCCACTGTCCTTTCATTAAACTAAATGGTCCTGGCATACTACCTGTACCAAATAATTGAACTTTTGTATTGTCTTCTGACGCTAGTATTCTATATCTGTCAAAACTTGTATTTTTGGAAGGCACTGCAACAAACTGTTTTCCCCATACTTCTACGGGATACATTTGTTCAAGTAGATTGTCTCTATTCCCTGATCCATTTGGGATCTGTGTCCATCTATTTCCACTGAATACTGCAACAAATTTGTCTGATTGAATTTGCGTTCCGGTTAAATCATCCGCTACACTTCTTGACTGAACCTGATAGGTCTGACCTTTATTTAAAATGATAGTTTCCTTTTCATTTTTTTTTCTGCCATTTACAGTTGTAGCCGAATAGCTAAGCGTGATACTTGTATTGTCTTCTATTCCTACCACACAAAACTCAGAAGGATAATGATCATCTTCATTTAAATAACCAGTATACGTCATAACGTAATATTGCGTACCTAATGAGGTAGATGGCAATACCAATGCAGCATCTGATCTAAAAGTGTTAAACTGATGTATGTATACAGAACTAGCTAAGTCAGTGGTAACGTGTACTCCGGAATCAAAAATTTTTTCAGATCCTAAATTTTCTGATTCTGCAGGAACATCTACAATAAAAACGTCATTAGCCTTTACTTGAAAATTAACTTTCCAACCACTTGCTTGAATTTCGATAGTTCCATTCGTATTGTATTTGGAAGTTATAATACACTTCCTTTTATTTGTTCTGTCTCTGTGCTCTAAATAAGTAAACCAAAAATCAGTACCTTCATTCGATTGTGCTATAGAAAAAAGAGGTAAGAGTATACCGACTAAAATTAAATAATATAATGCTTGTTTTATTTTCAATTAAATAAAATACTGACAACTGCAATAATCCTTTATTAAATAATTAATTTACGCTAATAATTTTAATTTCAACTCTTTGATTTAGTATACGCCCTGCTTTAGTATCGTTTGTAGAAATGGGAACTCGTTTGCCATATCCTCTGGAAGTAATTCTATCTGAACTAATTCCTTTTTTTAATATATATTCTCTAACTGTTTGAGCTCGATTAGAGGACAACTTATCACAATATTCATGAGGAGGAATAGCATTCGTGTGACCACCAATTTCTATTTTTATTTTTGGATTCTTTATTAAAAAGTCGTAGACTTCTTCCAGTACGGTATAAGATGCTGAATCTATATTAGAGCTGTCAGACTTAAAGTATAATTTTTCAATCTTGATGGTCTGCCCGACTTTGATTTTATCTTTATCTAAACCTTTTAGAATTTTATTGTTATTTGATTCTGTAGTTTTCGATTGTACAGTTTTTGCAGTATCTAATTTGACATTTTTTATCTTACTATTTTTTTGAGCTGCAATTTTTTCATTCGGACAAGCTATTCTTTTCAGATCTGAAGCTCGATCCAACAGAATATTTCCATTATAAGGAATTAATACTGGAGTCTTATAAAAGGCTTCCAGTTCGATATATTCTGCATCTGAACTTGGCTTGAATTCGAAGCTAAACTTCTTCCAATCCGTGTTATCTACAATACTTGATTCTCCTAATAACTCCTTTTGGTGACAATAAGCATCTCCAGAGTATATACGAAGTACAATAGGATTTGTAAAAGGTTTAAGCGCATGTAGATCTGTATTCGACGCACTCAGATACTCCATGGATCTGCACAGATAAATCGAAAAAGAATAACACCGGTCTTTTCGCATGGCTTGGGTTAATTTCTGTGCAACGCGTTCATAAGAGTCATTATCTCTAGTTACCATTCCCAAATAAGTCCTTCCATCAAAAGCTTTAGTAGTCACACCAAATTGTGGTTTTTCACCATCAGGAGAGGGTTGTATATCCGGAGGAGTTTCATTTCTCCAACCACAGTCTATCCAACCAGCAGGAGGAACACAGCATTGTGGAGTTCCTTCAAATGATCCATTAATTAAAACTATAATATTGGTATCTACTTGTCCAAATAGGCTACTTGAAACCACAAGAAGAGGAGTAATAATCTTAATTCTAAAATTTGCCATAGGGTCTAGCAATCAAAACGCTAAATTAAGGCAGTTTGTTGGTTAATAAATACTTAATAATTTGTACTAATAATCGATTTCAGTGAAAAATAAGAGTCTATTTTATAAGCTATCTATGATTTAAGTCTATTTTTCTTTCGAACAGTTAATTCGCACTATATCTGAAGCATTATCTAGCAATATATTTCCATTGTAGGGCTCTGAATCAGGATCATCATAAAATGCCTCAAGTTCTATATACATTGCATCTGAACTCGGCTTGAATTCGAAACTGAATTTCTTCCATTCCGAGTTGTCAACAATTGCTGATTCACCTAGTAATTCCTTTTGATGGCAATATGCATCTCCGCAATAAATACGAAGCATAATTGGTTTATTAAAGTGTATAAGAGTATAAGGATCTTTCTGAGAAGTACTCATGTACTCCTTAGACCTGCAGAGGTATATAGAAAAAGAATAACATATGTCTTTTCTCAGAGTTTGGGTTAATTTCTGAACTACACGCTCATAGGAATCGTTGTCTCTGGTTACCATTCCAAGATAAGTCTCTCCTTCAAAAGCTAAAGTTGTAACAGTAAAAAGAGGCTCTACACCTTCCTCTGACGGTAGTATATCCGGAGGAGTTTCATTTCTCCAACCACAATCCATCCAACCTAATGGCGGAACACAACATCGAGGAGTCCCTTCAAAAGATGGATTAATTAAAGTTATTTTATTGGTATCTATTTGAGCAATTAGGCCATTAAAGAAAATAAAACAAATAAATATTCCGTATATTATTATATTATTCAAATTATTATTTACAATGCTTATATTATCAAATAATTATTCTAAAATTAATTCAATTAGTAAAATCTTATATATTCCACAGGATTAATAGGCCGGCCTTGATACCATAGTTCAAAGTGCAAGTGAGGACCTCTTGTAAGTGTTCCGGTATTCCCTATAATTGCGATTACCTCTCCAGCTTTAACCTGTGCGCCTAATCTTTTTAATAAGGTAGAATTATGCTTATAGATTGTGACTAGATTGTCGTTGTGTTGGATAGCGATAGTATTTCCATTTTCCATAGACCAATCTGATTGAATCACACTACCGTCCAAACTTGACTTTATAGGGCTGTTTTCAGCGGCAATGATGTCTATACCAAAATGGCCTTTGTCCGGTTTATATGCAGCACCAATCGGACCACGAAGAGGACAGGTAAAGTCAATGTCCATAAGAGTTCTCTTCACAATCATGGAAGCTGACTTGTCCGGAGATCTATAGACTTTAGTTTGCCGCTTTTGCTCATTGGTTCGATTGATTTCAAAATCTGCCCTCAGAATTGAATCTTCGACTACCTTTTTAACAGGCTCAGGACTTTCTACTTTGAAATGCACGTCTTTGGTGACATCCTTAACAGTTTCGGGATTACCACTAAGTACCCTGCGAAGACTTTGTATATATACGTCTCTGGCTGAGAGTTCTTCTTCAATACTTTGCATCCTTTTAGATAGAACTTGAAACTCACTACTATAACTGATGTCCCCATATCCAGGAACTAAATTCTTAATAGGGGTGAATATGATGAGCAACATCATGATAAGCCCTGCTATAAAAAGAATTGTACTTAAAAGTATATAGACATTGAGTAGGGTTATTTTGTAAGAGGTAATTTCTTCAAAAGTCTCCTCATCTCTCAAAACAAAGAGAAAACTCTTAGAAAGGTGTTCTTTAACTTGTAATTGAATTTTTTTAAAGTTAAAACTCATATTTAATCATCATTATTAAAATAAATTTGCCAAATTTTAGGTTCTTTACAGTTATATTAGGAAGATTTTTCATGAAAGCATCCATATTCACCGTTTTTCGACTCTCTATAGGTCTCATTTTAATTCTAGCTTGTGTAAGTCAGAAAAAAAAAGGCGAATATAAAGGTCTCAAAAAATTCTATCATAATACTACAGCCAAATATAATGCTTACTTCAACGCCAACGAACTTTTAGAACAAAGTATAGATAGGATAAACGGGCGATATAAGGATGACTACAGCAAATTGTTATCGGTCTTTCCATATGAAGCAATTGAAGACGTAAATTCTGAAAAACCTAATCTTGACAAAGCGATTGAAAAAGTTGCTTCAGACATTAATCTTCACAGATATAGCAGATGGGCAGACGACTGCTATCTTATTATCGCAAAAGCTCAGTATCTAAAGAAAGACTATGAAACAGCAGAAGGATCTTATGAATATCTTTTAAATGAATATCAACCTTCCAAAATTCTTGAGAGAAGTAAAGCCTTGAAAGCAAAGTCTGAGAAAGCAATTAAGAAAGAAAAAGAAACGAAGAAGGAAGACTTAAAAAAAGAAGCGCAAAAAAGAGCGAAAGCAAAGGCGAAAGCAAAAGAAAAAGCGAAAAAAGAATTTCAGAAAAATAAATCTAAAAACAAAACAAGTACGGTTCCAGGAAAAGAAATTCAAGAAAAAGAAATTCCTACAAAAGCTAAAGATTCTAGTCCAACTACAGCTAAAAATGACAATAAGGCTGTTACAAATGTAGGAAGCAAAGTATTTCCACATAGACCAGCGTACTGGGAAGCTTCAATCTGGTCAGCAAAAAATCTGATTCGACGTGGCAAATATTATGAAGCAGAATATAAACTTCAAGAAATAGAAAATGATCCTGCAACTGCGGATAAATATAAAGGAGAGCTGTTTGCTACTAAATCTCATTTATTTCTTTATAATGAAAATTATGAAAAGGCAATCCCACAATTAAAGCAGGCCATACAATTTGCTGATAATAAAAAATTAAAAGCGCGATATGCTTTTATACTTGGCCAACTTTATCTTCAACTTAACAGACCTGTAAGTGCTGAAGAATATTTTAATCAGGTAATTAAGTATCATCCAAGTTATGAAATGGCTTTTCATGCCAAGATGAATCTTCTAATCAATAAATCATTGCAAGGAGAAAGTGAAGAACTATTGATTTCTTCTCTTGAAAGACTTTTAAAAGATTCAAAAAATGCTGAATATGGCGCAGAAATAAATTACAGCATTGGACAAATTTATTACAACAATAAAAAATGGAATGAATCTATTGAATATCTTAATAAAGCAGTATGGTTTCAAAACGCAAACAACAATGTCAAAGCGGATGCTTATAATTTGTTGGCGAATATTCATTTTGATCAATCCAAGTTTCAACCAGCTAAATACTATTTTGACAGTACACTAATGTTCCTTGGGAAGTCTGACAAAAGAAGATCTCAGATTAGTAAAATGGTTTATAATCTTAAAGATATTGCAGAGCAGATAGAAATAATAAATTTACAAGATAGTCTCATAAGAATATCCTCCTTGTCTACAAAAGAAAAACGTGCACTTGCTATACAGATTAAAAATAAGAAGAAAATTGAAACCCTAAATCCTGATCAGGGAATGTCCAATTCACCAATGGATAAAGCTTTTAGAAATCCGGATATGATTCAAACGAATCGAAATGCAGTGAATTTTCGCAATCCAAAAGATGATCCTAAAGCAGTAATAGGGGCAAAAAGTACTTTTTTTGCATACGACATTAAGGCTACAAACAGAGGTCGTTCAGCTTTTGAAAATTATTGGGGTGATAGAGTATTAGAAGACAATTGGAGAAGATCCAAAAAGACAGCCTTTGGGAACAACATAACTGAAATTCAAGATTCGACTAAAGAGAGACAGAATGAAGTACTTGAAGAGGATCTCGCAGAACTGCTTGCCGGAATTCCTAGCTCACCTGAAGAAATAAAAGCCGCACATAAGAAAATTGAAGAAGCCATGTTCCAATTAGGTGTTGCCTATAGAGACAAGATTGAATCTTTTGAAAGATCTAAAGAAACATTGGATAAATTATTACTTAGTTATCCTGAAACGAGCAGGTATGCGGATGCCTTATATTATTTGTATTTGAATTGTTTGGATTTAAAAGATCAAGCTTGTGCTGATCAAAACAATAATTTACTTAAAACAAGATTCGCAGATTCTTATTATAACAAATTAATAAATGATCCTGAGTATGCGAAAAGCTTAATGAATAAAAAAGATGAGCTTGAAATGGCTTATGAAAGAGCTTTTAAACTTTTTGAATCTCAGAATTATGAAGAGTCGCAGAAAATTTTGCAGGCACTGAATACAAAAGTAAATTCAAATAGTCCGCTAAAAGCTAAGATTGCAATTATGTCTGCTTTTTGTATTGGGAAGACCAGTGGAAAAGATTCCTATATGGCTGCACTTAAAGATGTTGTTGCCAACTACCCCGGAACTGCACAAGAATCAAAAGCAAAAGAAATGCTAAGATTTTTACGAGGCGACAATGATGCATTCGAAGTGGTTTCAATTAAGGAAATGGAGTCTGTAGATTTTAAAATTGAAGATGAAAAAATACATTACATGATGATTGTATTTTTTACTCCTCCTGCAAAGCAGGTTGATAAAGCCAAAATTGCAATTTCTGATTACCATCAGAAATATCATAAATTGGATAATCTTAAAATGACGAGTGTTGAAATAAATACTGAACAAAATATTACTGCAATCTTAATTAGAAAATTTGATGACAAACCTCAAGCGATGAAATATTTTAACACTGTTCAAAAAAATCTTAATGAGTATATTCCGGGTTTTCAGAGCTATGAAATTTATCCCATCTCACAAAATAATTATCGAGAGGTTCTGCGCTTGAGGACAGTTAAAGAGTATCAAGCTTTCTTTAAGAAAAATTATGAGGGATCTTAGATTGTTGATTAATTAAAAAGATTTTTCTGGTACTTATAAGAATTTTATTATAATTAATTCTTCGTAGATCAATTCAATTATTCTTTGATAAATTATGTCTTCGATATACTTCAATAACTATTATTTATTTTTAGGATTAAAAATTGAATTGGAATGGAGTAACTGCATCAATTTTGATTTTCACAAAGTTCAGTTTTAAATACCTTTATCATAAGAATTGAATTTAATAATCCTCTAACAATTTTTTTAAATAAATTAAATTTTCTACTACTTTTTTAGGTATTCAATAATTACATTGTTAGAAATGTTTGTACATTAAAGTCGCTGAAATTCTGCGATTTTTCTTAAATTCTTGTCACTGATTTTGAGAATGGACTTCATTCGTTTAGATAATCCCATTTTGATTGATTTAGAATTCCTCCTTTTCAACTAAGACTTTAATTCAGTTTCAAAAAGCTTCAAATTTTTAACTAATTTTGCTTTATGACAGATCTTAAAAAACAAATAGATCTTAACAAACTACCACAACATGTAGCCATTATAATGGATGGAAATGGACGATGGGCAAAAGCTAGAAATATGGTTAGGCTTTTGGGGCATCATCAAGGAATTAAGTCTGTCCGAGAAATCACAGAATGTTGTACTGAACTTGGTATAAAAAATTTGACTCTTTATACCTTTTCTACTGAGAATTGGAACAGACCACAAGATGAGGTTTTTGGACTTATGTCTTTGCTTATTCAGACCTTAAAATCTGAATTAGAAACTCTATTAAAAAACAATGTTCGACTTATTACTATTGGTGATATAAGCAAGCTGCCCGATGGAACAAGGCAGGCTTTGGAAGATGCCGTTTACAATACTAGAAATAATAGTCGAATGAACTTGATTTTAGCATTGAATTACAGCAGTAGAAATGAAATAACCAATACCGTAAATAAAATAGTAGATCAGGTATTGAAAGGTACAATAACTGCTCCAATTACAGAAGAACATATTATTTCCAATCTCTACACAGCAGGATTACCGGATCCTGAATTATTAATCCGCACTAGTGGGGAACACAGACTATCTAATTTTTTATTGTGGCAAACTGCTTATACTGAATTTTATTTCACAGATGTATTGTGGCCAGAATTTAAATCAGAACACCTATTCAAAGCTATTATTGATTTTCAATCAAGAGAAAGAAGATTTGGACTAACAACAGAACAACTAAATAATTAGTGGTTTAAAGCTTAGCTTATTTTCATTGAAAGTAATATTTTATCTATTTCTTCAGCCAACTGAAAGTCCTTTTCAGTAACAACATTTCCTGCTGAATGAGTGGTTATTTCAATATTTACCTTATTCCATGAATTTGAAAAATTAGGATGATGATTTAACTTTTCGGCAATAGTTGCCATTCGATTTATGAAATCCATAGCTTGCATAAAATCTTTAAAAACCAATTTCCTTTGAAGCTTATTATCTGAATTAATCCACATATTAATGAGACCAGTTAAAATTATTAATTTCTTTTGTTATGGATAGTCCAAAGCCAATTGTCTCTTCGACATCTTCTGTATGTACCATTTCAATTACTTGATGAATGTGACGGGTTGGAATCGAGAGTGCACCTGCAATACATCCATGACCACCTGTCTGTATTGCAAAGGTATCTGTTGCCCCAGCCGGTAATAATTCTGGTTGCCAGCTATGTGAATACTTCTCAGCCACTTCTTTTAGAAATTTTATCATCCTATAATCAGATAAAACGCTATTGTCCATAATTTTAATTCCTACACCATCGCCAAGTTTAGTAATTACTTCATTCGCCTGTGCTCCCGGAACATCAAAAGCAATCGTCGTATCAATATTTATTGCAAAATCAGGATTTATCTGTTGCGTTATGGTCTTTGCCCCGCGCAATCCAACTTCTTCCTGAACCGTAAACACCATATAAACATCACAATCATGATTCATATCTTGCATTTGCTTTAGCATCTGAATTAATACATAAACAGATATTCTGTTGTCTAGAGATTTTCCATTTATGCACTTTCCCATTTTAATCAGGTCTCTCTCCCGGGTTATAGGATCTCCAATACTTATTTTATGACTCAATTCCTCTTTGGAAAGTCCTGTATCAATAAAGTAATCTTTTATAACAGTTACCTTATTTCTTTCTTCCTGAGACATAATGTGAATTGGCTTACAGCCCATCACCCCTACAACATCTTCCTTGCCATGAATTATAATCCTTTGCGCAGTTAGCGTTTTCGGATCAAATCCACCTAAGGGTAAAAATTTTATAAATCCCTCATCGTCAATATGTTGTACTATGAATCCAATTTCATCCATATGAGCAGTAAACATCAACTTTCCCTCCCCTTTTCCTTTTTTAAGGGCAATAATATTTCCCAAAGCATCAATACTATACTCTTGAACATATGGTGCAATAACTTCACAAATAAATTTTCTGATATTTGATTCAAATCCTGGGGCTCCAGGTATCTTACATAGGTCCTTAATAAGCTCTAAATCTTTCTCCGTCATAGTATCGCAAATTTAAGAATTATTCACAGCATTAAAAAAATGTTACTAAATTACTTAAGCAAATAATTTATAAAATATACATATAGTTAATTCACTGATACAAAATAAATAAATGTTAGTGAATAATTCAAAATACAGATCAAGATATAAAAATCCAGAATGAGTAAAGATTTAAATAAAAGAATAATTGAAGTTGATGCCTTTTTTTTAACGAACTATTTTCTATGGAAGACAATTTCTTAGCCTTAGATATATTAAATTAAACCATATATTTTATTCATCTTTACATTTTAATAAAGCTTCATGTCAGCATTAAAAACTCTTGCCAAGGAAACCATAGTTTATGGCTTGAGTTATTCATTAGGACGGGTAATCAACTTTCTATTGGTTACTTTTTATCTGACTCATTATGTTTTTACAAAACAGGACGGTTCAATATCATTATATCAGGACCTTTATTTTTACATTGCTATTTTCTTAGGTATTCTAACACTTAGAATGGAAACTACGCTTTTCAGATTTATTAATAAAGCTGAATTTAAAGATACCATCTATGCCTTATTAACCCAATTGGTTTTTATAGCTTGCATAGCCTTCATATTTTTTTATTTAATTTTCAAAAATCAAATACTTCGTTTTCTACAATATCCTGAGGATTTTGCGGCTTGTGTATTTCTGGCTTGTCTCATTTTAATTTTTGATGTCTTAGTTTCTCTGCCCTTTGCTAAACTTAGGTATGACAAAAGACCACTAAAATATGCTTGGATTAAATTAAGTAGTATATTGTTAAATATTGTTTTTGTACTTTACATTTTTGAAATTCATTTTAATGATAGTACGATTCTAGGATTGTCAAGTTCCTCCAAAATATTTTATATCTTACTTGCAAATGTAGTTTCTAGCTTCGTGACACTTCTACTATTATATAAAGAAATTCAGGATAGTTTCAGGAAAGCTGATTGGTCTAAATTAAAACAAATTCTTGAATACTCCTGGCCATTGATTGTGATTACTTTGATCTATACAGTTATTCAAAATGGTTATACCAGTTTTTTAAAATTTATTTTGCCTGGAACTAGACTTGAAAATTTAACTGCATCCGACGATCTTGTTGCAGCTGTTCGACTCGCGGTTATTATGAATATTTTTATTACTGCTTTTAACTATGCCGCAGAACCATTTTTCTTTAGGCAAGCTGAAAGTAAAGACTCCAGAATCAATTATGCTAATCTCAATTTGTTCTTTGTATTTGCCTGTTGTATAATATATCTGCTAACTTGTTTAAATGTCAGTCTAATTTCATTGTTAATTGGGCCTGAATATCAGGATGCAATGTATTTGTTACCAGTCTTTTTATTGGCAAACATTTTTGCCGGACTGTATAGTAATATTTCTGCCTGGTATAAATTAACTGATAGAACAAAAGACGCCGCTTGGATTAGTTTAATAGGTCTGATCGTAAATTGTATATTATTTTTTCTGCTTATACCAATATTTGGCAAAGAAGCAACTGCCTACATTAGTCTAATTGTATATTTTGTAATGACCTTAATTTCATATTTACAAGGTCAAAAATATTATCCAATTCCCTATAATTTAATTAAGACTTCTGCTTATCTGTGCGCTACCATTGCAGTAGTTTATGTTGTTAACTATTTAATGGTAATTTTGCAATTCAATGCATTAATAAACGCATTCATTTCGTTATTATTAGCTGCCTTGTTAGTTTATATAATCTATCATTTTGAATGGAAGAAACTTACCGAAAATCAAAAATAAATTTTTTAATATTATATCGGTAGATAAAATAAAAATTTCACAGCGTTACTTTTTATAAACATCAAATTCTAATTCAAGATTATGATCTGTGCTTGAAGTCAAAAGTTCTCGATAGCGAATTTCAACTTCAACATTAAATTGATTCAAAGAAACATAATCTTTAATATCAGCTATTCCTGGCAAGAGGTAAAGAATTCCACTTTTTTCATTAGGTTCCGGATAGGCACTACCAATTTGTAATTTACTTGCTCTATCCGCTGGATCATATATGAAAACTTTGATTTCTTCAATAAAATTATAACTGATTTCGTTGGAAAGAAATGGAGAAATACTTACATTAAATATATTGACTTTGCTAATATCATTTATGCTGAGATTGTTTGCACTAAGTAGATTATTCCAGCCTGAAATAAAATTAAATACATAGACATGTGTAAGTAAAGTGGAAGATCCGGCTTCAATCGTAAAGGGTCTATTGTATCTCAGCTTATAATCTCCCGGCTCCTGACGAATACAAGAGATGAAACTGGTAGAAAGCATCAAAAAAGTGATAAATAATTTCATTTGATTAGAACGAACATTAATGTTTTTTGTTCTATTTACGAATGAATACTTGAAGCTTCGAAATATCATTTAGAATTTCAATTTAATAAAATTAGTTCTTCACTTTTTATTCCAGAAGCTTATTTTTGCGCTTAAATTAAAAAATCAAATGGAACAGCCTTTCGATATTGGGATGATTAATAGATATTATTCAGGTTTAGCTAGTCAATTAACTGAAATTAAACATCTTTTAAATCGCCCATTAAGTCTAACTGAGAAAATTCTTTACTCACATTTACATACAGATTCAGGAAAAAAGGATTTCCAGAAGGGAAAAGATTATGTATTCTTTTCTCCGGATCGGGTAGCAATGCAAGATGCTACTGCACAAATGGCCTTATTACAATTTATGACCTGTGGTCGAAATAAAGTAGCTGTACCAAGTACTGTTCATTGTGATCATCTGATATTGGCTGAGTCTGGTGCTGAAATAGATCTTGCCAAATCAAAAAATGATAATTTAGAAGTTTTTGAATTCTTAAAGTCGATATCTAACAAGTACGGAATCGGATTTTGGAAACCTGGTGCCGGAATTATTCATCAGATTGTATTAGAAAATTATGCTTTCCCTGGAGGAATGATGATTGGTACAGATTCTCATACTCCCAATGCAGGAGGATTAGGTATGATTGCAATTGGAGTTGGTGGAGCAGATGCTGTAGATGTAATGGTTGGAATGCCTTGGGAATTAAAAATGCCTAAAATAATCGGGGTTAAATTAACCAATGAACTTAAAGGTTGGACCTCTGCAAAAGATGTAATTCTTAAGGTTGCCGGAATTCTAACAGTCAAAGGTGGAACCGGAGCAATACTTGAATATTTTGGTGATGGTGCAAGATCTTTATCCTGTACCGGAAAAGGCACCATTTGTAATATGGGAGCTGAAATTGGTGCCACAACTTCCATTTTTGGATATGACGACTCCATGTCAAGGTACCTTAAAGCTACTGGCAGAGAGGAAATATCAAATTTATGTGATAAAAATATTAGCCATTTAACAGGTGATGATGAATGTTATGCAAATCCAGAGCTATATTTTGATCAAGTAATTCACATCGATCTTGCAGAGTTGGAACCGCATGTTAACGGCCCATACACACCGGATTTAGCATGGCCAATTAGCAAACTAGCTCAAGCAGTAAAAGACAATAATTATCCTGAAGATTTGGAGGTTGGCCTAATAGGATCTTGTACCAATTCTTCTTATGAAGACCTATCAAGAGCTGCGTCTCTAGCCAGACAGGCCGTTGCAAAAAACTTGAAAGTAAGATCTGAATTCACCGTAACACCTGGTTCCGAACAAATTAGATATACCATTCAGAGAGATGGCTTATTAGATGACTTTGAAAAAATGGGTGGTATAGTTTTGGCAAATGCTTGTGGTCCATGTATTGGCCAATGGAAAAGACATATGACTGATCCAAACAGAAAAAATTCAATCTTAACCTCATTCAATAGGAATTTCTCCAAAAGAAATGACGGTAATATAAATACCCATGCCTTTGTGGCTTCTCCTGAAATTGTTACTGCTTTGGCAATTGCCGGAAAAATGAATTTTAATCCGCTTACAGATAGTTTGATGAATGAAAATGGAGAAATGGTCAAACTCGATCCACCTACTGGCTATGAATTACCTCCTAAAGGTTTTGATGTACAAGATGCAGGTTTTGAAGCGCCAATCTTAGACGGAAGTCATGTGAATTTAGAGATATCCAAAGAAAGCAAACGACTTCAGATACTTGAACCATTCAAAATAATAGATTCTCAACAAGTTAAGAAAAACAGAATTTTAATTAAAGCTAAAGGAAAATGTACTACAGACCATATATCAATGGCAGGACCATGGTTGGAATTTAGAGGACATTTAGAGAATATTTCCAGAAACTGTCTTATAGGTGCTATGAATTTCTATAACGGAGAAGCAAATAAAGTACTGAATCTAGTTAACAACGAATACATGGGTGTACCTGACTCAGCGTTGCTTTATAGGAATGCAGGGATTGGCACAATGGTCATTGGGGAGGAAAATTATGGAGAAGGATCCTCAAGAGAACATGCAGCTATGGAACCAAGATTTCTAGGTGTTAAAGCTGTAATTGTTAAATCTTTTGCAAGAATTCATGAAACAAATTTAAAAAAACAGGGGATGCTTGCACTTACTTTTAATGATCCAACAAATTATGATCTATTCAGGCAGGATGACTTCTTAAGCATCACTGACTTTGATGAAATAGCACCAGGTAAACAAGTCCATCTTTTGATTGAACATATGGATGGAACAATTGACAATATTCTTCTTAATCATACTTATAATGCACAACAAATTGAGTGGCTGAAAGAAGGCTCTGCCTTGAATAAGATTAGAAGGGAATTGACTGAAAGAAACTAATTTAGAATTTTAGCTTACCGCAATCCGATAAATTTTACACATCAGTGCATAAGCATTTTATAAAAGTAGCAGTAATAAATAATTATTGAAAAAATTTATCTTCTATCAATTCATGAGGGATAGAGTTTAAAAAAGTCTAATACGTTCATGACTGTTTATGTAAACAAACTACTTTAGTACGTGTGACCAAACAGCCTTATCTTGGCTTTAATTCTATTTTTCACCAAATTTAATTAAAGTTATGCTTAAAGAATTTAAGGAATTTGCAATGAAAGGCAATCTCATTGATATTGCTGTTGGTCTGGTTATGGCAACCGCTTTTGGGACACTTGTTACGGCTTTTGTAGAAGGAATGTTTATGCCCTTGGTTGGAAAAATCTTTCAAGTTGGAGACTTATCTAAATTAGAATACGTCTTTACTCCTGAGGTGATAGCTGCTGATGGCAAGATAGAAACCGCTAAATCAGCAATTTTATATGGCCATTTTATTTCAACAGTAATTAACTTTTTAATTCTAGCATGGGTCATGTTTATTATTGTAAAAGCAGCAAACAGAAATAGCCCTCCTGTTGAGGAATAAAATTCAATAGTTAAGACTTTAGCTATTTAAAAATATTAAATACTTTTGTTCGTTTGTATTCTTTCTAAGTGCTCGTGAAATATAAATTTATTTTTAGTTTGGTATTATTCACTCTTTACTCCTGTAGAGAAGAAAAGACAATTGAAATTAAAAACAAGGAAGGCATTGTAATCCAAAGAATTACATTAGCCGGAGATACGAGTAAAGGTAAAAATGGCATTTATGAATCCTTCGACAAAAATGGGATTCCTCTAGAATATGCAACTTATTCTGAAGGTAAACTGAATGGAGAAAAAAGACTCTTTGAAGAAGGCAAATTATATAGTTCAGAAATGCATGTTAATGATCAATATGAAGGACCATATAAAGTATACTATCCAAACGGTAAAATCCAGCTAGAAACCCAATACGTGAACAATGAAATTCTTGGTGAATTGAAATCTTATTACAATTCAGGAAATTTAAAGGAAATTGTACAAATGAAATCTAATCAGGAGGATGGCCCTTTTATTGAATATTATGACAACAAGAATAAGAAAGCTGAAGGAAACTATAAGGAAGGTGCAAAGGAACATGGCTTATTAATGCTTTATGATTCTCTAGGTGTCCTTATTAGAAAAATGGATTGTGATAATGGGACCTGTCATACAATATGGACAAAGGATAACAACTCAAATAATATTTCAAAATAAATGATCAGTATAATCTATTCAAAACGTCATTTTATAAATATTCTTCTGCTTATTTTAAATTTTGAATTAGCTCATTCGCAATCAATTACGGGCGGCCGCTCTTCGTTTCAATTTCTAAATGTCTCAAGTTCCACAAGAAACACTGCTCTTGGATCCAATGCAATCGCTTGGACTTCTTCCGATCCTTCATCATCTTACTTTAATCCTGCATTAATAAGTGACAAAATAAGCAATCACATTAGTTTTAATCAACTGTATTATTTTGACGGAATTAATTTTGGAAATTTCAGTTATACACATCATCCAATCCAATGGGGAATACAACTACAAGCTGGAGTTCATTATGTTAAAATTTCTAATATTCCAATTGTAAATGAATACAGTGAAATTAATGGAGAAACAAAAGTTGGTGAGTCAGATTTTTTTCTTGCAGCATCAAAGAGACTAAATGAAAGAATACAATTTGGAGCATCGATGCATTATTTATATAGTAATCTCGGTTTGTACAGTTCTTCCGGTTTATCTTTTACTGCCGGAGTGAATTATGTCATACCGGAAAAAAATACTGAGTTTGCATTTGTTATTCGCAACATCGGATTTGCCTTCGATCCCTATCAATATAAAAAAGAAAGAATACCTTCAACAGCAGAATTAGGATTTGCGAGAAGACTTAAGCATATACCATTTGTAATGCATATTACAGTGCATCATCTTGAATCCTGGAATGTTCGATATGATGATCCGGAAATAAATGCAGCATCTGACCTATTTGGTAATATCAATGAAAAAAGTTCTTCTTCAAAATTTATAGACAATATGTTTCGCCATTTAAGCTTTGGAGGAGAAATGCTTATTGGTAAATCTGAATCTTTTTCCTTGCGTCTAGGTTACAATCATTTGAGAAGAATGGAAGTCAACATTAATGATTATTCTTTATTTGGAGGATTTTCATTTGGTTTTGGATTTAAAGTCTACATGTTTAAGTTTGATTTTACACACGCGAATTATCATCTCGCCGGTGGAACAAATCAAATTGGAATAACAACCAACATAAGGTCATTTTATAAGAGTAAATCTTAATATTAATCTTTTAGGATTAGATCTATTCTACCCATTAGATAGAAAGTATTTATTTCAGCAAGTTTAGCATTAAACAAAGCATCATTCAGTGACGAATTTATTCGAACAATTTGATATAATGCCTGACTAAATTCAAGCGCACTAGTTTCTTCAATACTAGTCTTTTTTCGAATAATATCTAAATTTTCATTTGCCCAACTCACTTTAGCATTTTCTAATTCATAAATATTAATAAAGTGCTGGATTTTACTTTTTTCTTCCAAAAATAAATAATTAGCCTCATGATCCCACTGTTCTTGTTCTAAATCAATCTTGCTAATTTCCAAAGAATTAATAGCCAGTTCTTTATTTGTTCGAGAACCATTGTAAAGTGGCATAGAAAATTGCAGACCAACTCCAGGTCCGTAAGACTGATTGTATAAGTTAAATCCTGCCTGATTATCCGATCTATTGAAATGATAATCCATAAGCACAGATAGATTTGGGTATTTCTGTCTCTTCAATTCTTCGTGTATAAGTTTTTGCACTTTTTCTCGAAGTTGAAATTTTTTATCATGTATACTGCTGTCCAAATTAAAATCTAGCATACTAAAAGTTTTAATACTTTGTATGTCCAGACTATCACTTAGTCTGTATGTAGAATTAACATCTAATTGAATAAGCTTATTTAGGGAATAATACAATTCCTTTATTTCTTGATCTTGTTTTAAAAGAACTATTTTAATATCTTGATAATCCAATGAAGCTTGAAGAAAGCTCAGCTTTCCATATTGGCCCAACAAATATTTTTTTTCTTCAAGGTCTTTTCTTTCTAAGGCAATTTTTTCCTGCGCTTTTAATGTTGGAACTGAATTTTGTAAACTTTTAATTTGGTAATAAATATTCGCTACGTTGGTATAGGTATTTAAAATTTCAAGTTCAAGATCATTGGCACTTAATAATTCTAATTGATTAAGTTTTTCTTTTGTCACAAATACTTTAAAACCATTGAGTACATTATAATTAAGCTGTACACTTGCACTTAAATTACTTTGAACAGCATTATCTCTTTTTATTTGAGTGTTATTTACAAATTTTTGATCAACAGAATTACTTATAATATTGGGATCAATGTTTAAACTTATTTCAGGATATGCTTCGGCAGAAGTCCAACTATTTTTAAGTTTAGCAATATCCAAATCTTTGTTCAACAACTTAATTCCATAATTATTTTTTAAAGCAATTTGAAATACTTCTGACAAACTCAGTGCATCTTGTGCAAAGGAATTTGTGCAATAAAGAAAAAATAATAATTTATACATCCTCATTGATCTGCTTTTTCGTATTTGAGATATAGGTATAAATCGCGGGTACAATGAATAGCGTTAATACCAGCGAAAACATAAGTCCACCAATGATCACAAGACCAAGTGGAATTCTACTTGTAGATGCAGATCCTAAAGAAAGTGCAAGAGGAGTTGCTCCTAATGCCATTGCCAAACTGGTCATTAATATTGGTCTTAGTCTTTGTGTTGAGGCATCTATCAATGCGGACAGTTTTTCACTTCCTTCTAAACGTTTTTGATTTGCAAAATCAACAATTAATATTCCATTTTTTGTTACCAGACCAATGAGCATTATCATTCCAATCTGAGAAAAGATATTAATTGTTTGATTGAACAACCACAATGTCAACAAGGCTCCAAAAATCGCTAAAGGTACAGTAACCATAATAATAAATGGGTCAATAAAGCTTTCAAACTGAGCTGCCAATACAAGGAAAATCATAACAAGTGCAAGAATAAATGCAAATCCAATTCCTCCGGAACTTTCTGAGAAATCCCTTGAAGTTCCTGCTAAACCTGTAGAAAAAGAAGCATCTAAAATTCCCTTAGCTATTCTATTGATCTCAATTATACCATCCCCTAAGGTATATCCTTCTGCTAATCCTGCACTTATTGTCGCTGATTTATATCTGTTGAAATGATATAAAGTAGGTGTTGTGACTACTTCATTCATTGTTACGAGCTGGTCTAAGGAAATCAATACACCACTTTTATTTTTTACACCTAATAATTTTAAATCTGAAGGCGAGTCTCTAAAATTTTTATCCACTTGACCAATTACTTGATACTGTTTACCATTTAACTCAAAATAACCAAATCGCCGATTACTTAAAGCAAGCTGTAGGGTCGTTGCAATATCCTGAACACTAATTCCTAACTCAACAGCCTTAGATCTATTAATCTGTATTTGAAGTTCGGGTTTATTAAATTTAAGGTCTGCATCAACAGTAGTTAATATTTTACTCTTACTTGCAGAATCTAAAATTATTGGAAGGACTGTTTTTATTTTTTCAAAATCATTATTCTGGATGACAAATTGAACCGGTAATCCTCCTCTTCGACTTACAGAAATTGTTTGTTCCTGTATTGGAAAAGCTTTTCCATCTGTAATTAATGAAGTTGATTTCGAAACCCTCTGGACAATTTCTGCCTGACTTGATTTTCTTTCAGAAGGATCTACCAAAAGTACTCTTATAAATCCTGAATTTGCAGCGCCGGATCCAAAAAATGTAGGGGCAGTTACTGAGAGAACGATTTCTTTTTCAGGGACTGAATCTAAAATTACATTCGTTAATTTTTCAAGGTAATTATCCATAAATTGGAAGGAACTACCCTCTGGTGCGCTTACAGCTAATCTAAACTGTGAACGATCTTCCATAGGTGACAGTTCTGAAGGAATTTTATTCATTAAATAATAAATTCCACAACCACAAAATAATATTATTACTATTGCAATAAATCTAAACTTTAAAAAAGTTGTCAATAATTTCTTGTAATTATTATCAAGTGCGAGGAAAAATGGTTCTGTGATTTTATAAAACCATCCGTGGTTATGATTTTTTCCTGTCAAATAAATATTGAGTACCGGCGTAAGTGTTAGACTAACAAAAGCAGACACTAAAACAGCACCAGCGACTACTATTCCAAATTCGCGAAACAATCTTCCTACAAACCCTCCTAGAAAAATTACAGGTATAAAAACTACTGCCAGAGTTAGTGAAGTTGCAATAACTGCGAAGTATATTTCAGATGTTCCCTCTCTAGCTGCTTGGTGTTTGGGCATTCCTCTTTCAATCTTTCTAAAGATATTCTCTGTAACAACTATACCATCATCAACAACTAATCCTGTTGAAAGTACAATCGCTAGCAAGGTCAGTATATTTATGGTAAATCCAGAAATATACATTATAAAGAAAGCTGAAATTAAAGCCACAGGAATATCAATTAATGGCCTTATTGCAATTATCCAAGATCTAAAAAATAAGAAAACAATCAATACAACTAAAAAAATAGACAACAACAATGTTTCCTTAACTTCTCGAATAGATTTATTTATATATTTTGCAGAATCAAGTCCCAGATTAATTTCAAATTCTGCAGGCAGATTAGCCTTTATATTTTCATATCGCTTATAAAATTCCTTGGCAATTGCGACGTATGAAGTTCCAGGCTGTGGAGATATTGCCAATGCAATCATTGGAACTCCACTCTCCTTCAATACGGTCTCTTCAAACTCAGGACCAAGCACTGCTTTGCCAACATCTTTTAGTTTTATTTCAGCATTTTCTCGATTTGAAATGATTAGATTATTAAAATCTTCTTCAGTTCTAAGCTTACCCATCGTCCGGATACTTAATTCCGTTGCGTCGCCAGAAATTTTACCAGAAGGAAGTTCAATATTTTCTCTTTCAAGTGCTTGCTGAATATCTAAAGGGCTTAGTTGGTATGCATTTAGTTTTAAAGGATCCATCCAGATACGCATAGCATACTTTTTCTCACCCCATATTGTAACACCACTGACACCTGGAATAGTCTGAAATTTTTCAACTAAATTATTATTTGCAAATTCTGTCAACTCCAAATTATTCTTTGTGTCGCTCTTTATCGTCATACTTAGAATCGGATCCGAACTTGCATCAGCCTTATTTACAACAGGTGGTGCATCAAGGTCATTTGGCAGATTTCGTAAAGCTTGAGAAACCTTATCTCTTACATCATTGGTTGCTTCTTCAAGATCAGTTGACAGCTCAAATTCAACTGTTATATTGCTATTGCCTTGACTACTTAAAGAACTTATATTTTTAATGCCTGCAATTCCATTGATTGATTTTTCAAGAGGTTCTGTAATTTGAGACTCAATTATTTCTGCATTTGCTCCCGGATAAGCAGTTCTGACATTTACATTCGGTGGATCAATTGCAGGAAAATCACGAACACCTAAATAAGTATAGGCTACGTAACCGAAAAGCACAATGATCAGATTCATGACAATTGCCAAGACAGGTCTCTTCAAACTTAGATGTGCAAGATTCATTAATTCTCAATTAATTTACTTAACTCTATAGACATTCCGGGTTTTAATCTCATTAATCCGGTAGTAAGTATTGTGTCACCTTTATTAATTCCTGAAATAATCTCGACTCGAGAGGAGTCCCTGTATCCAAGAGTTATTGTAGAAAAAATTACCTTTCCAGATCTATAGATGGCAACCTGTTTATCTTTAATTCTTGGAATAATACTTTGGCTTGGAATAAATAAACTATTTGGTTTATGTTCTAGATTTAAATGGACTGTCGCAAAAGATCCTGGACGAAGTTGTTTTGATGTCTTATCCACGATTGCCAATACTTCAAGAGATTTATTTTCTTCAGTTAAGTATGGAGACATAGAACTAATTGTAGCCGTGAGTTCAAGATTTTGGCTTTCACATATAAAATTTACTTTCTGTTTTAATTTAAATCTTTGAGTATATTGTTCAGGAACAGAAAATTTTAATTTAAGTGGATTTATCTGTGTTAATGTGCTTATAACTGTACTCGTATTAATATAGGCGCCCGGACTAACTCCTCTAAAGTCAAGTACACCTGAAAATGCTGCTCTTATTGAATATTTTTTTAATTCAGTTTCTGCAATTCTAATATCTGACTGAACATTTCGATATTCCATTAAGGAATTGTCATATTCTGATTTACCAATAGCCAATGCCTTTAATAATTCAGCCTGCCTCATCTCAGTAATATGTAAAAACTCTTCTTGAATCTTGAGTTTTTGAAGTTTCATCCTCAAATCATCATCATTAAGAGTAAGTAATAAGCTGTTTTTTTGAACAAATTGACCATCCTTAAATAGAATTTGTTTCACAATTCCGCTTATTTCGGGGTGAATGCTAATTTGTTCAGCTGGAATAATACTTCCAGGAAGCCTTATGGATTCATCTATACTTTTATATTCTGCAATTACCCCTTCAACTTGTGTTGGCTTTGGTCCTGAAATTGGCTTTTCTGTCTTCTCCGAATTGGACTTTTTACATGAATTAAGTGAGAGCCCTAAGAAAACTATAATTATAAATAATCTCATTAATTGGATTTGAGAAGGTCAAAAATAAGGATATAGTGATATTTAAAAAGTAATTGGTATAATAACCCCTAAATCAGTCTTTTGTTTGATCCATTAATTTGTTTTTGCAGCAAGAGAATGAGCTAATTTTGCTTCAAATTTTTCAATCAACCATTTTCTACCGGTAATTTTTTCTTCTTTTTCAATCTGTTGTCTGAGTTGCTTCCAATGTTTAATATCATTATTTTCTGGTTTTAGTAATTTTCTAGTATAGCTCATAAAGTTTTTATAATAGGCTGTATGATATCCTAAAAATTTCTTTCTCCTTAGGAATAGTTCCATGGATTCAACATGATACTGACAAATCTCAATCTCATTCATCTCAAAAAATATTCTAATCCTTTCTAATCTGGTACTTAACTCTATCAATGGATCACTAAAATTCAAATTGAGTAGTAGTGCGATGGCGTCATTATATTGTCTTTGATCACTTAGAACTCTAGCTTTTTCAAGCAGGTAGAAGGATTCTTGATACTGTTTATCTAGATTTTTTTTATAAGCTTCCAAAAAATTCAAAACCCAATTATACTCTTTCATTAATATTCCAATTTCTGCAATATTTCGATATGTAAATCTTGAAAGTTTGCCTTGATCAATCAAGAATCCTTTTGTTAAGCCTCGATTATACAAATTAAATATGGTATCATAATATTGCTCAGATCCTTCGTTTAATTTTCTAATGCAATAATTTAATATATCAATGTAAGCATACCTTCTTTCCTCTTCTTCAAATTGATCTTCATAATTGTTATAAATATTTACGCATTGGTTAAAATGCTCTGTATTTGCAGGATTTATTATGGATTGATAGTTGAAATAATAGAAACCAAGTACAGGAATTTCATACCACTTATTCAGTTCGATATGCTTAAGAATTTCTTCTATAAATGGAAATGGTGTTTCTAGTTTATAAATAGAATGAATCTGTAGGACGCGACAACAGTGTCTTAATTTTTTTATAGCATAGGAGATCTCTATAGAATCCGAGATGTTTTTCAAATTAAATTCTCCTTGACGTTTCTTAGTTACTAAGTAATCATATTCTTCAAGTCCTAAGCTATACTCCCTTTCAAAATGTAATTCATTTCTTAATGTTGAATCTGTCAATTGAGTTTTTTGTTCATTTAAGACCTGAAGAAATAGTTTGTCTTTTGACTTATGCCTATATAACTTAAGTTGACCCAGATTAAAGTTGTCTTTCAACAAATGCTCCATTTGAATGAAATTTTCAATATGTTGAAATAACCTGCTTAAAAGTAAACGCATTTTTACATCATCGTATGGGACTTGAGGATAAAGGTCCTGCCAAATTTGACTTTTATCAATTTCAGTACTAAATTTACTAGCCTTAATAATCAGACTAAGCATCTTTGATTGCTTTGGATCAGAGCAGAAAAACTCAGAATTCAGGTACTTTTTAAGCTTGGAGAGCTCTTTTTTATCTAAAATGCTTAGGATGGAATGAACTTTCAAGGAGGTGGTTATAATTAATTAATTACAATTTATATTTTAATTAGTTGATTTTCAATTATTTATAATATTATCATACAAATAATTGTGTACAAATATAAAAAATTGTAGTTGTTATTCTTAAAGACTTAATAGACTTTTGTATGCTCAAGTTGCCTTAATTATAAAAATGATTGGAAGAATCTTAAATAAGTTGCTACTCATCCAGACTTTTTGTTTGGTCATATTTCTTGCTCAAGCTCAAGACACGGTAAGACTATATTTAGATCCAAGTCTCAATGGAGACAGTGTGACCCTAAAGCTAACAGCTAAAAACTTTCTATCTGTTGATCATTTCATAATTAGTTTTAATTATCCAACATCAGATTTAGTTTACTCTTATTCTAATCTAAATCCTTCCTTCAATGTTCAGAGCTTAATTAGTAATTCCGGCTTTATTGAATTTGACTGGAGCAATCCAAACGCGCTCCCAATTAGTCTTCCTGACAATACAGAACTTGCAGAGTTTAAGTTTTATGTCATTCGAAAGCAGGTTCAAACCTGCTTTGATTTCAATGTCTTATCACGTCCAACTAGTTTTTTTGGAGTCCTATCCGCAATTATTCCAGTAGAAACAAATTCTATTTGCAAAAATTTATTCGGAGGATTAGTTTCAGGTCTACTGCGTTTAGATACTAATAAGGATTGCCTAATAGATGCCATTGAACCTGCAATTTCAGGTTCCATAATTAAATTTAAAAGTTCTACTGCTGAATATCTCGCAATTTCTAAAGAAGATGGTTCATTCAATAGGTTTTTACCGTATGACAATTATATTGTTTCAACATTAGGATCAACATTGTTGCAAAACTGTCAAAGCAATACAGCTATAAGTTTAAGTACCAATAATACAACAACTAATTTTGCTGCTCCATTTTCAGCTCAAAACGATTGTCCATTATTAGATGTTGAATTCAATGCTTCCTCGGTAAGCTTGTGTAAATCTAATTTTGCAACAATTAGATATTTTAATAAAGGAACTGTTGCTGCAACAAATTCTTATATAGAAATTGATCTTGATTCACGTTTAGGTCTTGAACAATCTAGTCATCCTTATATTCAAACCGGTCTTCATTCTTACAAATTTGATATTGGTACAGTTGACATTCAAACTTCAAGTCAAATTGTTTTATTATTAAAGGCAAGTTGCGACCCTAATCAATTGAATAGCACTGTTCAGAATTTTGCTAGAATTTATCCCAATAACTATTGTAGTACTTCTTTAAATTTTTCCGGAGCAGATCTTGAAATTAATTCTTCTTGTATCAATAATGAGAATGTATTTGAAATTAAGAACGTGGGCAGTGGATCCATGAAAGAAGAAATTATTTTTAATACAGTTGAAGATGATATCATGCCTAATTATGGTGGCAAAATTAAATTAGATAAGGATGCATCTGAAATAATTAAATATCCGGCTAATGGTAAAACTAGAATAATAATTGTCGACACTATATCAAACCATCCTTACCAAATAAGAGCAAGTGCAGGTATTGAAGGTTGTGGAACCTTATCAAGCGGCGGTATTAGTAAGGGCTATATTAATAATTTTGCTCAAGGTGATGAATCTCCTAATATATCGAGATATTCCACAGAAATAAAAACTACAAACTCAAATCCAATTGAATTGTTGAGCATACCTGAAGGCGCAGGTGCACAGCACTATATCTTCAATGATGACAGAATTAGATATACCATAAAGGTTCAAAACAATACCGACCACAATATTCATAGAGTAGTTATAAGAAATAAGATACCAACTACACTTGACCTGGCTACAATTCAACTCAACAGAACTGAAATAAATTACGATTGGAGCATACAAGATGATAGAACCTTGGAAATTGTTTTTGATAGTATCGATTTACCATCCTCTTTGGACAATGAGTTATTTGGTCAATTGTATTTTTCTTATTCTATTAAGCCCAATAAAGAGTCTTTATTTAATACTGTTATTGAAAACTATGCAAGTGTAATTTTTGACTCTAAACAAATTATAAGTTCTCCCAAAATAAAACATACCATTGCAAATTTTATTTTTACAATAGTCAAAGACAATCCTTCTGATCTAGTAAAAGTTGAAAGTTTTCCCAATCCGTTTTTAAACGAGATTAGATTTAAATTTGATCGAGCAGATAATTATACCATTCAATTTTTCAATCAAAATGGAGAAAAATTAGCTGAAGAAAAAACAAATAAATTAGAATTTATAACTAACATTCTAAGCTTAGAACCAATAGGAATCTATTATTATAAAGTATATAGCAATAAAAAATTAATAAGCTCTGCCAAAATCATTAAATCGAAATAAATGACAAGAGTATTTATTAATTTAAAAGAATTATCAAAAGAGTATTATTTCTTTATGATGCAATATTTAATCTGCAACCTATCTCCCCTAGCAAAAAGAATAATCTCCTTTTCTGGTGAAAGCTTATTTAATTCATTGTTGTGGTACATAGACTCGAAGCAAATTTCTAAGTCTAAATTTTCCTCCCTGAAATTTAGTATCCAAACTAGCACAATGAAAGCAAGTAACCAGATTTTTTATTAACTTATTAATTTGAAAATTATGATGACTACTCCCAGTTTTTATGAAACATATCAAAGCATAGTACAAGAAATTGATATTCTTTGTTAAACATAAATACTGAATAAACTTTGGCTCTTGATTGCTTATTGAAATAATATAGCGAACATGTAGATTCCACATGTTAATTAGACAAACTACAAAAAACAAATCCTTATTGTCCTAATTGAAATTTTATTCCTGTTTTTTGTTGAATTATGTGGTTTATCCTAGAATTCTAAAGAATTCAATTCTCCGGCAACGGCCGGAGAATTTTTTTTATGTATATGTTACAAATTCAACCAATACACAGCTTTAAGTACTAATGCACTGTCTTTATTACTAAATGAGTTAATATTTGGTGTTATACTTTGTGCAAATGAATTATTTGTATAGACCAAAAAAACATCACTTACTGGAGCAAATCGCCATTGTAGTCTTGCATTCACATTAAAGTTATTACTTTGTGTGTTGTATTGTAAAAAAGTAGAAAGAAATAAATCTCTTCTAAATGATATTTCAGCTCTTGGTCCTAATAGAAAAAAGTTAGCTGATGGAAATGGCTTCTCTTGCTTTATTCTGTAATAGTCATATGAAATTGAAAACAAACCTATAGGTTGCAATCGATAAGCCAATCTACCTGAAATATTGAGTTGTGAACCTTTGAAATATTCAGATAAATTCAAGGTAAGATATCCTTGCATATTATAACTATTACCGGTTCCTGCTTCAAATCTAATTCCTGAAGTTTCATATTTTCCAATAGGTAATTTTGATTCTCCAAAATTAATGAGTCCGCCTGTCGGATCAAATTCATTATATAAATAAACATAATCAATGGTCGTTCCTATTAAAAGATAACTTTGATCATTAAACTCAGTAGTAAAATATGGGTTGATTCTATAATCTAGCACTTTCCATTGAGTATTAAATGAAAAATCATTACTTATTCCTAGATTATATTTACGAATTTTTGAATTTGGTTTAGCCCAAAAATTATAACTAATTCCAGGAAAAAATTGCTTTACTCCAACCCTTGGTACAAATCCTGCTTCTGCTGTATAAGTAGAATCTACAGAAACATGACCGAGGTTGAATTCAATTTTTTTCGAGTGGTAATTAATATAAGCCGCATAACTTGAACCTTTGAATTCAGACACAGGTGAAAAGGAATAGTGGTAATAAGATTCTCCCTCCCATTTGTTGTCTTTTGTAAACAAATTATATTCCAATCCTGCGATTCTATTAAAAGATTGAATATTTACACTTTGTATTTTGGATAGCTTTTTTACAAAATTTTCCTTATCAACAAGTATGGCTGAAATTGTAGATCGAGCAAAGATCCTTTGTTGTAAGGTCAACACACTTACACTAGCTCCAGGTGTTATATTTTCATTACTCCATTTTTTCTTTTCTGTAATAGTATTTAATATTCCAACTCTTAACTTATTATTTATTTTTCCACTTAACCTTGCTCCTGAAAGAATATGAATCTGGCTATTCTCTCCTGTTAGAGGGTTATTTGCAAGACCTAATCGCCTACTGAAAAAAGGTCGTGTTTGAGGAAATCCAAATTTTCCAAACAAATCTTTGTTTTCAATAAAGAATTGACGCGTTTCAGGAAAAAATAACTCGAACCTACTTATGTTGGCAACTTGTGCGTCTACATCAACCTGAGAAAAATCCGGGTTGATTGTCAAATCAAGATTAAGGCTAGAATTTATAGCAATCTTTGCATCTGCACCAAAAGCTTTTTTTAAATAATTAGTACTGTTGAGATAAGTAAATTGTTCGTCGCGATGAATATCTTTTGAAAAAGTGGTAGTTATATAAGGAATGAAAGAAAGATTCATTGCTGGCTTAGGCGGTGCGTCTTCCCAGATTAAAGATCCAGTAAAAGCTAAATTAGCCGGGTGATAAATTGCAGGTACAGGTGCCCAAACATTTGTTTCAAAATTTTTTAGTTTTGTTCTTATAAAATTAATACTCCAAATATTTGTGTGATTATTGTCAGCAAGTTTATACCTCAATGATTTGAATGGAATAGCGATTTCAACGTCCCAATGATCTTCATAATTTACAACTTTAGAATACCATTTATTATCCCATAACAAATCAAAATCATTGCCTTCACTAATACTTCCTTCCCTTTGAACATTAAATGGACTTACTGAAAAAATTAATCCATTTAAGCCATCTCTAAAAGGATCTAATGTTATATTAATGACATCCGTTGAACCTGATTCAAAGTCTCTTTTCAAACTCTGAACGATATAATCTGCTTTGTTTTCAAAACAAGTAATTGCGAAATACAAATTATTATTGTCAAAGGTGATCCTAGCTTCTGTTTTCCAAGCGCTGTATACTGTATCAATCGGATAACACATTTTAAAATTATTTGAAATTTGAGCTATCCTCCAGTCAGATTCATTAAATAGTCCATCTAATTTTATTACTTCTTTGGCTTTATGTATCCTGACAAAAGGGGAATCTACTTGTGCAGACATCCAATTGACATTTACTAATAGAACTAGGAAAAGTATGTTTTTTAACATAGACAAGTATTAAGCACAATATTACGAAGGTATTCGTAGTTTGATGATTTTTCATTGATTTTTATTAAAGTTTCGATTTTAGAGGCCGATTAATGCCAAAACACACTTATCCTTATCTTCGTCGAACTAAAGGCTAGACATTTACGTTATTCCCTGATTAATATTAATAGATGATTACCTGGATTACAATTGTACAATTACTGCTCAGCCTAAGCTTACTCGTAATACTTCATGAATGCGGTCACTTTTTTCCTGCTAAATGGTTCAAGACCAGAGTCGAAAAATTTTACCTTTTTTTCGATCCCTATTTCTCTCTTTTTAAAAAGAAAATCGGAGACACCGAGTATGGTATTGGTTGGTTGCCTCTTGGAGGATATGTGAAAATCTCCGGCATGGTCGATGAAAGTTTTGATACTGCACAATTAGATAAAGAGCCTCAACCCTGGGAATTTCGATCCAAGCCAGCCTGGCAAAGACTTATAATTATGCTAGGTGGCGTTACAGTAAATTTTATTTTGGGCTTTTTTATTTTTGCCTGTCTTCTATGGAAAAATGGAACTGAATATATTCCTACCTCAGAACTTAAATATGGGATTACTACAGATAGTATAAGTCAATTATTGGGATTTAAAGATGGAGACTTAATTGTTGGAATTCAAGGTGAAAAATTAGATCGATTTGAACGCGGTAAAATTATAAAGGCTCTAGTCCTTGATAATAAAAATACGATTAATTTAATTAGAGATGGTCAAAATTATGATCTAACAATTGATGCTGATAAAATTTCATTATTAACTAAGCCCGAATTCAAAAATATGGATGTATTCGGAATTAGAACTCCGTCCATCGTTAATAGTGTTCTAGAAAATTCTGTGGCAGCAAAAGCAGGAGTTCAAGCTGGAGATCAAATCATTTCGATCAATGAAGTGAATTATAATTTTCTTGACCAAATTATACCCATAATAAAAAATAAACCGAATCAAAATTTTAATATTGGAATTCTAAGAGGAAAAGATAGTCTTCATATAAATATTAAAACTGATGATAAAGCAATCCTTGGATTGTCTTGGAAACCAATAAATGAATTTATAAAAACAGAAACGCAGACTTATTCATTTTTAGAATCCTTACCCAAAGGTGTTACAATGGGTATTGACTTGTTGACGAATCAGATAAAAGCTTTTGGACAAATGTTTAAAGGCAAAATAAAAGCAAAGGATTCACTAGGAGGATTTGCATCGATTGCCGGAATGTTTAATGAAGGTTGGAACTGGCTTTCATTTTGGAGGACTACAGCTATTATTTCAATAATCTTAGGCTTTATGAATTTATTGCCAATACCTGCATTAGATGGAGGTTATGTTATGTTTCTTTTGTTTGAAGTTGTGACAGGTAAAAAAGTTAGTGATAAATTCATGGAAAAAGCAACTATGGTTGGATTCATATTGCTCTTGGCATTGTTAGTTTATGCAAACGGTTTGGATGTCTTCAGGGCTTTCAGCAAATAGCAAAAATGACAGATTACTTCAGTCATTTTGGTATACGTAGAAAATACTTTATAGATACAGAAGAACTTCGAAAAGCTTATTATAAGATAAGTAGAAGCTTACATCCTGATGTTCAAGATTCTCAAATGAGCGAAGAAGAAGTACTTTCTGGAATTGCTCAACACAACAAAGCTTATGAGATTTTGCTCGATCCAATCAAAAGGCTTAAATATTTGATTGAATTAGAAGGAAAATCCGAAGATATAGAAAAACCGCTTCCTCCGGATTTTTTAATGCTAATGATGGAATTTCACGAAGAAATTGAACTCGCGCATAGTACTAATAATGCCGAATCAATTGAAGGTTTATTAAATAAATTGGAAATATTTGAAAATGAAAAAGCTGAGCAAATGAAAGCTTGTTTCGATTTATATGATTCCGGAAATAGAGAGGAAAGTACTTTAAACAAGTTGGTAGATTACTTTGTACAAATTAAATACCTTCGCAGACTAAGATCAGCTCTTTTACAAGAAGAAGAAATTTAATTCTACTTTCAGATAGATATACAATTCAAAAAAAAAGCCTCAACAAAATGTTGAGGCTTTTTAGAATAATTATTTCTAACTATTATTAATTTTTATTCGCTTTTATTGCATTTGGTTCAAGGCTATATCCTGCAGGAAGTAGCGTAACAGTTTCTTTACCTTTAATTCTTATTGGTTTGAAATCTTCATAACCTTTTCTTACAGCTGTAACCTGCCAGTCAAATTGATAATTTCCTTTACCCTTGTGTAATTCTTTAACTTTAAAACCTTCTTCATTTCTTTCTACAATTGCCAATCCTTCAGATTCAGCAGAAATAGGAGTTAATTGAATAGTCATTGTACTTGGATTAAGTATAAGACTGAAATCTTCACTAAATTTAATGAAAGCTTCTCCATTTACTAATTGTGTAGTTCCGCGATTATAGGCAGCAGCTTCTGGTCCTTCAACACAAGCATACCATATTTCTTTAGTAGGATCCTTAGGATGATCCATTACGAAGTTTTTAATGTTTGCTTGAACAACGGATTGTCCTGCAGCATTTCTATAAATACCACCAATTAATCCATTTCCTGTAGTATTAAAAACTCCCATGTAAGGAACTGTTGTTCCTGATACGTTGGCTGCTAATAATGCTGTTCCAGGGATTCCACCAAACCATGATATTACTTGACCAATTGCACCTTGTGCAACCATAGTAACACCGGTAACGTGCAAGTCTTGTCCACTTTGAGTTACGTTACAGAATAATCCAAGATCACTGGAAAGTCCAGGACTTGTATAAATGGTAGATCTAACTCTATACATCGTATCATTGTTAATTCTATGATAGGTCGAAATATGATGATCAACCAATGCTGATGCACCCGGATCATATAAATCAGATCCAAAAGCTATAGTCTTTAACAAATTCGGAGAAGCATTATTCCACTCATCTATCCATCTATTTGTATTTGAAATAAATTGTCTTTTAACTGTTGGGCCGAAATCAATTTGAAATCTGCTGTTTCTAAACCAAATTCCAATATTATTTGTCGATTTATAAGTTAAGGTATCTCCCCTTTTAACCCACAAGCTATTTCCATTTGCAGGAAGAAGAAAGCTTCCACCATTTTTACTTAAGCTAATTTCATTATTTGTAGTGTCGAAGCTTATAGTTTGTATTTCATTTTGCGCATCAGCATCAGCGTCATTTTTCAAAGCTGTTAGGTCAACATTATTACCTTGAGTAATAGTCAACTGATTGTTGGCATTATTGAAGGTTAGAGTTTGAATTTCATTTGTTGGATTGCCATCATTGTCTCCAGTTACAGAACCCGCTTTTAATGCAAAATTGGCAACAGGAACTGCAAGGATTGGTGAATTGCCAAGATTTGTAAAACTTGTTCCACCGGCTGGATCTAATTCAACTTTTAATTGATAACCAGCTATGGCCCAATCTATACTTGCGCAATTTCCTGTAGGATTTGCTCCTTGGCAAACATTAACACTGAATATTCCCAGGTCAGAAGTTTTTGTAGAATGAGATTCAACATAAACTGGTGTATTCGAAGAATTTAAAATGGACAATCGCAGTGTAATGTTCTGATTAGGTAAAGGAACATTTACATTATTTCTTGCAACTCCTTGATACTTGAAGCTCTGTGCTTCTACGAAGATCAACGAACACAGAATTAAAGCTAAAACAGAAAATAATTTATTCATTTTTTAAATATTTTTGACGATTAATTAATTTTTTCAATTGTATATTTTTGTTGGGAATCGCTATTTTTAATAATTAGGAAATAGCAACCATTCGGGTAGGATTCCATGTCTAATTCTTTTGTGCCAATAGGAAGTTTATCTAGCAACAATTCCTTTCCATCAATAGAATAAACTTTTAATTCAAGATTTGATTCTATCTTATTTACGATATTTAATTTTGAATTCACTGGATTTGGATAAACATCGATTCCATTAATACTGTAATTCTGAATCGCAGTAGGCCCAATCTTAGTCTGATGGAAGCCCTGCGTTACAATTAAATTTGAAGTGGATTTAGTTTCAGTAATTACTTCCCCTAAGGTCCATTCTAATGATACATTTCCGGATTTCATAACTGCTCCAGCACTTGCAATTACTGAAGGTGTTATGGTTTGAGCCATTACACAAGAAATTGTGAGTAATAAGCCAATAAAAATTCTTATCATTTACTTTTGATTTAAGTTATAAAATTACAATAATTTTTGATTTTATTATTCTAAATAATAAAAAAATCAAATTATTAAAACTTAGTTTTATAGTCTGCTGATTATTAAAGAACTAATTGTTTTTTTGTTGCTCTAAATGAATTTTACATGCCTATTATTGGAGCAAAATATAAATAATCAATACAATTGAAAAAAATTAATTCTTTATCCATTTAGCAAAATAAGTATTCTCTTTAGTCTTGAAATGAATGAAATAACTACCGGAATTTAGTTCTGAGAGATCCAATTGATTACAAAAGCTTTGTTTCGTTTGATACACTAATTTTCCTTCTAACGTATAAACCTTAAGCTGAATAATATCTGGGTTATCTGCATAATGAATAAAGTTATGCCCGGGATTCGGATAGATCTGAATAGCATTCAAACTTGTCTTTATTAGATCCTTTTCTTCTGTTATTATTTCACATTCACACAACGCTAATTTATTTTGTTGGAATCTCACTTTTGCCGGAATGCTTCCTGTATTGTATGGTTCTTCAATATAGGGCCAACGAAAATTCAAAGCATCATAACAGAAAGGAAAGTTCAAAGAAGATAAATAGAAACTATTATCACTTAACCCGATACTTCCTTGTGGAATAATCTGACCTTTTATATTATTCGCCAACTGTAGATGCCCGTTTCCTTGAATAAGATAATATCCTAAACTAGAATTCGTAATTTCATTTTGAATAAATTGAAGTGAATCACCGGAATTATTGGTAGAAAAAATCAAACCATACAACTCTATTCTATTTCTAAAAAAAGTATTATAAGGTCCATTTAAACCATGTGAGTTATCAATTATTGAATTTTGATTTATATTTCCTTCAATCAAGTTTGCAAACGGAAAATTTCCATGCAATACAATATCTCCTGAAGAATTTGTTGGATAAATTCCTTCAGTCCAATATGGATCAGTCATATAATTGTAAGAAACCACATTGCCATTGGCACCAGCCTGAAACAAGATTGAATGCCTCAGATGATTGAAAATATTATTCTCAATTTTGCATTCGCTTGTTGCAAATTGCAATGCTATTCCATATCCCTGTCCACCTCCTCCATAAGAAAATGCTTGTTGAAAATAACTGTTTTTTATTTCAACATGTGCACAATGCGATAAACTGACATGTGCAAAATTGCAGCTATCACTTGAAATGCCTGTAATCCATGAATCGACTACATAGTCCATTGAAATATTAGAAGTCTGTGTTGAAGTTAGATCTAATCTTATCATTGAAAAACATTCCAATCCTACTTGACTGTGTGCTTGTATTTTTCTGAGATAAGGATTGAGTTTTTGTACATAATTATATCTCAGCGAGGAGTTGAAGTAGACGATGTTATTGCTAACACTTTCAATTCGCATGACTTGGCCTACTGAACCATAGGCCCAACTGCTGAATAACAAACTTGAATCTGAACAGATCAACTGCACAAAATCACCGGTTTTAAATAAGTCACTATTATATAATCTTACATGATTTATTCCTCTTGATGCATCTGAAATGATACTGCTGCTGTCTGTTAAATTTTTACCACTAATATTTATACAATCTTCAGATCTTCCTTTAAGGTCAAAAATAAAACGAGTGGTATTATAAGATTTTCCACGCAATACAATAAAATTTCTATTGATTGAGATTGTCTTATTAAATAAATATTTTCCTTCCGGAAAATAAAGAACTGATTTATATTTCTCTACTGCAGATAAAGCTTTAATTACTGCTGAATCATTGCTAAATTTTCCGGTTGAGTCAGCTCCAAAATCCATAATATTCACTATGGTGTCTTCAACAAAATGATCACTAATCAATCCTGATTTTGCCCAATCGTCTAAAAATAATGTTTGCGCTTTACAAAAATTTAGAAAGAATTGAAATGCAATAAAAAGTATGCAAAATATTTTTCTCACAAGGTGTATTAATAATTAGATAATTGAACAGCTTAATCAATAATATTATCTCAATATAAAAAACTTATTTATAACTAAAAAAAAACCCATCTGGAATACAGATGGGTTAATATTTTTATGGAATGTAAGCTAGCTTCTGTTGAAGCCAAGCATCCATCCAATACTTCCACCTCCTATTGCACCAGAAACTGCACTAACCAATACATCAGTAACAATCCCCGATGGGCTACTAAACATATTGGTCATTGCTAAAAAACCGAGATCATAGCTTAAAGTCATAAGACCACTTATTATGGCTCCAGCCATTGCGCCTGCTGCTAAAGTTCTAATTCCAGCCCATTTTTCAAAGATATAAGCCAATAGAAAAGCGCCAACCAAGCAACTCAATGCTATAAGGATTAAATCTGGCTCAGCTTTATTTAGCATTTTTGCCTCTGCGGACATCATATTACTCATTGTATCCTTCAATAGGATGCCATAAATAAGCCAGCCTGAGAAAAAATAAACAATTGTACCGACTAAGGTACCCAGCATTAGTTTTGTTGAATTCATTTTGTTTGAATTTTAGTGAAGAAATGAGCAATAAAATTAAACAAAAGATTAGATTTATTTATATATTTTAAATATAAATATTAAATACAGTCCATTATTCAAAATTATATTAATTAATTATTAAAACTACGAAATAAAAAATCAATAAAATGATTTAATTGCTAGAATTTAAAATAATATTCTAAAAATTCGAATTTCAGGGATTAAGGGATATTTTATATGGGTATGAAATTGACACAAGTCACAGACTTGCTCCAACAGAAGCTATTAGAAATATAAAATCATGGCTAAAATTGCTTTCAAATAAAAAAGGAGCTATGAAAATTAATTCATAACTCCTTGATATTCAGGTGGGAGATACTGGGTTCGAACCAGTGACCCTCTGCTTGTAAGGCAGATGCTCTGAACCAGCTGAGCTAATCTCCCTGAGTATTTGAAATCTAGTTATTGACAAGTGTTTCCACTCATCAGTTCAAGAATTCTAAGAATGCCAAGAACTATCGGTTTATAGGATAGCACCTCTCTTAATCCTTTTGTTCCCATTAATTTGAGACCATTATCAGCTATGGGACTGCAAATATACTTGCCTTGAAACATATTACAATAGCCTTTAATTAATTTTCTTATTTTAATGCGTAATGCTAAGACAATCAAATAATTAGTTCAAAACTAAATGCATTATTGAAAGCCTTCCAGCGTTTTCACTAGGAACAATTATACTATTCGCATCCACCTGACTTGCATCCTTAATTCTTAGGTGCAATTTATTATTACTGGTGTTCAGAATACTTTTTCTGTTTGTTTCGCCATCAGCCAGAAGAATATACTCTGAGACTGTGGTCTCATTTTTTATTTCATCATTAAATATAATACGCAGAAAAGATTTATTTGTAACGATAAAAAAAGAGGAATTTATTCCTTCATCATCTTGAGAAAACTGTTTTTTATGCAGTATCGTCTCCCATTTTTTCTCACCATTCGAATTAATACAACTCACCAATATGTCGTCATAATAATAGTCTATCCAGCGATTATTTGTAAATGCTCCATTGTTCTCGATACCTGCTCCAAAATATGGTCGCCTCACATATTGTTTCACATTTTCCATAAAGAGCATACAAGAGCCATCAAATAAAAATTTGACATCTCTCAACTTGAGATTATAGCCATTTATTACTGAACTGTTTCTTTTGCCTGACCATTCCGTAATATATTTTTCTTCAAAGGTGTAAGTTTTTACTTCAGCATCTTTGGTTAAATTTTTCAAGATATAGGAACTAATTTTTTGCGATTCCTTTTCATTGCATAGGCCAACAAAAATTAATTCATTTGTAGAATTGTGATAACTCAGTTTAGCAGATACAATTTCTTCATCTGTAATTATTTGTTGATCCAAAAACTTTTTTCCGCTGGCATTTGCACCAATTATTCTTGGTATATTTTTGGTTTCTGATTTATAAGAATTTTCCTCCACTGCCATCAAATAAAATTCTCCGGAGTTACTTAAAAAAGCTTCTTCCGCTAAGCCATTTCTAATATCATAAACTTCGTTTGCTTTTATTGTATAATAGATGGAATCTTGTAATCGATTATACAATACTACCCAAGGTTTATTCTGCATGTCTCGGATACCAACCGTACAAAATTTCTTATCTTCTGAAAATTGAAAACTGACATTTTCCATTGAAAGAATTTCGGTGGAGTCAATAATTCTTCTTTGAAATTTTTTATTTCCATTGACATCAAAAACAGAATAGTAACATCTTATATTTTTATCCACCTTACATAAATACAGTATACCAAACATATCATGGTGGCGATATACATCGAGTATATTCCACTTTTTTCCTTCAAGATTTAATTCCTTTTCAATAGTCCAGGTTTGATCTGCATCCAATTTTTGTAAGAGTATTCGAACTGCTTTATTTCGTATAACACAAACTTCTTTATCAATCGGAACTACATAATAACTAAAATCATTCCTTAGGTCTAATTCCGGCGATATTTCATACTCCTGGCTATAGCTTAGTGTTATACTCAAGCATAATAATTGTATAATCAGGCCAACTACTTTTACCTTCTTCATTCAGCTAATATAGATACATTTGCGATTATTAATTTAGAAACATGAAATCTACCGCCTTAATTGAGTGTGTACCTAATTTTAGCGAGGGAAGAAACGCCAATAAAATAGCTAAAATTGAAGAAGCAATTAAAAAAGTACCGAATGTTAAATTGCTCAATAGCGATCCCGGAAAATCAACCAATAGAACCGTTATTACTTTTGTAGGACATCCCGATGCTATTATTGAAGCTGCATTTCAAGCCATTTCTATAGCTGCTGAGTTAATTGATATGAGTTTGCATAAGGGTGAACATCCAAGGATGGGAGCTACAGATGTTTGCCCGCTTATTCCTATCCGTGATATCAGTCTAGAAGAAACAATTGAATATTCGAAAAAGCTTGCACAACGTGTTGGAGTTGAACTAGGAATCCCAGTTTATTTATACGAAGCTTCCTCTGTTCAAAGCTATCGTAAAAACCTTGCCGATATTCGTTCCGGTGAATACGAAGGATTGCAGGAAAAAATGAAATCAAGTCTCTGGACCCCCGATTTCGGACCTAATGAGTTTAATTCAAGGTCCGGAGCAAGTGTAATTGGTGCAAGAGATTTTCTCATCGCTTACAATGTAAATTTGAATACCAAATCTGTTGCACTGGCTAATGAAATAGCCTACGACATTAGAGAAAATGGTAGACCCCAACGAGATCCTATAAGCAATACAATTATGAAGGATGAGAAGGGGGAAATGCTTCGCATACCCGGAACCTGTCCTAGTGTCAAAGCAATAGGATGGTACATTGAGGAATACGCTTATGCTCAGGTTTCTATGAACCTCACAGATATGCATCGAATACCCTTACACATTGCATTTGAAGAATGTAAAAAATCAGCAGAAAAATATGGTCTAATTGTAACAGGATCCGAATTGGTAGGACTTGTTCCAAAACAAGCTTTGGTGAATGCCGGGTTGTATTTTCTAAAAAAACAAAAAAGATCATGCGGAGTTCCGGAAACTGAATTAATCCGAATTGCAATACTTTCTATGGGACTCAACGCAAGTTCTGAATTTATTCCTGAACAAAGAATTATTGAATATATGATAGAAGAAAAAAATAAGCCATTGGTACAATGGAGCTTAGAAAAATTTGTTGAAGAAACTTCTTCTGATTCACCCGCTCCAGGTGGTGGATCGGTAAGTGCTTACTTGGGTAGTTTAGCGGCAGCATTAACTACCATGGTAGCAAATTTGAGCATTCATAAAAAAGGATATGAAGACAGATATGAAGAATTTAATAATGCTGCAATTGAAGGAATTAATTTGAGTAAACAACTGCTAGATCTTGTTGATGAAGATACAGCTGCCTTTAATGAAATCATGAATGCCTTTAGACTTCCAAAACTTAGTTTGGAAGAGAAAAAAGCGAGAAAGAAAGCAATCAAAAAAGCTACTATCAAGGCCATTGATACTCCTATGAAAACTATTGAAGTATGTATGCAAATACTTCCAATAACCAAACTTATGGTAGAGCAGGGAAATCCCAATTCTATAAGTGATGCTGGAGTTGCGGCTTTATGTATTCAAGCAGCAATCAAAGGTGCGGCTCTTAATGTAAAAATCAATGCTGTCACTCTAGATGACGAGGAATTAAAAAATACTTATTTTAGTAAATCTGATGCATTTCTTATAGAAGCTAATGATGCTGTAGATGCACTAATTCAAAAGATTCATGACAGTTTTAAATAATACGAATCGCGAATAATTTAGAAGTTCATTAAATAATTGATAATTTTATACTTGATTTCAATCCCTTGAAGAAAGTATATTTTTTTATTTATTTGTGTATGTTGCTATTGAATAAGACAATAGCTCAGCAAAATTCAGGAGCTCCTTGTTGTTGTGGGGTATTAAATCAAAAATTTTATAATAATTTCGATTTCGAATCGGCCCCAATGGCTCCATATGGGGGCTGGATAGATTATTCTGCAGGTGACAATTATGATGGCTGGTCAGTTATTTCTGGTTCCGTAAGCATACACAATGGATTTCATGGAAACATGGGTTTTGGTAATCCAAACGGACAAACTCAGCATATGGACTTACACGGAGGTACGCCTGGAGGAGTGTCTTATCAACTCACTGGATTAACTTCTGGATTTGTTTATACTATCGAAATATGGTATGCCATTCACATTGGAGCACCTAGTGCAACTGTGAATTTACAAATTGCTGATGGTGCTTGGCTGAATGTATCCTGGTCTGCAACCAATAAGGGAGATGTGATTTGGCTAAAAGCCAGTTATATGTTCACCGCTCAGGCAAGTTCAACCAGTCTTAAACTGATTGGCTCTGGACCTTTAAGTTGGGGAGGGATGCTCATTGATGACATAAAAATATTTGAGTGTCCCAATGATACAGAATTACCTACAATACTGGATGAGCCACAAAATTTACAGTTCAATTGTATTGCCGATGTACCAAATCCATTGCCCTTAAATGTTCAGGATAATTGTGACTTAAATCCAATTATTAAGTACAGTGAAAAAGTTAATAAGATTAGTGAATGTGAACAAAACATTGAGCGAAAATGGGAAGTTTCAGATCACTGTGGCAACTCAAAAATAGTCACACAGCAAATAAATGTTCTTGATAAGGAAGCTCCAATAATTATTCAGTCAGGTAAGGACAAGCTTGAAAATTGCAGCTCTTATTCAAAAACTAATTTTAATCTCTGGCTCAATAAGCATGCTGGCGCAACGGCTACTGACAATTGCAAAGAAGTGCTATGGGAATATTCCTACGATCAATTGCCACGATCCGGCTGCGATACTACGATAGTTGCTTTTATTGCAAAAGATCATTGTGGCAATGAAACTACAATTTATCAAAATTATATAGTCTTAGATTCTGTCAAGCCCATTTTATTGAAAAAACCAGATAATGTGGTCCTTAATTGCTCTTCCTTTGCACGCGATTCATTGTATTCATGGTTAATTCATCATGGAAATGCAATTGCCAAAGACAGTTGCTCAGGAATATTCTGGACGAATAATTTTTCAGGGGATTCGAGTGCTCTTGAGATAAAAGTAGAATTTATTGCTATTGATTCTTGTGGAAATCAAATTTCAACTTTTGGATTTTTTCAACAAGTTGATGCTCCCGATACAAACTATGTTTCAAGTTTTAATTGCAATTCAAAAATAACGCGCATTGATACTAATTTGTATTTACTTCCAGGTTGTGATAGTGTTGTCATCAATACTAAAATTGGAATAAAACTTGACACAACATTCATTTCAAAATCCACCTGCGATCCATTACAGTTGAAACGAGAAATAATTGGTCTAAGTAGTTTTCAAGCTTGTGATTCAATTGTTGTTGTAGATTATAATTTGCTATTACAAGACACAACTTTCATTACAACATCGGTATGTGGTCTCAAGGATACAACAATACAATTTCAAACCTTAGCGGGATTAATTTGTGATAGTATAGTGATGACGACTTTAATTCCAAGAAAGACCCATTCTTTGACCTTAAATAAGATGAGTTGTGACAGTAATTTAATCGGAACCAAGGTTTTTAATTTAACAGACCAATTTGGCTGTGATTCAATCGTCAGTATAATAACTGAATTAACTCAGTCAACTACTTTCGAACAAGATAGTCTGGTGTGTGGATTACTCAAAAATTATAGCGATACAATTCGATATAAATTAAGTAATTGTGACAGCTTGCATATTATTCATTTTTTAGCTCAAAATGTAGATTCAATCTACATTAGCTATTTTACCTGTGACAGCCTTTCTGCTGGTACTACCAGAACTATTTTCAACAATCAATACCAATGTGATTCCATAGTAATTCAAAATACTATTTATAAAAAAACTAATCCAACCTTACTTTATACATCTACTTGTGATAAATTTCAGAAACCAATTGATACCACAATTTTACAATCCTCCAAACTTTGTGATTCAATAATAATTACAAATTATACCATTCATTCCACGGATACAACTTTCATTTATAAAAATACTTGTAACGCAAATCAGACTAGTCCAATTATTCAAATTTATTCCGGCACTTTCTGTGATAGTACGGTAATCACTGATTATACTTTTATCTCACAGATAATTAATAAAGTAAATTATCGGACCTGTTTCAAAGATTCTGCTCAGACTGATACCATAAAATTTTTAAGCGCAGACCTGTGTGACAGTTTGCTTATTCGTGAAGTTAGTTATTTACCCATTGAGTTAACTTTTAATTTCAAAGACATAAGTTGTTTTGATTATCAGGATGGAAATCTTAACATAAGTTCTTGGTTGAATGCCAAAGTTCCAATTGAAACAATATTGGATGGAATAAATTATGGCACTAGTATTCATTGGTCAAATTTGAGTAAAGGAACTCATACTATTTTTCTCCTAGATAAGGATAATTGCAAATCCGATTCCTTTATTTTTGAAATTAAGGAACCGAATAAATTATCTGTAAATATTGGTTCAGATCTTGTATTGGACAAACCTGAAAAAATAAGTTTCAGTGAAAAATCAGGAAAAATATTTTCTTCCTATGAATGGATTCCCAACAATTTATTTGATTGTCCTGATTGTGCACTTGGACAAGCTAACATTTCTAATGATACCTCCATTTATCTCTTGGTAAAAGACGAAAATGGTTGTCTTGCCTCAGATACTTTGAACATAAGAATTAATAAAAAATCTGGTGAAATTTATTTTCCCAATGTTTTTTCTCCAAACGGAGATAATATTAATGACTTCTTTTATCCAAATGGATCTGATCAAGTCGAAATACAATGGCTCAAAATTTATGACCGTTGGGGAAATTTAGTTTTTAAAAAAGACAGACCACAGATCAACAATCCTTCTGATGGTTGGGATGGTAAATTCAAAGGACTATTATTAGATCCCGCAGTATATAGTTACGTGTGCTCAGTTTCCTATCCAGATAAGAAAAAAAATATATTATTTGGGGATATAACTTTGTTGAGATAGCTATCTGATATTCCCTTCAATTAAATAGAATTGTAATTCAAATCTATTATAGTCTTAATTTGTGTTACTTTTGTTTACAATGATTTACTTGCGACAGGTATTTTTCATTTCCATTATGTGTATTTCGCTACTGAATAATTCTTTAGCTCAACAAGCTCTTGGTGGTACCTGTTGTTGTGGAACCTGGAATCAAATTTACTTTCCAAATTTAGATTTTGAAGACGGCCCGGACCCACCAGTTGGTGGATTCATAGTTTATGGTACAGGATCAGTATTTGGAGGTTGGACTGTTACCAGAGCTACAATTGATCATGTTGAAGCTAGCCATGCCGGTTTAGGTGCCGGAAATCCAAATGGTGCCAGTAATTTTATCGACTTACATGGAAGTCCGGGATTTGGTGCAATAAACTACAAATTAACAGGATTAAAGCCTGGTGCAAGTTATAGAGTAGAATTCTGGACCGCTCAGAATGGTGGAAATCATTCTTCAACAGGTACATTAAAGATTGCAGGAGGAGCTTGGCTAAACGAAAGCTGGATTGTAACTCTATCCGGCGCTGTTTTTTGGTTTAAAGTCACTTACACTTTTATGGCCATGGCATCCATGGCTGATATGGAATTTAGTAGTGTTGGAGATCTTTCTTATGCTGGAACTCTTATAGATGACATTTCAATTTATGAATGCCCTGGTGATATTGATCCACCAGTTGTTGCTGATGAACCTCAAAATGAAACTTATAATTGCATAGAAGAAGTTCCTAAACCAATTACCCTAACTCCAGAAGATGATTGTGATACCAATCCTATTGTAAAATATTCTCAAAAGATAAATAAAATAGATGAGTGCGAACAAATTATTGAGAGAAAATGGGAAGTTTCAGATCACTGTGGAAATAGTAAAACAATTACTCAGGAAATAAAAGTCATAGACAAAGAAGCTCCGTTTATTTCTCAACAAGGAAAAGATAAAGTTGAAAAATGTAGTAGTTATTCAAAAGCTAAATTCAGTACTTGGTTGAATAGTCATGCAGGAGCTGTTGCAGTGGACAATTGCAAAGAAGTTTTCTGGGAATATTTTTATGATCAACTTCCCCGATCCGGATGTGATTCAACACTTGTTGTATTCACAGCTAAAGATTATTGTGGAAATGAAACCAGCATCTTTCAATATTATATTCTCATTGATACCGTAAAGCCTGTTCTTGTTAAAAAGCCTGATAATGTGCTTCTGAATTGTTCTTCTTCTAGTAGGGATTCCCTAAGCTCATGGTTGACAAAACATGGTAATGCCTTAGTCACAGACAGTTGTTCAGGAGTTATTTGGACTAATAATTTTTCCGGAGATTCTAGCGCTCTAAAAATTCAAGTAGAATTTTATGCAAGCGATTCCTGTGGAAATCAAATTACAACTTACGCAATTTTTCAACAAATTGACGCTCCGGATACGAACTATGTTACAAGCTTTAATTGCAATTCAAAATTTACAAGTATAGATACTAATTTGTATTTGCTTCCAGGTTGTGATAGTGTTGTTATTAATACAAAAATTGGAATAAAATTAGACACTTTATTCATTTTAAAAAATACTTGCGATCCCTTACAAGCAAAACGAGAAATAATTACACTTAATAGTTTACATGCCTGCGATTCTATCGTTGTTGTGGATTACAATTTGTTTTTACAAGATACAACATTCATAAATACATCGGTATGCGGACTCAAGGACACAGTAATACAATTTCAAACCTTAGCGGGATTAATTTGTGATAGTATAGTGATGACGACTTTAATTCCAAGAATAACCTATTCATTGACTTTAAATAAGATGAGTTGTGATAGTAATTTAATTGGGACCAAAATTTTAAATTTGACTGATCAATATGGCTGTGATTCCATCGTTAATATTATTACAGAATTAAGTCAATCAACTAGAACCGAACAAGACAGCTTGGTTTGCGGATTACTCAAAAATTACACTGATACTCTTATATATAAATTAAGTAATTGTGACAGCCTCCAAATTATACATTTCATTGCACTAAATGTAGATTCTAACTACGTTAGCAATTTTACTTGTGACAGTCTCTCATCTGGAATAAAAAGAACAGTTTTTAATAATCAATATAATTGTGATTCGATCGTAATTCTAAATACTATTTATAAAAAAACTAGTCCAACAATAATTAATAAATCAAGCTGTGATAGATTTCAAAAACCAACCGATACATTAATTTTACTATCGTCAAAACTTTGTGATTCGATCATAATTACAAATTACACCATTCACTCTACTGACACAACATTCATAAATAAAAAAACCTGCAACGCAAATCAAGCTAGTCCAATTATTCAAATTTATTCCGGTACTTTCTGTGACAGTACTGTAATAACGGATTACACTTTTGTCCCACAGATAATTAATAGAGTGAGTTATCGTACTTGTTATAAGGATTCTGCTCAAATTGATACTATACATTTTTTAAGTGCCGATCTGTGTGATAGTTTGCTAATTCGTGAAATTAATTACTTGCCTATTGAATTATTTTATAATTCCAAAGACATCAGTTGTTTTGATTATCAGGATGGAAGTCTTAACATACAATCCTGGTTGAACGCTAAAGATCCAATTGAAACAATATTGGATGGAATAAATTATGGCAATAACATTCATTGGGGAAATTTAAGCAAAGGGCCTCATACTATTTTTATAATTGATAAGGACAATTGCAAATCTGATTCTCTTAATTTTGAAATTAAAGAACCCATTAAATTAACTATTAATATTGGTTCAGATCTTATATTGGACAAACCTGAAAAAATAAGTTTCAGTGAAAAATCTGGAAAAATATTTTCTTCTTATGAATGGATCCCTAAAAACTTATTTGATTGCCCTAATTGTGCACTTGGTCAGGCAAACATTACAAATGATACCTCCGTTTATTTATTGGTAAAAGATGAAAATGGATGTCTTGCCTCTGATACCTTGAACATTAGAATTAAGCAAAAGGCTGGTGATGTTTATTTTCCAAATGTTTTTTCTCCAAATGGAGATAATATTAATGACTTCTTCCATCCAAGCGGATATGATGAACTCGCTATACAATGGCTAAAAATTTATGACCGCTGGGGAAATTTAGTTTTCGAAAAAAACAGGCCACAGATAAATGTTCCTACTGATGGTTGGGATGGAAAATACAAAGGTAAATTATTGGATCCGGCAGTTTATACATTTATTTGTTCAATAAGTTATCCGGATAACAAATCCAATCTTGTATACGGAGATGTTACGCTTATAAGATAAAGTATAAACTAATGACTTGCTTCTATTGAATTGTCATAGTCAATACCTTGTTTTTTCAATATACTTTTAATGTTCCATGCAAATAAAAATAAGTATAGAAAGCACGCAACAGTTATCCAATAGGAGTTGTGAATGCCTATACTTGAAATGTCCGCTAGTTTTCCTTGTAAAGGCGGTATGATTGCTCCACCAAGAATCATCATAATTAAAAAAGCAGATCCCTGAGTTTCATATTTACCCAAGCCTGCAATTGATAAAGAAAATATACAAGGCCACATGATACTGCAGAATAATCCTCCACTTAAAAATGCATAAATAGCTATCTGTCCCGTAGATAACAATCCAATCAACATGCATATTATTCCCATTCCACTAAACAAAAATAATGTTCTAATCGGTTTGTCTTTAGCCAATAAAAATGCAATAATTAAAACAAGTACACAGAAAAAATAATAATACATAGACTCCATATTGCGATTCGCAATAACATTAAGCAATATGACTATAAAAAATGCAACGATTGGTATTACAATAACAAAAACTGTTTTTATTGAAGACTTTAAATTGAAAACTGGTAGCGCCCCTGTCCATCTACCAATCATTAAAGATCCCCAGTACATTGAAATATATGGAGCAATATCTGCCGCTTGCAATGAACCAAAATTACTATTCTTAAGCAGTTCTCCTAGATTACTCTGAATAGTTACTTCTACACCAACATAAACGAAGATTGCAAACATTCCAAGTACTAATTGTGGATATTGAAGTGCGCCCCAGCCAGATTTATTCTTTGCAGAAGAAAAATATGCCCATGCCAAACCTACAACAATGACAACTAATCCAAATATCAGGTAAATCATTCTTTGAAATTCAAGCGACAATTTTTCAGGGTCTGTTAAACTTGAAAAATCGATTTTATAACTTTGAAATACTGGAATAAAACTCGCAACTAATCCAACCGTTATAAAAATTAATAACCACATCGCTTTTCTTGATGGCTCCATAATTGCTTCAGAATAACCATCAGGTATTTTTTTTGAAACATAAAAAAGTAGCGCTGACAACAGAAATAATAATCCTACTGCCACATAGAGTAAAGTAACTTTATCCAAACTCAGTGATTGAATTAATTCATCGCTAACAGAAGCACTTCCAAATAAAGCCAATGCAACTACAATTGGACCAATCGATGTGCCAAAGGAATTAATAGCACCTCCTAAAGTAATTCGGTGCGAACCAGTTGCAGGATTTCCAAGTAAAATTGCAAATGGATTTGCAGCAGTTTGTTGTAATGAAAAACCCAATGCCAACATAAAGAAGGACAACAGAAATAATGTAAATCCATTTTCAGCTGTACCAAAGTTTACTGTAAGAATCATGGAAACAGCACCTAATAGTGAAATTAATAATCCGTAGATAATACTTTTTCTGTAACCCCATTCAGAAACCAAATTTCTTGATCTCAATACACTGAATAGAAATAGAAACAATGCGCCAAAATAGTACGCACCATAAAAAGCAAAATCTACCAACTGACTTTGAAACTGATCTAATTTGTAAAAATGCTTACAAAAAGGGATAAATACTCCATTTCCGGCAGCAATAAAACCCCAAAAAAAGAATACTGTTATCAGTATTGTTAAAGCACTGTTGTTTGTTTTTGTTGTGTTTGACATGTAATGTTGAATTTATGCACCTGCAGTAATGATAGTCATTTTATCTTCATCCAGATATTTTTGTGCCAATAATATTATTTTCTGATTATCTAATGATCTAACGTGATCGACTAAAGAACGGAATGAATCCACACTTTTAAATTCAGTAATCAATATTTTAAGCAATTGTATGGATTGATAAGGTCCATCTATTAATCGCAGTAAATGACCGTTCAAATAATTTTTTACCATTGAAAGTTCAGCATCCTTAACCAAATAATTTTTTAGTTTTTGAATTTCTGTTTTTATTAATTGAATGGTTTTATCCTTTTGATTTGGATTTAATTCTGCACCAATATAGAATATACCATCGTGTAGTTGGGCGTCTAAGGTTGAACTAATGTCATAACTTAGTCCGTGCTTTTCTCTTATCTGACTCATCAACCTTGAACCAAAGTAATCTCCAAAAATAGTATTAATCACATACATATCATAATAATCCGGATCTGATTTTTTAAAAAGTCGCATTCCCATTTTTAAACTAGTTTGCGCACAATTTTGAATTGGTATATGCTTTAGAATTGTTTGATTATTTTGAAATTCGTAAGTTGGCAATTCGGACTGAATAGGATTAAAAAGATTCAGCTCATCTTCCCAAAAAGAATCAGCTAGTTTAGAACCACAATAAAATACCTTAAGTACATTGGCAGAATAATTCTTCTCATGATATGAGATTAAGTCATTTCTCTGTACAGCTTCAATTAATTCAACGGTGGAATTATAACCATAGGTGCTTTCTTCTCCATAGACCTGTGAGCTAAATTCTCTATAAGAAACAAAATCGGGCTCTAAGAGCTGATGACTTAATTGAGACAAGAGTGCCTTCTTACCTTTTACTATATTTTCTTCAGGAAAAATTGGATGAACAATGGTTTGTATTAAAAATCTAAATGCTTTTTCAAAATATTTAGGCAATGAAGTGAGCGTAACAATTGTAAAATCCAAATCAGACAATACCTGATAGGAGCAACCATAAAAATCAAAAAATTCAACAATCTCATTTTGATTATATTCCTTTGAACCTTCCATTAATTGATTGGAGCAAATTCGAGAGCTCAATTTTTTTTCTTCAACCAATCGACCATTTTCAAATATGAGTTCTACATAACTTAATTCGTGAACTGAAGAATAAATAGAATAAATAGATACACCATTAGAGACTTTATGAACTTCATATTCAGGAAAGCGGATATTCCAATCTACCGGTGCAATTTTAAATGTTTTGGGGGATTCAGGCATCCATGCTGGAGTTAGATTTTTTCAAGCTTAATCCGCAAAAATCATCATAATCTTGGAGAAGATCTTAAAAAGATTAAATATAATATTATGATTCCTTGATTGCATAAGTATTTTTGTGCTTCATTTGACCAACTAACATGAAATTCGCAGTATCCACATCCGCACTTTACAAAAACCTTCAGATTGCAGCAGGCGCTCTTACTTCTCATCCTGTAATGCCTGTTCTTGAAGATTTCCTTCTAGAATTGAAAGGCAACCAGCTCAATATCTCAGCTTCTAACCTTGAGGTATCAATTAATACTTCTATGGAGGTAAGTGGTTCAAAGGATGGAACAATAGCCATTCCGGGTAGAACAATACTCGATGCCTTGAAAACTCTGCCTGAACAGCCTGTGAACTTCGATATTAATACCGAAACCAGAGGCATTGAAATAACTTCTGTCTCAGGTAAGTACAAATTAGTAGGAGAAAAGGCAGAAGATTTCCCAATTATCGAAAGACCAAGTAATGAGGATAAATTTGAATTGACCGTTGATCAACTGAGAAGAGGAATTGAGAAGAGTTCATTTGCTGTAAGCAATGATGAGATGAGACAAAATATGAGAGGAATTAATCTCAATATTGACTTTAGTCAGGTCACTTTTGCAGCTACAGATGCGCAGAAATTGGTTAGGTATACTTTCCTCGATGTGGTATCTGACGTTGCAACAAGTATGATTCTAACCAAGAAAGCTATGTTGACCTTAATTTCAATTCTCCCTAAAGATGGAAATGTCAGCATTCACTTCAACAAGACCAAAGCTTTTTTCACCATGGGAAACACTTTGCTAACAACGAGATTGGTTGAGGCGAAATTTCCAGATTATAAAGCCGTAATTCCTGTAAATAACAGCAATAGTCTTACTGTAGTTCGTGAAGAGTTAATCTCTGCACTTAGAAGATTGTCGATTTTTGCGAATAAAAGCACAAATCAAGTTGTTTTAAGTTTGAATGATGGAAGTCTGACAATTAATGCGGAAGATTTGGACTTTAACAATGAAGCAACCGAACAACTGGGCTGTACTTACACAGGCGAAAGTCTTAACGTTGGTTTAAGTGCAAAAAATCTAATTGAAATGCTCAGTGCCTTAGATACTGAATCCGTTACTTTTGAATTAAGCAGCAGCAACAAACCGGTTTTAATTTTACCTCACGAACAAGATCCAGGAGAAGATCTGCTGATGCTTATTGTTACCAATTCTTAATGTTCGTTGGACTATTCTTTGGATCTTTTAATCCAATTCATATTGGTCATCTGATCATTGCTCAACACGTAATCAACGAAACTCAATGCGATCAGGTGTGGATGGTAGTCAGTCCACAAAATCCTCTGAAGGATAAGAACAGTCTTGCCAATGACTATGATCGATTACATCTTGTACAACTTGCAACGGAAGACAACCCAAAAATAAAAGTTTCGAATATTGAATTTAGCCTACCTAAACCTTCCTATACAATTGATACTCTTGCATATCTTAAGGAAAAATTTCCTGAACATCAATTTGCTTTAATTATGGGTGGTGATAATCTGTTGAGTCTTCCAAAGTGGAAAAATTATGAGCTTATTATTCGTGACTATCCTATTTTAATTTATAAAAGACCTAATTATTCCATTGAATCTGATCTCTTGCAAAATTCAAATATTCAATTTATTGATGCTCCATTATTAGACATCTCGTCTACAAAAATTAGATCTCATCTACAACAAAAAAAATCAGTGCAATATTTAGTTCCTGATAAAGCTCTTGAAGAAATTTTAAGCCTAAAGATTTATAAATAAATTTTAAGATTTAAAAACGAGCTGCATTTTGTTTTGCCATTTTATCCTGCAAAATAAAAAAATCATTGATGTTATTCTTTTTATTTAGCGAATACCTTTTCGTACAACTCCGTTACTGTACTTAGTTGAACTACTTTTATTGATGAAGATTTTTTTTGACTTATTTGTCCATTGAATTTGGAAATACAAATCGCCATGAAGCCCTGTCTTTCTGCTTCTTGTATACGCAGATCAATTCTTGACACTGCTCTGATTTCTCCGGACAAACCAACTTCACCTGCAAAGCAAATTTGTCTATGTAATGCATGATCTTCTAAAGAAGATATTAGCGAAGCAACAACGGCCAGATCCAACGCCGGATCATTGATTCTAATTCCTCCTGCAATATTTATAAATACGTCTTGAATTCCAAAGTGGAAACCACATCTTTTTTCAAGTACAGCGAGTAACATAGATAATTTTCTATTGTCAAATCCTGTAGCAACTCTTTGTGGAGTAGAATAGACAGTAGCACCAACTAAAGCCTGTGTTTCAATCAACAATGGTCTTAGTCCTTCAATTGTACAAGAAACAGCGGAACCACTTAGTCTTTCATCGTGCTGACTCAATAATAGTTCGGATGGATTAGAAACACCCTGAAGCCCGGATGCATTCATTTGATATAAACTCATCTCATCCGTTGATCCAAATCTATTTTTGATTGTCCTAAGAATTCTATAAGAATAATGTTTTTCCCCTTCAAAATGCAAAACAGTGTCTACCATGTGTTCCAATAACTTTGGACCGGCGATGTCTCCTTCCTTAGTAATATGACCAATTATAAAAATAGGGGTAGAAGTATCTTTCGCATAGCGAATGATTTCATTGGTCGAATCTCTTATTTGGCTAATCGTACCCGCTACAGAGTTGGACTGTTCGCTGATTACAGTTTGTATTGAATCAATTATAATTAACTCCGCAGAAAGTTTTGCAGCTTCAACCAGAATTTGTTCTATTCTGACTTCTGAAAATAAATAGCAATTATCCTGCGGTAGATTGAGTCTTTGTGCCCTGATTTTAATCTGCTCCTCTGACTCTTCTCCTGAGACATAAAGGATCCTCTTCAAAGGTACTTTTAAAGCCAATTGTAACAATAGGGTAGATTTACCAATTCCCGGTTGGCCGGCAAGAAGGGTAACCGAGCCTCTAACTAAACCTCCACCTAATGTGCGATCTAATTCCGTATCTCCACATTTGATTCTTTCTACAACCCCTTCTTTAATTTGGTCTAATCGAATTATTTTAGGACCTGAAACTTGTTTGTTTATTTGTTTCCATGGAGGATCTTCTGACGAATGCTTAGAACCAATGGTTATTATTTCTTCAACATAGGTATTCCATTGATCACAAGCCGGGCAATGTCCAATCCATTTTGCCGAGTTGGTACCACAATTTGAGCAAATAAAAGTAGTTCTTGATTTCGCCAATTCGAATCTTTAATTAGATTTTAATTTATTAAAAGTCAAAAGTAGAAAATTAATCCTAGCTAAAATTAGATGCTAAAATTTTGGGAACGATTTCCCTATTCGCTCTAGACTTAATGTCACAAAGCACAGTTTTGATGCTCTTTTGAAAACAGCTAGTTTTTTGATCCATTCTTTAAAACTTATTCACTTTTAAGCCGTTTTAAGGACTAGAATGAGAACTAAAGCGCTAATTTTGCACTAATGGAACCTAATATTTACCTTCCAGCCATTGAAAGTTTGATCTTTACCGCTCCTCAGGCCATCCAACTTGAAGAGATTAAGTACTGTCTTGAGAATACTTATGGATTAAGTATGGAACTTTCTACGATAGAATCTATGGTTGAAGAAATTAAAGATCGGTATACGGCTGATCATTATGGCCTTGAACTTAGAGAAATCGCCGGAGGGCTGCAGTTTATGTCCAAACCTGCTCATTTTAATGTTATCGCTGAGTACATTAAGCTAAATAATAAGAAAAAACTAACAAAGGCAAGTATGGAGTCTCTGGCTATAATTGCATACAAACAGCCCATTTCTAAATCTGAGGTTGAGCAGATTAGAGGAGTGAATAGTGACCACTCTATTCAAAAATTATTGGAGAAAGAATTGGTTGAAATTAAAGGAAGGAGCGAGGGTCCTGGAAGACCGATATTATTTGGTACAAGTTCTCGATTTATGGAATATTTTGGACTAAACAGCCTTACGGACCTACCTAAATTAAAGGACTTTAGTGTTCCTGAAAATGAAGTTGGAGAACCCGCACCAGTTGAGGAATTGGTTGAAATTCATGATCAACTAGCTGAAAAATCAAGCGAAAATGAATGAGGAAGCCATTTTAATCAATAAGGTCGCTGAAAGTGGACTAATTACCCTAAAACTAGAAGATTATTATCCAAAGAATGAATTCATTGAATTTGATCTTAAGGGATTTCTATTTCGCGAACTAATATTGAAAGAAATGGATTTTCGCAAAGCTTTGCAAGACACAGATTGGTCACAATATGCGGGAAAAGTACTTTGTGTTTATTGTTCCAACGATTCCATAATACCCATGTGGTCTTATATGTTAGTAGCCAAACACGCTAGTGAGTTTGTAAAAGATATTTATTTCGGTAAGAAAGAAGCAGCTTTAATTTCTTACTACGATCATGAATTAAGATCTGTAGATTGGAGTGTTTATTTGAATTCGAAAATTGTAATAAAAGGCTGCAGCAATCTTCCTGTGCCCGCTTCAGCTTATCAAACACTTACGCACTTGCTTTTGCCTTATGCATCAAGCATTATGTATGGAGAACCCTGTTCTACAGTTCCTATATATAAAAAGAAAAAAACTCTGAATCCTTAGATTTGTCCAATACACTTAATATACTCTTAGTTTTTAGTTAAATGTGACTTAAAAAACATTATTTGCAAACGGAAATTCTAAAAACAGGGTTATTCGTATGAACTTTGAAATTTAAATTATAATAAATTAGTTAAAATCATCATCATGCAATCAATTAAATCAATTTTAGTAATAATTCTTACCATTGGAACTGTTGCCTTTTCAAACGCTCAACGCTTTGCTTTGGTAGATGTAAATCGAGTCCTTGAGAATCTAGACGATTACAAAAAAGCACAGGAAGAATTAGATAAGGCTGCTGCCGTTTGGAAACAAGAAATTGCCGTTGAATACGATAAGATCAAAGCCATGTATAATAAGTATCAAGCGGAACAAGTATTGTTGACAGATGATCAGAAGAAACAAAGAGAAGAAGAAATTATGGTGCGTGAAAAAGAAGCCCGTAAAATGCAAAAAGATAAATTTGGCGATGACGGATCTTTATTTAAAAAAAGACAAGATCTAGTACGACCTATTCAAGACAAAGTTTTGGCTGCAATACAGGAATATGCTGCTGTTAAAGGACTTGAAGCCATGTTTGATACCAGTGGTTCAGCAGGAATTATCTATTACACTAAAGAGTTGGATAAAACCGAAGACATCTTAAAGAAATTTAAAACCGCCGGTAAATAAATTATTGAGTAATTAGTTTAAATGTATATTTGTATCCCTTTTAAAAAAAATAAAATGAAAATCATTAGTTTAAAATCAATTGTCTTAGTTTTTAGTTTTCTTTATACTTCATCTGTATTTTGTCAAACTGCCCCGAAATTCGGATTTCTAAATTCACAAGCTTTGTTGGCAGAAATACCTGAAGTTAAACAAGCAGATGCAAATCTTCAAGCGCTGCAGACGCAACTAGAAAAGAAAGGTCAGCAGATGGTCGCAGATCTTGAAACAAAATATAAAGAACTTCAAAGAAAAGAACAGTCTGGAGAGATTGCACCAAAAGTACTGGAAGACGAAGCTAAAAAATTAAAAGACCAGGAAGGTGAAATCAGCAAATTCGAACAAGACGTTCAGAAACAATTGCAAACCAAAAGACAGGAATCTTTACAACCAATCTTGGATAAGGTAAATAAAATAATTAAAGAAGTTGCTACAGAAAATCAATTCACTTATATCCTCGATTCAAGTGCTGGTATCTTACTTTATGCTCAGGAATCAATGGACGTAACTGCTTTAGTTAAAACAAAACTAGGAATCTAATATTATGGCCACAAGGGCCATGCCAATTGGTGTCTTTGATTCAGGTATAGGTGGATTAACCGTTGCTAATGCAATCCACAGAGTATTACCCAATGAACAATTAATTTATATTGGTGATACAGCCCACATGCCCTATGGGGACAAATCAGCTGAATTAATTCGCCATTTTTCTTTAAATATTTCAAAACATTTAATTGAAAAACACGCATGTAAGGCTTTAGTTATAGCTTGCAATACCGCTTCAGCAGCTGCGTATGAGGTCTTGCGAGATAATTTTAAAGGCGTTCTACCGGTAATAAATGTAATAGATCCAATGGTAGAATTTGTCATAGCTAATCAGAATCTACATCATGTCGGAATAATTGCAACCAAAGCAACAATTGCTTCAGGAGTCTATCAAGAAAAATTAAGTCGAAGGAAGAATAATTTACAATTTTCAACTTTGGCAACTCCACTCTTAGCACCCATGATAGAGGAAGGATTTTATAACAACAACATCAGTCATGCCATCTTGCATGAATATCTGGAGATGCCGGAACTAAAAGATATTGACAGCTTAATACTAGCTTGTACGCATTATCCATTAATAAAAAAGGAGATCGAAAAATTCTATAAACATCGAATACCCATAATCGATTCTGCAGAAGTTGTTGCAATTAAACTTAAAGATATTCTTCAAAAAGAAAATTTGCACAATTCAAGTATTCGAACTGAACAGGATGAGTTTTATGTTACAGATTATTCCAATCACTTTCGCGAAACAGCAAAGCAATTCTATGGCGAGCAAATTAACTTAAAGAGAATAGAGATCGAGTGAAGGAAATGGTTAGATGGTAAACGGATTGATATTGTCGTCGCTCCATCACCTTTATTAAGCCAATAATGAAAAACATGTATCAGGCTAATCTTAAACATGGAAATTGAGGATTTTGATGGCGTGATAGGAAGTACAATGTTATACCGCCTTTATTTATTAGCAAGTTGCAAGTGATGTTGTTTTTCCAAAGAAATTAGTTTATAAAATTATATAAATACTTATGTTGAGCCTAGGCTCTAGCCTACGTTCGTGTGTTTTTAAATCTCTGATTTGATGATGTAGTACCATGTCAAAGATCCATGATATCAATCTTCAATAAATTATCTTGTCCACTATAATTCCGCTGACTGCTATACATCCAGTATTCCGTTCATTCGATTAATAATTTTTTTATGATAACCTTGTCATTGGAGCATGAAAGAATTGAAATAATAATTCGAATTTTATTATAGTAATATTACATTTTCACCAACTTCTCACTTCTGATCAATTGCCCTTGTTCCATGATCAAGACCAAATAAACACCAACCGGTATCGATTCAAGATCTATTCCATTACTTCCTTCGTACAATCTTTGAGACAATACCAACTTTCCATTGAGATCATGAATATGTAATTGCATTTTCTCAGGATTATAATCCAATACATTGACTATAAAATAATCCTTACAAGGATTTGGAAATAATTCAAAATGAATTGAAGACTGGATTCCATTGTGTGTAGAAGTTGTACCGATAGTAAGTGTCTTGCACAGAGTATCAGCTCCATTTTTATTCTTTGCAATTAAGCAAACTTCATATGTGCCATTCGTAGGAAAGCTATGTATTGGACTCTGAGTGGTTGATGTGGTACCATCACCAAAATTCCAGATCCATTCTGTGACTTCATAAGCACTGAGGTCTGTGAACTCAAAGTTTAGATAATTCATAGTATCCTGATCGTGTCTCCACCAAGCCCAAGGGATATTGTTGATTCCTAAAGTATCACAGGAAGATCCATCAATGGGACCAAGTCGATAATTAGGCATGTTGGGAATACCATAACCACCTAATGTCTTTAATGTAAAACTATTTGATCTTGGAATAGAGGCCAAACCTTTTTCATTCGGCTTATTAATACGATGCATAACAAAATTACTATACGCATTTGAGATATAAATTCTTCCATCAGGTCCAAGCTGATGCAGATTGTACTGTGAGCCCCAGGATGTTTGGCTTTCGATTGTGTCGATCAAATTAAGATTAATAAACGATTCAGGATCATTAAGGTCAATCTGGTAAAGATTTTTTTGTTCACTATAATATAAGTACTTAGAATTAGGGGAAAAACTAATTCCAGAATAGCTTGAAGTTGGATAATTATCCATTCTAATAAATTCAAGATCTCCATTACAACGATCAAATTTATATAGTTTAATGTATAATCCTTCTGTAAATGTAATAGCATCTAATAATGCAAAATATTCTCCATTTGGTGAGAAAACAGCTTGACCATATCCATCACTAATTATAGGGCCCAGACTTTGTAAGCCTATAAGAGAAATTCCTTTGCTTGATAATAAATATTTATAAAATTTATTTGTATTTAACTTATTAAGAACAATCCACCAATCTCTTCCATTTGCATGTTTGCATGCAGTAAGACAGCCTTCATTTATAGTATCATGGAAAAAGTTAGATTTTTCTATAACTTTATTAACCTTTGAATCAATAACAATATAACTTAAATCTTGAATGAAAAAATTTGGAGAACTTAACATTTTATTGATATAAAATAAATTGTACTTATTAGCATCTAAAGGCATATCCAAAAACATAACCCCTTGATTACAAACTAAACCATCCCAATACCTTATTCCGAGATTGGTTGCACCCTGCAACTTCTTGAAATTAGCATCCTCCACATCATAACCATTGGTGTAATATAATAGATTTCCTTTCTTGTTTGAAATAGATGAATTGGCTTCATAAATATACAGTCTGCCTTTATCTTGATATGTGACAATAGGATTTCCGGAATTAAAATCTACAAAGTTTGTACCCCAACGAGTATCACCTTGTCCTCCTGCATATCCGAAGACCCAATTAAAATCATACCGCTGGCAATATCCAGCGGTATGATTTAATAAGACTAATAGAAGGAAAATTATTTTCGCATTGCCGTTCATTCGATTAATAATTTTTTTATGATGACCTTGTCATTGGAGCATGAAATTTTTAATAAATAAATACTGCGTTTGTCCGTTTCCAAATTTCTAATTTGATCTTTTAGTACTACTTCAAAGATCATTGATATCAACCTTCAATAAATTATCTAGTCCACTATAATTCCGTTGACTGCTTTACATCCAGTCTTCAGCTCTTTCAACCTATGTGTAAATTTAATTTATGTAATTAAATTTACTCCAACAAGGCTTTTTTAAGTTTGTAATAAATTTCTGTATTCTCATAAATCCCTGAAAATTGTTCCGCGCCTGGTCCAAATGCATACACCGGTATTAGGCAGGCGGTATGTTTATTTGTTGAAAAACTAGTTTTTAAATTTCCTTGAGAAGATCCTGGCAGAATACTTAATCCTCCGGTTTCATGATCTGCAGTAATTACAACAAGTGTATTGCCATCTTTTTCAGCCCAATCCAATATTCCATTTAGCATGCTGTTGAAATCTTTCATCTCACCAAGTACGTAACTGATGTCATTGGCATGTCCACCCCAATCAATCTGAGATCCTTCAACCATAATAAAAAAACTTTGCTGATTTCTTTTATCCAAATAATTGAGTGCATCAACTGCTGCTTTGCTCATGTAATCTCTTCCTTGAGAAGCTGGTAATGGATCACCATCTGCAGTAAAGTACATGAGTTTTTTATCTAAGGATAACTGATAAGATTTATAATCACTTATAAAATAATCTGAGACTGCATAGTTTCTTTTTTCTAATGATGGAATCAAATTCAAACTGTCCTGAGTTCTTCGAGTAAAATATTTTTGACCGCCGCCTATCATTAAATCACAACCAGAATCTAACAAGTCTACTGCAATCGTTTCATAAGCATCTCTATTGGTAACATGAGAAACAAATGCTGCCGGAGTAGCATGCACTATCGTTGAACTAACAACAAGTCCTGTGGCATGTCCAAGTCTTGATGCTTCTTCGAGTATGGTCTCATAAGATTTACCTGTGGAATCCACACCGAGATAACCGTTCTTCGTTTTTTTGCCAGTTGAGAAAGCTGTTGCTCCTGCGGCAGAATCGGTAATCAAATCATCCGAGGAATAAGATTTATGAATGCCAATTACTTTGCAACGTTCCAATGCTAAACTTGTGTTGGTAGTATACATCGATGCTGAAACTTGTGCAAGACCCATGCCATCACCAATTATAAATATTACATTCAAGGGCTTGCTTCCTTTACCGGGCTTTGGAGTTTCTTTTGTAACTGATAAAGGAACATTTCTACTATTACTAGTAATTGAACATTGCATCAGAATGAAGCAAATTAAAATCATATAATTTTTCATTTTTATTGTTTAACTAACAAGTAAATAATTTTTTCCTGGTAACTCCTTAATGACTCCTCTAAATTCCAAATTGAGTAAGATTGTTGCCAAAGCACCGGGGGTGAATTTAAGCTTCTTATGCAACAAATCAATATGCATTTTAGTGTCTCTATCTAGAATTTCAACAACCATATGTTCATCGGGTTCAAGTTCAAATACTAATTCAGACCTGCGTTCAGCCAACAGTTTACTTTTTTCTGTATCCCATTGCATAACTTCTAATAAATCCTGTGCTGATTGAATTATGGAAGCTTTATTCAACCTTATTAATTCATTGCATCCTTCCGAAAATTCATCATAGGTACGCCCAGGAAATGCAAAAACATCCTTGTTGTAATCATTGGCAAATTCCGCGGTTATCATACTTCCACCTTTCTTTTTTGTTTCGACAACTACTACTGCATCCGATAAGGCCGCAACAATTCTGTTTCTCAATGGAAAATTCTCTTTATCCGGTTTAGTTTCAATTCCAAATTGTGTAAGTAAGCCACCATGGTGTATCATCTTATCCGCTAAATTTCGATTTTCATAAGGATAGATTATATCTAATCCGTGACCAAGTACACCTATCGTTGGAATTTCTTCCAGTAAGCAAGATTTATGTGCCATTGAGTCTACACCGTGAGCTAGACCGCTTATAATAATTAAGTTTGAAACTCTTAAATCTTTGACCAGACTCTGTGTAATACCTTTTCCATATTCTGTAATTTTCCTTGTTCCAACTATTGAAATTGTTCTGTAATGATTTAAATCTGCAGTTCCCTTATAATAAAGTATAATTGGACTCTCCGGAAAATGCTTCAGTCGACTCGGGTAATTTGATTCTAAAAAGTATAAAATCTGTATGTTGTTTTTACTACAAAAATCAATTTCTTTTTCGGTTGATTCGACGACCTTCTCTAAATTAATTTGATCAATAGTGATTGGTCCAATGTTAGGTATTCTTTGCAGCTTTGATTTCTTCTCTTTAAATACGGCTTCTGCACTTCCACAATAACTGATTAGTGATTTTGCTAATATAGGACCTATATTTAATATTTTACTCAGCGCAATTTCATAAAAGTATGGAGTCATTATTTCAAAGTCATTTGATAGAATAATTTTAAATCAGCGAGTCTTGCTTTTAGTTCTTCTGATTTTTTAACACTAATTCCTTTCGAATAAGAAACAATTGAATAAACTTCAATCATCTTATCCATTAAGAATTTTTCATTTCTTCTTATCTTATAGGCCTCTTCCAAATATTCAATGGCGGGGTCATAAAAGGCTTTCTTTTTAAAGAAAATATAATAGCCAGTATTTAAATAGTAATCATAAAGAAGATACTTGTTCTTTGGTTCGTTTTTAAGATAGTTCAAATAGTCATGTACAAATTTCAAGTTGGGTTTTCGTTCAACTACCTTCATAAGATGAATTAAAAAATCTTCTGTTCCTCCATTTAGCTTATGATATTCAGCCAATATTCCTGCTTTCATATTCAATCCTTGTTCATAATCAGGATATATGAACAAAGCCTTATCAATATATCTGCTTGATTCATCCAAATATTTTTTCTTAATCTCTGGTTGAGATTCTGCTTCGGCCATATGAAAATAACTTACTCCGGTAAATAGATTTATTCTAGCACTATTTTTAGAAATTTCTATTGCTGCAAAATTCAGACTATCTCCTGTTCTCCAGTCTGGAATTCTTGTGAACGTTCTAATGCTATACAATACAACAATCAATCCTAAAAAAGAAAAAATATAATTCTTCCAAATAAGTTTCCTATTTAAGAATAGCTCTGTCCAATAACATAAAACCAATACAAAAGCGATAGATGGAATAAATAAAAATCTTTCATTCATGAAAGTTCCAACAGGAAATACTATATTTGAAACGATTGATATACTGATTACAAAAAATAAAAAAGCATACCAAATCACCGGAAATCTTTTTCTATAAATAAATAAGATTAAACTCATTCCAAAAACAGTAATAAATCCCAACCAACTCAAGCCATCTTCAAAACCAATTTTTGGTACATGATAAGGGTAGTAATCGTGGGTTAAAGGATGTGGAATAAATAATAGTTTGATGTACCAGGCAATACAATAAATAATTGTAGAAATTTTTTCGTCAATCCTCATTCCCACAAATGGATTGTTCATAAGATCTGTAATGACTCCTCCATTATTTAGAAAGTATCCAATAACTTTTGTTCGTATGACTAAAAATAAGATCGCCGGTATCCAAATCATCCAACTCATTTTTATTGCAGAAAAGAATTTTTCCTTTCTAAAAAAAACTAAAGTCAAAGGAATTATCAGTAGAAAAGTTATTGCATTTTCCTTAGACATCAAGGCAAGGAAATAATAAAAGACGGATAGGACTAATTTCTTACTTTCTCTAGAATCATAATAATCCAAAATGGTATTTAAGCTTAGAATAGAGAAAAGCATGCACATGATTTCATCCCTACCCTTAATGTTGGCTACTGCTTCAGTGTGTATGGGATGTGCTAAAAAGAGTAAGGCTCCAATGAAAGGGATATACTTTTGCCAGGTTTCATTTTTTATAAGCCTTTTGAGAAATCCAAAGATCAATATTCCGCAAAATGCGTATAATAAGATGTTGATTAAATGTGCTACTCGCGGTGATTTGCCAAAAATTTGTTTTTCAATTGCAAAACTTACAATAGATAGTGGTCTATATCTAGCTCCGGCTACATAATCTTGTTGCTTTCCAAAATATCCTGTAAAGGATTCAGTACTAAGAATATCCCAGATTCCACCGAATCCCTTATCTACAAATTTATTTTCATCATAAACAATGGTATCATCCAAGACGAAACCATATTGAATGGATCTGGAATATAATAGAATTGTAAACAATATTAAAATGAGATAAGAAAGCTTTTTGTTATCCCAAACTGTTCCCGCACTAAAATTCATAAATTAATAAATAATGGACAAATTTAAGTAAAGAAACTTTAAAATAGATGGTGCATATATAAAATTGAATTATTTAATTTATATATAATTTTTATATTTGTATTTTATAAACATGATCAACAAATTAGCCTTATTTTTTCTTCTACTTCTTTCAAATTGCAACGGCTTATTGTCGCAATTTAATTTTCAGGTAGGCTATGGTTATCATTGGTCTGAATTGAATAGCTTAAATAAGAGTATTGACATCCATAATGTAGATCATAGTGAATATAGTAAATCTTTAGAATCAATACACGGACTTCACGGAATTAGTATTGGTATTAGACACCAATTTGAAATACTCGCACCTACATTTTTATGGTCAAATCAGATAAACAAAAATTATTCTATAGTTCCGGTAAGTCTTACAAACACAAAAGAAATTAAATCTGAATATTTCTATAAGCTACAATCTTACTCTTTGGGATTAGAAACCGTGGGTGGTCTAATTTCAGTGGGTGGCACTATTGATTTAAGACGTTTCAACATCAAGAATAGAATGTCAGGAACAGAAGGGAAAAATACTATTTTAGAAGAGCGGCAATTTGGAAATACATTTTACGCTCAGTTCGATTTCCCGGCAAGCAGAAGAATGGGATTACTTTTTCGCCTTTCCTACAGCTTTCCCTGGAGTAATTTTAACTTAAATTCCTACCAGAATGATCTCAATCCAAATAAACCACAGATTCAAAGCACTGAAAAGTTTCATCAAATTGGAATTTCATTAATATTCTCAAATGGCTTTCAGAATCGGTATTGAAGTTTCATTATAGCTATTTGAAAATTAATAACTTATTGAAGGTTAAGCCATTGTATAACTTAATAATTTGTGAATTCAGCTTTAGCCAATTTCTTTGAACTATCTTTGCATCATTGGGCCAAAATCCTTTGAATAAACAAAAGGAAGAAGGTCTGTTGAATTACAGTATATGAATCCTTTTGAAAATCTCGGGCTGATTGATCCAATCTGCAAGGCCCTCGCTGAACTTGGTTTTGAAGAACCAACTGATGTTCAGAAACTTGCTATTCCATTTTTCCTTAGTCGCAAAGGTGATCTTCTGGCACTTGCCCAAACAGGTACCGGAAAGACAGCGGCATTTGGTACACCAATTTTACAAAATATTGACACGAGTGAATACATTACTCAGGCATTAATTATTACGCCGACACGTGAATTGTGTATGCAAATAACTTCTGATTTAAAAAATTATTCGAAGAATTTGCGCGGTGTTAAAATAGTTGCTGTTTATGGTGGTAGCAGTATTGTTATGCAAATTAAAGATTTGAAACAAGCTCCTCACATTATCGTAGCTACTCCTGGAAGGTTGATGGATCTTATGGATCGCAAAGTAATTAAGTTACAGAAAATCAACACGGTTGTATTGGATGAAGCAGATGAAATGCTTAACATGGGATTTAGAGATGACATGGAGTCTATATTAAGCACAACTCCTGAAGATAAAATTACAGGTTTATTTTCTGCAACAATGTCTCCTGACATTCGAAAAATTGCCAATACCTATTTAAACAAACCAGAAGAAATTACAGTTGGAAAGAAAAATGCTGCACAGCAGAATATTTCTCACCAATATGCAGTAATACAAGCTAGGGATAAATATTCAGCCTTAAAAAGAATCATCGATTTCCATGAAGATTTTTATGGAATCGTATTCTGTGGAACCAAATTGGAAACTCAGGATATCAGTGATCACTTAATTAGAGATGGTTATGCTGCAGATTGTTTACATGGTGATTTAGCACAAGCTCAAAGAGATAAGGTCATGCAAAGATTCCGTCACAAAGTAAATAAGGTCTTATTGGCCACTGATGTTGCTGCAAGAGGAATTGATGTGAAAAATCTTACTCACATTATACATTACCACTTACCGGATGATATTGAAAATTATACGCATAGAAGTGGAAGAACTGCAAGAGCTGGACAAAAAGGAATTTCAATTGCTTTGCTTCATACACGAGAAGCATACAAATTACATCAGATAGAGAAACTAATTAATGTTAGGTTTGAAAGATACCTTATTCCTAAAGGTGATGAAATTTTAAACAGTAGAATAAAAAGATTTGTGGACTCTTTTGTTGCCATTGAAATAGCTGAAACAAAAGCATTGCCCAATGATATTCTATCGCCAATAATGAATCTTAGCAAAGAGGAGTTAATTCAGCGCCTGATGCAGATTGAAATGCAAAAAATCAATTTAAGCAACAACGATTCTACAGACATCAATGTCGATGAAAAAGCTTCAAGAGAGAGATCTTCTTATTCCGATCAACCTTATGGCAACTCCAGGTCATCCGGAAGAAGTAGCAGAAGTGGTAGCGGTAGAAATGACTCCAGAGGAGAATCAAGATCTGGATCTCGAAACGACTCCAGAAGTGGCTTCGGAAGCGAAAAAAGAAGTAGCTCAAGAAATGAATCAAGAGGAGAATTTAGCCCTAGTAAAAGATCAAGTGGATCAGGTGGATCAGATCAACAAGTTAGGCTGTTTGTAAATTTGGGAAAAAAAGACGAAATAAAGTATGATGACCTTCGGGAAATTATTTTTAAGCATACTAAAATAAGTGGACGCAACGTGAAGGATATTGAAATGAAAGGGGTGTATTCCTTTTTTATGACGGATCCTGAAAGTGCCGATAGAATGTGCAGTCTTAAAGATTCGGATTTCAATGGCAGACCATTAAGAATTCAAAGAGCCTCTGACAGGAGTTAGGCTTTAGGTTCAATATCTTTTTAATACAATATTCTCAACTAATACAAGTACAATTAGCTTGTTTGAAATCACCTTTGAGGATTTCAAATGACTAAAACTTAAGCTATAATTCAAGCCTATTGCTTGCTTAGTATTTTTATTGAGTAATAATATTTTTAATTTTCACTAAATTTTTAGCATTTTTACCCCAGTCAAATAATCCAAAAACCAACTTAGAATCAAGTAATAATTCTGAATCAGAAATTAGAGTTATTTTTACTAACTCACCAAATGTCTTCCATGTTGATTTTGTTTTGAAGGATATTTCCTTATCCGAATTTTGAATAATTTTTTGGACATTTAGTGCTTGAGAAATATTTGATAAATAATTTTCGTGACGATTAAATACCTTATCGGCGTGCTCAAGCTTTACCAATTCATTTAAATATTCTTTTTTGAAAAAAGAAACAATGGAATACTTGCTCAATGATAAGCAGTAAAACTGAATAAGGTAATTCACAAGAATCAAGGATAATGAATAATTTAATGAATAAACAAAACTATTCAACAGGTTGAAATTTTCAGTGTTTCTGTAATCGAGTACAATTTGTAAAACAAGAAACAAAACCAAAGTACTAAGTATATAGATTAAATGTTTCATTTACTAGATAGTTAATTATACAAAATTATATACAAGATCAAATTGCAACAAATGATTAAAAGCCTGCTATTAAGCAAATATAATCAATAGATAATAATTTTGAATAATTCCCAGTAGGAAAAAAGAATAAGTCTAGCTTTTAGCCATTTAAGGCTGCTGCACCACCTACAATTTCAGATAATTCTTTAGTAATAGACTCCTGACGAGCCTTGTTGTAGTTTATCTTAAGTTCTCCGAGCATGTTTTCTGCATTTTCAGAGGCTTTATCCATGGCTGTCATTCTAGCACCGTGTTCAGAAGCTGCGTTGTCTAGAATACATTTATAGAGTTTAGACTGTAGTATTGATGGAATCAATTCTTTTAATAAACTTTCCTGTTCCGGTTCAAATAAAAAGTCTGGTTTTGTAGATTTTTTTGAGCTTGCTATAATTTCCGATTTTTGAATTGGAAGAAACTGTTCATTCTCCGAAAATTGTGTACCAGCATTTTTAAATCTGCCATAGAATATTTCAATTTGATCTACAATTTTGTTTTCAAATTGATTCATAAGTAAATCTGCACAATTGGCAACTCTTTCGAAGTTAAGGCTTGTAAATATGTTTAAATAATCTGTATTAAAATTGCAATTTGGATATCTTCTTTTGAAAAAATCAAATCCTTTTTTACCAAGGCAGAAAAAAGTTAATTCAGATTTTTTAGCCTGATCAGCATACTCGTCCTGAATTTTTTTGTGTGCTAATTTTAAAATATTCGTATTGAATGCTCCACACAATCCGCGATCAGAAGTTATGATAACAAACACTGGTTTTTTCTTTGAAGTTGACCTGCCGAATGATTCCGCACCATTTCCATCAGAATAGCTCATTATGTTAGACATCATGGAGTTCAATTTATTGGCATAAGGACGCATCTGTACAATCGCTTGTTGCGCCCTACGCAACTTAGCAGCAGAAACCATTTTCATTGCCTTAGTAATCTGTTGTGTCGAGATTACTGACTTAATTCTGTTTCTTACTTCTTTAAGATTTGCTGCCACTGATTGTTATTTTTCTATCGTTAATAATGATAAATTATTTCTTCACGTATTTAACAGAAAGATCAGAAGCAATAGATTTTAGAATACTTAAATCCGCATCTTCAAGTTTGCCATTTCTGAAATTTACCAAGATATTGGGATGACTCTGATCCAGAGTAGCATACAATACGCTTTCAAAATCTCTTACTTTATCAACCGGAATATCCTTTAATAAATTTGAGGTTCCGAGATAAATCATTGCAACTTGTTTTTCAACAGTTACAGGACTGTATTGTGCTTGTTTAAGTACTTCCACGTTTCTTCTTCCTTTATCCAATACTGCTTTTGTAGTAGGATCCAAGTCAGAACTAAATTTTGAGAAACCTTCCAATTCCCTGTATTGAGCCTGGTCCAACTTCAGTGTTCCAGAAACTTTTTTCATTGATTTAATCTGTGCATTTCCTCCTACTCTGGAAACCGAAATACCTACGTTAATTGCGGGTCTGATTCCGGCATTGAATAAGTTAGATTCCAGAAAGATCTGACCATCTGTAATAGAAATTACATTGGTTGGGATGTAGGCTGAAACGTCACCGGCTTGAGTTTCAATTATCGGTAATGCAGTTAGAGAACCTCCACCTTTAACGATACCAGCTTTCTTTAACGATTCAGGTAAATCATTCATGTTAGAGGCTATTTCATCGTTGTTAATAACCTTAGCCGCTCTTTCCAATAATCTTGAATGCAAATAAAATACATCCCCAGGATAAGCTTCACGACCCGGAGGTCTTTTTAGTAATAAAGAAACTTCTCGATATGCTACTGCTTGTTTAGACAAATCGTCATAAATTACCAATGCAGGTCTGCCAGTATCTCTAAAAAATTCTCCTATTGCTGCACCTGCAAAAGGTGCAAAGAATTGCAATGGAGCAGGATCTGCCGCTGATGCAGAAACTATAGTTGTATAAGGCATTGCACCATACTCTTCTAATGTTCTTGCAACTTTAGCAACAGTCGATGCTTTTTGACCAGAGGCAACATATATACAATAAACCGGCTCTCCTCTGTCATAGAATTCCTTCTGATTAATTATAGTATCCAAAGCAATAGCTGTCTTTCCAGTTTGACGGTCACCGATAATTAACTCTCTTTGTCCTCTACCGATTGGAATCATTGAGTCTATCGCTTTTATACCTGTTTGTAGAGGTTCATTTACTGGTTGTCTAAATATTACGCCCGGTGCTTTACGCTCTAGGGGCATTTCATATTTTACGCCGGTAATTGGTCCTTTTCCGTCAATTGGCTGACCAAGGGTATTTACAACACGACCAGCAAATCCCTCTCCAACCTCAATTGAAGCGATTTTACCAGTTCGTTTGACTCTTGATCCTTCTTTAATTCCTGACCAAGAACCCATTAATACTACTCCTACATTGTCTTCTTCCAAATTCAGTACAATAGCCTGTACTCCTGTTTCGAATTCCACAAGTTCTCCTGCCTGTGCGTTGGTTAATCCGTAAACTCGAGCAATTCCGTCTCCAACCTGGAGAACAGTACCTACTTCTTCAAGTTCAGTAGCAGTACTAACACCGGATATCTGCTGTTTTAATATTGCTGAAATCTCTTCAGGTCTGATATTTACCATAATTATTATTCTATGCTTTTATAACTAAGTTTGTATATGATGAATCGTATAATCCAATTTTCATGGATTCTAAATTCCTTTTTATTGTTGCATCTTCCTGTCTACCTTCCATTTGAAAGATATATCCACCTATTATTCCAGGATCTACAACCTGAGTAAGTTCAATTGTTTCACCAGCTTTTAACCAGGAGCTGTATTTATTTTTTATACTATTAACCTCTGCTTCACTTAATGTGCCGGCGCTAATCAATTTTGCACTGCGAATTTTTTTGACTGTTTTAAATTGTTCGATAAAGGCAGAAGAAATTTCTGGCATTATCGACTCTCTTCCTTTTTGAGTAAGCAGGTTAAGAAATGCCTGAGTTAAAGCGTTTATTTTATTTGAAAAAATTGCGTTGAAGACCTGAATTTTTTTATCTGCTTTTATTATTGGACTTTTTAATAAGAGCACTAAGTCTTTACTCTTACAAGCATTTGAAATGCTCAACATGTCTTCGTAGATTTCATCTAGCAAACTATTTTCAGTTGCCAGATCCAATAAAGATTTCGCGTAGCGACCTGCAATTTTATTTAATGACATATCTACAATTAATTCAACTTAACATCATCGACAAGACGTTTTACAAATTCTTGTTGATTTGCATCATCAGAGAGTCTTTTGCGAATTATTTTTTCTGCAATATCTATTGCCATTGTTCCAAGTTGATTTTTTAGATCCACCATCGCAGCAACTTTAGCCACTTCTATTTCATTCTTCGCATTCACAGTTATTCTTTGAGCTTCCTCTTTGGCTTTCGATTTGGCCTCATTGATAAGTGAATTTGCTGCATCCTTAGCCTCTTTAATTATACGCATTTTTTCTTCTCTTGCCTCAGCCATTAATCGATCGTTTTCAGAATTAAGCTTTAGCATTTCTTCTCGTGCAGTTTTAGCTGCGTCTAAGGATTCTTGTATGGTATTGGTTCTATCATTTAAAGCACTAATTATAGGCTTAAAGGCCAGTTTACCAATAATCAACCAGAAAATAAGAAACACCATGCAAGACCAGAAAATTAGTCCAAATTCCGGCTTAATCGGTGAAAATTCAATCCATGAAGTAATGAATAATAAATTCATAATTTTTCTTGTTTTTTAAAAATAAACAGGCACAGTAACCATCCGTTCTGTGCGCTGTTTAATCTGTTTTTTAAGCTACTAGGTAGGCCAATATAATCGCAATCAAAGCTGCTCCTTCAACAAGAGCTGCCGTTAAGATCATATTTGAACGAATATCGCCGATGGCTTCCGGTTGACGAGCAATTGCTTCAAGTGCTTTACCTCCGATAGTACCAACTCCGATTCCTGCGCCGATCGCTGCAAGACCCATACCAATAGCTACAATAGAACCTGTCATAAATTTGGTTTTTATATAAATGAATTAATGTTTTTCTTCATGGTGATGTTCTTCTGTAGCTCCTCCAATATAGGATGCAGTTAAGAGTGTAAATACGTATGCCTGGATAAATGCTACCAACAATTCAATGGCAGACATGAATAAGGCTAGTAATACTGATCCTACAGATGCACCAAGCGCACCACCAACATTTTCACCTGATTTTCCAAAAATAAAAATCAAACTAATGAAAATGATAATTACCATATGACCTGCTGTGATATTTGCAAAAAGTCGCAACATCAAAGTTACAGGTTTGATAAAAATTCCTAATATTTCAATTGGTGTAATAATTATTTTAGCTGCAGCAGGAATTCCCGGCATCCATAAGATATGTTCCCAATAATGTTTATTCCCTGAAAAGTTAACAATAAAGAAAACGATAACAGCAAGCACCATGGTTATTGCTAAATTACCTGTTACATTGGCCCCTCCAAAAAATGGAATTTGACCAAATAAATTAAGTCCTAGAATAAAAAAGAAGATAGCCATTAACAAAGGCATGTATTTCAAGTATTTTTTACCTAAAAATGGCTTTGCAACTTCATCCTGAATAAATAGAATGATGGGTTCAAATAATTTTTGTGCGCCTTTTGGTGAAGTTCCCGGAGCTGATTTGTAATTTCTTGCCATACTTAAAAACAGCCAAGACAAAAAACCAATGACCAAAAACATGGCCAACACATTTTTCGTAATCGAAAAATCATAGAAGGATGTTATTCCCCCTCCAAACAAGCCTCCATCTGCAGCACTTGCCTGATCCAATTCATACTTATTGCCATTAGAAATGACAAAATTTATTTCTCTTTTTTTACCCTTTATTTCTCTTTCTACTTCTTCAAAACCTTGAATTTCAACTTCACCCATTGGATAAGAAGGATCTTGCACACGCATGACCCTGCCCATTTTCAGAACATAACGATCTATGGCTAAGTGACCAGAACCATGATGTTCGTCATTGATGTGAAATTTACCTGAGGAAATTATAGTCCAACCTTGCTCTTTTGAATATAAAATGCATGGCAAAGGAAAATTCCAAGGACCAATACTGTACACATTTAAATCTGAAATGTGATGGAACGCTGTTTCTTTTGCATTGTAAGCTTTGTGCTCATCTGATTTGTGAGCATCATGTGCTTCTTCTCCAGGTTTTTGGTTAATAAGACTCTTCTCTTGTGCTTCAACTGCATGAATTTCTGAATTCTCTGTATTGTGGGCGGCAGTTGATTCATGACTTTCTTGTGCAAATAGTCTTGAATTCAAGTAAACAAAAAGAATAAAAATCTGAAAAAATTTCATATGGACAAAGCCTTATTATTTCAGCCGCAAAAGTAAATCTAGCTTAGCAAATTCTGCAATAGAAATTGTTAATCAGTTGTTTATTATGCTTATAGGAGAATTTTTAAGTACTTATTATAAAAAAATCTATCTAGATATAAGACTCAAATTCCTTACTAATTAGTGCTTTCTCGAAAAGCCTAATTATCTGACATTGCCATTTCTTTATAAATTCCATAATGAGAACCAATCATTCCTTTTAGCGCTTTTCTTGCAAAGAAAATTCTGCTTTTAACGGTTCCCAAAGGCAAATTAAGTTCATCGGCAATTTCCTGATATTTAAAACCATTGAAGTATCTTAAAAAAGGTATCTTTAAAGAATCATCAAGACTTTGAACCATTCTATTCAATTCCGTCATCATCATGTCTGATTCTGCACTATTTCCAATTGAATTATTTATAGAATTTAAATAGTATTGATTTTCGCTGTTGTCATTGACAATTCCACCTTTTACCTTTCTGCGGTAATTATTAATGAAGATGTTCTTCATTATAGTTATCAACCAAGCTTTAAAATTCGTTCCAGGTTGAAATTTATCTCTATTCGAAAGTGCTCTAAAGGCAGTCTCTTGATACAAATCCTTGGCATCCTCCATATCCCTTGTCAAACCTAAGGCAAAATTATTTAGCGTTTTAGTCTGTTGGTTTAATGACTCAAAAAATTCTACTGTAGACATAGCATTTAATTTTACCCAAAGGTACTACTTTGTTTAAGTATTTGACCTGAAAAGTTAAACAACATTCGTTAAGAAATTCTTAATTCTACAAATAAATCATAAGTAATTGAAAGACAATTTGATATCAACATCACTTCTAAATATACAAATCTCAGGGCAATATTTTTCAAATTTTATATAAAAATTGCCAGTTATTTTACTTCTGGGCAGATTTATAAAGGTAATATGCCAAGAAACTAAATACAATATTTGGCATCCAAATCGCTAAAAGGGGATTAAAGAGCTCAGAATTTGCAAATGTTAGACTCAATTTTGATAAAAAAATAAAGATTACACCCAAAATAATGCCTGCTGCTAAATGAAGGCCTAAACCTCCTCTTACTTTTCTACTGGATATACATACTCCAATAAAACTTAAAATGAAAGTAGTCGCCGGATCTGCCGTTCTTCGGTGTTTTTCAACCTCATACCTTCGAGTAATACCAGAACCTTTTTTGCGCTCATGACCTATAAATTCGCTCAACTCAGGCGTTGGCATTTTGTCTTTGTCATTCTTATACATTACAAAATCTGAAATAGTAAGATTGAGTGCTGTATCTAAACTTTGACCCATATAAAGGTCAAAGTTTTCCTCCTTATTTTTCCAGGATCTAATATTATAATCTTTGAGGGTCCATTTTTTTATATTGACATTATATCGAATAGAGGCAGCAGATAGTATTTCAATAACTCTTGAATCTTCTGTTCTCTTAAGCTGAAAACCCGTTCCACTGGAATCATAACTATTGTAAGAATTAAAATAAGCTTCTACACCCGGAGCTACAAAAAAATGTATGAATCTATCTTTAGTAATTAGATTTCCTTTATTTAAATATTTATTTTCAAATAGACTAAGTACCTTATTTCCTCTTGGTACTAAAAAATGATCCGCGTACAAATGAATTATAGTAAAAAATAAAGCTGAATAAACAAAAGGTTTGAGGAATCGACTATAACTCATTCCACTACTAAAAAAAGGTATTATTTCTGTTCGTTCTGCAAGTCTCGAGGTAAAAAATATAACCGTAATTAAAGCATATAAAGGAAATAGTAAAGAATTAATCCATGGAATAAAATTCAAATAATAATCTCTTATTACTTCCCAGACACTCACATTTTTAGATATGAATTTTTCAATCCTTTCGCTAACATCAAAGACAACAGCAATAAGTGACAGAATGGTTAAGGTAAATAAGAATGTAGTGAAGTATTGCTTCATGATATATCGATCATAAATGTTCAGGCTAAATACTTCTTTTATTTTCATAATCGTGTTGAAATAATTTTGACCTTTTCCCTTTTCCATTCTGAGAAATCTCCTTTGCTAAGATGCAATCTTGCTTCTTTTACCAATTGCAAATAAAAACTAAGATTGTGTAAGCTCGCAATTTGAGCAGCTAATAATTCTCCTGCAATAAATAAATGTCTAAGATAACTCTTCGTATGATTCACACTGGTAGGACAATCCAAAGAATCATCAATTGGACTGAAATCTAATTTCCATTTAAGGTTTCTAATATTAATTATTCCCCTATTAGTATATAATATTCCATGTCTCGCATTTCTTGATGGGAGTACACAATCGAACATATCAATCCCAAGTTCGATACACTCCAAGATATTCTCCGGAGTACCAACTCCCATTAAATAACGTGCACTTAATCGGGAAATATGGTCTGTTGATAAGTTAACCATTGCGTAAAGATTCTCCTTAGGTTCCCCTACGGATAAACCTCCTATGGCTTGAATTGCTGTGTTGTACTGTGCGTTATGTAGTATCGATTCCGTGCGCAAATCAGGAAAAACAGAGCCTTGTGCTATTGGTACAAAAATTTGTTCTTGAGCATAGAGTTTTTGTGTATGTTCAAAATGTTTAACTCCCATTTCTAACCACTCATTGGTTATTTTAAGTGACTTTTTTGCATCCTGTTTTGTACATGGATATGCCGGACATTCATCTAATGCCATCATTATGTCAGAACCTAAAATTCTTTGTGTATCTACTACTGATTGTGGTGTAAACAAATGTTTCGAACCATCAATGTGAGAATTAAAATAAACTCCTTCACGTTTTATTTTTCTATTGCTGCTTAATGAGAAGACTTGATATCCACCACTATCAGTCAAAATTGGTTTTACCCAATTCATAAATTTATGTAGACCGCCGGCCCCATAAATTACTTCATTACCAGGTCTCAAATAAAGATGGTAAGTATTACTTAATATGATTTGGGCTTTTACAATATCTTCCAACTGCTCTTGTAGTACACCTTTAACAGTAGCCTGAGTTCCAACCGGCATAAATATTGGCGTTTCTATTTCACCATGATCCGTATGCAATATTCCTGTACGTGCCTTGGAGCTTTTATCCTCTGACTTTAGTTCAAAACTGATCATACAGATTTAGATTGAAGCCTCATAAAAATTCCCATCATCAAGGAAAAAATAATCAATGAACTTCCACCCTTACTAATGAATGGTAATGGAATTCCAATTATTGGAAACAATCCGACAGTCATTCCAATGTTTATAAAAACGTGAATAATAATGAATCCTGCTAGTGAAATTGCATAGGCCGAAGCAAATTTATTATTGGACTTTTCTCCAAAATCAATAATCCTAAATACTAGTAATGTAAATAAAACTATGACTAATACACATCCAATGAATCCCTGTTCCTCACCAATAGTACTAAAAATAAAATCTGTTGACTGTTCAGGTACATATTTTAGTTTAGTCATGTTGCCATTTAAAAATCCCTTTCCAAAAAAACCACCTGCACCTATTGCGACTTTTGATTGAATTATATTATATAAAGATCCTCTTGGATCACATTCAGAAGGTTTTAACCATACTTTTATTCTTTCTTGTTGATGTTCCTTCAAACCACTGAATACTGATACTGAAGAATATGCAAATAAAATAATTAAGCTTATAGCTATTGGTAAAAAGAGCGCGAATCTTTCATTTCTATTTCTCCATAAAAAATAAATACCAACTAAAATGACAAGACTAGATAGAAGATATCCATATAAGGGATCGACATAAATAAATAAAGTCAATATTACAACTAAGAGCAAGGCTAGAACAATCCATTGATATTTAAACTTTCTAAAATAAAACCAACTCAACACTATACCCAAACTTGTTATGCTTAAGTAAACATAGGAAAGTGGAAAAATTATTGAACAAATAAATACAGTTAGAAGTATAAAAGAAATAATATAAAATAACGGATTGAAACCCTCAACATACAATAAAATAAATATAGACAAAAAGGTCAATGCTGAACCGGCATCAGGTTGAATTAAAATCAAAATGATTGGAGCAAAAATGATACTCAATAGTACCCATTGATAATTACTTGATTTGATATTTACTTTGTAATAAGTCAAATAGCTACTTACAGCTAAAGTTGTTGAGAGCTTTGCAAACTCTGAAGGTTGAAAAGAAAATCCTCCAAAATTAAACCAAGCTCTTGCACCATTAATTTCCGTTCCAATAATTGGAACCAACAACAATAAAAACAAACTTGAACCATAGATTATATAAGCAAAAGTATGCCAAAATCTACCATCTATAAACTGCGCGATTATAAATATTACAATCGCGACGACCATATAAATACTTTGCTTGACTATTGGAATGGTTGGGTCAAGAAAATTTACAGTTTCCTGATATGAATTGGTTGCAGAAAAAATGGAAAACCACCCGATTACTAAAAGACTTAAATAGATACCGAGTGTGATCCAATCAAAATATACTTTTCTATTGGATCCTATCATTTAATGCAGTCTAATTTATTCTTTTGATTACAATTCGTCATATGCGATCTTATCTAGTGAGATAAAAGCGCTAGAAAATTTCTTTTTAATTGATTCCAAGGCATATAGTGCATCATTTCGATTCAGGAAAGCTCCGGCTTTCAAATGATAATAAGGTTCTTTATACTCCCATTTTGTAGATAGATTAAATGCCTTTTGAAATTCTGTCTTTGTTTGCTCCATTATTCTCCTGTCAGAAGTTGTTATTACTGTAACTCTCCAACCTGATACATGCGTAATACTTCTATTTATTCTCATGTATTGATTCATCATACTGGTAATCTTAGGATCTTCATTGACCTGTATGCTGGATTGGGCACTACTAATCGCTGAATGCAGAATCACAATACTAAATAATAGAATTAATTTATTCATTAGCTTTATTTTAATAAATTAAGCTCCGTGACAGTTTTTAAATTTCTTACCACTTCCACATGGACATTGATCGTTTCTACCAATTTTAGGAGCGGTATTTCTAATTGTCTGAACCTGGGGAATTGATTCTCGCCCAGCACTTTCAGCGGCTCTTCTTGCTTTCTCATCTTGCTCATTCTTATTTGTTCTGGTTCTGCTGAGATCAACTTTTTGCTGCTGGGCTTCTCTAACTTCCTGATCTATTTGAAGCAATAATTTTCCTTTTGAAAGGTAAGAAGAAATCTGTTGATTCATTCTAAGAACTAGTTGTTCAAAGAGTTTAAAAGCCTCCATTTTATAAATTACCAAAGGATCCTTTTGTTCAAATGATGCTGCCTGAACTGAATCTTTGAGTTCATCCATATTTCTTAAATGTTCCTTCCAATCTGTATCAAGTATGGAAAGAGCAATGGCGCGTTCAATATCACGCATGATAGTTTTTCCTTTGGACTTAACCGCTCTTTCTAGTTCTGCTGCAATAGGAATTGGTTCCTTAGTTTCATCAACGAATGGTATTACAATTCTTTGATAACGGTGACCTTCATTTTTATGAACATTGGTAATTAACGGGAGCAGCGTTTCTTTTATTAAATCATCTTTCTTCCTATAGAAAGCATGGAACTGATTAGAATATTCTAGTATAATATTGTTTAAACTTGATTCCCTGAAAAAGGCTGCATCTATTTCTGGTTCGAATGCCAATATGCTAATCGAATTGTTTATAAATAATTCAAAATCATTAGATGATTTTGCATTTACAACAATATTATCAAGAGTAGAATTAAGCATATAATCTATGTCAACACTTAACCTTTCTCCTTCTAATGCGTGATTTCTTTTTTTGTAAATAGCTTCTCGCTGAATATTCATAACATCATCATAATCAAGAAGTCTCTTTCGCATTGCAAAATTATTCTCCTCAACCTTTTTTTGCGCGCGTTCTATTGACTTGGTAACCATTGGATGCTGCAATACCTCACCTTCTTTATGACCAAGTTTATCCATAATTCCTGTAATACGATCGGAATTGAATAATCTCATAAGATTGTCTTCAAAGGATACAAAAAATTGTGAAGATCCCGGATCTCCTTGTCTTCCTGCACGTCCTCTCAACTGTCTATCTACTCTTCTTGATTCATGTCTTTCTGTACCAATAATCGCCAAACCTCCTGCTTTTTTAACTTCTTCAGAGATCTTTATATCCGTTCCCCTTCCAGCCATATTTGTTGCGATAGTAATTCTTCCTGCATGTCCGGCTTCTGCAACAATTTCAGCTTCTCTCTGATGTTGTTTTGCATTCAACACATTATGAGGAATATTTTTTAACTGAAGCATTCTACTTAATTTTTCAGAAATGTCAACTGAAGTAGTTCCAACTAATGCAGGTCTTCCCAATTCACGACATTTTTCAATTTCATCTATTACTGCATTAAACTTTTCTCTAGATGTTTTGTAAACAAGATCTTCTCTGTCATCACGTACGATATCCTTATTTGTAGGAATTACGACTACATCAAGTTTATAGATTTGCCAAAATTCTCCAGCTTCAGTTTCAGCAGTACCGGTCATACCTGCTAATTTGTGGTACATCCTGAAGTAATTTTGGAGTGTAACAGTTGCGTAAGTTTGGGTTAGCTCACCAACTTTTACATTTTCCTTTGCTTCAATTGCCTGATGTAGACCATCAGAATATCTTCTTCCTTCTAATATCCTACCAGTACCTTCATCTACAATTTTTACATCACCTTCAAGCACGACATATTCTTCATCAATTTCGAAAAGTGTATATGCTTTAAGCAATTGACTAACTGCATGCAATCTTTGTGATTTCACTGCGTATTCATTTAAAGCCTTTGCTTTTTGTTCTGTGTGTTGCTCTTTAGTTAAAGATTCATTTGAATCAATCTGATGTAAAACTGATCCTATATCTTTTATCACAAAAAAATCTGGTTCTTCTTCACCTTTAGATAAAAATTCTTCGCCAAGTTTCGTAAGCTCTACTTGTTTATTTTTTTCGTCAATTGTAAATAGGAGTGGAGCATCTGCAACTTTCATGTTTCTGGACTGCTCCTGAAGAAAATAATTTTCAGTTTTTTGCAAAATATTTCTTACACCATCCTCACTCAAATATTTTATAAAAGGTCTGGACTTTGGAAAAGCTCGATAGGTCCTAAACAAACTCAGACCACCTTCTCCATCATTGTATCCAGAAATATTTTCGGCTATTAATTTCTTGGCTTCTATTAAAAACTGATTTGCCAATTTTTTTTGTTCATTGACAATTCTTTCGACCTTTGGTTTTAGTTTATTGTATTGTTCACTTTCTTCATCAACATCTACGGGTCCCGAAATAATTAATGGCGTTCTCGCATCATCGATCAATACACTATCCACTTCATCAACCATGGCGTAATGGTGCTTTCCTTGAACTTTTTCATCCAATGACCTAACCATGTTATCCCTGAGATAATCAAAGCCAAATTCGTTATTTGTTCCGTATACGATATCACACAAATAAGCTTGCTTTCTCTGCGGACTATGAGGTTTGTACTTATCAATACAATCCACCCTAAGTTTGAGAAATTCGAAGATTGGCCCAACCCATTCAGAGTCTCTTCTTGCCAAATAATCATTTACAGTAACAATATGAACTCCTGAAGCAACTAGTCCATTTAAATAAGCCGGTAAAGTTGCAACTAGTGTTTTTCCCTCTCCTGTTGCCATTTCCGCGATCTTACCCTCATGCAAGGCCATTCCACCAATGAGCTGAACATCGTAGTGGATCATATTCCAAACTATCTCTCCTCCAGCTGCTAACCAAGAATTGGAGAATATCGCTTTTGGGCCTTCTATTTTAATGTAATTCTTTGATATAGAAAGATTTATGTCTTGTTCAGTTGCTGTTACTTCAATGGTTTTATTCTCAGTAAAACGAATTGCAGTTTCTTTAACCACTGCGAAGGCCTGCGGAAGAATTTCTCTAAGAATTTCTTCAGTTAGCTGATCTTTTTCCTTGATTTTCTGGTCAATGGAATTAAAGATTTCTTCTTTATAATGAATGTCGAGCTCTGTTTCAGCGCTATCTTTAAGATCTGAGATCTCTTGATTTATTTGAGAGAGGTATTCATTTATTTGATCTCTGAATTCAGTCGTTTTGTTTCTTAATTCATCATTGCTGAGACTAGAATATTGTTTCTGAAATTCATTCACTAATCCAACCCTGTCAGAGTATGACTTGACATCCCGATCTTGTTTGGATCCAAAAACCTTTTTTAGAAAATTAAACATTATTGTAAATTATAGAGACTTAGGCACAAAAGTAAAGCATATTGATCTATGCTTTGCTTATCTAAATCATAAACTATACCATCCTATTTTTTATGCCATATTGGCAGAAAAGGCTTTTAAATCTAGAATTTTCAGCGGTAAAGTTGAAATTCTTCGATTTTGTCACAAAAAGACATTTTTAAAAGAGTACAAAAACATGCTTTATACGTTAATATGAGTTTAAACTAAGAGCATTAAACAATTCGAATTATTTTTGCATAAATTACCATCTTTCAATGAAAAAGTTAATCACCTCATTTCTTTCCTTACTTCTTGTATTTAATGTTTTTGGCCAAGCACCTAAATGGTCTCCCATCAATAGCACTACTGCTCCTAATGATGTCTCCTGGCAATCGATAAGGAAATACTCTAAATCAAGTATAAATTTAAATCAATTAAGTTCTTATCTAATCAACTTAAGTCCTGCTGAAAATACCAAAGGAAATACTATCGCCCTTGAGCTTCCTTGGATTGATGGAAGTATGAGAACCTATCAAGTTATGGAATCTGCAGTAATGGAATCAGAAATTGCTTCCAGATATCCAGAAATTAAGACTTATAAAGGAACTGATGGAATCAATTATCTAAGACTTATCTGCACACCAAACTGGATGAAGGCCTATATATTAACAGAAGAAGGAGACGTTATAATCGAACCTCTACAGTTAGGTAATTCAAATAATTACGGAATTTATCATTCGTCAGATATTATTAATCAGGAAAAATCACTTTCGAAAATATGTGGTGAAAGTGGTAGGAATATTTTGAAATATGAGCTTCCTAAAGAAAATTGGTCCAATCAAAATATTGCACAATCTATTCTTGGCGCTAACCCCATAAGTTTAATAACTTATAGAATTGCTGTTTCTTGTACTGGTGAATTTGGTCAAACTGCGAATTTAGGTGGTGGCTCAATTCCAAGTATTATTGCAAAAATTGTGGATGCGCTTGTTTATGCTAACGCAGTATATGAAAAGGATTTTGCAATTCATTTTAATATGGTCAACAGCAACGACAAAATTGTTTTTTTAGATCCGGATACAGATCCATTTGATAATATCGGTCAGGGAGGCTATTTACTCGGACAAAATACGAGAGTAGTCAATTCAAGAATTGGAACCAACTTCTACGATTTTGGTCATGTATTCAATAACACCTGTTCAGATGTTGGAGGAATTGCAAACTTAGGGGTTATCTGTTCAGCGGATAGTAAAGCCAATGGAGTAACTTGTTGGTATAACTCTGATGTAGCATATGTGGCTCAAAGAATTTTTTGTCATGAAATGGGTCACCAATTCAGCGCTTCACATACATTTTCAAATTGTAATGGAAACGAAAGTGGTACACGATACGAGCCAGGAGGTGGAACTTCTATTATGTCTTATCAAGGACTCTGTGGCCTTTTAAATATTGAAGGCACTGCACCACCTCACCCAAATTTCTTTCATTCTTGCAGTATTGAACAAGTTATTAATTTTACTAGAAATGTCGTCACTTGCGGTACTAAGACAAATCCTAATAACAGCTATCCACAAGCTGTTGTCTTAACTAAACAAAATCTGGTTCTGCCAATAAAAACTCCTTTTGAACTTAGAGGAAGTGGCAATGACATGGAGGATACTACACTCACTTATAATTGGGAGCAATTCGATAATGGACCCTATGGAGATGTACTTGGTGCGGTAAGTTCAACTGGACCATTATTCAGAACTTTTTTCCCTTCAAAAAATCCAAATCGAACTATACCACAATGGAGTTCAATTTTCAACGCACCGGTTACTAATCCTAATTATGATGTTAAAGAATTTTTACCGATTGAGTCAAGGAATTTGAATTTTCGATATGTAGTTCGTGACAATCATCCGGGAGCAGGAGGAACTAGTTATTCTAGTCTTAAGTTGAAAGTTACCGATCAGGCTGGACCATTCAAAGTTACTTTTCCGAATTCCACATCAGATAGACTTATCAAAAATGCATGCAACAAAATAAAATGGGACGTTGCAAATACTTTTAATGTTCCTGTAAATTGTAAGAAAGTGGACATACTCATGTTTAAAAACAGAGAGTTCGACAAACCAATTATGCTTAAAGCAAATACTGACAATGACGGAATCGAATTGGTGGATATTCCAGATATAGGAACAAATGTTAGAGTAAAAATCTGGGTGAGAGCTGCAGATCATATTTTCTTTGATATTTCAGATCGAGATATTCAAATTATTGACGCCACAACAACCGGAGTCAATATGGGTGTAACACCAAATGTTGTCAACGTCTGTCTACCACAACTAGCAGAAGTAAAAATTAAATCTTGTTCTTTTGGTGGTTTTAAAGGAAATTTAAATGTCTTTATAGAAAGTGGGCTGCCAGTGGGATCATCTTATACTTTTGGAAAAACTAATCTAACTGAAGACGATGAAACAACTTTAATTTTAGATATAAATAATCTTACTACAAAATCAACAATTAATTTAATTATAGCTGCAATAACACCAAATGGTGATACACTTCGAGATGAATTGTTGGTAAATGCAATTAAAAATGATTTTTCTGATCAACAATTATTGTTTCCAATAAATGGAGCTAGAAATGTTCTTGAAACACCGGTGTTTCACTGGGTAAAGAGCATCAATTCCAATGTATATACTTTTGAAATTGCGACAAGTCCTGCATTTGGCAATTCTGTTTTTTATTCACAGGACAACATTACTGTAGATACACTTCTATTACCTGTTTTATTAAAAGAAAATAAAATATACTATTGGAGGATAATTCCAATTAATGCTTGTGGAAATGGAACTTCAAGTAATACTAATGCTTTGCAGACTACAAATAAAGCTTGCGTAGATCAGGCATATACCGGAAACCCTGTTGGACTTTTTGCCAGTAAAACACATACAATTAAAATTCCAATAAATTTTAATGGCACAATTTCAGATATTAATTTTAACAATGCTGACATTAATGCAGACGCCGTAAGAGATGTTGTATTGTCATTAATTAGCCCTAGTGGAACACGGGTTAAATTATTTAATGCGAATTGTGGAATTGTTTCAGATTTTCAATGCAGTTTCGATGATGAAGCTCCGATTGCTTTAGAATGCCCACCGCGCGGTGGTAAAAGAATGAGACCATTTGAGCCACTTTCAAAATTCAACGGTGAAAGTCTTCAAGGAAATTGGACATTAGAATTAGTAACAAGTAGCTTGTTTAGAGATGGTGTTATCAAAGACTTCACTTTACAATATTGCGCAGAATTAAAAATTAATAATCCCAACTCTGTACTTAATGGTCCATTGAGAATGAATGTTGGTGAAACTAAAGGTATTGGAAATGATTTATTGCTTTCACAAGATCCGGACAATTCATCTTCTGAATTGTTGTATACAGTTGTTTCTATCCCTGGTCATGGAAATTTATTATTTGACGGAAATTTGTTAACCTATGGAAATACTTTTAGTCAAAAAGATATTGATGACGGTAGGTTAACTTATCAACATACAGGTACAAGTGCAGTTGTTGATGCTTTTTCTTATACAGTTAATGATGGTCAAGGTGGCTGGTATGGTGTATCCAATTTTGATATTTTTGTTGGTGCAGTTGCAACTAAAGATGAAAATTTAAGTATTAAATTGAAAATTTATCCTAACCCTACTAAAGGGGTGATAGATATTTTTATTGATGACTTTTCGAGTAATGAAATTATAATGAAAATTATTGATTTACAAGGCAGGATTATTAGAACAATTGACCTGACAAATACCAATCATGTCAATGAGGACCTTAGCAATCTTAATAATGGTGTTTATTTTGTCTACTTGAAAACAAAAGATTCAAACATAACAAAGAAGCTTATTATCAATAAGTAAAATAAATAAGCCTCTGCGAATTTATTTACTCAGATTGTTATCTTTATAGTTAGACAGTTTTAATATTTAAATTAGCTTATAGGTTAAGTATTAAATTATAACATAAATAAATTAGACCTACTGTTAATTTATTTATGTTATAATTTTTGTCACTGAAATTATAAATCAATGAATTATACCGTAATGATTTGTAAATAAGTTAATTTACATCAAATCATTACGAGTATTCTACTCGATTGGAATTAATATCCTAATTATGGATTTAAAAATAATTCCAACCGGTATTATTCAACAATTAGCTTCTTGGATGTTTTTCGATTATTTTGAAATATTTGAATCCAATATATTCCTGATTGTAATTTACCAATATCAATTTTTTCGTCAATGCTAGTTCCTTTTGGTTTAAATTTCTTTTCCAATACAGTATAACCAATTGAATTAAGAAGTTGAAATCTAATTTCAGAATGATCAGAACTTTGAATTACTAATTGGAAATAATCAGAGGCAGGATTTGGAGTAATATTCCAAATTAAATTAGATTTTAAATCCTGAACAGCATTAGTTTTATTGATAATAAAATCATACTGTAGTTTTGATCCAAAGTCTGCTTTTAACAATTGTATAGGCGCTAATGTGGTATTAATTCTTTTTTTAAATGCTATTGAACCGGAGCCAAAGTTTGGATAAAACCAAAAAGACAATCCATCATTCGCACGATCGTCAACTTCTAAGGTATAACATCCATTTGCAAATGCAAGATTTTCTTGAATTGTAGTATTTGCAGCAATGTTGTTTTTCTCAATAATAATGTTGCCATTCATATCTTTTACTCGAAAACTATTGTCTCCAGCAACATTGTTTGTTCTAATTTCAAAAACAGGGTCAAAGTCAAAGCTGCGAACTACATTAAACTTGCTAACGGATAGATTATTTCGTACGTTTTCATCCTTCTGATTATTGACTTCTGTAATCTCAGCAATAAAATTATTATCAGTTGGTGTTAGAATTCCCCAGAAGGACATTTGATCTATTGGTAGAGTTATTTGTGTAATTTCTAGTGGTTTTAATATTCCAGTCCAATTGAATTGCAATTCGCCGCCACCAATTACCTTATATTTTACTAAAATTGAATTAATATCATTGCTACCATAATTTTTTACCTGTATTACCGGCCGACTACAACTAGGATTAAATCTTTCAAATTCTACTCTTGAATTATTTGGCCTTACAATGGCTTCAATACCTGCATCCACTGAATAATTTGGTGCTCCATAACTAACCAATTGACAGGAAATCAAATAATTTGCCTGATCCAAATTTAAACCATTAAGTCCGTAATCAATTTTTACTTTAGACCCTGGATCTGCCAATGAACTTATGTCAAAGGAATGAATCTCTGAAGGAGCACCTGGACACCAACCAGCTCGATCAAAAATCCAGGTTCCGCCTTGAGGATAAATTGGATTGTCTGCACATTCCTTCCAAACATTAAAATCAAATTTTTTAATCAGTTTATTTCCTTCAACTTTTATAAAATGGCTTCGATTTGTAAATTCACCATTCTGCTCATGTCCGGTCACTGTAGTTCGGATTTTATAAGAATTAGCATCAGACCTTAAAGTCAGATTTCTTTGTTCAAGACTTGTTCCATTTAGAATACTTGTAAAGCCCTGTCGCTGAAATCTGTAAACATTTATTATGTCTTTTACTTCACGAGCTGCCTTACCTTTTATATACTGAAACTTAATGTTTAATTCTTCCTGATACTCTCCACCTAATTCAATACTTAATTTTTTATTTCCTCTCAAAATTGGAGCATAGTCCGTAACATCAAATATAAAAGTTTTTCCATCTTTTGTCAAATCTAATCCATTTCCATAAGGCGTTACCAAGGAAAGCAATTCAAATTTTGATGGGGAATAAAGTTGATAATTCAAATCTTCCAAAACAAAAATTCCATCATGCGGAATTGTTTTAACATCGACAAATCCTCCATCCTCATTGGTTATCAAAAACTCACCTGCCGGATATACTTGATATGTTTGTTTCAGTGCTGCACTTCCATTTAAAATTTCATATTCTTTTACTGCAATTCTGATAGTTTGTACTTCTTCTACAGTCTGGATATCTTCTACATTTAATCCATTTAAAGTACCCTGAATAAATGTTGTTATTGGCCTTGTTGAATAGTTTTCAAAAGCACCAATCATATTTCTCCCTTTCTCTTCAAACCAATTTATAAATTCTGTTGTCTCAATGGATTTAGGATTTGTTGACAAATCCTCAATTGTTCCCTGTTGATTTTTATTCATAGGGAAATAATAGATTAGTGAAGCATATTGCGGATGATTTATGTTACCTGGTTGTAAGATCCATTGTTTTATTGTTGTAGAATCGAGTTCCTTATTCCAAATTGCAAAATGACTAATTTTTCCAAAATAGGAAAGTTGATTATCGATATTAGAAGCAATCATTAATTTATCTAAATTAATTGTTCTTTTTTTAGATGAACCTGTTTGCCATAAACTCCCATTCTTATAAATATTCATTATTCCAGAAATGCAATTCTTTGTGAAAGTCCAGTTTACCCATTGACCTTCATAATCCTTAGTATTGGCAGCTTTTTCAATTCTGTCATAACCGGTGCCATCATTACCACAATCCCAATAAATTGAACTGTTTTCCCATGGTAGATGCACATTTACCTGGCGCTGATTTGAGCTGTCAACACCTTCAAATATTACAGTATTTGTGGGTAAAATTGAAGCATCACCGTATGACCAGAAAGAGATACTAATTTCATTTTTAATTTGTTTTAGCTTTTGATTGTCTACATCAAAACCCTTACCTCCATTTTGAAATAAACTATAATTTGACCCTGTTGATCCGAATGATTTCAATTGTTCATCTGAAGCTTTTAGTTCAACGGACTTATTATTAGGGCTTGAATTATAACTTAATTCTATTAAGATATTACTTGTCCCATCCCACTGAAAAGGGTTATAAAAAATTACTGATTGCAATTGATTTGCATTGAAAGTAGTATTGCTAAAATACACTTCATTTATATTTTCAAAATCTAATCCACTTGCATCAACTTGACTGATTTTAGTTGCTTTTATTTTAATTCTTAAAAATGGAATATTGCCACCTTCAGCATCAGTTGAAAATTTCATTCCTTGAATTTTCCCTACTTTCAATCCTGCCGCTGCTAGTTCACCTGCCGTATACAATAGGAATTTCCTACCATTATTTCCACCTAGGACAAATTTATTTTGAGCTTTTCCAACGGTTGCATTAATTTCATTTGTAATATTTGTAAAATTTACCTTTTTCTGTTTGAACCCTAGACATTCATAGGTTGGTGTATTTGAATAATAATATTCGCCTGAATTGAAATTAGGAATTACATATTTTTTCTGGCTTGCACCAATAGAATCCAATCGGAATGTATCTGTAATAAAAGTATTACAACTATAATCCCATTCATAACATCCTACACTGCCATTCCCAACAGCAGCATTATGACAGCGCATATTATAAATCATATTTATTCTTTCAATCTCATTGGATGGAATATCCGGGAAATTGTACCAATAGGAGCGGCTTGTTGAATCCCATGTAAGTGTTTGCAAAGTAATAGTGTCCTGAGCCAAACATGCATTGAGCTGTAATGAAAAGTATACTGTGAAAATTAAAACTGGAAGAGATCTTAAGAACTTCATGTAGAGGAATTTTAGTTTTCAAAGGTAGCTAAATTTTATAAACTACTTCACTTAAGTTTCTGTATTTAATTATTCAATTTACTTTTTATAATTTAAATTAAATAACTATGATTATCTTAAGTGAGTTAGATTCAAAATGGTTTTCTTCCCAAATATCTAAAATATTAATTTATACCATTTGGAATATTTTTGAATTCAAATTAGGATATTAATTCCAATCGAGTATAATAATCGTAATGATTTGGTATTAGATTAAATTTTGTTTCTTGGACTTATTTTTATCACTACATTATTACTTCTTTTCTTTTAAGAATTTAGGAAGTTGTCTTAATGATGCAAGCTCTCTATATTTTATCGAAATTTCTTCAGCTGGTGCTCCAAAATAAGTCTTTCCTTCTACAAGATCTTTGGATACACCAGAAGCAGCAAGCACAGTTACGTTTGAACCAATTTTCAAATTTTGAGCCATTCCTACCTGTCCATAAAGCACAACATTATCACCAACTATTGTCTTCCCTCCTATCCCAACTTGCGCTGCAATTAGACAATTTTTTCCAATAATAACACCATGTCCAATATGAACTTGACAATCAATTTTTGTGCCTTCGCCAATTATGGTATCTCCACTAACACCTTTATTGATGGTTGATCCGGATCCAATTTCAACAGAATTATTTAATACTACTCTCCCACAAGAGCGCCATTTAATAAATCCTGCTTTTGTCTTTTTATAGTAAAATGCATCAGACCCAATTACTGTTGTTGCTTGTACTCTTACGCTTTCTCCAACAACAGTAAATTCTCCAATATAGACATTGGCATCAACTTTTGAATTGGCTCCTACTATTGCAAAATGTGAAATAATTGCGCTTGGATGAATCTCGGCAGTTGGATGTATAAAAGCAGTTTCACTTACATTTGATTTTGAAACTATTTCCGGTCTCTGACTCATCACAAAATCATTGTATACTGAAAAAGGATCTTCACAAATGAGCAAAGTTTTTTCAGGAGGAAATTCTGATTCTTTGTTTATTAATATTATTGTAGCCGCTGAATTGATAGATTTGGAATAATATTTTTCTGCATCTACAAAAGTTAAGTCGCCGGTGGTAACCTTATGAATCTCATTGATACCATATATCATCTGGTTTTCATTTCCAACTAATCTAAGATTGTATTTTTCAGCGAATTCTTTTACATTTATATGTTTGGCAATTTTCATTTCAAATTTTTTAATGTGCTTCTAGCCAATTATTTCCTTCTCCAATTCCAACTTCAAGAGGAACATTTAACTCAGGTAAGGCATGTTTCATTTCGAATTCAATTATTTTTTTCACTTGTTCAAGTTCTGTTTTTAGCACGTCAAAAACCAATTCATCGTGAACTTGCATAATCATTTTACTTTGCAATTTTTCTTCCTTAAACTTTCGATGAATTTGAATCATAGCTATTTTAATCAAGTCCGCAGCAGTTCCTTGAATTGGTGTATTTATGGCAACTCTCTCAGCATTGCTTTTCGCTAATCCATTTCTTGAATTAATATCGCGAAGCAATCTCTTTCTTCCACACATTGTGGTTACAAATCCATCTTCAGTTGCTTTCAAAACGACATTATTCATATACTCTTTCAATCCTTTGTATGTATTGAAATATTGATCAATTAATGCCTTTGCATCTATACGTGAAATTCCTAATTGCCTTGATATGTTCGTTGAGCCCGCTCCGTACAAGATTGAAAAATTAACTGTTTTAGCATTTCTTCTTTGATCAGATGTAACTTGATCATACGGTATATTGTATACTTTTGCTGCGGTTGAACGATGAATGTCCTGCTTATTAATGAATGCCTCCATCATCGCAGTCTCTTTGCTCAGATCTGCAATTAACCTTAGTTCTATTTGGCTATAATCTGCCGAAACAATAATATGATCTTTATCTCTAGGGACAAAGGACTTTCTAATTTCTCGCCCTTCTTCATCTTTTATTGGAATATTTTGAAGATTTGGATTTTCTGAAGAGAGTCTACCGGTTGCAGCACGGGCTTGATTGAATGAACTGTGTACTCTACCAGTTAATGGATTAATCATTAAGGGTAGTGAATCAACATAAGTGGACTTCAATTTTGATAACTTTCTGAATTGCTGAATTGCTCTTACAAGTTCATATTCTTCTGCCAATTCGTTAAGCTTTTCTTCATCGGTTGAGTATTGATTTGTCGAAGTCTTTTTCCATTTATATGGAATTTTTAATTTATCAAATAAAACTTCTCCTACTTGTTTGGGGCTAGCAATATTAAATCTTACTCCTGCAATTTGATAAATATTTTTTTCAGCTTCTAAAATACTTTTGCCAAGTACCTTACTGTATTCATTTAAGAAGTTGGCATTAATATTAACTCCTTGAAATTCCATTTCCGCCAATACGTTGATTAATGGAAGTTCAATATTTCGCAAAACTGAATTAACATTGAAATCCATAATTTCCTTTTCAAAAACAGGAAATAACTGCATGACAACATCCGCATCTTCTGCTGCGTATTCTTTTATTTTGTTCAATTCAACATCACGCATAGAAGTTTGTCCAGTACTTTTTTTCCGTATTAACTCTTCTATAGCAACCATCTTGTAATTGAGATAAGACTCTGACAGAATGTCAAGCTTATGTCTTAGATCTGGTTCAAGTAAATAGTGTGCAATCATAGTATCGAAATGAGGTACTGGCAGTTGAATACCATATTTCTTCATTACTAAAATATCATACTTTAAGTTCTGACCAATGAAGTTTTTTGAACTATCCTCTAAATATTTTTTGAATTGATTCAATTGAATATGTGCCTTATCTTGGTCAGCATCAATGGGATAATAATACGCTTTTCCTTTTTCAAATGAAAAAGACATCCCTACAATTTCTGCCTGCGTTGCATCTAAACCAGTTGTTTCCGTATCAAAAGAAATAATTTTATTTTTTTCAATTAATTTCAAGAGGTTTTCTGTATCTAAACTACTTACAACCAATTGATATTCATGGGCAGTGTTATATATGTCGTGATCAGCTACTTTGTAAGATTTAGCTTCAGTATCAATTAGTTTGTTTTCTTCTTCTTTAGTAACTTCTTCTTCAGCAAATAAACTTGAAGCTTTTTTTGTTTTATTTACTACGATTGCTTCGGCTAAAGTTCTGAATTCTAAATCTCTAAATAATTCAACCAATTTTATTCTATCAAAATCTTCTAGTCTATATTTCTGCTCATCAAACTTTACTGGAACATTGATATCAATGGTTGCTAAGCGCCGACTTAAACGAGCTTGTTCTGCAAACTCAATTAATTTATCTTTAATCTTCCCTTTAATGTTAGCTGTATTAGCTAAAATATTTTCAAGATTATCAAATTCTTGAATCAGTTTTGCAGCAGTTTTTTCACCCACACTTGGAACACCAGGTATGTTGTCTACTGCATCTCCCATTAAGCCCAAAAGATCAATAACTTGATCAGTACGATTAATACCCCAGGATTCAGTAATTTCTTTTGGTCCAAGAATTTCAATTCCATTACCTTGCCTTGAGGGTTTATACATGAGTATTTGGTCCTCAACCAATTGCCCATAATCTTTATCAGGAGTAACCATATAAACAGTAAAGCCTTCCCTTGCAGCTTGTTTTGCTAATGTTCCTATGACATCATCAGCTTCATAGCCTTCTAAACTAACAATTGGAATATTAAATGCTTCAATTATCTTATATATATAAGGTAATCCGATTGTAATATCTTCCGGTTGTGACTCTCTATTGGCCTTGTATTGTGGGTATTCTTTGTGTCTAAAGGTAGGACCTGATAAGTCAAATGAAACTGCCAGATGACTGGGTTTCTGATTTGTAATAATATCCCATAAGTAGCGTGTAAAACCTGAGATTGCAGAAGTGTTAAGACCTTTTGAATTGATTAATGGCCTTGTAATAAAGGAATAATGTGCTCGATAAACAAGGGCATGTCCATCTAACAAAAATAATTTTTTCATAAATATTTAATAGGCAAATATAACTTATCCAATGTGAAATTATATCTAGTCCAGTACCTTTTGATATAATGCTGATAATTGCACTTAGAATGTTGACATTTATGTCAGCATGTCGATAGACAATATTGGATTATTTTTTTATTGGACCAATTTATAAGTATCGTCGGTATTATTCCTGTTTTCTTTCTCATCAATAAATACCGACAACTTTATTTTGCTCCATCCTTATATTTATCTATGGCTTCCTTAATTTTTTCAATTCTATTTTCAGGTGAAGGGTGACTTGAAGAAAATTCATCTCTTGTGCCTCCTCCAGATGCTTTCTTTAGAATTTCCATAACTCCAATCATCTCCTCAGGTTTATATCCAGTTTCAATCATAAATCTGACTCCCAAATCATCCGATTGTAATTCTTGGTCACGACCGTATTTTAGCCCAATTAAACCAGCAATTTGCTGAGCTGCGGCGGCAGTTTGATAGTCTCCCGAAGCTACTCCAACCGCACCTGCAATACCTTGCAAAAGGCCATCCTTCTGCATTCGTTCGCCGGCATGTCTCCCAACTACATGACCGATTTCGTGCCCGAGCACACCAGCCAACTGATCTTTGGACTTCAATTGCTCAAATAAGGCTCTGGTTATAAATACCTGTCCCCCAGGTAAAGCAAAGGCATTTATTGTGTTTGGATCAGCCAATAAAGTAAATTCAAATTGATATGGCGTCTTAGATGCAACGCTATTTTTATACAAATTTTGTCCCACCTGTTGAACTAGAAATTGTGCTGCTTGATCAGGATCAACTCCACCATATTCTTTGATCATTAAAGGCTTGGATTGCAGTCCAATTGCAATTTCTTCTTCAGCTGTTAAACTAACGTGTTGATAAATATCCAAATATTCGTTGTAGCTTTTAGAAGCACAATATTTAAAGTAAGATATTCCAGCAAGAATCAAGGCAATCATGACTGGTGCGGCAAGTCGCATTAATCCACCCCCAACATTATTTCTAGATATGTTTTGATCACTATTATAACTCATCTGCAATTCAATTTACTACAATATTAAGCAATTCTCTTCGTTTTAGTTGACTGACATTTAAATATTTATTCGATTATGAAAAAGTTCAATAATTTTCTTTATTTAAGTTTCATCCTACTTGCAATAATTTCTTGCAATGGAGATGATTCTAATACTTCCGCTAAAAATCCAGTAGCTTGTTTCATCAATGGTGTATACGATGAAACTGGTTTTGTTATAGCTCAAATCAAAGATTCATCAACTTTTAGGCAAAGCATCGTATTTCCAGGGGCTAGCACACCATATGAATTTCCTGCAGGAAATCAATCTGTTCGCTTTATAGAAAAAAATACCGGATTAGATCTTTTTAATATAAGTACTAACTTTTCCAATGGTAAAAATTATTCTTTAGTCTTATGCAACAAAAAATCTTCATTGAACGCCTTTGTTCTTCAAAATGATGTTGCAATTATGGATACCAATAATACTTCTATTAAGTTTTTAAATTTAATTCCAAATTCAAATTTTGACATATTTGTAAATGGAACCAACGCTACGGCAACCAATCTTGGATTCACCTCCTATACTAATCCTGTGGAAGTAAATCCTAAAGTTGCGAATTCAATTGTTATCCGACAAACAGGATCTACCATTGATTTATTAAGCAATAAAAATTTTCGTGGAACAGCAAAAAAAGCTTTTACAATTTATTTAACTGGTGTTCTTGGAGGTACTCCAACACCTTCAATGAATTTTATTGCACATAACTAAGTTATATGGCAAAGTTATTTCCCTTTAAATAACTTATCTGCGTAATTTGAATCCTTAGTATCTAAGCAGTTAGTTTTATTATCGCTTAATTTTGATTTTTCAAGGAAAAACTCCTTCTTAGAATAATCTTGAAAATAGACAGAAACAACATAAGTAAAATTGGTTCCACAAGGAGTTTCGGCGATTGTCTTATTCCAGGTTTTTATAAATTCCTGTGTTTGGATTTTACTTAATTTTTTTGCCTTCGTGTTAGCTTTCTTGTTTCGCAATGGGGTTATTTCAATATAGCTAACAGTTAAATAATCCAATTCCTGTTTCTTATATGAAGATTTGTGAGTTTGAGCATTAACAATGAAACTACTTGCAATCAAAGCTATAGTTAAAAGAATTTTAATACGACTATTAATTACCATTAAATTGGGGTTTACGTTTTTCAATAAATGCTTTCATTCCTTCTTTAAAATCATTTGTTTCTCCGGCCATTTCCTGATAATCTACTTCATTTAATAACTGGTTTTCCAAACTGGAATTTAATGAAATCTCTAAAAGTTGCTTTGTTAAGTACAATGCTTTTGTAGGCATTTCCGCCATCTGTCTTGCAAAAGTCATTAGCTGCTCTTCAAAGTCAGAATCAGCGAATACCTTATATACCATGCCCATTTGCAAAGCCTCATTAGCAGTTATTTTATCTCCAGTCATCATTAATGCCTTAGCTCGTTGATAGCCAACCAACCTTGGTAGAAAAAAAGTTCCTCCTGAATCAGGAATAAGCCCAATTTTACTAAATGCTTGTATAAAAGAAGCAGATTGTGCTGCAATAATAATATCGCATGCTAGAGCAATATTGGCTCCAGCTCCTGCTGCAATTCCATTTACTCCTGCAATAACTGGTTTAGGACATTTAGTAATTTCACTAATTATTGGATTATACTGGTCGAGAATTATTCTTCGCATACTTAATTCAGAACTTTCACTGGCTTCTTTCAAATCCTGTCCAGAACTAAATGCTTTTCCTTGAGCGGTTATTACAATTGCTCTAATATTTTCACTTTCACTTCCAAGTCTAAGTGCTTCCTGAACCTCAATCGACATCCCCTTATTAAAACCATTATAGACTTCTGGTCTATTAAGAGTGATTTGAAGTATTGAATCCTCTAGCTTTGTAATAATATACCGCATAGCCGATTATTGAATAAAGTTAGCAATATTTTTAAAGTGTGCAAATGTAAATTTAATTTTGAAAGTAATCTGTTTGAAATAGTTATTTTTAAAATTATCTGCGTAGATATCTCTAATATTTTTAGAATGATAAATAGGAAAATTAACTTCAAAGAACTCTGGAATTATTCTTAATTGCATTCCACTACTGTACAACCAGCTATTTTCATTTCCTGAATTACTATCAATATAGGCAAGATCAAAGTAAGGTCGGATAAAACTTCCAACTTTTTTTATCGGTAAATCAGTACTTAAATTTAAAGCAATAAAAAAATTATTTGTATTTCCTAAATTCGTTCTTTGCTGAATTCCAGGAGCAATTTTAAAACCACCTTGACGATTTTCAATTTGTTGCGACCAAATACCGGATGCATTAGTTCTTCCTAGAAAATTGTTTTCATTTGTATAATCTAAGTAACCTTGAAAGGCTATTCCTGATGATCCTCTTATAAAGGATTCATCTGTTCTAGATGCGATTGAATTTCTGTTTCTTTCTGTATTAATTGGAAAAAAAGAACTCGCTAATCTAGTTTCAAAATATCTTCTTTTGCTCCATCTAAAACTTTTATCAATCTCACAATCCACTCTTAAATATCTTGATTTATTTTCTAAAATAGATGGATATTCTTCATAATATGCATCAGCAATAAATTTTAGTGGAACTAAAATGGATGGATTTGAATAATAGTAACTCAATTTATTTACATTATTTGTCTTAATCACCCTTATAAAATTACTATCTAAATTAGTTTTGGTTGCTATGTTATCATTTATGTTAAAAAATTCATAGGACAATTTTGAAGTATGCAATTTGGTCATATCAGTTTTGAAATCAATAATTACATATGGTCTAAATTGAGTATAAGTATTTATTTCATTTGTCAATTCATTGATACTAAAGCCAAATTTCTTTAAGGAAACACCAATCTTTAAATAATTAATTGAAGACGAGGAAAAATTGTTTCTGAAACTCAGATCCGCAGTTCCTGCTAAGCTTTTACTCTTAATTGCATACTTTGGTGATAATTGAATATTCCATTTTGGTGTAGGCAAAATTGCAGAACCTAAATGTAAACCTATCATTAACCCATCGTAATAATTCCATAATACAGAAGGATATACAAAGATTTCACTTCCTTTAGAAGTATTATACAAAGCTCTTAAACCAATACGTAAAGGTTCAATTTTCTTGAATATTCCGCTTGACCGGATGGTATTATTATTTTGATTATAATCAAAATAATTGCCAAGTGGATCAATTTTAAATTTGTCGTAATGTGCGAGAGGTATCTCAGCCGTACTTTTATCGTCAAATCCATCTATCCATTTTTTAAAAACACAGCTGTCATTTTTGATCGCACACAACATTACAGGTGCTTTAATAGAACCTTTATTTTTAATTTTTATTAAATAATTATTGCTTTCTTTTTTTATACTGCAAATTGAATAATCGATTTTTCTGTTGCTTAATAAAATGTCTTCAAATAACCACTCTGTCTTTTTAGTAGTATTCGATTGGAAGATTGCTTTAAGGTCCTCCGGATAAGGATGTTTAAAATTCCACATTGAATAATACTTCTTCATGACCTTATCAAATTCTGTTTCTCCTAAATAATCTTCTAAATACTTGAATAAATCAGCAGTTCTTTTATATATATCAATGCCATAACTTAATGCATTCATTTCAACAGATGAACTGCCGGGATATTGATCATAATTTGCATGTGAAATAAGCTGATACATAAATTCTGACTCAGAGTTAATGCCTATTTTATTTATTTCAGTTCGAAATTTTTTAGGCATTAGATAATTCTCTTTATAATAGTAATTCATATATCTGTTTTCATAATAAGAGTTAATGCCTTCATCCATCCATGGATGATCTCTTTCATTCGTTGCCAATATACCATAAAACCAGTTGTGCCCTACTTCATGACAAATTACTTGATCCAAACTCTTATCTGAACTAACGTCGTTAATAACAGTAATCATTGGATATTCCATTCCACCTCCTGCACTTAGAGCAGAGTGAACCGCAGTAGCTTGTGGCCATGGATATTCGCCAACCTTATCAGAATAAAACTCTATTGCTCTTGCGGTAAATCTTGCACCATTAGGCCAAAATTTATGTGCATTAAAAAAACACCATGTATCTACTAATTTACCTGATTTAAGTTTTGCCTGATCTTTAGTTACTAGAAATTTTTTATCTGCAAACCATGCAAAATCATGTACACTATCCGCTTTATAACTTATCGTTTTTAAATTTTGTGAATCAGATATTGCAAGCTCTAGCGAAGCTTGTGATAGATAATTTTTTGTAAGTTCAACTCTTTTATTTAAAAATTCTATTTCTTTAGATTCCTGGAGAACTCCGCTAGCAGCCACTACATAATTCTCCGGTAAAGTAATGCTGACCTTATAATTTCCAAATTCGGAATAAAATTCTCCCTGATCTAAATATGGCATTAAGTGCCAACCCTTTCTATCATACACTGCAGGTTTTAAATACCATTGCGTAATTTGATAGCTTTGATCAATATGTCCAAATCTACTAAAGGATGCAGGGATTTTAACAATAAAATCTGCGTCTATTAAAATCTCTTCATTTGGTTTCAACAATTCAGGAAGTACTAACCATCCCATATCCGGATTATTTTTTACCAAAACTATTTCTGCTTTCTTACTATTTACCATCAGTTTGGAAAGCTCAATATTTCCTGATTCTGATGGAGGTGAATCGTAATACCTAGTGCTACGATGCAATAATTTTTGTTTTGCAAATTCAGTGGATTTTGTTGAAAAGGCATTTGGCCACAAATGCATACCAATCTTATCTAGCACTTCATGACTATTGTTTAAGTACTTGATATTAATATGTCCTTCTAGAATATGTAATTGATCATTTAATTTTACGTGAATATCATAATCCACTTTTTGTTGAAAATAGAGCTCATCTTGTGCATTAACTCCCGAAATAAAAAGTATCCAGTTTAGAACATTTCCTATATATAAAATTTTCATAATTTATTTTTGAATCAATAAAGATGGTTATTTTGAATTTATTACTTTGATATTATATAGTATGTACTTGTGAACAATTATTTTAATAAATAATAGTATTATACAAATCAATATTAATTAACTCTTTTAAACTGATATCTTCCAAACAATCCAATAGTGTTCAGATTCGAATCATATATTTCTTTAAATTCAGAACACTCTAATTCCTTTGAATAAAATATTTCGTTCTTAGGTATATTAAAAAAACTCCAAATTGTTTTTAGTGCACTACCATCATTATTGTCTCTTCTGCTCGAATTTAGGTCTGTCTGAAGTTTGAAATCACGCAATTCTTTAGACCAAGGAACAAGGTTAAAGTTTGCACTAAGTATCAATGGCAATTTATTACTTAATATCACCTTACTTAGTTTTTCTAAGTATAAATTGAGTTTGTTAAAATCTGTCATTGTTATTGAAGGAAGAGCATTTGCAGCCGAAATTTGAATGATCTTATTGTCATTTACTCTTGCATTTGCTATTATAATTGGATTATTTTTATATTCTAAGGTGTCAATTTGCTCAAATTTAAATTTGGAAAAAATAGCCTTTCCAAAAGGATCTACACGACTAAGTACAACGGAAAACTTATACTTTTCACTCAATTCTTCAGTTATCCAACGCCATTCAGGAGTTACTTCTTCTAAGACCAGTACATCAGGATCTTGCCGCAAAAGCAAGCTGAATGTTTTGTCAAAATCATCAGTACTAATTGTTGGATTAATAAATTCAATGCTAATTGATTCTTTAATTTTCTCATCAGCCAAATTTATTGAACTGTTGTACGAATATAATAAGAGCGTAGCTAAAATACCTGAACATCCAAATGAAGTAAAAAGTAGATTTTCAAGATTTAAAAACATACAAGCTATTCCAATTATTAAGCATAAAAACATCCAATGTACAGCGTATTTTGAAAATTGTTTTGCCAATAAGTATTCTGGAGGAAATATAAATATGCAGGTAACTAGTATCAAACAAATAGCCACAGACCATTGAAGATTTGAATCTAAATTTGATGTATTTATCTTCATTGCTTTTCAATAACTAGTTCTTGAATTGTAAATAATTTATTTCTGCGTATCAACTACAATTCTTTGTTTATTATGTAAAACATTGCCATCTGGATGTACAAATTCTAGATTCAAAATGTAATTTCCGTTGGATAAAAGTCTTTGTTCACGATCAAGTACGTTCCATGTCAGGATATCATTGGTACCAACAATATTTTGACTTAAACTATAAATTTGAATTCCAGACAAATCAAATACTTTGATATTCGCTTTATAACCAGGCTTATCTAAATTTAAATAAATGACTAATTGATCATTATTTCCATCTTGATTAGGGCTAATAACAATAGAGGCTAATGTGAAAGGTAAACTATTGCTTTTTTCCTTACTAGTATCTATAAACTGGCTATTTATTAATCCTGGGGTACCATAATAGTTTTGTTTTGATGCTGAAGTCCAATATCCTTTATTATTAGAAATAAATGATGGGTTGATTTTTTCCAATGAAACTCCTGACTGATTCACAATTAGCGGATTATGCCAATCAGCTGTGAAATTAATACTGTCAATAATTACAAATTGACCTTTTTGAAATGTTGCTAATTTTAATTTGCCTTGATCATCATCAATTGAAGGGATCGTTGCATTAAAGATATTAAGACTAGCATGTAATGGATACTGTTGAATAACAGTTTCTGGATTAGTGGTTAAAACGAAATAAGATTTTTTGGGAACTGACTTTACTGTATTTATGGATATCCAATTATTGTCCTTTACACTGTTATTAATGTAAAGATATTGTGTGGTCAAAAGTAAATCTGAGTTATTATAAATCTCTATATAATCTACTCCTCCTGTAATTGGATTTGACAGTATTTCGTTAAATAGCAACTGTCCTTCTTGCGCTTGAGAGGGAATTTCAAAATTAATATTGAGATCTTTGCTTTCATTTCCGGAGCAATCTCTTATTGTTTTTATTCTTAAATTATAACTTATTCCTTTTTCAAGTGGTTCATTTAATAAGAGTATAAATTCTGATTTTCCAGGCAATACTACATCTATATTGGCGATTGTTTTTAAAGGGTCAATGATATAATTATTTTGATCCTTCATTATGTTTTCATCCAAATTATCATCAAAACTGAGTTGAATCTCCCATTGACTTAAAGGAATTGCGGAAATTATTTTTGGAAGTATTGTATCTGGTTCTTTATTCCACAATGAATTAATTTTTCCCGGTGTTCCGCCTTCCGGATTTAATGAAGTCGCCCAAGCTAATTTACCTTGACATGCTCTATTGGGAAACTGAAGTTCCAAGCTATAACCTCCGTCTTTTTTTGTTTTCTCAGTATGCCAATCAGTCTGGTACTGCAATTGATCAATAATCTGGTCTTCCCTATTATATAAAATAATAAAATCACCGTCATTATTTAAACTTGGTAAATTACTTATTCCGTATACTTTGCCAAAAGGTTTAAATAAGTTGGTATCTTTTGTTGCACATAGAATTAGAAATTGATTAGTATTTAATAAATAATTTCTAATACTCGTTGAAATAGTATTTCCATCTGATATTTTTATACCATCAAGGTCAATTGTACCTAAACTATTATTGTATAATTCAATATATTCCGCATTTGGCAAACTCACCGCAGGATCTGGGTCATACATAAATTCAGAAATCACTAAATCTTTAAGTTTAGGCCCACTTAAAAAATGAGCAATAAAATTAATAGTCTTTACTTGCTTAATTAAATTTGCATTTAAATCCTGAATATTGAAATATGAAATACTGTAGCTACTATCTGATATCATGTTTTGAGAAAAACTTAGTCTTATTTCATTTTGCGAAATGACTTGAATTGAGTTTGGGATACCTAATTTGGATTCAGAATAATTTAAAACATTTTTTGCTGAATTGGTATCTATCTTTTCATCGAATTGTAAAAATAAGTTTTTGGAATTTTCTGCTTTTGCAAAAATAATCGTTGGGCTTAATGTATCAACAATTGGAAGATCTACTGCAATATCATCAAAAATAAATTTATTTATTCTTGTTACCGTAAAAAAGCAGTGAAGTCCAAAATAACTATTCGAAAATTGCAAATTTAAACTATCCTTTATTTCAATCTGTTCAACAAAATTCACCCCTGTTTCATAATCTACTTTGACTACCCATATGCTGTCATTTTTCTTAGAACATTTAAAATATGCCTTTGAAGGATCACCAGCTAATTTTGAAATTTCACCCTGACCCAACAATATATTTTTCATGTTGTGTTTGACATAAAATTTCCAATTGTCAGAATTGCCATTTTCGCCAATCTCAATAAAATAACCTTGAAAGTCTAAGAGATCCGGTTTGTCAATTTTCAAATAAACCCTTAATTTATTTGAACTTGACGGAGCAAACTGCAACTCTTCAAAAAAATTCCATTCCAGATTACTTTGATTAATAAATTCTCTATAAATAAACTTTTCCCCTGCGGTACTGGCATTTAGATTTAATTGTTTATCTGGATTCACTATAAAAGCATCCACATCTCCACTCCATAAATCTAAATTTCCGGAAGAAAAATCATCAGACCATTGGCAAAAAGCAAAAAGTGGTAAGCAAAATAAAAGCAATATGATCAATGTTTTCATTAGCTTTTTACAGATTATTCCTCAAACATAACTAAATTTGAGCTTTCAATTATTATATTTTATTCAATGAAATTAGCTATAATTGGTATTAGCGGATTAGTGGGTTCTGAAATTCTAAATGTATTGGAAGAATTCGATTTTAAGTTTGATCAATTACTTCCGGTTGCTTCTGAAAGATCTGTCGGCAATAGCTTCATTTGGAAAAATAAAGAATACAAAATATTAAGTATTGAAAAGACATTAGAACTCAATCCGGATATAGCAATTTTCTCCGCTGGAAGTGATGTTTCACTTACCTGGGCCCCACTGTTCGAAGCGAATGGTTGTTATGTAATTGATAATTCTTCTGCCTGGAGAATGGATAGTAATTGTCCACTAGTGGTTCCTGAAATAAATTCGTTTGAAATTGATGAAAATCATAAAATAATTGCAAATCCAAATTGCTCAACTATTCAAATGGTAATGGCATTAAATCCACTTCATCTTGCCTATCATATTGACAGAATTGTTGTCTCTACTTATCAATCTTTTACAGGAACAGGAATGAAGGCAGTAAGACAATATAATTCTGAAAAAAATGGAACAGAAGTTTTGGAACCAAGAGCATATAAACATCCTATATTTGAAAATTGTATTCCTCATTGTGACGTTTTTCTTCCCAATGATTATACGAAAGAAGAAATGAAATTAGTAAATGAGACTCGAAAAATATTAGGGGATTCAAGTTTGCGGATTACAGCTACTGCAGTCAGAGTACCAGTACATGGAGGACATTCAGAGTCTGTTAATGTAAGTTTTAAAAAAGACATCGATATTGATAGAGTAAAAGAAATTCTAAATAACTCTATTGGACTTACTGTTCTAGATAATCCCTCAGAATCTATCTATCCTACACCTCTTCAATCCCACAAGAAAAATGAAGTCTTCGTAGGAAGAATTCGCTTGGATGAATCCCAAAGCAATACATTAAATCTTTGGATAACCGCAGACAATCTTCGAAAAGGTGCCGCAACCAACGCTGTACAAATAGCACAATATATTGTAAATCAGAGACTTGTATAAATAGTTCTAACTTGTTAACAATTGCAATTGGATTTCCATTTTATTTATTTATTAAAAATCAATAAATGGTTTGATTTTTGCATTCCAAATTTCAGACAAGCTTATCAGAAAATAAGCTAAATTACTGAGCAATAGAATTAATTGACCACCGAAACATTAAAAGAAAATGCGTACCAGATTAGTTATTTGGGGATCTAATGCAGAAGACCAGAAGGTCTTGCTTGGAATCTCATTAAATGCCGATGAAAATAAAATTGAACTTGTTGCAATTCCAGCTAGGGATTGTACAGAAGAGTTTTATAATAAAATGATGTCCACATGGCGTGATGGAGGAGATTTAGAACTGCCAATTAGTACTGAAAAAAGAACTTTGGAATTAACCATGTCAGAAAGTATTCTTCCAGAAGATTTCAGAGTGGAAAGAAGTGACATGATTCAAAGAGCTCAAATGGAGTGGCATTTCCTAGTCTTAAGCACCAAATTGTATAGAAATTTTAAATCTGAATTAGAAGAAGTTTCTGACAAGATAAAGCGTTTAGACAATTACGATAAAGCAATCTGGGATGAACTAAAATCACTTTGGGATAATATTCAGAAACACATTTTCGACAGGAATATACTTCGCGATCATTCAGACTCCTTGCGCGAAAAATCTAATGCACTTTTTGAAGAATTAAAAAAACTAAGGTCGAGCGTTGAAAAAGATATTTTAGCAAAGAGTACAGAAATTTTTAACACTTTCAGTTTAAAAATTGAAGAAATAAATAATCGCATAAATTCTGGTGGTGTTCTTAAATTAATTTTTGATGACTTAAAGAAAATACAGGAAGAATTTAAATCTTTTCCTTTTACAAGGGAAGACAGAAATAAAGTATTTAAGTTTTTAGATGATTCATTTAATGCAATCCGAGAAAAAAGAAATGTATCTGGAGGTCCACAAAAAAATGAGCAGCATAGAAGTAGCGAAGGTGCAATGGATCGTATATCTGCCAGATTAGCCGGATTAAATCAAGCTGTTCAAAAAATTCAAAAATCAATTGAATTTGATCAAAAAGATATTGATTTTGAAAATAAAAGAATTGCAAGTTCATCAAGTCAGTTGGAAGCTCAAATCCGGGTAGCAAAAATTAAGATGATTGAAGATAGAATGAAATCCAAAAAGGAGAAACTTGAAGAACTAACAGCCATAAGAGCTACTCTGGATAAAACAACAGATTCCCTTAAAAGAAAAGAAGAGAAGAGAATAAAAAAAGTTGATGAGAAGGAACACAGAAAAGAAGAAGAACAAAAAGTAAAGGCTAAATTCGAAGAAGAAATAAATCTTAAACAAGTTGTAAAAGCGGAAGACGAAGAAAAATTGATAAAAGCAGCAGAAGAAATTAAAGCTGGCAACAAAGAAAGAAAAAGAATTCCAAAAAACATACAACCTAATCCACCTGTGGAGAATACCGAATTAACTATCGATGAAACGCAAGGAGTTAATGATGCTTTGGATGAACATTTAGATATTTCAAATGGTGAACAAGATTTAAGTTCAAGCGCTGAAAACTCTGATTCTGCCGTTTCAGATAACAACGACAATCAACCTGAATCAGCATCAGATTCTAAACCTACTGAAGAATAAGAATAGAATTTAGAAAATTTAGAAAAGGATATTATCATTCATTTAAAAATGAATGATTTAATTTAAATATTGAATAGTGTCATGGCTATACAATAATAGCTATTGGCGCGCGAGCACAAGACACGTATATAAGTCATTTTTATAATATGGAATTAGCAGTTTTGAAATGGTTATAATAATGAAAATATTTCAAACTTTATTTCACAAATTCTTCGAAGAAACACCATTTTTAAAAGATAATTTTAGTCTGTTGCCATTTGTTTCTGAAAAAAACATTTTATTGATACTTTGTCTAAATAAACTATCTAATCGCTTGATAATTATTAAAGTTTGGAAATCCAATCTAAAGGAGTTGTACTTGATTACTTTAACAATTCGTAACTTAGAATTAAATATTGAGTATAGTGCTATGGAATATATTGAAGTTCCAGATGAACTAAGGGTTGGATACTATTTAAATAAATTTCCAGGTGAAAACAAAGAAGATAATTTTTTAATTATACTGAAAATATATACAAAATTATTTGAAAGTCGATTTAAAGAAATAATATTAGGAAAGCTTTGGGAAAAATTATATAGATTATAGTATTTTGTCCGAAACAATTAAATTATTAATTTTAATATTAAAAAATTAAATAAATGTATCTCAATGAAATTGACACATTACTAATAAATGAGACATTAAATATTAATAGCATTTTAAGTAATTATAAGTATTTATACGGAACTTTTTTTCATGAAACTTATTATTTTATTTTAATTGAAAAGGAATTAAAAGCACAATTGGAACTGCGCTTAATACCTAATGAAAGAAACTCTAAAATTGAAGATTATTTAATCGATATATATATTATTAATTTACCTGACAATAAAAGATCCTGTCTGAATTTGGCTTTCATTAATATTTTAAATTCTAGATTAATAAACAATTTAATTAAACTGAATGAATTTAAGGGTGAAGAATTTGTTGAAAAGCTAAGCACATTCTTCATGTTTCTTAATAATCAGCCAAATTCAAATCTAAAATTAGTACTCAATGGTCAAAATATATAGAATTTTATTTAACCTTTATCTATTTGGGCACTCAATTTGTTTATATTAAATAAAAACATCATATGAAGGCTTTTAAATATAGTAATTTTAAACATTTTCTTAAGGTCTACAAGTAGCATAACTTTATTCACTTGTTTCATGTTACTTTATATTTTTAATTGTTAAATAATAATATTAGATGGTCTTGAAATTAAATATATTCTCAATATAGGATCTCATATGTTAATGTATCATGACCTGCCACAAAGACTGTATCAGATTTTTTTACTTGAATTCCATTCTTACCAATGTACCATACAAACTCTTCACTATGATTACCAAATTTAATATTAACTTCAGAAGTATTAATATTAATTCCATAATAGTCCCCGCCACCACCAAGCCATAAATAGTCCTTCTCATCAAACGGATTAACATTCTTGATATGCACTTTTATCCAAGCATACGGGTCAAGAATGATGTCTCGATTTTTGTTCCAAAATCCTTCTTCCATTGAATTTCCACCACTAAAATATAATGGCTGAATTGCTTCAACTACATAAGAATAACTATATACTTGATCTTTCTTCATGTGCTTAAAATCAAACACATAATAACCTATGCTATCTGTATAAGTAGTATCAATCGTGTAATAAATTCCTCCTCCACTAAATGGTTCATGAAATTCTTCCTTAAGTACTACCATGCAATTTACTAAAGGCTTATTTGATCCGAACTCAAATACACGACCATCTACCTTTGTTCTGGATCCATCTCCGTAGGGAACTTTATCAGATAGTATTGGATCGTCATTATGACATGCTGTTATTAATACAATGGATAGAAGAATTAAGCTTTTATTTTTCATCTTATTTTTTCACTTGTTTCGTGATACTTTCTATTTCTAATTGTTCAAAAATAATATTTGATGGTCTTGAAATTAGATATCTTATCAATACAATATCTCGTATGGTATAGTGTCAAACCCAATAAAAAATATTGAATCACATTTTATTGAATATATTTTATTTTTCCACCAATGTCCACATACAAATTCATTTCTATTACCTCTTGCTCGGCGAATTTCAAACGTATCAATTTTAACACCTAAATGATACTGATTATTGCCACCCCCCCCCCATGGTCCAGAAGTAGCCATCTTATCATTTTCATCAAACGGATTCACATTCTTGATATGCACTTTTATCCAAGCGTATGGGTCAAGAATAATGTCTCTGTTCTTGTTCCAAAATCCTTCTTCCATTGAATTTCCACCACTAAAATATAATGGCTGAATTGCTTCAACTACATAAGAATAACTATATACTTGATCTTTCTTCATGTGCTTAAAATCAAACACATAATAACCTATGCTATCTGTATAAGTAGTATCAATCGTGTAATAAATTCCTCCTCCACTAAATGGTTCATGAAATTCTTCTTGAAGGATTACCATACAATAAACTAAAGGCTTATTTGATCCGTATTCGAATACGCGACCATCTACCTTTGTTCTGGATCCATCTCCATATGGCATAATATCTTGATCACTTAGGTCTTCTGATTTATGACAGGATAAGACCATAAATATTGACATTATAAATAAGACAGTTCTCATTTGTGTTATTAATTAGAATCTAATATCAATAAAGTATTTCGTACCGTAAAGTGTCATGAGCTTGAAGGTAAAGTGAGTCAAATTTATATTCTTTAATTTTATTTTTTATTATTAACCAAGAAAGTTTAGATTTCCTATTACCCCTTGCAATATGCATTTCATTATCATCAACCAATGATCCATAATATTCCCCTCCGCCCCCATCAGAATTTGTACTAATTAAATCATTTTCATCAAACGGATTCACATTCTTGATATGCACTTTTACCCATGCGAAAGGGTCGAAAATAATGTCTCTTCGTCTTGTCCATTTCCCTTTATGGGCAGCTCGATCGTCACTGCCAAAATATCCAGGCTTCTCGGCCTTAACTCTATATCTATATAGCTGGCTGAGATCTTCGCTGTCTTGCTCATGCTTGAATTCAAACTAATATTTTCCACTGGTATCTGTTATAAAAGTGTCTATAGGTGTAACAATTACATTCCCTGAAAAAAATCCTGTCGTTACTGTTTCTTCTAATATCACAATCGCTCCTTCCAATATTTTATTTGTTCCATATTCCAGTATGCGTCCTTCTACCTTGGTACGAGTCCCATCTCCATATGGGATAATATCTTGATCACTTAGGTCTTCTGATTTATGACAGGATAAGACCATAAATATTGACATTATAAATAAGACAGTTCTCATTTGTGTTATTAATTAGAATCTAATATCAATAAAGTATTTCGTACCGTAAAGTGTCATGAGCTTGAAGGTAAAGTGAGTCAAATTTATATTCTTTAATTTTATTTTTTATTATTAACCAAGAAAGTTTAGATTTCCTATTACCCCTTGCAATATGCATTTCATTATCATCAACCAATGATCCATAATATTCCCCTCCGCCCCCATCAGAATTTGTACTAATTAAATCATTTTCATCAAACGGATTCACATTCTTGATATGCACTTTTATCCAAGCGTATGGGTCAAGAATAATGTCTCTGTTCTTGTTCCAAAATCCTTCTTCCATTGAATTTCCACCACTAAAATATAATGGCTGAATTGCTTCAACTACATAAGAATAACTATATACTTGATCTTTCTTCATGTGCTTAAAATCAAACACATAATAACCTATGCTATCTGTATAAGTAGTATCAATCGTGTAATAAATTCCTCCTCCACTAAATGGTTCATGAAATTCTTCCTTAAGTACTACCATGCAATTTACTAAAGGCTTATTTGATCCGAACTCAAATACACGGCCATCTGCTTTTGTTCTGGATCCATCTCCGTAGGGAACTTTATCAGATAGTATTGGATCATCGATGTGACATGCTGTTATTAATACAATTGATAGAATAATTAAGTACATATTTTTCATCGTATTAATTCAGATAGCAATTAATACATAAAGTCTTGAATAAATTGATGTTTTCATAGCTTTTGTGTTTTTAATTGGTCATAAAAAAAAATTCAAAGAATGCTTACAGTGACCATTGCTAAGACCATCACAAAGAGGACTAAAAGAAGATATGTTGGCAAAAAGTAAAAGAAATAGGGTGTTCTTTTCCATGTCACTAGTTTTATTTAATTATTTCATAAGACAAAAATGGTTTTAAAATCTAGCTTAATATTAAATTTCTCATAAACTTTTTTATGTTTTAGGCTAAAAATATCTTATTTTTAATATTAATTGTAATAAAAGTTTAAATATTGACCTGCTTTTTTAATATATGTAAAATATTATGTTATCTTGTGTTTGATAATTCCTTCTAATATGATCTATGACCAATGGCTTAATTTTCAACGTTCATTCCTAGACAGTCTTCAATCAAGAATTGGCAATATTAAATTGGTCGATGTCTTATCTAATGTTTTGGAAATAAGTCAGAATGCTGCCTATAAAAAAATCAATCTGGCTACTAAACTTAACCTTGATGAGATTATTGAACTTTCCATCCGCTATCAATTATCTATAGATCAATTTTTAAGTGCTAAATCATCACCTATCCCTTTCTACAGTGATGCAATAAGAAAAATGCCGGAACAACCTAAAGACTATTTTCTAAATCTTATTAAACACTTATATCAACTTAAAGAATTAAAAGGATTGAATTATATAAATCTAACCGGTGAAGTACCAATTTTCCATATTATGCCTTTTAGAAAGCTGATGTTTTTCAAACTATTTGCATGGAATTATACAAGCTGGTCTATTAAAAGATACATGGACAAATTTGATTTGAATTCTTTTATTAACGATAAAGAATTAAATAATAACATCGATAAATGTATTCATGTCTACTACAAATTTCAGGGTATAGAAATTTGGAATATTAGAATGATGGACATTACATTAGATCAATTGAAATATTTTATTCAACTTCGAATTTTTCCTAATAAAAATGTAGTTCAGGAAATTATTAATGAAATGTTTGATTTATTGGATCATCTTACAAAGATTAGCGAGTCAGGAACTAAATTGTATGAGACGAGTACAGAATTAAATAAGTCCTTAGTTAAAGTTTATATCAGCGAGTTGGTACATGCTAACGAAGTAATTTATGTAAATTCAGATATCAGCGATCATATCTTTTGCGCATTAGATTCACCCAACTTCCTTAGGTCTTCCGACCCTAGAGTTACTGAACATGTACATCAGTGGCTTTTAAAAACCTTAAAACACTCTTCATTAATCAGTGGAGAAGGAGAAAAAGATAGAAGAACTTTAATTCAAACCATTCAACAAAAACTAGTAAAAGGAAATCAAGAAATAAATAACCTACTTAATTTTGTTTATGGAATGTAATTCGAATTCATTCGTCTTAACTTTATTCAATGCACACTTTGAATCCTAAAATTAAACCTTAAATTTTTTTTACTGAAAGATTAATATCTCAACAGTTGAAATAAAATTCTAAAAATCATGAATTCTATTTTGAAGGGTTAATCTGTCAATTAATTGATATCCATTCAAGGAAGGATTGTCTAAGAAATCTTGAAATTCCTAAAACTTAATAATTTGGTAATATTGGGGTCATATTGGTTTTGTATGGGTCAACTTAACTTTGAGCTAGCTTTAAAACATCAAACCAATATTTATGAAATTAATCAAAAGCCTTTTGTTTGTCAGTACTTTCCTTGTTGTCAATACTTTCTTATTTTCTCAGGAAGAAGAACTAAATCCTATTGATACATTGGGAATAGCTGTTAATAAGATTCAGTCAGAATTATATATTCTTAAGAAATTAAAAATAAGTGGTTACACTCAAGTTCAATATCAAATAGCAGATACTGCTGGAATCTCTAGTTATGCAGGAGGAAACTTTCCAACAGCAGTAGACAATAGATTCGATGTTAGAAGAGGAAGATTAAAATTAACCTATGAAAGTGGCCTAACTCAAAGTGTAATACAATTTGATATTACACAAAGAGGAGCAAGCTTTAAGGATGTTTTTGTTAAGGTTGCAGAACCCTGGATAGGATTCATTACACTAACGGGTGGTATATTCAGTAGACCTATAAGTTTTGAAAATGAATATTCATCTTCCGTCAGAGAGACACCGGAAAGATCTAGAATTGTTCAATTAATTCTTCCTGGAGAACGTGATCTTGGAGCAAAATTGAGCTTTCAAGCTCCCAAATCTTCAAAATGGAATATCCTCAAATTAGAAGGCGGATTATTTAATGGAACTGGATTAGCGGGAACCAATGATTTTGATTCATTCAAGGATTTTATTGGAAATATTGGTATTAATAAGACTACAAAAAATGAGAAGACGAATTATGGATTAAGGTTTTCTTATTATAACGGTGGTATCAAACAAGGAAATAAATTCGTTTATAAAACTATTGATGAGATTGCTCCAGGAGTAAAAAGTTGGATAGTTGATTCATCTACTTCAAATTTAAATGGTAAGGCAAGGAGAGAGTATTTCGCAGGTGACTTTCAATTGAATTGGGATCTACCTATTGGTTTTAGTGTATTGCGTGCAGAATATTTAACTGGTTATCAAACAGGATCTGCGGCATCATCAACTAGTCCTAATACCGGAACAGCACCTACAGGTGATACTTACATTAGACCATTTAATGGAGGTTACATTATGTTAGCTCAGAATATATTACAAAGTAAACACCAATTGGTTATCAAGTATGATTGGTATGATCCCAATACTGAAGTTTCAAAAGATGAAATTGGTAAACCTGGATCTAAATTAACAGCTACAGATATCAAATATTCAACAATCGGAATTGGCTGGAATTATAGGGTAAATACAAACATTAAATTTAGTTTATACTATGATCTTGTTACAAATGAAACAAGTCAAAACTTAGCAGCCTATTCAACTGATTTGAAAGACAATGTTTGGACAATTAGAATGCAATATAAATTTTAATAAGGCTATTTAACACTCCCTTAAGAAATTCTTCATGTTGTGATAATATGAAAATAAGAAATTTGAATCAAATTTAAAAATAATAACAATGAATAAACTTAATTTTTCTATACTCTTTATTGTACTAACAATTGCTTCTGCATTTACTTTCCAAACACCAAGTTCCCTAAAAATTAAAGGAAGTGATACTGTTCTACCTTTAAGTCAAAAAGAAGCAGAAATTTATATGAAAAAAAATCCGTCTTCTAAAATCACCGTGATTGGAGGAGGTAGTGGAGTTGGGATTGCTGCATTTTTGGATGGAACAACTGACATCGCAATGTCTTCACGAAAAATAAAAATTTCTGAAAAAATAAAACTTCAAGAAGCGGGAAAAGCTTACAAGGAAGTCATAATAGCAAACGATGCATTAACAGTTATTGTTAATCCAAACAACAAAGTAAATCAGTTAACTCGCGAACAAATCGAAGCGATCTACATTGGTAAAATAAAAAATTGGAAAGAAGTCGGTGGCGATGATGAAAAAATAATTACTTACTCAAGAGAGTCCAGTTCTGGTACTTTTGAATTTTTTAAAGAACACGTAATGAACAATAAAAATTATGCAAATACAGTATTAATGATGCCAGCAACAGGAACAATTGTACAGTCTGTTAGTCAAACTAAAGGTGCTATCGGCTACATTGGTCTTGCTTATTTGGAAAAAAATATTAAAGCAATTAGTGTATCCTATGATAAAGGTAAAACTTATGTGCAACCAACAGTTGAGAATGCAAAGTCTAAAAAATATCCTATTGTAAGACCCTTGTATTATTACTATCTTACTAAAGATCAGAAATTGGTAAAACCTTTTATTGATTACGTATTATCATTGGAAGGACAAAAAACAGTAAGTCAGGTTGGCTATATTACTCTATAAATTCTAACCATAGTCTTCCTGAAAGCTTACTCAAGATTACTACTTTAAGTGAATAACAAAATACGTAAAAATTTCGAAAGAGTTATAGAGATTCTTTTACAACTTTCAAGTTGGGTAACTTCACTTACGATTTTACTGATTGTTATTTTCTTATTTAAAATTGGATTTAGTTTATTTAGTAAATCTTCTTTGGAAGAGGGAAGCGTTCTAATTTTAAATAAATCTAATCCCGTTAATACTATTAGTGATGTAGATCTAAAAAATATTTTTGATCAAAATATTACAGAATGGTCACAAGTTGGTGGTAAAGACTTACCAATAACTTTATTTCGAATTGATGACATAGGCAATTATTTTACAGATGAAGAATTGGGCGATTCACTTCAGAACATGTCCATATGTATTTCCAAAGTTATAGATAGCATTCCGGAAATAATCGCATTTGTACCGGAAAGTTATATCAATTCAAAATATATAAAGGAGCATCCAGAGTTTAATGGAAAATTAATCGAAGTTGCCAAAATTACTGCTGTAAGCTTTTTTGCAGGAAAGGAATGGTTACCTACCGCACATCCGGTAGCTCAAATGGGTGCTCTTCCTCTTATCTTAGGTACCCTTTGGGTGAGTTTTCTGGCTATCCTATTCGCCTTACCACTTGGACTTTCTGTAGCCATATATATATCGGAAATTGCAGATTCAAGAATAAGAAATATTCTCAAACCTTTGATTGAATTACTCTCTGGTATTCCGTCAGTTGTTTTAGGTTTTTTTGGATTAGTAGTGGTTGTTCCTATGGTACAACAATGGTTCAATTTACCTGTAGGAGAAAACGTACTATCCGGTAGTATAATACTTGCTATTATGGCCATTCCTACAATTATAACTTTATCTGATGATGCGATAAGAAATACACCGAAAACTATGAAAGAATCAAGTTTTGCTTTAGGTGCTAATCATTGGCAGACTATAAGGTATGTTATATTGCCTTATTCAATTTCAGGTATTAGCTCTGCTGCAATATTGGGTATAGGAAGAGCAATTGGTGAAACTATGGCAGTATTGATGGTTACTGGAAATGCTGCAGTGATACCTCATTCCATCTTTGAACCTATTAGAACTATTCCAGCAACTATAGCAGCTGAACTGGGCGAAGCACCACAAGGTGGAATTCATTATACTGCCCTTTTTGCACTTGCAAGTATTTTGTTTATTCTTAGTTTTGGAATAAATTTAGCGGTTGAAATTATTAGTTCAAAAAACAAGAATCATAAATTTTAATTTTTATAAATTTATAAAGTGAATTTTCCAACAATAAAGCAAATTACTCTTTGGAAGCAAAAGATTGCTTTCGGATTTTTCCGATTTGCGAGCATTTTGGTTTTATTTATTTTGTTCTATATTCTTGGTTTTCTCATATATAAAGGTATTTCAGTTATTTCTTGGGAATTCTTAACCACAAATCCTGAAGAAGGAATGACAAAAGGTGGAATCTATCCAGCTATTGTTGGTACCTTTTATTTAATACTTGGAAGTCTATTGGTTTCTGTGCCAATTGGAATTTTATCCGGTATTTATATTAATGAGTATACTAAAGCAGGTTGGATGAAACGAATAATGAAAATGATGACGAATAATCTTGCGGGAATTCCTTCAATAGTATTTGGATTATTTGGTATGTCGATGTTTGTAAATACCTTAGGTTTTGGTGACTCAATAATAGCTGGTTCGTTTACCTTGGGACTTTTAACTCTCCCAATAATTATTCGAACAACTGAAGAAGCTTTACTATCGATAGATAATACTTTCCGCACTGCCAGCTACGCTCTAGGAGCCAGTAAAGTTCAAACTGTTTGGCGTGTTATTCTTCCAATGGGATTGCCAAATATTATTACTGGAGTTATACTTTCAGTTGGAAGGGTCTCCGGAGAAACTGCTCCAATACTATTTACAGTTGCTGCATATTTTTTACCTAAACTTCCTTCAAGTATTTATGATCAGGTTATGGCTTTGCCTTATCATCTTTATGTTATTGCCACCAGTGGAAATAATGTTGAATTGTCAAGGCCGATTGCTTACGGTACTGCATTAGTCCTAATTGCAATAGTTTTATTAGTAAATATATTAGCTAATATTATAAGAAATTATTTCGCTAATAAAGTAAAAATGAATTAAATGAATCCCATTATATCAACTCAAGATGTCAATTTACATTATGGTGATTTCCATGCCTTAAAGTCTATCTCAATGGACATGTCTCGCAATTCTGTCACTGCATTAATTGGACCATCAGGTTGTGGAAAATCTACTTATCTTAGGTGTTTCAACAGAATGAATGATCTGGTAGATGGTGTAAAAATAAAAGGTAAAATTGAAGTTGATGGACAAGATATTTACAGTACTAAAGTCGACGTAGTTGAATTAAGAAGAAATGTTGGTATGGTATTTCAAAAACCCAATCCTTTTCCTAAATCGATTTTTGATAATGTTGCATTTGGTTTAGAAGTAGGCGGAATTAGTGACAAGAAATTTATTGAAGAACGAGTAATTCGATCTCTTAATCAAGCTGCCTTATGGGATGAGGTTAAGGACAAATTGAAAAAATCAGCCTTTGAATTATCCGGAGGTCAACAACAAAGACTTTGTATAGCAAGAGCTCTTGCTATTGAACCTAAAATATTGCTGATGGACGAACCTGCTTCTGCATTGGATCCTATTTCAACAAGTAAAATTGAAGAACTAATTTTTTCTTTGAAAAAAGATTTTACCATAGTGATTGTAACCCACAATATGCAGCAAGCAAGTAGAGTTAGTGACACAACTGCATTTTTTTACTTAGGTGAATTAATTGAAGTTGATGACACAAAGAAAATTTTTACAAATCCGTCCAAAACTCAAACTGAATATTACATAACCGGTCGTTTTGGTTAAAATAAACTATTCATATGTTACATATAGAACAAGAAATTAATCAGTTAAAATCCAGTTTACTGGAAATGTGGGACCTTGTGATAACCCAATTAGAAAATGCCTTACAATCTATTGTGGATGGTGATAAGGATATTGCACATGGAGTTCAACAACATGAGAAAAGAGTAAACGGGCTTGAACTTGCCATTGATAGAATTTGTGAAAACTTCATTGCTTTAAATCAACCGGTAGCATCTGATTTAAGATATGTTCTTTCGGGACTTAAAATAAATACCAATCTTGAACGAATTGCAGATAATGCCTGCGGCATAACGGAATATATTACAGATACTGAAAAGGAATTTGATAAACAAATGCTTGAAATAATGGAAATCGAAAAAATGTTGTTGCAAGCAATTGAAATGGTTAAAGACTTAAGAGAAGCATTTACATTTGAAAATAGCACTCTTGCTCGTACAATTTTTAAACGCGATAAGATTCTGGATAAGATCAATGAGAACGGAAGTACACAGACCCTAATTTGCCTTGAACAATTCCCTAATGACAAACGTCAGGCACTTCACCTTTTGTCTATAATGCGTAAAATTGAAAGAGTCGGAGATCAGTGCAAGAATATTGCTGAAGAAATCATTTTTTATACTGAAGCAAAAGTTGTAAAACATAAGAAAAAAGGAAAAGAGAAAGAAAAATAGTTAGAAATTACTGCAATTATATAATGTAATTTCAACACTTTCTAATTTTAGTCCTAAACATAGCTTACCCACCACTTTTTTACCTGACTTTTCTTAAATCCATCATACCATTTGCACAATGGATAAATAAGAAGGATTAATAATACCCATATTAAATAAACTATTTCTAATCCATATCCTTCACCAGGAACGACAAATAAAAATGGAAAATTTCCAGTATTTCCAACTTCTGAAAAACTATGCCCTCTTGCAAAATAAGCAATTGTAGCTAGAATATGTATAAGGTAGATATGAAGAACATAATAGAATATAGCTGTTCTTCCAAATATTTGTAAGGGTTTTGTTGCCCAATTTTTTACATCCTCTAGATATCCTAAAAGGATAATTGATGGTCCAATCGTAATGAATAAATATAACAATGAAGGCGGATACTTATCTAAATTAATAAATGATAAGAATGTGAATAAGTAATTTTTTTGCGAAGTCCATCCTGATGGATCACCATATAAATTAAAATATCTCATTGCTACAAAAATAATTAATAAGCCAATACCCATCCGAATGAAAACTTTCTGTCTAGCTTCTTTAGTAAACTTATTTGTGAAAAAAATGCCAAAACAATAACCAAGCATCATTACTCCGGTCCACACCGGAAATGCATAAACAATAAGTGCATAATGATTCTTCCATATTTCATAAGGCGTAAAAAATCCATGATGCAAAATATCCTTTACAAAATTTGAACTGTAATTTGCTGATGCTTCAAAGTGGTCTAAAATATTATGCCCGCAAACCAATATCAATCCTAAACCAAGTATAAAACTATAGGGTATATAAATCAGAACCCCTAACAAAATCATACTTATCCCAATCGTCCAAATGACTTGAAAAATAAATACATTATAAAAAGGATTAAAGGTCCAGGCTAATGTGACAAGGGCAAATTCAACTATCACTAACCACAGCCCTCTTTTTATCAAAAATAGACTTAATTCTTTCTTGGATTTCTTTAGGCTTTGCAAATAAATTGAAGTTCCTGAAAGAAAAATAAAAATAGGTGCACAAAAATGGGTTATCCATCGAGTGGCAAATAAGGCTGGGGAAGTGGTAGCCAGATTTAAAGGATCGTCAACATTGGCAGATATATGAAAATAATCTCTAACATGATCCAAGGCCATTACAATCATTGCAATTCCTCTTAATACATCTATTGAATCAATTCTTTTTTGAATATTAACTTGTTCCATAGCCAGGTTTTCTATAAAGTTAGTTAATCCCAAATATACAGAATATTCCTTTCTATTAAATAAATAGATATAAATCTTTACTTTCTAATATTCCCTATTTACAATAAATTCCTTTTTGGCTCTATTGTTTTATTAAATAATTCTATAAATTAATTACGCATTAAAGCAACAGATTGAAATATACTAATGTCCTTAAGTTGAAAGTATTAATTTCGACTCTAGATTAATGCGGCTTTGACTGTTTTTACCTACTTAAATTGTACGATTTATTAAAAGTAATAATTTGTAATTTACCAATTGTTTGTAAAAGATATATTATTTATTTTAACCTAGATTTGGATCAAATTCTAATGAGAAACTATCAACAATCGCCTCTATTTGAAATAGAAAAATGTATTACTACTTCAATTCATAACGAGCATGCACAATTAGGAGATAATTTTGTGAGCGTATATCCAGATCCATTTGTAGTGTTCTCTAAAATAAGCTTTCAATCAATTGGAAGACATACTTCAATTCAAATTATTGACAACGGTGGTTCAAAAATTAAAACTGTATTAGACGAAGTAATAAGACCTGGAAAGTATGATTTAATTTGTGACTTAGAAGAAGCTCCTCCAGGCCTATATTATGTTCGAATTCAAAATGGAATGCTTCAGCAAGTCAAATCATTATTAAAAGTCAATAAATAATAAGTATTACTAAAATGCGGATAAGATAAATATTTCGAATTCGCCTTTAATAGTTTATATTTTGATTTATAATTAATTAAATATAGTAAGAGACAAAAAGTATTTGAAATTAATTTGTTTAATTTTACAAATTAATATTTATTGAAGAATTTCTCAGCAGACTTATCCGAATTAAAAGAGCAAATAATTATGATTCGACTTTTAAAAAATATCTCTTGTATAAAATTTTATGCACTATTTCAAGGCCTATTTATAATTCAGTTATTGTTAGCTAGTCATTTATTAATTGCACAGAATAATTCATGGCAGTTATGGGCTACAGGATTGCCGCAAGGGGTTTATCCTAAATTAGCAATTGCAAAGAATCATGACATTTATTACGGTCTTGTAGCTGGTATCGGCGAGAAGGGTATTATTTATAAGTCTAACACAAATGGAAAATTAGGAGTATTCAATGCAATGCCTAAAATACCTATTCCTTTGAGCATTACAAACAACATTCAGGACATCATTTGCAATAAAAATAATGAACCGATAGTTGGGATTTTTAGAAGTAATCTCTCAGAACCATTCATTTTTAAATTCAATAATAATACTAATGTTTGGGATATTGTCGACATTGATTATCCAGCAAATTTGGGTGTTTTTTGTATGGCAATTTCTCCAAATGGTACTCTATGGATGGGTGCAAAATGGTCCTATGTTTATAAAAGTTTGGACAATGGGCTTTCGTATAAAAAAATAGATGAAACTGAAATATTGAGAAGTAAATATCCTTGTTACTATCCATCCTGGTCCGGTGTACCTTCAGATGGAGCAATCTATAGTATAAATGTAGATAATGCCGGAAGATTGTACGTTGGTACAGAAGGCGCAGGTATACTTTATTCAGATGATGAAGGAATATCTTTTCATCCTGCAGATCTCTTTGCATGTCAAAATAACAATCTCAAATTAAAGGATAGTCTAAGCGAAATGAAAGCTTTATCCTTCACGGGAAATTTAGGTGCTCTTGGTTTTACTCAGGATGATAATCTGATTTTTAATGGTACAAGCTTATGGTCATTAAACTGGAAAGAGTCATTGGGATACGCAGATATGGAAAATAATAAAGTTTACGAAGCGAAAGGATTTGATCCTTATTTTATTTCAACTGGTCTTCAGATTACTAAAATAGTAACTACAGATAAGGGACAAATATTTTTGCATTCCGGCAGCAATAGTTCTGTCAATCCAGCGCTTGTTGGAATCTATACTTCTACAGATGGAATTCAATGGAACATATTTAATACAGGCATTACAAGTTCTATTAATGGACAATCACAGGGTTCCTTAGCAGTAGAAGGGAATACGGTTTATTTTGCAACACAAGATGGAAATATTTGGAAGTATGAGGATTCAAATTCTACTCAGATTTCAGATATTGAAAAAAATATAAATCTTTCAGTTTATCCGAACCCAACTAACGAACTTTTATTTTTAAGCAGCTTAATTAAAGGGGGAACTATAACCTTTTATAATCTAAATTCTACAATAATTCAAAATTTTCTAATTGATCTAAGTCCAATAAATATAAGTAGTTTTCAATCAGGAATTTATTTTTATAAAATCGAATTCAATAATCAGAAAATATTTGGAAAAATTATTAAAATTTAAATGCAAATTTCATTTTTAACTCATAGCTGCTATTTCTAATAAAGGCTTTTTTCTTTCTCCAATCTGTTGTCGCCACATAGCATAGTACAATCCCTTCTCAGCCAATAATTCTTCGTGTTTGCCTTGTTCAATGATCTTTCCTTGTTCTAATACAAAGATCTTGTCCGCATGCATTATTGTGGATAATCGATGAGCTATTAAAACGGTCATTCTACTTTCATCTGAAATATTTCGAATTGTAGTTATTATCTCTTCTTCCGTTATGGAATCAAGTGCTGAAGTAGCTTCATCAAAAATTAATAAGTTTGGCTTTCTTAATATCGCTCTTGCAATGGATAGTCTCTGTTTCTCTCCACCAGAAATCTTGATACCACCTTCACCAATTGTAGTATTTAGTCCGTTCTCTGCTCTTTTTAATAAATTATTACAACTCGCTCTGCTCAACACACTAAATAATTCTTCCTCAGTTGCAGCTGGTTTTACAAACAATAAATTTTCTCTGATGGTACCTGAAAATAATTGTGAATCCTGTGTTACAAATCCCAATTGTTGCCTCAATTCTAGCAAATCTATTTCATCAGATTTAATTGAATTATATAATATTTCTCCACTATTTGGTTGATACAATCCTACTAATAGTTTTACTAATGTTGTTTTTCCAGATCCTGATGGTCCTACAAATGCTACAGTTTCACCTTGCCTCATTTGAAAATTAATTTTCTCTACTGCATACTGACCATCCGTTTTATGCTTAAAGCTTACTTCTGAAAATTCTAAGGAGTGAATACTGCCAATTTCTTTAGGAAAAAGTGGTCGAAACTCTGAAGTTGCACTTAATAATTTTTCAAAATTTTCCATTGAAACCTTTGTTTCATTTCTTACTATTATAAATGAACTAAGCTCTTGCAATGGACCAAAAATAAAAAATGTAAAAAATACCATAGTAAGCAGATCACCTACAATAATTCTGTCATTAAATAAAAAATAGTATAAAGCAAATACAACACAGGTTCTCATAAAGTGAACCGTTGTTCCTTGTATAAAACTTAAACTTCTAATAAATCTAACTTTTTGTAATTCTAGTTGAAGTATTTTACTTGTGTTAGAATTTAGTCGAGTTTCTTCCTGCTGTGTTAAACCTAAACTCTTAACAAGTTCAATATTTCTTAAACTTTCAGTTGTAGATCCAGCCAAGGAATTTGTTTGACTTACAATTTTTCTAGAAATAACTTTAATCTTCTTGCCCAAATAGGAACTTAAGAATGCAATTATTGGAGCAGTCAGTAGAAAAATAATTGCTATTTTATAATCAAAGCGTGAGATATAAACAATGACAAAAACAAACCCTACTATTGTTTGAAAGATTAATGAAATTGACAAGGAAATTAATTTTTCTGAGTCAATTCTGACCTTTTGTAATTTGCTCAAAGTTTCACCACTTCTCTGATCTTCAAAATCTATATAAGGTAGATCCAAAGATTTTTTAATACCATCAGTATACATCTCTGCTCCGGTTCTCTGAATGACAATATTTGTAAAGTAATCTTGAAAATTTTTCGCCAACCTCGAAACCATCGCTGCTATCAACGAAAGCGAAAGCCAATAAATTAATGATTTGACAAATTCTACTTCTTGCCCTCTATACTTTTGTATGCCGACTCCACAATCTTGCAACAACTTCCCTGTGATTATTGAATCACTGAGACTAAAACAAATGTTAATCGTAGCCAGAAGTAAGGCTAATAACATATAATTTCTATGTTTCCTAAGATACTTATAGAGTAATTTCATACAAAGTTGAATGGTTTGATTATATAACTAGAACTAAAGATAAATTAGTTAACAGCTTTTCGAGCTCATTGTTTCAACTCTGAGAATAGTTTAATTCTAGTATGAAATATCTAGAATTATACTTCTTATAATATTAAACCATAAATTAAATTTCTTTATTTTGAACTTTATAATTCTATTTAAGAAGAAATTTTGCTTGTCTATTCTATTTAAATATTAATGTTGACTTTAGAATTTGTCGAAAGTGATTCATACTTATTTCTTACAATTTCCTTACCATATTCTCTTTCCAATCTTCTTACAATAAAATGTCCTTTTGCCATTGTTTGAAAATGGTCTATAAATATGGTATTAATCGTCGCTCCTCCAATTGCACCAATAATAGGCAAAGCTTGTGCAGCAGCTTTTTCGGTAATTTGAATTCCAAATCTTTGTGAAATGCTACTTACAAATTTAATTAAAAATGGTGCACCTTCCTCAGTTAAGGTTCTGCTTAGTAAAAATTCAGAAGCCTCTGAAACAGACTTGGCTAGAATTGAACGGACTATAAAATAACCACTTTCAGAACTATCATCGTCTTTATTTTTCCCTCCTAAAGCAAATACTTCCAAACAAGCCATTTTTGTTTGAATATCATTGAGTGACTCCCCTTGGGATCGTGCAATTTCAGCGATAGACCGTAGCATAATAGTTGTTGATATGGGCAACTCTAATGCTAAAGCTGCTAATCCAAAAAAACCAGCTACTCCTCCAGTAAGAGCGACACTAAACTTATGCCAATTGTTTGATGGTTCTACTCCTGGAAAATCTTTAATAGTAAAAATTGCAGCCTCAGAAGCCTTCAATAAAGCCCTTTGAGTCATTGCTCCAATTTTAACATTCCAATCTTTAGGTAATAATTCCAATCCTTTTTCGATTGGCATTCCTACATAATTTGTTATCTTTATTGCAAGTCCAGGGTTTTCCAGTAAGTTCTTTGCATATTGTAGATTTTCAATATCTATACTATTCATAAATTTAGAAAATTTAAATTGTTAAGATTATCATTTTTAGTCTTAATAATTATTTTTTAGACACTCCATTACATTAACATTTTCTCAAATAATCAATTATTTATATTTTAATAATTAACAAGGTGAAATCCAAAATTATACCTGGAATACTTTATCAAACATCATCTATGATATTAAAGTTTCATTCGAATAAAGATTGCTCAAAAATATACTTAATCCTGTTTCAGAAATCAATAGGTTCATTATTTAAGATATACTGTTTTACAAACATAATAAAGCCTATAAAATAAGCTATTAACACTTAGCTTTCAATAACACTTTTATAAATACCATTTTATTAAAGCTAAATCTGCCTACATAACTTTGAGATTTTTTATCTATTTCTCATGAGTCAAATTTCTCAATTGAAACTTTACTAATTTAGTTTTGCAAAAATAATATGCAAAAAAAAAGGAGGCAATAAGCACTGCCTCCTTATGAATATAAATTACTGAAATTTATTTTTTTTCTGGACTTGTACTAACATTCATATCTCTAACACAAACATATTTACCGTCACGCTTTTGAAAATAGGATAGGTAAAATCCCTTTTTTGATTCTGCACCAGTAGTATCTATTACTGTCCAACTACCAATTTCTACTGCCATGTTCCCTTCAGCAAATAAGTCAACGAGCTTGTACACATTATAATTTCCGGTACTGTCACTCGCTATGCCTTGAGCAATTTGATTTTGAATTGCAGCTTTTCCAACTGAAGGTTCGTGATTTCTGCTATAGCTAATTGCATCATCTGCGTAATAGGCGACAACCGCTGCTGCATCTTTAGCCTTTTCTGCTGCTGCAAAATTATCTTCCATTTTCTGGATTTCCATTTTGAGCGTATTTATATCCAGAGGTTTTGGTGCTTCAGCCGGTTTAGCACATGATGTAAAAAACTGCAAAATTAGTCCGGACAAAAGGAGAAATTGAATTTTAAGTTTCATAAATTTTGGTGTTTGATTGTTTAATAATCATGCAATATACACCGTAATTATAGTCTTATGTTTAATATCAATGGATAAAAGTATAATATCGGAAATACCGGTATCAGATTTAGTATTTTAAATTTAATAACATCTAAATTTTAATAACTTGATCAGTTTTAGCAATATGAAATCCGTTTTTAATAATTTCCATATACTCTTTACTTGAGGAATTTAAAGCTGGGTTAGTGTGATTAAAGTGTATAAAGTATATTTTATTTTTTTCAACCACAGATAGTTTACTAAACAAATTCATGCTTTCGATAATAAATGGATGAGGAATTGTACTTAGATCTCTGTTGTTTATTTCTTCACCACTATAAAATGTTCCGTCAATGAATGCATAATCCACTTCTGTTAAATAACTTATTATGCTTTGATCCCATCTCTCCCATTTATCTATATCTGGAACAAAAAGCACTTTTTTGTTTTGTCCTTCAATAATAAAAGCAACCGTCTCTGAATACTCATCTCTATGAGGTACAAGTATTGGTCTTACTTTAATATTTTTATTTAATTGAAATACACTGTCAGACATAAGCCTTTCAACTAAAATGTTTTCATTATTTACTAACTGATTCCATGGTCCATTATTTTCAAGAAAATGTTTCATCCTTGGCATAGCATAGACTTTTATCTGAGCTGAATTTTTTGCTTCCTTGCCCAAATAAATCAATCCGCTGTAATGTCCAATATGAGCATGCGTAAGTAATATTCCATCAGGCATTTGAGAATTATAACCATCTGAAATTGAGTTTAATTTATTTATTTGAGCAGGAAAATCCGGTGTGCATTCAAACAAAAATCTTTGATTGTAATTTTTATCAACAATCCCTAAAGACACAACCATTCGTCTTTTTTCCGGGTGATTAAAAAGTTCCTTGCAACATTTCAAATTGCATCCAATATGTGGTGAACCTCCATCTTGTGTAGTACCCAATATGATTAGACTTACTTTGTTATTTTCAACTTTTTTGTCCGTTTCTATTCTTGAAGTCTTACAGGAAATGAGCGTGAGTAAGAATAGATAAATTAAATTTCTATTTTTCAAATTAAAAATTAATATTGATTTCTAAATATGCTTGATAAAATTAGCAATTATATTTGTGAAGATATTAAATTTTTAATTAGGAAATTTATTCTTCAAACAATTAGAAATAAAAAATAGAAATTTACATTCAAATCTGTTCGATAGACATTATACCAGAACATTTATTAAAGGAATTTGCTTTATAAATATCAAACAAACTTGTTGATCAATAATTATAACCTGACTTTATTCATTTAAAATTCAGATGTAATCAATAGATCAAGGTTGGTATATTTAATTCCAAATCTTTCACTTAAATATTTATTAGTTAAGCAACCCTTATACGTATAAATTCCATTTTGAAATCCCTTATTGTTCAATAACAGTTGCTCTATTCCTCCTTCTTCCCCAGCTTTTTTAAGTATTGGCGCGATGATGTTACTCATTCCTGTTGATGCTGTTCTTGAAACTTTAGAAGCTATGTTGGGAACTGCATAGTGGATAACTCCATGTACGACACGTGTTGGATTATCGTGAGATGTCACCTTACTTGTTTCAAAACATCCTCCCTGATCAATGCTTACATCAATGATAACACTACCATGTTTCATTTTCATAATCATTTCTGATGTTACTATAATTGGAGTTCTTCCAATTTTGGAATGAATAGCTCCAATCACTACATCAGCTGAAATGAGTTGTCTGATCAATGGTACAGGATCCATAGTTGAAGTATATAACTGTCGGCCAATCACATTTTGAATTCTAATTAATTTGTGAATTTCATCGTCAAAAATTCTTACAGATGCCCCTAACGACAGTGCAGCTCTTGTTGCATATTCCGCAACTGCCCCAGCTCCCAATATTACTACTTTTGCAGGAGGAACTCCGGATATTCCACCCAATAATACTCCTCTGCCACCAGAATTATTAGTAAGTAATTCTGCTGCTGTTTGAATTACTGAAAGTCCTGCTATTTCACTCATAATTCTTACCAGTGGAAAGCTTCCATCTTCAGATTGAAGATACTCCATAGCTACAGCCGTGACCCTTTTTTGTCTGAGTGCTTGCAAATAATCATTATGAATTAATGGCATTTGAAGAGGAGAAATTAAAACTTGCTTGGTATTAAATAACTCAATTTCTTCAAGCGTAGGAGGTATTACTTTAAGGATTATATCTGATTTAAAGACTTCTTCTTTTGCTTTTGTAACTTCTGCTCCTGCTTCAGAATAATTTAAATCACTAAAATTAGAACGCTCACCCGCTCCAGACTCAATAATTACTCTGTGGCCATATGCAGTAAGTTTACTAATCGAATGAGGAACGAGTGCAATTCTGTTTTCATTCAAATAAATTTCTTTAGGAATCCCAATAACAAAGGAATTTTTTGCTGTGCCCAATTGTATTCTTTGCAATTGAGTTTGCAAAATAGTTTCTTCGCCTGTTGCAAATATATTATGACCCATTATTCGCCCTTTATAATTTGATATTTACGTTCATCAATATTCACTCTTTCAATTCTAATATGAACTACAGATTCATGTGATAACAAAGGTAATATAATCTCAGGCCACTCAATAATACAAATATTCGTTCCATAAAGTACGTCCTCTATTCCTATATCCAATGCTTCTGAAATCTTTTCTAATCGATAAAGATCCAAGTGATACAATTTCTCTATTTGATATCTATTTTTGGTAAACTGATACTCATTAATTAAAGTATAGCTCGGGCTACTTGCTTCATCGGCATCTCCTAACTGTGCAGCAATAGCATTTACTAAAGTAGTTTTACCTACACCCATTTCTCCTTCCAATAACCATATTTTGTAGGGAACTAAATAACTTAAGATCTCTTCAATCTTAAGCTGTAAATCACCTTCAGTTAAAATAAATTCTATATTCAATTTCGTTTTCGTCTAATTAATTTTTACATCTTTTTAGAATCAATCAAATGCACTATTAAATAACTTTAATAAAGTGAATAGTTTCTTATAATTTTTTAGACCAATTTTTTCCTTCAATGATTCCATAATTTCTTTGAGTTCCATTCTACACGCTTCAATAATTGACCATCCCTTATCAGAAAGTTTTATCAAATTTGCTCTTGCATCAACGGGATCTTTTATTTTGTTTAAGTATTTTTTACCAATAAGATAATCTATTGAAACTCCAATACTTTGTTTACTTATAAATAGTTTATCTGCAAGTTTTTTTTGATTTGAACCAAATTCGCGATCAATTGCAAATAAAATGATCAGATGAGCATCATGAATATCTTGAGGTATAACTAGATTTTTACTTTTTCTAATAGAATCGAGAAGACTCTTGTAAGGTGTATAGAGTAGATTGAATATTTGAGTTGGATCAGATTTATTCATAAAGTGGTAAAATTAAACCTTTTAGTAAACAATTTTTACTAAATTAGTCAATTTTGTTTACTACCTAGCTAATAATTCCCGATTCACATTCAATTTAACTTACAGTTTAGTAAAATAATGCAATAGAAATTCTTATAACCTATTTTTTGGTTTCAAATTTGGCTAGATTAATTAATACTTAAACCATCTTTTTTAATTACCTCTTACCTGTGTAAAATAGCTCGTTTCAAAGGATTTTAATTTAACTAAAAATTATACTCTTAATCCTTCAATCTGAACAACTTATTAACTAATTTTTACTTGTTTATAGATATCTTCGCCGTTTATTAGAAATTAGTATGACAAAGAATCAAAACGAATACAATGCCAGTAGTATTCAAGCACTGGAAGGATTAGAAGCTGTGCGTCGAAGACCTGGAATGTATATTGGAAGCACCGATACCAAAGGTTTACATCATTTAGTCTGGGAAGTTGTTGATAATTCGATTGATGAACACTTAGCCGGTTATTGTAATACAATTACCGTAAAGATTCTTAAAGACAATTCAATTCAAGTTCAGGATGATGGTCGTGGTATTCCTGTTGATATGCATGAAAAGTTACAAAAATCTGCGTTAGAGGTTGTAATGACTGTTCTTCATGCTGGAGGAAAATTCGACAAAGACAGTTATAAAGTATCCGGAGGACTTCATGGCGTTGGGGTTTCTTGTGTAAACGCATTGTCAGAACACGTAAGAGTAGAAGTTCAACTTGATGGGAAGAAGTACATGCAAGAGTATCAACGTGGAAAACCACTTGCAAATGTTATCCAAATTGGAGAAACAACTGAAAGAGGAACTTTGGTCATCTTCAAACCGGATCCTGAGATTTTCGAAACACTGGAATACAATTACGACATCTTAGCACATAGACTCAAAGAATTGTCTTTCCTCAACAGTGGTTTGAATATTTATTTGTTTGATGAAAGAGAAGACGCCGCTGGACGAAATGATTATTTTTACTCTGAAGGCGGTTTGTTAGAATTTGCGAGATACTTGGATCAAACTCGAACACCACTTTGTGAGAACCCTATATACGTTAAAGGAAAAGAAGAGAATGTTGAAGTAGAAGTTGCTCTTCAGTACAACACGGGATACCAAGAAAATGTATTTTCTTATGTAAATAATATCAATACCCGTGAAGGAGGTACTCATGTTAGTGGTTTCAGAAGAGCACTGGCTAGAACTTTCAAACAATACGGTGATGACAATAATCTGTTTTCAAAAATGAAAATAGATATCAGTGGAGATGATTTTAGAGAAGGTCTTACTGGAATAATCTCCGTAAAAGTACCTGAACCACAATTTAAAGGTCAAACTAAAGGCGAACTAGGAAATACCGAAGTAGTTGGAGTTGTTTCTCGAATTGTAGGTGATGCGCTTACAGCTTATCTTGAAGAAAATCCAAAGGAAGCAAAAAGAATTGTTGAAAAAGTAATTGTTGCTGCAACTGCAAGGGAAGCTGCAAGAAAAGCTAGAGAACTGGTTCAACGTAAAAATGTATTATCAGGTGGTGGACTACCAGGTAAACTTGCAGATTGTTCCTCAAAAGATCCGGTAGAATCCGAATTATTTCTTGTAGAAGGGGATTCGGCTGGTGGAACTGCCAAACAAGGAAGAAACAGGCATTTTCAAGCAATTTTACCACTTAGAGGAAAAATATTAAATGTTGAAAAAGCACTCGAATACAGGATTTATGAAAATGAGGAGATAAAAAATATATTCACAGCTTTAGGGGTCTTTTTTTATCAAGATGAGGAAGGCAATAGGAAGCTAAATCTAAACAAGCTAAGATATCATAAAATAGTTATAATGTGCGACGCCGACGTAGACGGATCTCACATTACAACCTTGATTTTGACCTTTTTCTATCGATATATGAATGAGTTAATTGAAAGAGGTCACTTATACATTGCCAGACCACCCTTGTTTTTGGTTAAAAAGGGAAAAGAGGCACGATATGCTTGGAGCGATAAGGAGCGCCGTGAAATAGCAATTGAAATTAGTGGTGGTAAAGAGGACAGCGCAAGCTTTCAACGCTATAAGGGTCTTGGTGAAATGAATGCTGAACAACTTTGGGAAACTACTATGGATCCGGATAAAAGAATCTTATCTCAGGTAACTATCGAGAGTGCTGTTGAAGCAAGTTATTATTTTTCAATTCTGATGGGAGACGATGTTCCACCTAGAAGAGAATATATAGAAGCTCATGCCCAATATGCCAAAATTGACATTTAGAACTTAGTTTACCAGACGTATTGCTTTTTATTCATTAACAAAGCTTCTCCTGTAAAAGTTTGGTCACCGCTGGCAATATCATAGATAGCACAGTCGTAATTAACCCTATTTTTCTCCGGAAAAATTTCCTTAACCGTAATTACAGCTTCATAATCTGTATCTACAAACATGGGTTTCATCCATTGCATTGTCTGTTTTAAATAGACATGACCATCGGCCATCCACAGGGCACCAAATATTTTTGTAAATACTGAGCCTCCAAGAAATCCGTGTATGATATTTCTTCCAAACATACTGTTTCTCCCAGCTTCAACATCAATGTGTAGTGGATTAACATCGCCGGATATTCTGGCGAAGGTATCCACATCATCTTGTGTGTATCGAAACTTGTGCTTAAATTGATCTCCCTTTTGTAGCATCTTAACTGATATTAATAATTTGTTGACAGGCTGCTCATTCGCTCCGTTGTAAATTTGCGTCGCAAGAATAACAATTATTTTAAAAAAACTTAAATATTTTATATGTCTACTAAAGAAAAAAGTAAAAATTTATTGAATGATTTTATCGAAACTCAAGTAAACGTTGTGGATAAAATTGTTGAAAATACCAAAAAGATTGCAAAAGATCTTCCTATTGTCAATGAAACACTTGATAAAGGATACAAAGCAATTAAGGATGGTATAAATACACAAAAAGAATGGGCTACAAAATTGAATGAGAACATGGAAAAAACACAAGAAAAATTTAATGCTGGTACAGACAGTACAAAAGAATTTTTTAATTCATGGTTCGAAAAACAAATGAATTGGTCAAAAACTATGTTCAATAATAATCCAATGAATTCATTTACTAATAATACAAACAATGATATGATGAATGCTTGGACGAATTGGATGACTCAGATGGCTACTAAAATGAATACTCCTAATTTTAATAACCCTTGGGCAAGCATGACAAATGGCAATATGATGAATAATGGTTTTGGATTTATGAATAATTCGAACGATTATTCACAGAAAATGTCAGAAGGATTTAACCAATGGGCAGGTCAAATGAAACAGTATTCTGATATGATGACTAAGTCTTATGAGGAATGGACTAGTCAATTGGGAAATATGACTTCTTCTGACACTTTTAAAGGAATGGCCAACATGAACGAACACGTGTCTAAGTTCTTTGAACTTTGGTTACCAATGTTCAAAAGTATTAATGAAAAGACATTCAGCCCTAATATGGTGAATGAACTAATGAATGTAGAAAAGTATAAAGAATTCATGGATTCATTTTTTAAGTTTATGCCTGATGAACATCAAAAAATGATGAATCAAATGAATCAAAAATTCATTGATAGCATGAAAAGCTATTCTGAAAACCCAATGGCTGCTTTCAACAATGCTTGGAATGCTTCTCCAAATATGATGTTTTCTAATAATCCATATTCTAATGCTATGGAAATGTATAGCAATTTGAAAACATACATGAATGAAGCCGTTTCACCACTTACAAAAATAATAGGTGATAGCAATTATGCAAAAGACGCACAAAGCTGGAACAACCTTGCTGATATGATGGCTCAATTTCAAATTAAAAATAATGAGTTACAATACATGGTTTATCAGAACGGCTTAACTGTAATGAATAAACTTTCAACAAAGGTATCTGATAAGTTAAAAGCTGGTCAGAGCATTGATAGTGTAGTGGTATTGTATCAGGATTGGTTGAAACTAGGTGACGAAACTTTCACTGAATTATTCAACACTGATGCTTACACTGCTTTGATGACAGAAGTGAGTAGTCTTCAAATGAAAATTAAAAACGAAGTAGACAATAAAATGGAGAAAACATTTTTTTCTAATTTACCCCTTGCTACAAGAAGTGACTTAGACGAGGTGTATAAATGTATTTATGACATGAAAAAAGTTCTTCATGGATTTGAAAGACATTTTAATTCTCTAAATGATGAGAATAAACCTAAAGATGCCAAAAGCTCTAAAAAGTAAGATTTTAAAATTCTGAATAGAAAAAAGCCCGAATCTCTCGGGCTTTTTTATTTTTGCCCCTTCCTAACAAATTCAACATGATAAATACAAGTGCTATATTTTCAGAATTTATTGATCTTACAAATAAAATAAGTAAGAGTTACAACACACTTAGCACTTTGGAAGAGGTAGAAATAGGAACAAGCCCTAAAGATTTAGTATGGGAATGTGATAAGGTGAAAATGTTCCGTTACCGAAGAGATACCCCTGCTAAGACCTCTATTCCGGTTCTTGTCTCTTTTGCAATGATGAATAGACATGATGTACTTGATCTACAACCGGATCGTTCCTTTATGAAAAAACTGTTGGAAGAAGGATTAGACATTTATATTATGGACTGGGGCTATCCAACTAGAGCAGATCAGTATCTTACGATGGAGGATTATATCCTTGGATATATGAATGATGCTGTTGATTTTATTAGAAGATCCCATAAGATAGATAAGATTCATAAAATGGGAATTTGTCAAGGTGGATTGTTCAGTTTAATTTATGCATCTATTTATCCACAAAAATTAAAGACCCTAACAACTTATGTTGCGCCATTTGACTTTAAAAATGTCAATTGTAATATGCTTTTTAAATGGGCTAAATATGTCGATGTGGACACTATGGTGGAAACAGAGCGGGTGATTAAATCGGATATGCTCAATAATGCTTTCAGCATGTTAAAGCCAAGCATGGACCTCGCCAAATATTTTGGTGTGATGGATATGGCAAATGATAAAGATAAAATGATGAACTTCCTTAGAATGGAAAAGTGGAAAGCAGATTGTCCTGACATCAGCGGTGAAATGTATAGGAAGTACATTACAGATCTTTTCAAACACAACAAATTGATTAATGGAGAATTTGAACTGGATGGAAAAAAAGTCGACCTTAAAAACATGACTGTTCCCTTTCTCAACGTTTATGCAACAGAAGACAATATCATACCTAATGAGACAACAACTTCAGTAATGTCCTTTATCGGTAGTAAGGATAAAGAGTTATACGCTTTCCCTGGTGGTCATATTGGTGTATTTGTAGGGGGAAAATCACAGAAAGAACTTGCACCCAGTGTTGCTAAATGGGTTATACAAAGAAGTAAATAGGGGGACTACATAGCGGTTACCATCTTTGATATTTCTGAGGAGTATTTTTATTTTTTTCTAAAAATTTAAAGAAAGCTTCTTTTTCCATTAATTCTGCACCTAAAGATTTCAAGTGTTCAGTTTCTTGCTGACAGTCAATTATTTCTATATTTTTTTCTTTCAATTTAGAACATAGTTGTACAAGTGCTATTTTGGACATATTCGATTCATTTGAAAACATTGATTCTCCACAAAACATATTGCCGATTAATAACCCGTATAATCCTCCACACAATTTATCAGATTTCCAAACTTCAACACTATGGGCAATTCCACATTCAAAAAGTTTTATAAATGCGCTGATATAATCGGAATGAATCCAACTGCTATCTTGATCTTTGCGTTGAATTAAACTACAATTTGAAATCACTTCTTTGAAAGATTGATCAAATGTAATTTTTAACTTTTGATTTTTAATTAATTGCCTTAGACTCTTGCTAATCTTAATTTTATCTGGCCGCAATATTAGTCTTGGAGTTAGACACCACCATAAGATTTCTTCTCCTTCATTATTCCATGGAAAAATACCATTCTCATAAGCCAGCAACAATCTTTCTGGAGAAAGGTCCCCACCAATACCAAGAAGCCCATCAGCATTTGCCAATGAAGGGTGTGGAAAAACAATATTATCTTCTTGAATCTTATAGACCGGCACCTGGTCTCTTACTATACTTTAACTGTTTCAATTACAGCTGAAAGTCCTTTTTCACATAAGGAATCTTTCATAGGCCTTAATTCAATAAAGCTACCAATCTTAACACTTGCAAGGCCTTTATAATGTACAATGTATGCCAATTGTTCTGCCTGTTCAAAACTATGCTTACAGACGTTTATAAAACATTCGATGACCCAATCAAAAGTATTTACATCATCATTATACACCAGTAATTCAGAAACTTCTCCATGCTGCTCTTCGACAAGCAATTCATTTTCAAGTGATTCCCAAATTGAATTGTGAGGAGTTGACATATCTAAATATTATTTTATTGATTCTACAATTTTATTGATTGCCTCAAAATTAGGTAAATCCATTGAATTATCAAGTATTTCTTCATACAGAATTATCCCTTCTTTATCAATTATAAAAGTCGCTCGTTTGCTTACTCCTCTTAGACCTAGGCCAAATTCTTCATACATACATCCATAAGATTTAGTCATTTCTTTATTAAAATCTGACAGTAGTAAAAACGGCAAATTATTAACTTCTTTATATTGAGCTAATGTGAAATAACTATCTACTGAAATTCCAAGAATTTCTGCATTAACATCTGAGTATCTGCTAATATCATCTCTCATCATACACAATTCCTTTGTGCAAACATTGGTAAAGGCCATTGGAAAAAATAACAAAATGACCGTCTTGCCTTCATAATCACTTAGGCTTACATATTTTTTTTCAACAGAAGGTAATTTAAAACCTGGAGCTCTATCTCCAACAGATAAAATATTCATATTTCTAAATAAGACTGCAAAAGTAGATATTTGTATTTGCATTTTCTAAAAATTAAAGCTAGAAATCTCAATTTACTTACTTGAATACAAAAACTAAATCATATTTATATCTTCATACCGCTGTATTTCTGTTTGGTTTTACTGGCATATTAGGACAGATTATTAGTTTGCAGGCGAGCAGTTTGATATGGTGGAGGTGCATAATAACCTCTTTTTTAATGTTGCCCTTATTGATCTATTACAAATCCTTTCGGGACATTAATTTCAGATCTATAAAAATATTTTCCGGTATCGGAATTATACTTGGGATGCACTGGCTATGCTTCTATGGATCAATCAAATTAGCCAATGCTTCTGTTGCGATGATCTGCCTTTCAACTATATCTGTAATGACAGTATTTTTTGAAGCCTTGTTTAATAAACAAAGGATCGTCAAACAAGATATGATTATTGGTATGCTTGTAATTCCGGGAATACTGCTCATCAACCAGAGTTTACGCGCTGACTTTAAGTTGGGGTTCTGGGTTGGAATCCTCTGTTCAGTTTTTTCAGCTATTGTAGCTTCATTGAATAAAAAATACATGTCTTCGACAAGTTCGCTGGCCATAACCTGGATTGAAATTTCAATAGTGGCAATTCTATTTAGTATTATAAATGGTGTAGACCTCATCTTTTTTTCACAAAAAGAATGCTTACCAAATTCCCATGATTGGTTTTATCTTTTTATTTTATCTTTCTTTTGCACCTTAATTCCGCTGACTTTGGCAGTCAAATCTATGCGTAATTTATCTGCATTTTCTACAATGCTTGTATTTAACTTGGAAACCGTTTATGGTATAATACTCTCAATAATTATTTTAAAAGAACACAAAGAATTGAACTGGATGTTCTATATCGGTGTATTAATAATACTTTCAAGTGTTTTTGCATACCCATTTTTTAGAAAATACAAATTTTTAATGCTGAACTAATATCTCTTTAGAATAACTATTTTGCAACTCGATTTCTGTGTTGAATTATTTTTACTAACAATTTCTTAAAAAGACTTTCTACTGATTGTGAAGTAACTCGTCTTGCAAATTTGCTAAAGAAATAAATTTATGTTTATTTTCTACCTTTGGTAGTTTACATGAATCTGTTTTTTTAAAAAATCTAAAACGATTTTTTGCAACAATATTATAGATAAGATCTGCAAAAGAAATGGGCATAAATTGAATCACCTTTGCAATATATTTCCAAACACCTCCTAATTGAAATAAGATCCTTCCTACTGCTTGAGATCTGTAATAATTTGTTTTATTCTGGTACAAAACAATGGTGTCATTAGCTACATTTAAGTTAGATAAACTTGAAAATAAAAATAGATCAGATCTGTCCTTCTTTATTATAAACTCTACAAGCCGATTACATATTAAACACTCGCCATCAAAAAAAATGACCGCTTTATTTTCTACTATTTTTTCAATCGTTCTATTCAAAGGCGCTTATCCCAGTAATATCGTGACCAGTTATTAATAAATGAATGTCATTGGTTCCTTCATATGTTAAGACCGTTTCCAGATTCATCATATGCCTCATAATAGGATATTCATTTGTTATTCCCATACCTCCTAAGATTTGCCTTGACTCTCTGGCTATTTGAAGTGCTGTTAAAACATTGTTTCTTTTAGCCATTGAAATTTGAGCAGGACTGGCATTTCCTTTATTAGCCAATGTTCCCAATCTCCATGCCAGCAATTGCGCTTTGGTCAATTCTGTAATCATCTCCGCTAATTTTTTTTGGGTTAATTGAAAAGCGGCTAAGGGTTTGCCAAATTGAATCCTTTCTTTCGAATATCTTAGCGCAGTATCATAACAGTCAAGCCCTGCTCCAATTGCTCCCCAGGCAATTCCATATCTAGCTTTTGATAGACATGACAATGGGCCTTTAAGACCTCTTATCTCAGGGAAAACTTGAGATTTTGGAACTCTCACATCTTCAAAAACTAACTCTCCTGTTATAGAAGCCCGTAAAGACCATTTACCGTGAATTTCTGGCGCAGTAAATCCCTTTTGGCCTTTCTCAACAAGCATTCCCACGATTTTTCCTTCTTCATTTTTTGCCCAAACAACCGCGATATCAGCAACCGGACTATTGGTAATCCATAATTTTGCACCATTTAAGATATACGAATCCCCATCATCTTTAATATTAGTTACCATACCTCCAGGATCCGAACCATAATCAGGTTCAGTTAATCCAAAACAACCAATAAATTCACCTTTACCAAGCTTTGGTAAGTAATCTCTTTTTTGTTTTTCTGTTCCATATTTATAGATGGGAAACATAACCAAAGAGCCTTGAACTGAGGCCATTGATCTAATCCCGGAATCACCTCTTTCCAGCTCCTGCATGATGATCCCATAGGCTATTTCATCCATTCCACCTCCACCATATTCAATGGGTAGGCTTGGTCCATAAGCGCCTATTTCAGCTAATCCTTTAAATAACTGTCGAGGGCATTCTGCTCTCTCAGAAAAGTCTTCAATTATTGGGCTTACCTCTTGTTTTACCCATTCTCGCACTGCTTCACGAGCAAGTAAATGCTCAGGAGTGAGAAGTTCATCTATTAAATAATAATCATGACCAGCATAAAGATCGGCCTTTCTATTTTTTAAATCCATATCCTAATTTATTGGCAAATTTAATCGAAGCTTATTTAAAATCTGAAATGCTTATTTCTCAATACAATCATAATAAAGATTGAGATAAATAGGTAGTATTTTACTTATTTCAAATTGCTCAGCCTGTTTAAGCGCATTTTGGCTAAATTTTCTTTGAGATTCTTCTGATTTTAAAATTTCTTCACTTCTTAAGGTTAATTGTTCAATATTTCCTACTTCACAAGTAAATCCGGAAAATCCATCCTTATTCACTTCAGACAAACCACCGGCATTTGTTGAAATTACTGGAACACCACAGGACATTGCCTCCAAAGCTGATAAACCAAAACTTTCATGCTCTGAAGTCAATAAAAACAAATCTGAAATGTTTAATAATTCTTCAACAGATTCTTGTTTCCCTAGAAATATTACTTTTTCCATAACATTTAATTCACGGCACAAATCTTCTAGAATAGTTCTTTCAGGTCCATCACCTACAAGTAACAGCACACTTGGAATTTTTTTATTTAACTCTGCAAATGTTTTAACTATATCGGGAATTCTTTTCACTTTTCGAAAATTGGAAATATGTATAATTATTTTTTCTCCATCTTTCGCAAAGCTATTTTTAAGTTCAATATTGGGGCTTCTATGAAATCTACTAAAATCAATAAAATTTGGAATCACATGAATATCTTTCTGGATTTTAAATTGACTAATGGTATCTCTTTTTAAAGATTCTGAAACAGTAGTGACCCGATCCGACTGATTTATACTAAATTCTACAACGGGATAAAACGATCCGTCCAGGCCAACTAAGGTTATGTCTGTCCCATGAAGTGTAGTAATAACAGGCAATCTCTTGTTTTTTGATGCCAATATGCTTTTAGCTATAAATGCTATTATCGCATGTGGAATCGCATAATGGACATGAAGAATATCCAGTTTGTGATGCAATGTGATATCGACTATCTTACTGGCTAAAGCAGTGTCATAGGGCTTATAATCAAATAATGGATACTCAAAATTAGTAACCTCGTGATAAAACACATTTGTCTGAAAGTTACTCAGTCGAGCTGGTCTCTTGTAGGTAATAAAATGAATTTGATGACCTTGACAAGCCAATGCTTTTCCAAGCTCTGTCGCTACAACTCCGCTTCCTCCATATGTAGGATAACAAACGATGCCGATACTTAATTTCTGATCCCTCATCTTGCTAATTTAAACAAAAATAACTACTAAATGTTATCCACATCCTAAGTATCAAACTTCAAATGGCAATATATTCCATTACGGATTTAGAAAAACTAACAGGTATCAAAGCACATACCATCCGTATGTGGGAAAAGCGGTTTGACTTTGTACATCCTAAAAGAACTCCTACAAATATCAGATATTACGATGACCACGATTTAAAGAAAGTCACTGGAATTGCGCTACTTTGTAACAAGGGCTATAAAATTTCAAATATTTGTAGCTTAAAAATAAATGAATTAGAAAACCTTGTTGCGCAGCATTCTGATGTTGCACATTTTAATGCAGATTCATTAGACGCATTGACCCTAAGCATTCTTTACCTAGATGAAGTGAAGTTTATTCACATTATTAATAAGCATATAGAAAATAATGGTTTTGACGTCGCTTTTTCAGAACTCATACTTCCGCTACTTGATAAATTAAATGATATGTGGCTAGGTGGTTCAATCCGCAAAGCCCATGAAGAGTTTGCGCTGCAGATAATTAAAAGAAAGATAATACAGCAGATTAATTTACTGGAGCAAGCTCATAAGGACAGTGTTCACCGATTTCTGCTTGTAATGCCTTGTCATGAGAATCAACAACTCAATAGATTGTTTATTGAATACATGTTGGCTGTAAACGGAATTGCTGGTTTGTATTTAAGTAATGATGCCGATGTGAAAGACATCGTGGAAGCATTAGATATTTTTAAATCTAATCATATTATTAGCTTTGTAAATGAAAGTTCAACTTTAGCGTTTACAGATGAGTTGGTTGAAGCAGTAGAGAAATTGGAATCTAAGGTTTCCCTAGCATTTATTGGATATTTAGCTTCAGTTATAAAATCAAAGCATCCTCAGATATTAGAAATTAAAAATTTTGCACATCTAATACAATTTTTAAATTTACTTAATAAAATAAGTTGATATCATTGTGTGATTTTTATTAAATTTAATTTTTACTATTACTTAATAATATGAACAAGAAGTTAGATCGTATAATCATCTTACTTTGTTTTTCAATAACCATCATGATTGGGTGGTTTATGTCTCAGGAAAAACTTTGGAGGCATTTACCCCTATTTTTATTTCTTAGTTTTTGGATTGGCTTTGTACTTCTAGTTGATGTTTATATTTTAAAACATCAAAACTCAAAAAAAATCTTAGTACTAACTGCTTTTTCTTCACTACTATTAAGTTTGGGTTACCCACCATATGGGCTGACACCCTTGCTTTTCATTGGATTTGTACCCTTATTTTATTTAGAAAACTATTGCAATAAGCTAAAAATAAATTCGACCTTCTATATCTACAATGCATTCGTTCTTTGGAATATTTACGATACATATTGGGTCGCAAATGCAGCTCTAATTCCCGGTATAGTGGCTATTTGGTTGAATGCTTTTTTTATGTTGGTACCTTGGTACGCTTCAATGAAAGTTGGTAAATTGATACCCAGATTGAGAGGAGTTGCTTTTATTTGTTTTTGGATTTGTCTTGAATATCTTCATCTCAATTGGGAAATTTCCTGGCCTTGGTTAAATTTAGGAAATGCGTGGTCTGCTATTCCTTCTTTTATTCAATGGTATGAAATAACCGGAACTTTTGGAGGCAGTTTATGGATATTACTAGTAAATGTTCTAATTTATTCTTGGATAGTAAAAGATTATTCATTTTCCACTTCAACTGTTTGGAATTTTATAAAAAGCAAACGACTTTACTTAAGCTATTTATTCTTACTCATTACCCTTCCAATTGTGATATCTTTAATACGATACAACACCTTCATTGCAAATGGTAAATATGGTGAAGTATGCCTGGTCCAACCAAATTATGAACCGCATTATGAAAAGTTTGTCGTTCCGGAAATTGATCAAATTAATAGATTGGGTAGACTTGCAGAAATTGCAATAAATAAAGAAACAAAATTTATAGTTTTTCCAGAAACAAGTTTTGGAGATTCAGGTGGCCCAATTCGTACTGACAAAATAAGTTCAGACAATAGAATCATATTGTTATATGATTTTATTGAATCGCATTTCAATATTCCTATTGTAATGGGTGTTACTACAATTAATTATTTAGCTGAAGGATCAGCACCAACTCCCTATACTCGAGTTAATCCTAGAACAAAAACGGCTTATGAAATTGGTAATTCTGCTATCATCTTAAAAGATAGATCCGAGAAAGTTCCTTTATACAATAAATCTAAGCTCGTTCCAGGAGCTGAAATATTCCCATATAGCAAATTTCTGCCTTTTCTTAACCCAATAGTAGACATCCTAGGTGGTTCCAAAGAAGGTCTAGTAAGACAGAAAGAAAGACAAGTTTTTGAAAGTAAGGGTTATGTTATTGCACCTGTAATCTGTTATGAAAGTATTTATGGCGATTATATGAGAGATTACATTTTGAAAGGTGCCCAAGCCATTTGTATAATGACAAACGATGGATGGTGGGATGATACTCCAGGATATAAACAGCACATGGCTTATAGTAAGCTTAGGGCAATCGAGTTTCGAAAACCTGTTTTTAGATCTGCAAATACAGGTATCACATGTTTTATTGATTCCAAAGGTGACCTTACTAAATCAATTGGATATGGTGTTCATTCAGCTATTTCTCAAGGAGTTAGTTTTAATGATGAAATTAGCTTTTATGCCAAATATGGTGATTTTATTGCAGTGATTGCTTTGGTTTTGGCAATACTGATCGTCCTTGTTAGTCTTTACTCTTCAATTTTTCAAGCTAAGAGCTAATTCAATATCTTAAAAATTTGTATTTAAAATGCGCTTTTTTGCACAAATTGAATGCGTAGTTTAATTCAGTTATACTAGAATTAAAAAATAATATTAAAAAATCGTATTTGCTATTTTACTGATTTACAATGATTTATAAAACTGAAGCTCAGTTAATTTCAATATTATTACAAAAATTACACATTCTTTAAAGATTGGCAAGATTTCTGCATATATGTTATTGTCAGAGAAATCTGACAAGTATCCAAGAAAAGAGATACAACAATTTCTGAGGTCGGTTCGCTGGGGGGTATGAACCGATCTCTTTTTTTATTTTTAAAAAAATTAACCTTTATTAGATTTTTTATTCCACAATTCAAGATTGGGACAATTTTGAGCAACCTCTAAATCTATCTCACTATAGATTTTTGGTACATGTATAGATAACCAATTTCTGAAAATTTCACTTTTTTTCTGCTCTTTTGCTGCTTGCTGAATTTTAGCATAATCTTGTAACAAATTAGCCTTATGTGGCGTCGATCTCGAAATAAGTTTGAATATTTTAAAGCTTTTACTTCCATCTCTTTCCTTAGCTTCTATAACTGCAGATATTTCTCCAACTTTTAAATTATCAATTGCAAAATAAACATCTGGTTCAAGATCAGCAATTTCAAAATAAGAATTTCCAGTTTTTGGATTTACAATTTGGCCTCCTGAATTATAGGTTTCTGCGTTTTTATCGCTGTACTTTCTTACCATAGCTTCAAAGGGAAAACTGTCTTTTATAATTTGCTTTTTAATTTCTTCCAATTTACTTTTTGTTTCATCATAATCCTTCTGAGTAATGTTGGGTTTGATTAGTATATGTCTGGTATTAATATTGTTTCCTCTTCTTCCAATTAGTTGAATTAAATGATAACCAAACTCTGATTCAACTATGCCGGACATTGAATCCTGTTCGAGATTATAGGCTACCGCTTCGTATTCCGGAACTAAATTTCCTCTTTTGATCCAACCTAAATTTCCTCCTTCTTTAGCTGAGCTTAGATCATCTGAGTATAAGGATGCAAGCTTGCTAAAATCCTCTCCAGCTCTTATCCTTCCAATGATTTTACTAAGTTTATCTTTTGCTTTATTTATTTCAATTTCATTTGCCTTAGGCTTAATTACTATTTCTGCAATCTCCACTTCCGAATTAAAATATGGTATGCTATCCTTAGGTATTAAATTAAAAAAATGTTCTGTTTCTTTTGGTGTCACAACAATCTTACCTACAATTTTATTTTGAAGTTTTTCAGTAAGTAATTGGCTTTTTAAATCGTCTCTAAATCTATTTCGAACTTCCGCAACAGTTTGTCCATAGTACTCTTCAAACTTTTTGCTGTCATTACCCATATATTGAAGAATTTGTTCTATCCTTGAATTTAATTGACTTTCAATTTCATCGTCATTCACTTCCACGCTATCCAATTTTGCCTGATGAACCATAAATTTCTGAATAAGAATATTCTCTAATACTGAACAGGCTTCGCTTTCTTGTAAAAAGGATTGCTTTTCTTTTATGTATGAAATTTGTTCTTGCCAATCAGAATAAAGTACTATTTCACTTCCAACTTTGGCGATTATTTTATCTACACTTTTGCCTTGCCCGCTCAAAATTACTGGCATTAAAAATGCTGCAATCGAAGACATAATAATGAATAACTTCATTTTAATTATATTAAGTTCTATTACGAATATTATTTAATAAAAATATTGATTGAATTTGATTTTAAACAAATTTCATATAATTTCTTTTTCTTCTCTTCTAAGAAGTTCAATTTCCTTGTATGCAAGATAGATTTTGTTGCTTGTTCTTTAACGAAAGAGAAGGGAGGATCCTGGTTCGGTTTAACAAGATCAATAACTTTTATATAATATAAAAGATCCTTTGAATGATAGCTTTGTTGCATTCCCTTTGAAAGTTTATTGATATCAATCAAATTTGATGGAAATATTGACGAGATGTCACTCCACTTGTACCATTTATCGCCATTGAGTATCTGGTCTTCTGCATTATCTGCACAATATTTTTGAAGGAGTTTTAATTGTTCTAATGACGGATTTTCCCACAATGGCTTGAATATTTTTTCATTAAGATTTTCCTTTTTAATTTTTACATAAAGCAATTTAATGATTGGACCATCAAGTTTGTATTCTGCTCTTTTATCATTATAGTACTGCAAAAATTCATCATCCGTAATGACTGTGTCTACCTTTTCCTTTATTATTTTCTTTTCAAATAAATCTATATAAAGTGAGTTTCGATATTTTTCTACGAGGCTTTCAATTTCTAGTTCTGTGGAAATTTCTTTTTTGGCCTCATCTAGAAAAACCATCTCTTTACACCAATTCTCAGCTATTGAATATAGCGCTCGAATACTATCCTTACTGTCTATAGGAGTATAAAATGACATTGTAGCTGCATCGGAAAAGTATAATTTATGGGATTTTTCTGTAGCTAATAATTTATTTTCTTCAGTTGAACTTTCCTTTTTTTTACAATTTAGAAATAGTATAAATAAAAATAATCCACTAATGGCAATGCTTTTTAACATGATTATTTTCTAATCAAGTTTGTTAGGGTTTCCTGATTAATTTCAACCTTGTACTTATTCTTAAGATCACTTATCCAGATACCTTCTAAATAATCTTGATAATCTGCAATAATAAATCCTCTTGCCTCATCTATAGTTTTAAATCCCTTTGGCAAGATGTCATCAATTTTTCGGAAAGAATATGTCTTACTTGTTGCATCTCTGGTTAATGCAGTTGTAAATCCTTTAGCAAATTGAAGTCCTTGATACGAGTCTTGATTTTTCTTCTCAACAATATTTTTTTGATAGGAAATAAATTGTTTTTTGCTATCGAATTTGTCTATTGCTTTTGCGATACCTTTCTTTTGAGAATATTTATAAATTTTGTTTGCGAGTTTCTCATCTGAAGTATCAATATTTACGGAATGAATGACCGCTCTTTCATCCCAAGTATAATTGCTTTTATTTTTATCATAGAAAACTTTAAGTCCGGTTGAATCATCCGATGCTCTATCCCAGACAACATTTTTAGTTGCTTCAAAAAGTAAAATACCTTCCCTGTATTCGCGCATTAAAGCTTTAAAATCTGGATATTTATCTTCCAATCTATTTTCTTCATATTGAAGACATTTCTGTGAAACAAATTCTCCCAAAAGTGATTTAAGATTAGCCTTTATATTTTTATCGTCCGAACCTTGAACACGTTGACGTGCATTAGATTTTAAATAATCAATAAATTCTAAGGTATTGATTTTGTTTACTCCAAGCGATGCTATCGTTTCGTTTGGTATATTATCCGGAGCAATCCATTTATAAGTGAAATAGCTTGAATCCATTTTTGAAGCTAACTTATCAAGGACTGCAGTTTCTTCTGTGTAACCTGCTTCTGCCTTTATTTTTTCGATAAGACTTCCTTGTGCTTGTTTGAATCTGCTATCCCTTGTTATGTCAGCTTGTATTTTTCTTTTAGCTCTATCATAGGGTAATTCTACTTCTCTTCTTAATCTTTTTATTATATGCCATCCAATATTTGTTTCTACCGGTTTACAAATTTCTCCATCATTTGGAATTGCAAACGCGGCATCTTCAAAGCTACTCTCAAATTGGCTAATTCCAAAAAAACCAATATTACCACCTGTTAAATTAGTCGTTTTATCTTGACTATAAATTCTTGCTAATTCTTCAAAACTTGCCCCTCCCTTCACAGCATTATAAATACTATCCGCTCTCAGTCTTGACATTTCATCTGGTTTTCCTTTTACTCCTTTGCGAATTAATATATGTGCAGCTTCTATTCTTCTTCTAGCAACTCTGGTATCTATAACTTGTACAATTTGATAGCCTAATCTTGTTCTGATTGGAGTTGTAAATTCTCCTATATTTAAACTGTAAATTTTATTCTCCAAAGAATAAAATCCATCCGGTAACATTGCTGTAAACCATCCTAAATATCCTCCTTGAATAACAGAGTTTTTATCTTCAGAATATTTTCCTGCTGTGGCTTGAAAATCTTTAGAACTTTTCAATGCGTTGTAGGCTTCCATTGCCTTTTTATATGCAGCAAGTGTATCTGATGGGTTAGCTCCCTGTGGAATACTGATAAGTATGTGACCTATTAAAACGTCTGTTTTTTGCCTATCATAAACTTCTCTTGCAAGTTTATCAACAACTTCCTTATCATTTAAATAATTTGTAGTGAGTTGTTGTCTGTAACCTTCTAATTCTTTTATCAAACTAGGAATGGTATCCAATCTCATTTCTCTAGCGGCCTGAACTTTTAACTTAAATTTAATATATAAATTTAAATATTCATCCAATGATGCTTTTGTATAATTCGCATCCTTGCCATTATTTTTATTATAGATATAATCAAATTCGGAAACTTTAACTTGATTTCCATTTATTGAAAATAAAGTTGGATCATTTTTTTGAGAATAACTGAATTGAACCAGGCTTACAAACAATAAGAAAAATAGAGTAATTCTGAAAGACATAGCTGTTTTTTTTGATTTAGCAAAAGTAAAAATACCAACTGTATTTAAACCTTTTTATTGTGTGATAATCTTGTTAATGGACTTTAAGTTAGGCAGTTAAGTGCGCTTTGAACAATAATTGACCCTTTTAAACTAAAAATGCCGATACCCAAATAGTTGGGAATCGGCACTCTATTAATTTTTGGATTTATTAATTTAGCTTTTCAGATAAGGTTTTACCTACTTTAAAGCGAACTACTTTTTTCTTAGGAATTTTGATTTTTTTACCTGTTGCCGGATTTCTGCCCTCTCTTGCCTTACGAACAGAAGTTGAAAAAGTTCCAAATCCAACTAAAGTCACCTTATCTCCTTTTTTTAAGGCTTTTTCGATAGAAGCGATAACTGTATCAATTGCTGTTGAAGCTTGGGTTTTGGTTAATTCTGCAGCTTTTGCTACATTTTCAATTAAATCTGCTTTATTCATTTTTTATATTAATTTTAATTATTAAATCAGGAACAAATATATGTAATTTTTTTAAATGTGTTGGTAGTTTTAATTAAAAAATCCTTTATTTATATACCTTTGGAGCTATATTTCTATATATTTTAAAGAAAATAAATACTTTTTGCTCCCTTGTATTTCGTTTTAATCGAGTATTCAACTATTAAATTTTATTTCATGAAAGCGAAAAAACGCTCTTTATTCTATCTGTGTTTAGTGTTTTTATTATTTGGCACATTTTCTACTTCTTGTAAAACAGGCTATGGCTGCCCTGCAGAAGGATCGCAGGTAGTTGTTGATGAAAATGTGAAACCAAGGAGTAAACCGAGTTCAGGGCTTTATGATAAGAAAGGAAGAATGAATAGTTCAAGCAATAAAAACGATCACAGAAAACCTAAAAAACATACCAATTAAGCTCAGTGTAGCAGCTCACTTTTTAGAAAGTCAATGACTTTAACCTCAACTGGGTCAACCTTGTTTAGCTCCGCTAGAAATACACTGGTGTAATCTAAAAGGTGAACCAGATATAAACTCTTTTCAATAAGAGAGCTTCCTCTTGAATATACTTCTATACAACTTCCGGCATAATGACTAACAATTTCTTTGGTGAGTTCTATGCGATGCTGGTTCTTTGTGCTATCATCTGAATTTCGCAAAAAGATCACATTTGCGGAAGGAATATGCGCTCTCCAACCCACTAATTCATTGTGGTTCATTTCTGGAATGACATGATGCCAACACAAGTTTTTTGCATTTTCATTAATCTGTTGTCTAAACCTTACGGCAACTGGTTCTATTCTATTTGTGGAATAAATGATATTCATTTTATTGAATAAATTTGAGGCTAAATGTCTGGCCTTCTCCTGTATTGACTGACTTTCAGTCTTAAGAAGCGAAATCGCATCCACCAATTCTTTTTCGAATTTGTCCGTTATTAATCCCAGTTTATAAAGAATATATAACTGCACAACAAGACTATATCCTAGACAGGCTCTTGGTGATGACCAACCTTCAGGAAGCAAAACATAATCTAAATTATTTTCTCTAGCCAATTCGATGATTTTACCTCCTGACGCAACACAAATAATCTTAGCACCGGATGCTATACAACTCTTAACATTAGCAATCGTTTCTTCTGTATTCCCGGAGTAACTAGATGCGATAACTATACTAGATTCTTGAATGTATGCCGGCGCTTCATAATCTTTATTAACCAAATATGGAATGGAGCAGCTTGATTTAATGAATGAGGAGACAAAATCAGCTCCGATTCCTGAGCCTCCCATACCTGTAACATAAACTAGTCCTGCTTTTTCAATTGACTTTCTAATATTGGCATTTGCTCCAATTTTCATTGCTTCCCTGAGTTGATCCGGAAACCGCTTGACCATTTCTAACATATCTTTACCTTGTTATTTAAAATGCAAATGTAATATATTGAGTAACCATAATGATATCGGTAAATTGGGAGAAAAAATTGCTCAGGATTTCTTAATTACGAATAAAAACTATAGCATTTTAGAGACCAATTGGCGATTTAGCAGGGCGGAAATTGACATCATTGCTAAAGACAGCGATACGCTTGTTTTCGTTGAAGTAAAAACAAGATCTACAGATTTTTTTGGAAAGCCGGAAGAATTCATTAATTCTTATAAGGTTTCCCTTATTCAAGATGCTGCCAATGAATATATGAAAAAAATTAATTACCAATGGGCCATACGATTTGATATCATTTCAATTCTGATGAATAAAGATGGTACGCACCAATTAGAACATTTTGAAGATGCTTGGTGGTGAAAATAATTCCATTAATTTTTTACTATCTTTAATAATTGGTATTTGTCTTTTGAATTGATTTTGATTAAAAATACTCCTTCAGAAGGTAAATAGTTTTCTAAACTCAATTTCTTCCCTTGATAATTTATCCACTGCTTTAGAATAGCACCATTTATATTTATCAATTCTATATTAATCTTTTGATTATCTAAATTTTCAAGTAGTACTAGTTCATTGTATACTGAATTGTATTGAGCAAATTGAATATTATCTCTTTGTTGATTAAAAGTGCTACTATTTAGGTCCGAATAAACCCATAGTTCACTACCTGTTTCTTTAGTTTCTTTAGCAAAGAAAAGTTTGTTTTTAAAATATATTAATGAAGGTTCATAGATAATTGGCGAACTTGTAAATAGGTTTGTTAGCTTTCTATTTTGCTTGCTCAACATATCATATTCCCACAATTCAACTTCAGTTAGACTTCTTAGATAATGAATTTTATTTCCGAAATTTCCAATATTGAATACATTCAAAAATGTTTTTCCAATATCATCACTTACTTGAAGAGTACCTGCAAGACTACCATCTGTTTGCCACAGCTCTTTCTTAGTTGAACCATTCAAAGTAAAAAACAAATTATCTTTAAAAGATTTTAAATATTGTGTACCTGCAATGTCAGTTATTAAAAGTGATTTATCTTTTATAGTATCATAAGAATAAAGTTCTGTTCCTACATGCAATACATAATATTTACCAGTTGCAAAAACATTTTTGAAATTTCCAAGATAACCTAAATCTTTAATTGCGGAAATTGAAAGGATATAATTAGTGTACTTTGTAGAACCGTTTTCCAATTTCTTTCCAAATATAAACATCTTATTACCCAGACCAATTGCATCATCTACATTTTCAAGATTAAGTCTAGATTTAATTGCGTCTTTAACGGTCATTGTTCCAATTATGGTTCCATCGCTAATAATAGCTTCAGCTTGTGTGATATTTGTACTATTGTCTGAAATAATTAATGATTCTCCAAATTTTGAATATTGAAGAATCGAAGGAAATTGATCCGATTCGTATATTTTTTTAGTATTTGAAACCGATCCATCTGTATACCAGATTTCATTTGGTCTACTAATCATAAAAGTATTAGATCTAATCAACAACGCTGCATTGCCACTCATAGAAACGATCTTATAATCATCACCACCTTTTGTACTTAACAAATTCTGAATTGATCCTGAGAGCTCATCATAACAATATAGAGATTTATGATCACCAATTCCAGTGAAATATATTTTTGTACCTGAAGCTGTAATCAACTTAATATTAAAAATAGTATCATTAAAAGGTAATGATTCTACATGTCCAAGATTACCATTTGTCCGATACAGGCCTGTTGTAAAATTTGGTCGTCCTTGAAAGTACATAAATTTATCGGTCTGGGCATATTCGAAACCATAATAATAAATTCCATGGTCTATTCCTGGTGCTAAATCTTTATGTATTACAATATTTTGCGCATTATTTGCGAAGTTTATTAATAAGAGGGTAATTAAAGTAAAGATTGTTTTCATATTTTTTATTGCTTTTTGTTTTTATAGTATACTTTTATTTCATCCAAACTTACCAATTCATTCTTTCAAAATTAACTAAGCTGCTGAAAGAAAATATCATCCATTTTTAAATTGAAACCTTTTGCTCATATTCAGTTTGGCTTGACAAACATAGAATGTTTTTCTACTAACGATTTTTTAATTATACTTTTACAGATTATTATTACGATTATTGCTAAATGCAATATCCAAATAACTCTCATTATGTTTTAAAATTGCCTATAAGGAATGTTCTAACTTCCTAATTCTCACACTCACTACTTTATATTCCGGACATTTGGCAATTTCATCACTGACATCTGAAGTAACAATATTCAGCATCAACTCTGGAAAGTGAAATGTAGTACTGAGGATACCTGGTTTCACTTCATCTGTAATGTGTACTTTAATTTTGACTTCGCCGCGTGCAGACTCAATCACAATCTTTTCAGCTTCTTCAATATCATTGCGATAAGCATCCTCCGGATTAATCATAAGTATGTCTTCAGTAATAATATCACTATTTCCTGTGCGACGCGTCATTGTTCCGGCATTGTAATGCTCCAATACTCTATTGGTTGTAAGAATAAAAGGAAATTCTTCACCGTGTTCAATAATTTCAGGAGACTCGACATAATCTTTGAAGACAAATTTTCCTTTCCCTCTTTTGAACTCATTTACGTGTAGAATTTTAGTATCTGTTCCATCTTCTAATACAGGCCATTGCTTACCATTGTCGCCAAGTGTATCCCATGTAACTCCTGCAAAAAAAGGCACAATTTGTGAAATTTCTTCTAGTAACGGTTTCGCTGCATAGTCCGCTTGTTTATATCCCATTCTGTTCATGAGGTCAATCGTAATCTGTCCATCAGCTTTTGATTCTCCGATGGGTTCTACAACTTTTTGCACTTTTTGAATTCTCCTTTCACCATTAGTAAACGTTCCTTCTTTTTCAAAGAAACTTGCTCCAGGTAAAACCACATGTGCATACTTTGCTGTTTCAGTCATAAACAATTCCTGAACGATCAATAATTCTAAGGACTCTAATGCTTGAATTACTTTATTGGTATTCGGATCAGATTGTGCCATGTCTTCACCTACAACATACAATGCTTTAAATTTTCCAGCAATTGCGGCATTGTACATTTCAGGAATTTTTAATCCAATATCAGATGGAATATCTGCACCATAAAAATCACTGTATTTTTGTTTGATCTCTGGAAGTGTAATGTCATAATATCCGGCTCCTTGATAAGGTTGAACACCCATATCTGCCATACCTTGCACATTATTCTGACCTCTTAATGGATTCACACCAACTCCAGGTCTTCCAATATTTCCGGTAATCATGGCAAGATCTGCAATTAACATTACGGTATAAGTTCCCTGATAATGTTCTGTAACACCAAGACCATGAAACGACATGGCATTTCCTGCACTTGCATAAGCTATTGCCGCTGAACGCGCTTCTTCACTTCGGATTCCTGATACATCTTCGAGTGCTTTAATATTTAATTTTAAAATATTTTCCTTAAAATCTTGAAAGCCTTCTGTTCTTGTATCTATGAAATCTTGTGCAACTAAATCTTCTTTTATTATATGATACAACATCATATTTAAAACTGCAACATTCGTACCCGGTCTTAATTGCAAGTGATGTGTTGCATATTTGGCAATTTCTGTTCTTCTCGGGTCAATTACAATGCAAGTTTTACCTTTCATTGCAAATTGTCTCAATTTAGAACCCGTAACAGGATGTCCATCTGTCGGGTTGGCACCAATGATCATTATAGCATTGGTATGTTTTAGATCTTCAACAGAATTTGTTGCTGCGCCGGTACCAAAAGTTCTTTGCATTCCAAGTGCTGTTGGTGAATGGCATACTCTTGCACAACCATCAATATTATTTGTTCCAATTACTGCACGAATAAATTTTTGTACTAAATAATTTTCTTCATTGGTGCATCTTGCAGACGAAATTCCACCAATTGAATTAGGCCCATATTTAGTTTTTATTTCTGTTAATTTAGCTACAATAAAATCATAGGCTTCATCCCAACTCACTCTTTCCAATTCTCCGTTTTTGCGAATCATTGGAAATTGTAATCTTTCTGGATGTTTATAGAATTTAAATGCAAATCTACCTTTCAAACAAGTATGTCCACTATTTACATCTGCATCATAAGGTGCCTGAATGCTTAATATTTCTCCACTCTTTACACTAACTTCCAAATTACATCCCACTCCACAGTAGGTACACACTGTTCTCACTTTATCTTGTCCAACCAATGCTTTTGATTGGAAGACATCTGAAATTGCTGATGTCGGGCATGCCTGTGCGCAAGCGCCGCAACTCACACATTCCGATTCAAAAAAAGATTCATTTGCTCCTTTAATAATTTGTGCATCAAAGCCTCTTCCCATCACACTTAAAACCATCTGTCCCTGTACTTCATCACAAGCTCTAACACATCGATAGCACATAATACATTTACTCATATCTGAGGTCATATATGGATGGCTGTTGTCCTTTTCTCTATTTAAATGATTCTTACCTTCAGGATATCTTACTTTTCGAATACCAACTCTCGCTGCGGTATCCTGCAACTCACAATTTCCATTTACTTCACAAGTAAGACAGTCTAGTGGATGATCTGTCAGGACTAATTCAATAATATTTTTTCTTAGTTTCTGAATAGAAGGCGATTCTGTTTGAATAATCATTCCTTCCTCAACCGGTGTATGACATGCCGCAACTGTTCTAACAGCAGCATTTCCTAAACGTGAAACTTCAACACTGCAAACTCTGCACGAACCAAATGTTTCAAGATTTGCCGCATCACATAAAGTTGGAATACTATCTTTTTCAAAATACCGACGAACAAATTGGAGAATGGTTTCTCCGGGTTTTATTTCATACGGAACTCCGTTTATAGTGGCTAGGTTTTTTACCAAGTTGGGGATAGCTACAGTGGGGCTATGGAATAATATATTGGTTTTCATATCCTTATCTATTTAAACTATGAAGGTAAATATCCAAAAAATATGGAAATTTTGTTAAAATATTTGATATTATAATGAGACTTTAAGCGAATTTATTACTCTTCTGATAAAAGTAGTCTAATAGTAGAATCAATTTGATGATAGTCTCGGACACAAGTCTCATGGCCTTCTTCAACTTCTTCGTGATACTCACCTCCGGGATGAATAATTCTGATGACTCCTTTTTTATCCAATAAAAAGCTTACTGAGGTGAAGTCCTTATTACCACAATTAAACCAAAAGCGGTCTAAATTTCTCCAATTAAGGTCGAGTGCAATTGGAAATTGAAACTCTTTTTCAATTATGTATTGCTTAATTTCCTCCGTACTTGGGCGTCTTCCTTTTGGTTTTGGATGATACAATCCTATAATTTCCAAACCCTTGGAATGATAAGAACTATACCAAGTATTCAAAGATTCGGAAGTGTTAATACAAAAGCTACAATTATCTGTCCACCATCTTAATAAAACAACCTTCCCTTTTAAATTAGTGATAGTCAACTCAGAGGATTGCATCCATTTCATCGGAGAAAAGTTTGGAAACTTCTGATTAACCTCCGGACAATCTTTTTCCTTACAATCGATGTAAAGTAATCCTAATATCAGTTGTATTAAAATTAATATTCTCATTTTCCATTATAAAAATCCCCAGCTGGTTCCTTCCTTTCCATCATTAACTTGAATTCCTGCCTCCTTTAAACTGTCTCTGATTTTATCCGCTGTAGACCAGTCTTTTCGGTCTCTAACATCCTTCCTTAGCTCAAGAATTAATTTCATTAATCCATCCATTGATTTAGAGCTACTCTCATCCAAATCATTTTTTAAAGCAAATACCTCTAAGACGAAGCTTTTAAAATGATTTTTAAGTCTGTTCCATGTTTCAGAATTAATTTCTAAGCCTGATAAATGTCCGTCTTTAATAGAATTTATTGTGCTAACAAGTTCAAAAATTGTAGCTAATGCATTCGGAATATTAAAGTCATCATCCATATGTGATTTACTGGTTTCAAGAAGACCTTCTATCTCAGCATCTTTTGATCCGGGTTTGGAATTAAACTCAGTATTAATTGAATCAAGGTTTTTCACAGCATCCATTAATCGTTTAAAACCTTTTTCAGCACCCAGTAAAGCTTCGTCTGTAATATCTAATGGGCTTCTGTAGTGTGCTTGAAGAAAAAAGAATTTCACGGTCATAGGACTATACCCTTTGCTTACATGCTGACTATTCCCCGTAAATAGCTCCATTGGGGAGATGGTATTTCCTTCACTTTTAGACATTTTTCGTCCATTGAGTAAAAGCATGTTTGTATGAATCCAATACTTGGATGGTGCTTTTCCGCAAGCTCCAATGGATTGTGCAATCTCATTTTCATGATGTGGAAATTTAAGATCGTTTCCTCCTCCGTGAATGTCAAATTGCTCTCCTAGGTATTTAGTGCTCATTGCTGAACATTCTAAATGCCAACCCGGAAATCCAATCGACCAGGGTGAAGGCCATCTCATTATATGTTCTTCAGAAGCCTTTATCCACAGTGCAAAGTCAGCCGGATGATTTTTCTCGTCTTGTTTTTTTAAGTTGGCTCTTGACTCATTGATTAGATCTTCAATAATTCTCCCACTTAATTCTCCATAGGGATTTCCTTCAGCAATGTACTTTGGCGTATTAAAATAAACAGATCCATCCTTTTCATAGGCAAATCCTCTTGCCAGAATATCCTCAATCATTTTTATCTGTTCAATAATATGACCCGTTGCGCGTGGTTCAATGCTTGGTGCAAGTGTGTTAAAAGTTTGCATCATGTCATGAAAACCTACAGTGTAACGTTGTGCAACTTCCATTGGCTCCAGTTGATCAAGTCTGGCACCTTTTGACATTCTATCTTCACCATCGTCCAACAGATGTCCAACATCAGTTATGTTTCTTACATATCTTACTTTATAACCCGCATACAATAAGTATCGATACACAATATCAAAGGAAACAAAGGTTCTACAATTACCGAGATGAACGTCGCTGTAAACTGTTGGTCCACAAACGTACATGCCAATTCTTCCTTCTTGAATGGGTTTAAAATCTTCCTTCTCTCTGGATAAGCTGTTGTATAATTTTAAATTGCGGATCATGGCGTAAAGATAAGTTCAAGTAATAGTAATTTTTATGGTGCTTCTATCAACTCCATGTTAATGGTATTATACAATAACACGAGGAATTTTCAATTGTCTTAAAATTTATTTACAACTAAGAATTTAGAAATGATTTAGGCTTTACCAATCTGCCTTTCTCAATAAATTTATCTTATTAAATAACTGTAACTGAACTTTATCCCTTGTATTTTTATTAATATTTGAATTTTTATCCCTTGTATTTTTTACCAATGTATTATAAAAGACTAATAGACAAGAGTTTAGAACAATGGTTGGCTGACCCAGATAAAAAGCCTTTGCTTATTAGGGGTGCTAGGTTCTAAGCTGCAAACTAACATAGACCTTTATCATTCATGAGCAGTATACTTTATTTTTTAATCTCTATTATTTAAGTAAATAATATTAGTCATTCCATCGACTCAAGTTTGGCCTAGCATTGGACTTGATTTGCTCTGTACTTCTTAAGTTGGTTTTAGTTCGAAGTTTAGTCCTAAAACATTCGTTATTTGGATAAAATTTGAGATTCTTAGATCATCTCCGTTTTCAATCCTTCAGATATAAGGTCTTTTTGCCAACTTTAATTACAAATTCGTTTTGACTCGATTAGAGTTGTTTTTTTCTTGATTTAAGAATTTCACTCAAATAATATGCATAGGACTTTTCTTTAAACTTTTCTCGTTCTGGACTTCCTGCTTTTCCAATTTCTTTTTTTAAATATTCGCTTGCTGTTATCATCTTAGTCTATTTCTTTTTTAAATTTTCTTAGAAGTTTTCGGCTTCATTTACTGCTTTGATATAATCAATAATCGTTCGTTTAAGAAATCTATTCAATAGAATGATCTGTTGTACTAACTGTCCAATTTCATTTTGAACTATATCTAATTCAAAATATTTTTCCAGGAAATTTTTTCCTCTACAAATCTTGCTAAGTCTGCAATATCGATTCTCTCTTGTTTCAGACTATCTCTATCCCGAACTGTTACGGTATTGCTTTCTAAGGATTCAAAATCTACCGTTATACAATAAGGAGTTCCCAAAGCATCCTGTCTTCTGTATCTTCTTCCTATTGCATCCTTTTCATCATACACACATAGAAAAGATTGTTTCAAATTATCGTAAATTGATTTTGCTTTTTCAACAAGTTCCGGTTTGTTTTTTAGCAGTGGAAAAATTGCGCATTTGATTGGTGCCAAAGTAGGGTGAATTTTTAGGACAATTCTTTGGGCATCTTGACCTTCAGCATCTGGAACCATTTCTTCTGAATAGGCCTGGCTCAATACCGTTAAAAACATTCTGTCGCATCCTAATGATGTTTCTACAACATAGGGAATATAGCTCTCATTTTCTTCCGGATCGAAGTATTGAAGTTTCTTTCCAGATAATTCCTGATGACTTTTTAAATCAAAATTGGTTCGGGAATGTATTCCTTCGAGTTCTTTAAATCCAAATGGAAAATCATATTGAATGTCCACTGCAGCGTTGGCATAGTGTGCAAGATTTTCATGATCATGAAATCGCAACTTAGCCTGTGGTGTGCCTAATGCCAGATGCCAATTCATTCTGGCTTGTTTCCAATGTTCGTACCATTTTAATTCTTCTCCTGGCTTTACAAAAAACTGCATTTCCATCTGTTCGAATTCGCGCATTCTAAAAATAAATTGTCTTGCTACAATCTCATTTCTAAATGCTTTTCCAATTTGTGCAATTCCAAAAGGAATTTTTTGACGAGTAGTTTTTTGGACGTTCAAAAAATTTACAAAAATCCCTTGTGCTGTTTCAGGTCTCAAATAAAGCTTTCCTTCTTCTCCTGCAATATTTCCTAGTTGAGTGTTGAACATGAGATTGAACTGTCTTACTTCAGTCCAATTTCTTGAACCACTGTCAGGACAGACAATTTCCATATCCTCTAATAATTTTTTTAATTCATCCATATCATTGTTGGTCATGGCTGAATTGAGTCGATCATTAAATTCTTTTGCTTTCAGAAGATATTCTAATACTCTTGGATTCGTTGTTCGATACATTTCCTCGTCAAAACTTTCTCCAAATCTCGCTTTAGCTTTTTCAATTTCCTTAGCGGCTTTTGTTTCAATTTTTGAAATAGCATCTTCTATTAATTGATCTGCTCTGTATCTTTTTTTGGAATCTTTATTATCTACTAATGGATCATTGAATGCATCAACGTGACCGGATGCTTTCCAAATTTTTGGATGCATAAATATGGCCGAATCCAGTCCAACAATATTTTCATTGAGTTGAACCATACTTTTCCACCAATAAGTTTTGATGTTGTTTTTTAATTCCAATCCATAAGGTCCATAATCGTAGACGGCACTTAGTCCGTCGTAAATTTCAGAGGAAGGGAAAATAAATCCGTATTCTTTACAATGTGATACTAATTTCTTAAAGACTTCTTCGATTTGTGCCATTTCTATTTTTCAATTGACCGCAAAGATCAATCCCAGTGGACTAATTTCAAAATATAGCTCTGGGATCTATTTATTATTTATTTATTCATCATTCAATACACACCAATAGTAGAAGGGCTTCATTAAATTTATTTTGTTCAATAAATCTCTTTGCCATCTTATGTACTGCTAGCTTATCTTCTAGATTAATTTGCTGAACTTCTGAATTTGAATTGTAAAATGCCATTCCTTCTGTCTTTGATGGAAGACTCTTAAGTCCACTTAAGATCCCAATGTCATTGGCTGATAAAATCTTGCTTTCTCTAATATGGGACGGTAAATTTGGATATCCAATAATTGGCAAACTCTGAGACTGTGGCATAGCACTAACGGCTTCTCCACTCGCACGAACATAGAATGCTTTCCCCATCCTGCCCATTAAATCTATTTTGTGTGGGTCAATTTTTCCTTCTTCATCTAGTACTTTTTCATCTATATGCATACAGACTACGTCACAAATTATAAGATGACCGGCTCCGCCTTCAGTTCCAAGACTAATAATGTCTCTAACCTTACACTCCATGTTCACCGGTGATTCCAGAACTAAAGGAGGTTTGACAATTTGAGAAGCTTCCTCATGCAGTCCTGAGGCTTCAAATTCATTGACTTCATTGGGAAAATCAACGCTACATATCATCATCTGCCTAACAATATGATGTGAAACCACATTTACAACACATTCTTTCGAATCCATAATGTTGTGCAAAGTGTCCTTTGTAGTGTTGCCCTGGACTCTTCGATTTGATGAAAAGACCAAGATCGGAGGATTGCTGCTGAAAGCATTAAAAAAACTGTAAGGTGCTATATTCACATTTCCATCATTATCTACTGTACTTACAAAAGCAATTGGTCTTGGAGATACGCTTCCTAATAAGTACTGATGGAGTTCCTGTGTTGGAATTGTTCCAGGGAGGATTAATTTTTTCATCTTTATTATTAGTGACAAAAGTAATATTCTCTCTTGCATTTTAAGATACCCTAAACGATTTGAATAAATTAGTGTTCTTTTCTTCTATGCCTAAAAGAATTCCAGCATCTCAAGGATTAGTTTTTTTCTATGATCCAACTGATCGTGCTCAAGCATCGCTTTATGAAGAATTGTTTAAAATATTTAGCGAGCTGATTCAAATGACGGGAGGAGATGTTGAAGAATCCATTCGCTGGCTCAATGAATTGGATAGACAGTATCAGATTAGTAAACCAAATTATGGGATTGGAGATTTCATTAAAGATTTGGAAGAAAAGGGATTTCTTAAAAGAACCCAGCCTGGCTTGCCTCTAAAGCCCAGTAGTAAAATGGATGCGAGTATCAGACAATCTGCCTTTGAATCAATTTTTGGAAAAATTAGAAAAAGTAATCCCGGAAAACACAACACCCATAGAGAAGGCAAAGGTTCAGACGCACTGGAAAATTTAAGACCCTACGAATTCGGAGATCCCTTTACCAATATTGATTCCACTGAATCTTTAAGAAATGCACACATTAACCATGGAATTGATGAGTTCAGACTGGAAGAAAACGACCTAGTTGTTCGTGAAACTTTACATCAGAGTCAATGTTCAACTGTTCTGATGATTGACATTTCTCATTCCATGATTCTGTATGGTGAAGACCGTATAACCCCTGCTAAAAAGGTTGCGTTGGCATTGTCACAATTTATTCGATTGAAATATCCTAAAGACAGTTTGGACATCATAGTTTTTGGTGATGATGCATGGGAAGTTGAATTAAAAGATCTTCCTTACTTACAAGTTGGACCATACCATACCAATACTATAGCCGGATTAGAATTAGCCGTTAAAATTCTGAGAAAAAGGAAGAACCCAAATAAAAATATATTGATGATTACAGATGGTAAACCCACCTGTATTAAACGTGGAAAAGAATATTATAAAAATTCGTTTGGACTTGATCGTCAGATTATTAACAGAACAATTAGTATGGGTGCTCGATGTCATAAATTGGGAATTGAACTTACCACTTTTATGGTGGCTACAGATCCGTATCTTATAGAATTTATTGAAGAATTTTCTAAGGCTTCACAAGGAAAAGCTTTTTATACCCAGTTGGATAAGTTGGGAGAACAGATTTTTATTAACTATGAGAAAAATCGTAAAAAAACAAAGAAATAAATGTTGGCAAAAAATTTAGGAGAACTTAAAAAAACGAATTATAAAGTTAAAAGTATTCATGAGGAAATTCGAGATAACCTCATTCAAAAAATTTCAAATAAAGAAAAAACTTTTGAAGGAATATTTGGATATGAAGACACTGTAATTCCTGATGTAGAAAGAGCTTTGTTAAGTGGTCATAATATTCTATTACTTGGCTTAAGAGGTCAGGCTAAAACAAGAATTGCAAGATTAATGATTCACTTACTTGATGAGAATATTCCAATAATAAAAGGCAGTGAAGTTAATGATGATCCATTCAATCCCATATCGAAGTACGGAAGAGAGCAGATTCTTCAACACGGTGACAATACACCAATCAGTTGGATTCATAGAGACGATCGTTATGTAGAAAAACTCGCTACTCCAGATGTAAGTATAGCGGATCTTTTAGGTGATTTAGATCCCATAAAGGCCGCAACAAAAAAAATTGATTTCTCTGATGAATATGCAATACATTTTGGATTGATACCAAGATCTAATCGCTCCATTTTTGTTATTAATGAGTTGCCCGATTTACAAACAAGAATTCAAGTTGCATTATTTAATATCCTGGAAGAAAATGATTTACAAATTCGAGGATTTAAATTGAAATTGCCTCTTAATTTGCTTTTTGTATTCACAGCAAATCCTGAAGATTATACACAAAGAGGAAATATTATTACTCCGCTAAAAGATCGAATTGAATCTCAAATTCTAACACATTATCCTGAAGATATTGCAACAGCGTTAAACATTACTTTTCAGGAAGCTCAAATTAATTTAGAGAAAAAGAAAAAAATTTTTATTCCTGAATTATTAGCTCAAATTCTTGAGAATATTTCTTTTTCAGCAAGAGAAAGTGAATTGGTAGATCAGAAGAGTGGGGTTTCAGCAAGGCTGAGCATATCCGCATTGGAATTGTTATATAGTGCTGTTGAAAGAAGATTATTAATTAATAAAGAAAGCAAAGGAATTGCGCGTCTTAGTGATTTCATTTCTATTGTTCCGGCCTTAACCGGAAAGATTGAACTCGTATACGAAGGTGAGCAGCTTGGCGCTTATGAAGTTGCACTTACGATAATTAATGAAGCTATTGTACAAGTTGCAAAAACCATTTTACCAAAAATAGAATCGAAGAAAAAAATTAACACAAATCCTTATGCTTTAACATCTGATTGGTTTAACAAAGGAAATATAATTCAATTGGATGTAAATCAATCCGAGAAAAAGTATATGAGTATCTTAAATGGCATTCCATTGAATAAGGATTTAATTTCTCGCTTTAATAAAAATGAGCAAAATTTTGCAATCGAATTAATATTACATTACATCGCTTCTACAAATACAATTCAAAAAGAATGGGTAGATCAAAGAATCGTTTTTAAAGATCCTTTAGCTAGCATGTTAAGTGATCTGAATATAGAATAACAAGATGCGAAAGTATATTATCCTTTTCTTGGGTGTGCTATGCACTTTTCTAATTGTTAGGTATTTTTATTTTAATAGAACACTCGTTTTTGGAGATCAAGCTCCAGAAATTAATGAACTTGATTTTCGTGGAAATGAAATTTCCTTAGCGAATTTTAAAGACAACTATTTGCTTTTGAACTTTTGGGGATCTTGGTGCATGCCTTGCAGAAAAGAGAATAAAATTATTGCAATGTTGTACGATAGATACAAGAATGTCAAGTTTAAACAAGCACAAGGAATTAAGTTTTTAAGTGTCGCTCTTGAGAACAAAGTTGAGCCTGCAGAAATAGCTATTAAATCTGATGCTTTAATTTGGCCTGATCATATAATTTTGACGAATATGCTAGAAAGCCCTTTGGCCAAAAAATATGGAATTAAACAGGTCCCAGCCATTCTTTTGATTGGTCCAGACTCCAGAATAATATTGTCCAATCCTGATGTCAAGGAATTAGATGATTATCTGGCACATAATTTACTCAAAAACTGACATTTTGACGTAAATATTCAATTGGCAACAATATTGAACAGTCGTAAATAAGAATAACAAAAAACAATGCTGACAGAAGAAAACAAACTTAATAATGAAGAAGTTGAAAATCTAATTGATCAACCAACGAATGATGAACAAACTATTGAAGAGAATTCTGAAGAAACTAACGAGCCACAAGAAAGCAATTCTGAATCTCAGGTCAATGAGTTAAGTGATCAAAAGGATAAGTTTTTGAGATTGTATGCGGAGTTTGACAACTTCAAACGCAGAACATCCAAAGAAAGGATAGACTTAATAAAAACCGCAGGACAAGACATTATTGTAGAACTTATCTCAATACTAGATGATTTTGAAAGAGCTCAAAAGATCGCTAGAGAAACAGGCAATTTGTCCGTATATCCTGAAGGAATGAGCCTAATACACCATAAGCTTTTAAGCTTGCTAACAAACAAGGGATTAAAAACTATGCAAACCGAAAATGTTGCTTTTAACCCAGAAAATCACGAAGCTATTGCTGAAATTCCAACTTCGGAAGAGAATCTGAAAGGCAAAATAATAGATACAATTGAAAAAGGATATATGCTTTCTGATAAGATCATCAGATTTGCAAAAGTTGTTGTGGGCAAATAATTAAATAAAAAGAGATTAAATAAATAATTCCACCAAATGTCAAAACGGGATTTTTACGAAATACTATCAGTGCCTAAAAATGCTGACCCTGACTCCATTAAGAAAGCCTATCGAAAGATGGCTATGCAATATCATCCTGATAAAAATCCTGGAAATGCTGCAGCTGAAAATAAATTCAAAGAAGCCGCTGAGGCATATGAGATCTTAAGCAATGAAGATAAAAGGGCTAAATACGACCGCTATGGTCATGCAGGGGTAGATCCTAATTCAGCCTACGGTGGAAGAGGTGGAAACATGAATATGGACGATATCTTCGAAAATTTTGGAGATATCTTTGGAGATTCTTCACCATTTGGATCGTTTTTCGGTGGTGGAAAACAATCCAGAGCATCCGGTATGGGGCAAAAAGGTTCAAACCTTAGAATTAAAGTTTCCCTGACTCTTGAAGAAATTGCAACCGGGATAACAAAGAAAATAAAAGTAAAAAAACAAACAGCTTGTAAAACCTGTCATGGTTCAGGAGGTAAGGATGCCAAATCATTTAAAACCTGTGGCACATGTAATGGTTCAGGTTATGTTCGACAGGTAAAAAATACCTTTCTAGGACAAATGCAAACTACAACTGCCTGTCCAAGTTGTAATGGTAAGGGACAAACAATTTCGAATTCATGTACATCCTGCAAAGGATCAGGAGTTGAACTTGGCGAAGAAACCATTGAAATACAAATACCAGCAGGAGTAGATGATAATATGCAATTGTCTATGCGCGGAAAAGGAAATGCTGGAACAAATGGTGGACCTGCAGGAGATTTATTAATAAGTATAGAACAGAAAGAACATAAGTCTTTTCTAAGAGATGGTTCGAATTTGCACTTTGACTTATTTGTCAATTTTGCTGATGCGGCACTTGGGGATCATATTGAAATTCCAAGTCTCAATAGTACTGTAAAAGTAAAAATTCCGCCTGGATCACAAAGTGGCAAAACATTCAGATTAAAGGGTCTTGGTCTTCCATCCGTTCAATCCTATGAAAAAGGAGATTTATTAATTCATCTAAATATTTGGACCCCAAAACATCTTAGCGATGAAGAGAAAAGCGTTCTTGCGAAAATGAAAGGATGGAACAATTTTAAACCAAATCCAACAGAAGAAGAAAGAGGCTTTTTTGATAGAATGAAAGAATTTTTCAATGCATAAACTTCTTTTTTTTGCTCTGAGTATCTTTCTACTTTCCTGTTCAAAAGGCAACTTAATTTCTGAGAGTAAAAAAATTGTAAATTCTTCATGGAATGAAAATCAAGCTATTACTTTTAAATGGAATTGTAAAGATAGTTTGACTAAATATGATCTTATCATAAGCATTAAACATACAGATAAGATTCCTACACAAAATATTTATGTAAAATGTACCAGCATTTCTCCAGATTCTAGTTTCACTGAACAGATAGTTTCATTAGAATTTTTGGACAATAAAGGTATTCCTTTTGGCAGTTGTACTTTTGGTAATTGTAAGCTAAATATTGTATTGGCAAGTCATATATACTTCCCAAAACCTGGAGATTATTCACTAATCATTTCTCCTTATTCAAGAATTGCTGAAATTCCCGGAATTGATGAAATCGGATTAAGTATTGAAGCAAGTTTAGATAAATAATTGTTTCTCGATTGTTCCATTATTAAAGAATAGATTATTCTTAATTTGTGATTTTATTCTGCTAACTAAAGTACTCATTTCTTTTTTATTTTTATACCCATTTAATATTGGATCCAGTTAGAGACACTTTTTATAAAATAATGATCAGTTTATGATTCTTAACGAAGATTATTTTCTAAATGAAGATGTTTGTTTCCTTGCAAAAAATCTTCTTGGAAAAATGTTGATCACGAAGATCGACAATTTTTATACTTCAGGAATCATTGTTGAAACGGAAGCTTACAGAGGTCCTGATGATAAAGCATCTCATTCTTATCTCAATAAGATTACACCCAGAAATACTACCATGTACAATCATGGCGGATGTTCCTATGTTTATATTTGCTATGGTGTTCATTATTTATTTAATGTTGTTACTGCTCCTGCAGATAAGGCACATGCGGTACTAGTAAGAGCCATTGAACCTATTGAGGGAATAGAAATAATGATGAAAAGAAGGTCACATGCAACTTTTCAAAATACTATTACCAAGGGTCCGGGATCCTTATCCATGGCATTTGGTATTAATAAATTGCATAACAATATCCTATTGCATAAAGTGAATTCTACTATTCAAATTCATGATATTCAAAAAAACTATTTAGAGAGTGAAATTGACCAATCTACTCGAATTGGAGTTGAATCTGCAGGTGAAAGTGCACTATGGCCTTGGCGATTTTTTATAAAGGATTCGAAGTTTGTTAGTGCTCACAAAAAATCATCTAATTAATTTAGTCGTTTCAAATTTTTGGGACTAAATTTCTTACTCTTTTTCTAAATTATTATTTCGAATTTGAAAGAGCTCTTTCTTTGCTCTATAATAAGCGAGAAGTGAACTTGTTGAGAAAATACAAATCGACACTAAGAAAAATGTAAACGCCAGATATTTAAATAGTGCTTCATACTCAGGTAGAAAAGGGATTATAAAAAAGTTGATTGAAATAGACAGCACAAGTGTTATTATTAAAGCTATCACAGTAATTCCAAAACTTCTAATCTGTGAATAGAATTTTTGTTTCAAAATAATATGATATAGTTTTCTTTCGACTACAGGATCAAACCTGTCTATGGAAAATACACTGATGTAAATTTTTTTTGCAGCAAGTATTTTTTTTTCTTCGAGAAGTCGTTTTGCTTTCAGCAATAAAATTTGCTTATAAATATTCCTATACTGCTCTGAAAATGCTTGTTGGTTGAGTATTTCAAATATTGTTTGATCAACTACTTTATAGAATAAAAATGATCCATCTATATTATATATAGCTTTAATATAAGCAAACTTAATTTCAATGTATTCTTCAAATTGTAGATCTTGAATTTCTTTGAAGTGAAATTTGCAAAACGCAATATATTCGTTATAACCTTCGTAGGGAATACGACGAAATTTCTGAAATAATTCAGAGAATTTAATTGTATTTTTCCTGTTCGTGTTCATTTTATTATTTCATAAATAATAGGTCTAGAGGGAACGGCATCTAGCACTAAATCTGCGAGCTGTAAATGAAGTATATTTTCTCCATCGGAAATTTCATCAGGAACAAAAATAAGTTCTGTAATTGTACAATCTTTCCATCTGTCACTTGACCAGAAAATTTTGTGTGATTCAAGTTTGCCTCCATCTTCTTCTCGATCAACGGAAGGAAAATCAACCAACAAATGCTTAACACCAAGTTCTACAATATACTTCATTGCATCCGGTGAAATGTAACAGGGATTTGTTCCTGAATATTTTCTATTCTTTTTATGTTCAGTATTTGGCAGACATCTTATTGTTAATGCTTCTGTCTTATAGTCATCAAGGAACGCATGCAGGGTTTCTTTTTCTATACACATATCACCGTTTTCCAATTTTGTTGGATAAATACTTATGAGTGTATTAGTGAAAAAATATTTCGAAAATAATTTATTTACAGAATTAAACTCTTTGCTAATATGACCAAAACATTCCGTATGCGTTCCATTTCCATGTACATTGATTTTCACATTTGTGAAATTGACAGGTCCTCCTTCTGCAACAGATCCAATAAAACTTTTCATTCTTACCGCATCAACACTAAATATTGGTGCATAAAAACAATTAACCTGATCTATTCCACCATGAAAAGGAATTGAAATTTCAATTCCCTTTTCTAGATTTATTGAATACTCATTTCCATTCAAATGTAGACTCGTCTTCATCATTTTTAATTTCTTTGATCAAGTCCCCAATATAACTTTGATTGCAAAGTACTCAAAAAGCTTCCTGGTCTTAATTGAATTAATTTTATCTTGTAATTGCATTTTCTGATGGCAATTTGATGTTTTGAACTAATAACTTCTACTCTCGAATCCATTGTACATAAAAAACTATCTATTCGGCCTTCAACTTCGAAAGAGAGTATTGAATCGTCCGATAGTACAATTGGCCTAACATTTAGATTATGCGGTGCAACTGGAGTAATCACAATATTTGAAGAATTCGGAAAAATTATTGGGCCTCCACAGGACAAGGAATAACCTGTAGATCCGGTAGGGCTTGCAATAATTAATCCATCAGCCCAATAAGAATTGAGTAAGTCCCCATTAATAAAAGCTCGAATCGTTATCATGGATGAATTATCTCTTTTGAGAATTGTCACATCATTCATTGCAATGGGGATTTCACCAAATAGCGATAAATTGCTTTCTAATTGAAGAAGACTTCTTTCTTCAACAGTATACATTCCATTGATTAATTGATAAATCGCATCAGGAATTAATTTTTTTTCTATACTGGCTAAGAAACCCAGTCGACCCATATTTATACCCATTAAAGGAACACCAGAATCTCGAACGTAAGTAATAGCCTGTAACATAGTGCCATCTCCGCCTAAACAAAGAATGACATTTGGCCTTTCTTGTATTAAATCTGAATAACTTGACCATGTTTTATCTAAATAAGCTGGTTTTAGGTCCTCAGGTATTTCATTCAGGTATTCATCAAAAATCTTTGTTTCAATTTTTTGCTCACGAAGTTGAGTTAACAAACTCCGTAAATGAGTAAAGTCCTCTTGTCTAAGTTTTTGTCCAAAAATGAATATCTTCATTTAAAAAGATCTAATAGTGTGAAAATATACTCCTTTATCTCCTAAATGATTAACGGAATATTGTGCTTCAAGTTTTAAAATGCTATTGACATTTATCGAAATTCCTGAGCTTATACTGCCCAAACTACGATTTGCTAAGGTATTCATTTTAGAATAAAATGGATCATTTGAATATGCTAATCCAACCTTAAACAGCAATTCAGTAGCTAGATTTATTTTTATTTTAGGTTCCTTACTAAGAAATTTAAAAAATGACCTTTTATAATTAAAGAGTTTAAAATAAATTCCTTGATTAATATTTAAAAAATCCATTCCCGGAATAAAGTATAATTCGAAGCCATCTAAATCCACTTGATCTACACCGATTCCTTTATACTGATTAAATGGAGGCTTATCCCTAATTATAGAAACTTGTGATTGTAATTTTCCGAAATATCTAAACTTTCCATTCAATTTAATGGCTCTTTCACAATGAAAAAATAAGTCAGAATAATAATAATGCTTAGTTGTCTTTAATAAATTATACCGATTTTCAATTTCAAAAAACCATCCTTTTGTTGGACTTAGTGGCTCATTTAGACTGTTGTATCTATAATTCAATCTTAACCTATATGCAGTTTGATATTTTTTACCATCTAATAAATAATCCGGAAATAAATATGCAACGCTGTCTAAAGCTTCGACACTATTCCAGCTTTGATAAAAAGATAACTTTGTTTGCCTGTTAAAATTATAAGCCAAGTAAGAAAAAAGTGAATACTTAAAAAGACTATTTTTACCTTCAATAGAATAAAATTGCAATACGCTTTTATTTAATCCAATTGGCGCTTCTTTATTTTGAATGTAGCTTGCTTGAAATCCAAGCTCTAGGTTTTTATTTTTTCCTAAATATGGTCTGCTCCAGGTCAATTCGTATTTATCTGAGTAACCCCGTACAAATTTCAATTTAAGTACGTCCTTACGACCAGTGAGATTGTTATGAATTAAACTAATTCCATAATTCAATCTGTCAGGGTCATGGTTAAACTCATTCCACCAAACACTAAAATTTCTGTCTGCAAATTCCAATATTACTGAAGGGAACAACAACCAGTTTTCTTCCAATTGAATGGTTAAATCTATATAGCATGAATTTTCAATGTCCAGTACGTATTCAATTTCAACACTTGAAAAAAGTCCAGTTCTTTTTATATTAGATTTAGCAGATTCTATTATCTTAAGAAATTTATCAATGAAAATGGTGTCGTTTTCATTTAACCCGGATTCAAATAATATTAAGGCTTGCTTGGTTTTTTCATTGCCATTAATATCAATTTTTTTTATTATAAAATATGCACAGCTTGTCTGCGCAGAAATAAAACCGTTTTGACAGAATAAATAAAATAAAATAAAAAGTATGTTTGTCTTTCGATTTCTAAACATTTAGGTAATACATTAATTCATCATATCGCTCTTTTAAATGTTCAAATTTATTACTTTTCGAATATATCATCAAAATATCCATATTGTGTCTGACTAATGCATTTTTAAATTGCTCAACACTATTCGTGTTTATTCGCAATGAAATAATTATCTCTTCTTGCAATTCTTGATTCAAAATAAACATACTCTCAATAAGTATATGAAGTTCTTCGGCCATCGAAGCAAGAACAGAAAATGAATAATTTATTTTTTTAATTGCAAATACAATAATACTTCCATCTTCTTTTAGATCGAATTGTCTTTCAAATTCTTTTACTATGTCATCAGTTTTAATGCTTCCAATGTATTTGTTTTCTAGATTTATTATAGGTACAACACTTAGATTATTTATAGCTATAAATAGCCATATTTTATAAAATGGATCATTCTCATTTATAGTTTCATTGAAGGTGTCAGCTATTTGTTCAATTCTTAATGTATGGTCTAAGTGCTCTATTTTATCAAGACTTAACAATCCAACAAAATTGGTCTCATCAACTATTGGTAAATGCAAAACATCATGCAATTTAAATAGTGGAAGAACTTGTTCCAGTGTTTGACTACTGCTAAGTTCAGGAAGTTCTTTGCAAATTTGATTGATAAACATTATTTATAATCTTCTCTTAGTTGTTCTTGGAATAAAGTACTATAACTACTTTTAAATTCAGGTATTGCTTTTTCCTTCTGCTTCTTAATTTCTTCCAGTAGATTAATTTCTCTTGATTTGATTTCTTCAACCATTTCTTGCGTTAATCGAAATTGATTTAATCGAAATTTTTCAAACGTTGGAATTATCCTGATGTAGGCAAGCTCATCTTGATTTATTATTTTACTGCCTTCTTTAAAGCCAAGAGAAACTGCTAGATCTAAATGCTTAAATGCCAATAATGCGTTTTCATTCATAGAATAAGCACAAGCAAGATTAAAATGAATTGCAAAGTCATCGCTGTTTTTTTCAAGCGCTTTTGTAAAATTTTCTATAGCGCTATTAATATCATAATCTTTCAACTTCCTAATCCCTGCCTGTTTTAAAGTTTCTGCTTCTTTCTGTTTTCTAAACTTATCGAATATTCCTGTTTGGCTTCTTTGTGTTGTAACTTCATCTTCATCAAGAAGTATATATTTTCCTTGTCGTTTATTTTGATTTGGTGTCTCTTTTCTTCGGTTTCCATATCGATCCTTGTAATTTCTACTATTGTATTTTTGATTAAATTCATCATCTGTCATCATAATAAGTTTGAAAGCATCATAAAATCCCAGTAAACCGCTTATGCTCAAACCTAATAAGGAAAATGAGATAAATATTTTTAAACCAATATAGAGTAAACCTAATTCAGGTTGCTTAAGATAAAATTTGTGTACACCCCATGAACCTCCTAAAAAGGCCAATCCTGCAGCAATCCACTTACTTTTCATTTTTATAATATTTAAAACAAAGTATAGCTATGTCATCCGGAATTTCTGTCCCATCGCTATAATCCAGTATTTTTTTCATAATACTGTCTGATAATGCTGAGGCTTCCTCTGAGTAGTTCTGAATGACATGCTTCTTTAACAACTGAGTTGTAAAATTAGTGCCCTGTTTGTTCTTAATATCGATCAATCCATCAGTAAAAGCGACCAATACACAATCTTCCGATAATTCCACCTGTCCCTCTTTAATTTCTGGCAACTCTTCAAAATGACCAATAATTGTTGAAGTGGCCTTAAGTTCTATACATTTATCCTTTGTTATTAATAACGGTGGTATATGGCCAGCGTTAACATAATTGAGTATTTTTTTTTCTAAATCTACAACTGCCATAAATAAAGTAAGATATTTTTCTCCTTTGGTAATTTTTAGTACCGTTTGGTTCAGAGCAATGACTAAGGTTTCTAGATCTCTGTATTGCTGACCTAAATTTTGTACCAGAGCTTGAAAATTAGCCATAATCATTGCGCCGGCAACCCCTTTACCTGAAACATCAGCGATACAAAAACTTATTTTATCCTCACTGAATTTAATAAAATCAATATAATCTCCACCCACTTTATAATGTGGTCTATAAACATTTGCTAATTCATAATTTTTACCGGATGGCATTAAGTCAGGAATCAACATCTGCGTTACTTCATTGGCGAATTCTAATTCCTTTTCTTGTGATATTTGGTTGCGAACCAACCTTTTGTTTTCAGAAGCAACTGCGATAATATTAGTTAAAGAAGTTATGAATTGAATATTGTTATAAATGTCTGAACCTTCTTTAATTCCGCTTATTAAGGAATAAGCAATTGGTTGCTTTTTATGATATACTGGAATAATGAATTCGAAAGATTGTAAAATTTCATCATCATTTTGTTTTACTGTATGAAGTCTTTCAAATTTACTAAACTGTTTTGATAGAAAATCAATATCTAATTTTTCGTCTATGTTATAGGATACATAGAGCTTCCAACTATTTTCTTCTCTTAAAAAAAGTGCTATTTTATCAATGCTTAATTCCCAAGCAAGAAAATCTTTATACATTCTATAAATATCCTCCTGAGGTAAGTTTTCATTTATTGCTTGGGTTATGTTCAATAAAGAGGTCATCTGAAGTTGCTTCAGACTTAAGGCATTTTCCATCTTTGTAAGTGTGGCCTCTATTCCCATTTATCCCTTTATTAATTTCACATCGAATCGATCTCTTAAATGATTTGCTAATACCTGAAAAGATAATATGAGCAAAACTAATACAATAGCTGGAATTAATGATTGTAGGAACTCTCCATTAAATGCTTGTACGTACTGGTCCTGTAGGATATTTCCAATTGTTGGTATAGGTGCTTGCAAGCCTAATCCTAAAAAAGATAATCCGGATTCTAATAATACCGCCAGTGCAAAATTACTAGAACAAGAAACCATAATTGGTCCAATGGCATTTGGAAGAATTTGGCTAAAAATTATTCTGCCATCAGAATATCCAAGCGCTTTACTCGCTTGAACATAATATTGTTCCTTAATTGAAAGGACCTGTCCTCTAACAAGACGTGCGACATCAGCCCACATGGTAAGCCCTATGGATAGAAATAAAGCAGTTATGGTTTTCCCTATTGCCATAAGTATTATAAATGAAACTAATATGCTTGGCAATGCCCAAAATACACCAATGTTAAATGAAATAAATTTATCAATAAAACCACTATAATATCCGGCAATCGATCCTAAAAAACTGCCAAGTAGTAGTGCAAATATGACAGACAGGATAGATATTAATAATGTATATCTCATGCCAATTATTAACCTACTCAATAAGTCTCTACCATATCGATCAGTTCCTAGAAAATATGTTTTACAATTTTTAATTGTATCAGAATTAGTGGCTTGAACTAGCTTATTAAAGTTTTCCGTTCCAAACACTAAATCTTTAAAATTTCGTTTTTGATTCGAAGCAATTTCTGCTTTATAACAAACTGTAGAGCCTGGTTTTAAAAAACTATTATTTAGTACCTGTGTATTGCAATATTTACTTTGATCTGGTGTAATTATATATGCTAGCATTGCACAAGCTAGACAGATGCATAAATAAGTAATACTAAAAACTAAATGAATTTTCAAAATAACAATTATTATAACTTAGGATTATTCAAATGTCTTGTTAGGTCTCTTTTACTTTTCTTTTCTAAATTACGCACAAATGCGACATCAAGGTCAATGTTCATTTGATTGGCTAAACAATTCACAACAAACAGAATATCAGACAACTCATCTGAAATTTTTTCCTTAAGGTCTACAGGTTTTTCATTTTCTTTCCATGATTGTTCTCCATAAGTTCTTATTAATAGTCGGGACAATTCTCCTACCTCTTCAACCAATTGGCCTAGATTAGTTAGTTCATTGAAATACCTCACTCCTAGCTTAGATATCCATTCATCTACCACTTGTTGTTGATTGTTCATTCTTTATTTTTAGAGTCTATAAAAATGGTGACCGGGCCATTATTAAGTAATCTGATTTGCATATCTGCTCCAAATACTCCTTTCTCTATTTTGCCATTAAAAATTTCCTTTAATTGTTTAATAAACTCTTCAAATATTTGGTTTGCATATTCAGGTCTTGCAGCATTTATAAATCCCGGCCTATTTCCTTTTTTTGTACTTGCAAATAATGTAAATTGACTTATTATAAGCAGCTCACCTTTTATGTCTTGAATTGATAAATTCATTAAGCCCTCTTCATCGGAAAAAATTCTCATATTAACAATCTTAGAAACCAACCATTTTATGTCTTCCAATTGGTCATCTGATTTTATGCCAAGTAATACCATTATTCCATTTGATATTTTTGCATGTACTGATTCATTTATGCTGACTTCTGCGTAGTTTACTCTCTGTAGTACAGCTCTCATAACACAATAATAGTTATTATTGCTTCAAATTATTAGAATTTCTGTCAAGTCATGAATTCTTAATTAAAAGTAATTTATTTATTCACATTATAATATTATTCTATATTTATTTCCATCAAATTGAAACGCTATGATTTTATTTTTGCGGGAGATTGTCAACAATTTTTGTTTAGAACAAAAAAGTTCTTATCTAAATTATTTATATATAAATTTGTTAAATATATAACTGACGAATATAGTTAGTTGATCTTATTTAATTTAAAGTTATTAACATTTATTCAACGATGTGTTATTCACAATGCTTTTTGTTTATTTTATGATATCTAGTTAATTGTCAATAAAATATATTGTGAATAAAATATTAGTAATTCATATTTATAACACTTTTTAACTTTCTAACACTGCTATTCTTTATTGATTTATTTTATATATTTATTTAAATATAAGAATAGTATTAAATAATTGTTAGTGTTTTTATTTTCTAAAATTTAATGTCACTTTTGCACCAAGATGGAAAGAAAAGTTAGTGGTCCTGTTTTGATTTGGTTGTGTACAGGTTTTGTAATGGTTTTCATTCAAATAATATTAGGGGCTGTTACCAGGCTAACAGGAAGTGGTTTATCAATAACTCACTGGGATATTATTACCGGGGTTGTTTTTCCAATTAATGAAACGAGCTGGTTGAGAGAATTTGGAATGTATAAACAAACTCCTCAATACTTAAAAATAAACGAGGGTATGAGTTTAGCTCAATTTAAGTTCATATACTTTTGGGAATATATACATCGTTTATGGGCTCGCTTTATGGGCTTTATTTTTTTAATTCCATTTATATATTTTGTTGTTAATAAGAAAATCTCAAGTTGGTTAATAAAGGATTTAATCTTAGTTATTTTATTAGCGATTTTTGTTGCGAGTCTTGGATGGATAATGGTGGCGAGTGGCTTAATAGAAAGACCTTGGGTTAATGCGTATAAATTAAGTTTTCATCTTTCAGCAGCTATTGTTTTACTGTCTTTTTTATTTTGGATTGTACTTAAAGCTTCGAGTAATAAATTTTCAAATTTTTATTGGACTAAAAATAGTACCTTATCTGTTTTTATTTCTAGCATTATATTTCTTCAACTTTTTTTGGGAGGAGTAATGAGTGGAATGAAAGCAGGTCTTGTGGCACCTAGTTGGCCTGATATTAATGGTTATTTTATACCTCTAGAAATAGGTTCAATTTCTAATTTGTTAGAAGAACTTTTTGGCAATTATGAAAACAACGCAATAAGTGGTATTGTCATTCAATTTTTTCATAGGATGTGGGCTTATTTTATTTTTATTGTGATTGCACTATGTACTTACTATTTTTATTTTATAAAAGAATATCTTTTTTTTAAATTTTTTAGAAACCTTCTTTTATTGATATCACTACAGATAGTACTTGGTATTTATACTGTGTTGAGTTGTGTTGGATCAATTCCTTTAGCGTTAGGAGTTATTCATCAATTTTTTGGAATTGCAAGTCTTTTATTCTCACTATTAATATTGTTTAACTCAACACGAATTAGAATTCATCAATATAAACAATAAGGCGATCAAATTTTTTCAGACTAGAAAGCTAATTTTATTACATTTGTCAGACACAAAATTTCAATGCATGGGATTTGAGGTAAAGGTTGAAGGAAAGTTTAGATTTTTAGAGACAAGGGAAGATGGTCCAATAATTCTCCTTTTGCATGGTTTATTTGGTGCACTTAGTAACTTTTCCGGTATTATTAATTCCTTTGGAGAAAAATATAGAGTAATTGTGCCACTATTACCAATATATGATCTTCCAATTCTTCAGGTGTCTTTAGATGGATTAGTAAAGTTTATTAAAGAATTTACTCAACATAAAAACCTATCTGAAATTAACATTTTAGGCAATTCTTTAGGTGGTCATTTGGCTTTATTGTATGCGCTTGATGAAAGCACAAAGATAAATACGCTCTGTATTACGGGTAGTTCCGGCTTATTTGAATCAGCAATGGGCAGTACTTTTCCTAAAAGGGGAGATTATGAATATATTAAAAATAAGACAGCTGAGACTTTCTATGACCCCTTAGTTGCTACTAAGGAATTGGTAGATGAGGTTTTTGAGATTACGAGAGACAGGCTTAAGGCAATTAGAATTATTGCAACTGCCAAGTCAGCAATAAGACATAATTTATCGGATAAGCTTCATAAACTAAAAATGCCTACCCTCATTATTTGGGGAAAAAATGACAATGTTACGCCTGTTTTTGTAGGAGAAAAATTTCATGAACTAATAACTGGATCACAATTATTTCTCCTCGATCAATGTGGTCATGCACCTATGATGGAAAAACCTGTAGAGTTTAATAGTATATTATTGAAATTTCTTGAAGAAAACATAAAAACAATTTAGCGATAAGCAGCGTATTATTGGAGTAAGGGGTCTTTTAAATGAGATGCCAGGCCAATCATGGATTTAAACGATATTATAAAAGGTTGTTTGGCAGGCAACAAATCCAGCCAAAAGGAATTATTTAATCGGTTGTCCGGGAAAATGATGGCGGTTTGTTTGCGATATTCCAGAGATAAGATGGAGGCTGAAGACCTTCTTCAAGAAAGCTTTATTAAGGTCTTCATGAATTTGGCATCCTTTAAAAATGATGGCTCATTAGAAATGTGGGTTAGACGTATTGTCATTAATACTTCTATAAAGCGCTATCACAAGCTTAGTTATCAGAATGAAAGTCCTTCTAGCGATATGATGCCGGAAACAATTGTTCAGAGCTCCGCTTATGATAGCATGATTTATACAGAACTTTTAGATCTCATAGCAGAGTTGCCAGATGGGTATAAAGTAGTTTTTAACCTTTATGCAATTGAAGGTTTTTCACATAAAGAGATAGCAGAAATATTAAATATTAAAGAGGCTACATCTAGATCACAATTAGTAAAAGCACGTGTAGTCTTACAAAACAAAATTATTAAGAGTCAAAAAGTAGTTATATGATGGATCAAAAGAATGAACAAGAGTTTGATAAACTCTTTCGAACGAAGCTCAATCAGCTTGATCTCGGACCCCAAATGCATTTATGGGAGAATATTGAATTAGAAATTGATAAAAACGCAAGATCTTCCAAAATATTAGGTTTTGGTTGGTATACAAGGCTAATTGTTATATTTACCTTATTGAGTTTTGGAATTATTTTGGCTTATAAAACAAGCTTTAAATCTGATCATAAGTCAAATCAAAATACAGGGATTGCAGCTGACGGCAACACCTCGAAGAATGACTTATTCAAAAATGAACTAGAGCCTATAGATCAAACTGAAAATCAACTAATTGAGTCGCCGATTGTTTCAAAAAACAACCAATACAATACGCAAGTAGCTGATATTCAAAAAAATAAACATAATAATTTTATCTCTTTGGTTAATCCCATTCTCAATAAAAACAATTCAAATTTAAATTCTGGGAAGGCGAAATCATCTAATTTTTCTAAAATCTCTGAAGTAAATATTGGGTCTGAAAAGAATGAAAAAACTTTGAACAATGAAGTTGTAGTTAATGAATCAAAAGTGGAATCCAGGGATTTAAACAACTCCACATTAGAATTACTTCAGAAAAAAGAAATTAAAAAGCTTAGCTCACTTACTAATTCTTCAAAAACTAGAAAGAGAGACATTAGAGATGGCTGTTTTTCAAGAAATATTTCACGACTTAATCAATTTGCATTAGATGTTTATTATTCTCCTGAAATTTCGATGAGGACAATTGTTTCAAAAGACGAGTCCAATATACTGTATGCTCAGAAGAGAGCAGGATCAGAGGCATATAATGGTGCAAGTTCATTTGGTTTTAGAGCTTCATATGTTACTCCTGGTGGCCTAGCTTTAAGAACCGGAATTAATTTCAGCAAAATAAAAGAAAAATTCGATTACTTCAAAGGTACTGAAAAGAAGCAGGTAATCATTTTTGATCAAAACAGAAATCCAATAGATACTATATATAGTGATGTTGAAATAATAGAGCAGAAATACAATACCTACAAGTTTCTTGACCTTCCAATAATAGTTGGATATGAAATTGACCTAACGGATTTTGTTTTCTCTTTTAATGGTGGATTAGGAATTAACCTATCAAGCACCTATTCTGGTCAGGTGACAGGTCCGGATTTAAAGAAGCTCATAGATATTAGCAGTGCCAGTCAGGACAACGTTGAAACTCCATATTTTAAGAAAAATGTTGGATTAAGTTTAATGGGAAGCTTTGGACTCAACTACAAAATTAATGGAAGGCTAATGTTACTTGCTGAACCAACAATAAGATATTATCTAAACCCAATCACGTCAAATGACTATCCATTGGAACAAAAGTACCTCCAGCTTGGAATTTCAACAGGTTTAAGGTACCGTTTCTACTAAATATAAACACTCTAATTGAAAGGCTCGATGATTCATCGGGCCTTTTTTGTTCCACGTGGAACAATTTGAACCAATACCGAGGTGCTTAAAAATGTTTCACGTGGAACATAAAATAGGATAACTTATTAAGTATTTAAGGGTAGACTTATAAATAAGGAAATCAGCAAACGCACGTAATATCTTATTCTAGCTATTAGTTTAATATTTTTACTAGCTGTATAATAGGTTTAGAAAGAAAAATTAATTGAAGCAAATCAAAACGATTTTAATTTAATCTTCATTGGTCTAAAATGCGAGACTGTCGTCAAATTCTGTCAGAAAATCCTAGAAGATTTATTCATAAGAAAGGAATAGCAAATTTTAAGATAATCTAATTAGATATTACTGAAGTCTGATATTGGGACAAGTATTGGATTTGTTTAATCCCGAGGCTGATTTCTTACAGAACAGCTTAAATTAAAAGAAGTATATTCTTTGGATTATAGGTAACAAAAGATTCTATAATCTATTATATATAATTTTAATATATATAATATTGATTATCATTATTAATAGCTAACTTCCTTGTTATTTTTCCATCTTTTGTGGGACCATAGCCAAGGGGAGGGATTTTTTCTAATTACTGATTCTAGCTTGGACATGAATAATTGTGTTATCATCCCGTTTTCAAAACTCAAAGGTTCACCGCACAATAGACTAATCTCTACTGAATAAGCCGAATCAGAGACTTTCTGCTGATCAAGATAACAAATTGGAAGATTGTATTTTCTAGCATACTTCTCCAATCCGTGGAGGCAGGCTGTTTCATGACCAAAAAATTTAACCCAAATAGCATCTTTTAAATTTGAAGGATTTTGATCTGACATCAATAAAATGACCTTTCCCTTAGGAATTTCTTCCGTAATAAATCTTGTCTCGTGAGTACTCAGCAACATTATCCTACTCTTAGCCCGAATCCCTTTAATGTAGGCATTCACTCTGGAATTATTAATTTCTTTATAAATTCCAATACTCTTATTTGGAAAATTATAACCAGTTGCCAAAACTGTCCATTCCCAATTATGATAATGTGGACAAACACAGATTACAGATTGGCCTTTATTTAGAAATTGAGTTACAATTTCAGTTCCATTAAATTTATTTCTTTCCAAAATAACTTTCTTTTTTAAGCTCAATCCTTTTAATCCTTCCAAAAGGATAACAGCAAGATTGTCATATATTTTACCCCTCAAGGTCTTTAAATCATTTGAACTTAAATCCGGGAAACAAAGCTGCAGATTTTTATTTATCACGGACTTTCGATACTTAAAAATGTGTGCAAGCAAGAAGCTCAGAAACTTTGATAAACTCTTAATAACACTAAAGGGAATGAGTTCAAATAGAAAAACAAAGAATCTTACAACGAAAGAAATAATCATTAAAAACAAAAATAAAATAAAGTATTAAAGATCAGACTATTTTTGAAGTAAATAAAGGCTATATGATAATTAGAATATTGGTTCTCATTGTTTTCTCAATGTCAACTTTATTTGCACAAGTTACTCAATTTGTTAATCCTATGATAGGTACAGGAGGACATGGACACACATTTCCTGGTCCAACACTGCCATTTGGAATGGTACAACTAAGTCCAGATACAAGAATAGAAGGCTGGGATGCGTGTTCAGGTTATCACTACTCTGACTCGAGTATATTAGGATTTAGTCATACACATTTGTCGGGAACAGGAATAGCAGATTATTGTGATGTATTAATTATGCCAGGAACTCAAGTAATAAGTTCACAAATGGATTTGGAGAAAATTACTACAGCATCTAGGTTTAATAAAAGTAGTGAAAATGCAAAAGCAGGATATTACGAAGTATATCTGCAAGATCCTAGGATTAAAGTGAGGCTTACCACAAGCCTTCGAACAGGAATACATGAATATACTTTTGAATCAAAAAACAACAATTGGGTTATGATAGATCTTGCACATCGAGATAAAATTATCCACGCTCAATTTTCAGAAACAAAAAAAATACAAATAACCGGACAAAGACTTTCATCATCTTGGGCAAGAGAACAACATATTTATTTTTCAATTCTTTTTTCAGAGGAAATAAAAGAGTTTTTTTATAGTAAAGATTCTTTAAAATTATTTTGCATGTTTGACAAAATAAAGGAAAATAAATTGCTAGTTCAATGTTCTATTTCTTCTGTCGATGAATTAGGTGCAAAAAATAATCTCCAAAAAGAATACGTAAATAATTTTAATAAAGCTGTAAAATCTTCTGATATTCAATGGAACAAAATGTTATCGAGAATAGAAGTAAAAGACAATAAAGTTTCAAACCCGAATCAGAAAATAATTTTCTATACGGCATTATATCATGCTTTAATACATCCTAGTTTGTTTCAGGATGTAGATGGTAGGTATCGTGGAATGGACCATATTATTCATATGGGAGATGTATTGCATCCGAGGTATACCGTTTTTTCATTATGGGACACTTATAGGGCAGCACATCCTCTGTATCAATTAGTTTATCCGGAATACAATTTAGATTTTGCAAGAACTTTTATGGGACAATATCGAGAGTGTGGAAGATTAGCAGTATGGGAATTATCTGGCAATGAAACTTATTGCATGATTGGAAATCATTCTATACCTGTTTTGGTAAATGCTTTTCTGAATCAAGGCAATAATAATGCACTTGACAAAACAGAAGTCATCCATGCTATAGAATCTACATTTAAAAAAGGTTATCCTAATATACAAGATTTCACGAATGGATTTATATCCATGGAAGATGGTGCAGAATCTGTATCAAAAACATTGGAAAATTCTTTGGACTATGGAGCTTATAGAATGTTGAAAGAATCTAATCAAAAAGAAGAAAAGTTTTATCAAAACTTATACAATCCAACAACAGGATTTTTTCAAGCAAAACAAAATCAAAGGTTTTCAAAAGACTTTGATCCAACTGAAGTAAATTTTAACTATACAGAAGCCAACGCTTGGCAATATCTTTTTGGTGCGCATCATGATATTGAGGGCATCATAGAATGTTTTAATAGATCTGCTGGGATTCAAAAATCAGGGGTTAGAAGAAATAAAATTTTTAATGTTAAAATATTAGAAGAAAAACTGGACTCATTATTTGGAACAAGCAGCAATATGTCTGGAAGAGTACAGTCAGATATCACCGGTTTAATTGGTCAGTATGCACATGGAAATGAGCCTAGTCATCATGTTAGTTACCTGTATAACTATTGCAATAGAAATGATAAGACACAGAATAGAGTTAAAGAAATAATAGAAAAGTTTTATACTAATAAACCCAACGGATTATGCGGCAATGAGGATTGTGGTCAAATGTCGGCGTGGTATGTTTTTTCGTGTTTGGGTTTTTATCCTGTAAATCCAATTTCATCCTATTATCAACCGGGTCTTCCTCAATTTGAATCCATAGAAATTAAAATTCCTGAAAAAAAGAAAATAGAAATAAATGCATCTAATCCTGGACACAAGAAATGGGTAAGTCAATTATTAATAAATGGTATAGATCAGCACAATGAATTTAAAATAAGTGCAGGGGACAAATTAACATTCAACTATGATTCAAAAGATTATTTGCAAATTGAAAAAATAGTTGGAAAACCAAATACTTTTTCTCCACTGCCTTACATCAATTCCGGTCAGCAAGTATTTGAAGATAGCACCTTAGTGAGTTTTATGAACTTTTCGAAAAGTGAATTAGAGTATTCAACAGACAGTTCGCAAAGAAAAATATTAAATTATGCATCACCTATTTGTATAAAAGAAGCCGGACCATTATGGTTTAGAAATAAAAGTATTCCGGAAGGGAAATGGTTAAAATCCGAGTTTGTAAAAAAACCAAATGGATATGCTATTTCAGTGAATCAGAAATATGATAAACAATATTCAGGTGGAAGTGACAATGCCTTATGTGATGGAATTGAAGGAAGTTTAGATTTTAGAGATGGAAAATGGCAGGGCTATTGGGGAAGAGATCTCGAGATTTATATCAAAATTGTGGAACCAGCTAAAGCAAATCTCCTTAGTATACGGTTTCTTCAAGATCAGGGATCCTGGATTCTTCTTCCGTCTGAAATTAGTGTTTATGGATCAGAGGATGAGATAAATTATAATAAAATTGATTTATTAGTAAATGACATAAGTCAGAATACAAATTCAGCGATTGATCATATATTTAACTTCTCAAAAATCAATGGATTTAAATTTATAATGCTGAAGGTTAAAAATGGAGGTAAATTACCTCCATGGCACCTAGCAGCTGGCGAGGACAGCTGGATATTCATGGATGAATTAAAAATTAAATAGCAAAATGATTAGAAGAAACTTTATAAAAAATACAAGCTTATGTTTAGCCGGCCTGTCCATTTTAGAAGACTTGAAAAAATTACAATACCTTAGTCATGATACTACTAGACCGGTTGTAGTTGCAACTTGGAACAATCATAAAGCGGTAATGGCCGCATGGGAAGTGCTTTCAAATAATGGTTCAGCTTTAGATGCAGTTGAAATGGGGGCAAGAGTGTCAGAGGCTGATCCGGGAGATACTTCAGTTGGTTACGGAGGATTTCCGGATAGAGAAGGAAGAGTTACTCTGGATGCAAGTATTATGGATAATGAAGGGAATGCCGGAGCAGTTTTTTTTCTTCAAGGCATTATGCATCCAATTTCTGTAGCTAGAAAAGTCATGGAAAAGACTCCACACGTTTATTTAGCCGGTGAAGGTGCACGATTATTTGCCTTAGAAAATGGATTTAAAGAAGAAAACCTTCTTACGAAAAATGCTGAGGAAAATTATCAAAGCTGGAAAGTAAAGAATCAGTATAATCCCAAAATTGGTCCATCATCACACGATACTATAGGAATATTAGCCATGGATGGTGAAGGAAGATTATCCGGAGCATGTACAACTTCTGGTCTTGCTTTTAAGATGCACGGTAGAGTTGGGGACTCTCCAATAATTGGATCTGGATTATATGTTGATAATAAGGTAGGTGCTGCTACTGCCACGGGATTAGGCGAAGCGGTAATTAAGAAAGTAGGAGCTTTTTCGATTGTTGAAATGATGAGATCAGGTAAATCACCAGAAAAGGCCTGTAAGTTGGCCATCGAGCGATTATTAGAAATCAAAGGACCTAAAGAATTTCAGGTCGGATATATAGCAATGAATACCAAAGGAGAAGTAGGTGCTTACAGCTTGCAAAAAAATTTCCCATATGTAATTGTAAGAGAAGGAAAGCTAGAATTGATTAATTCCAAAGCTCATTTCTAAACCAATTAAAGTATTAGTAAAAATCTTAATTTGGATTGATTTAGTTTTTTTCTGAAACAAATCAAAAAAATAAAATACATAATTCACTGAATTTAAGTCCTTGATGTATCATCATCAATCTACAATTGTTTCCTCTATCTATTTATTATAAAAAATAATCATGTTTTGGCATTGGTTTTGCTAATAGGTATAATATATATTAAACCAAAACTTTATGCGAGACTTAAAGATTGGGATTATTGATGACCACAATTTATTTGTAAAAGGATTTACGCTCTTATTAAAAAGTATAGTAAGTGAATTTAAAATAGATGTTTGCATCGAGAGTGTCAATGAAAAAGATTTCTTTCATAAACTTAGCAAGATAGAAACGGACTTAGTCATTATTGATTTAAATCTTGAAAATTCTGATGGAATTGAATTGATCAAAGCAATAAAAGAAAAGTACCCAAAAACAAAAGTGTTGGTGGTTACAATGATTAAGGAAAGTAAATTTATTAGAGAAGCTTTCAAAAATGGTGCTGACGGATACATTTCAAAAGAAACTGATTTAAAAGATGTAACAGATGCGATTGAAATTGTGATGAAGGGAGATGTACATTTTGGTAAAGGAATTGAAGCAGTTAATAAGAAAGCAAGCCTCATTACTGAAAAAGAGAATGAAGCATACTTTAATAGATTTAATGCAAAGTTCAACCTTACAAAGAGAGAACTTGAAATACTTGCCATGTTGGTTGAAGGAAAAACTTCGAAAGAAATTTCTTCAGTACTTTTTATTAGCAAAGACACAGTTAATGTTCATAGAAAGAATTTAATGAAGAAACTAAATATAAGCAATGTAGTCATGCTTGTTAAAATTGTAAAGGACTACAATATTTTATAACCAAATTAAACTTGAAACTTAATGTCTAAAGAGAGGGATCTTTTTAGAGATATAAAGCTATGTAAAATTTATTGATTTACTCATATCCAAAACCGTTTTTAAGAATGAAAAAGAATGTACAAACACAATTAGTAGAATTAATTTCGACTAATTTAAAAAGAAGCTTGATAAGTTGCTTATTTCTAAGCTTTATCTTGCTAACAAATCAAGCACAAGCCCAGTGTCCTTTAGCTTGTGATGATGAAGTCAATGTATCCTTAGATGCAAATTGTTCAGCTACAATCACTCCAGATATTCTCTTAGAGGAAGTTGGGAATGGTTGCGTTTATACAGTTGTCGTTTTTGGTACGAATGGATTGCCATTACCATCACCTGTTGTCAATGGTTCACACATTGGCAAGAGACTTGTTGTTGCTATATACTTAGGCAACAATTCATGTTGGGGACATATCGTAGTTGAAGATAAGTTTCGACCAACCTACAGATGCCCAGAGCCTGATACCATTTTCTGCACAGTCAGAAACTATGTACCAAAACCAGGAGTTGTGGCAGACAATTGTACGCCGGTTAATGAACTTGTAAAGCACGTATTATATGATAGTATGATCATGTATGCGGATTGCATGAATCCTATAAGAAACAACATCATTGGTTATAGAAAAATTAGTTGTTATTATGCTGATTTGAGTAACAATCATTCAGATACATGTATTCAATACATATACTTAAAGAAGTTCTTAGAATCGGATATTACTTGGCCAAGAGATACCGTTTTTACTTGTAAAGAATATAATGATAGCATACCACAACCCGCACAAAGTGGAGTACCAAATGTAAATGGTGATCCGCTTTTTCCTTCATGGGGATTGTGTAAGGCAGCCGTGACTTTTGAAGATCAATTGATACCACAGTGTCCTAAGAGTTTTAAGGTATTGAGAACCTGGACAGTGATCGATTGGTGTATGCCTTCCGGACAAAATATATATAGAAGATATCAAGTAATAAAGGTTATAGATGATAGAGGACCAATTGTTTTGTGTTCACCATTAATGAATATTAGTACTGATGTTAATGAATGTACTGGTACTGTTATTGTTCCGCCGCCAACAATTATTGATGAATGTTCCAAGATAAGTTTGCAGGTTGGATATAAAATATTATCTCCACTAGGTTCACCAACGTTTGAAGGTACATCATCTACAAATGTATTTAAGTTACCAAATGGATTCTATAGAATAAATGGATTACCATTAGGGTTAAACTGGGTTATATTCAGGGTTACAGATGAATGTGGAAATTTTACAGATTGTGCAACAGAAGTAAATGTTGAAGACAAAGTTCCACCAATTCCAGTTTGTGATCAAAAAACAGTAGTTTCACTTACAGTAGATGGAACTGCAAGAATTGATGCCTTTACATTTGACGATGGTTCAATAGATAATTGCGGAATATTAAGATATGAAGTAAGAAGAATGGATAATGGCGCGCCATGTAATACACCGAATGGTAGTTTGTTTGGACCTTCAGTATATTTCTGCTGTAATGATGTTGGCAAAACATTAATGGTTGCACTTAGAGTATGGGATAGAGCAGGTAATAACAATATCTGTATGGTTGAAGTAACTGTCCAAGATAAGATAGCACCAATTATTTTCTGCCCACCAAATATTACTATAAGCTGTGAATTTGCATATACAGATTTAAGTGTTTTTGGTACAGTTGTTACCAATGTAGCAGATAGAAAACCGATAATAATTAAAGACCTAAATTCTAAGATTGATGGAGAAGCTATCGATGGCTATGCATATGATGGTTGTGGAGTAACTATAAAAGAATTCCCTAATTCAGTACTTAAATGCGGAATTGGAACCATTTCAAGAACATTTGTTGCAACAGATCCTAGCGGTTTATCAAATAGCTGTACACAGGTTATTACGATTATAGATTTTACTCCTAATAACATTCAGGTTATTTGGCCGGTAGATTATATAAGCCTTACAACATGTATGACACCATTAGATTTAGATCCTAAGATAACCGGAAGACCAAGCGTATTAGGAGAAGATAAGTGCTCGAACATTTTTATGAACTATGAAGATAAGGTCTATACCTTAGATCCAGATGCTTGTCTAAAAGTAATCAGAACATGGACTGTAATTGATTGGTGTTTATATGATCCAAATGCATCAAACCCACGTGGTTACTATTCATGGAAACAAATCATAAAGATTAGCAATACAGTTGCACCTGAATTTAAAATACTATGCACAGATAGAGCAGTAGATGTTTTTGGACCAAACTGTGGGGGAAATATAGATTTAATTGGAAAAGCAAAAGACGATTGTACAGATTCAGCAGATCTTGTTTGGTATCATACAATTGATTTATACAATGACGGTATTGTTGATCCATCTCATTCTGGTCCTGGTGCAAATGCAACTAATTATTATCCGGTAGGAAAACATAAAATTACATTTAGTGTAAAAGATGCTTGCAGAAATGAAAATATATGCTCTTTTATACTAACAGTTAGAGATGCAAAAAAACCTACACCATACTGTTTAAGTAGTATTACAACTACGGTAATGCCAAGTACGAAGAACATTGAAATTTGGGCAAAGGACTTTAACTTAAACAGTGAAGACAATTGTACACCAAAAGAAAAATTAAAATATTATTTCTTAGTGAACAATACTTTTGTTCCAAGTATGACCTTTGATTGTGGAAATATTGGAAAGAATACCATTAGAATGTATGTTGTTGATGAGGCAGGTAACTATGACTATTGCGAAACGACAATGGAAATTCAAGATCCAAATCAAGTTTGTAAGAATACAGGTTTGACAATTCAAGGAAATCTTACAAATACGAAGAATGAAACTATGGAAAATGTAGGTGTATTTCTTGAAAGAACGAATCCAACCGGAAGTGCTTTAGCTTATACTGACAACTCGGGAACTTTCTCTTTCAAAAATATTACTGCGAATACAGATTATACAATTAGTGCTGAGAAAAACTTCAATTTCTTAAATGGAGTTTCCACAGCAGACATCGTTGCGATACAAAAACATATATTAGGAAAACAAAATCTTAGTTCAGCGTATAAAATTATAGCAGCAGACGTGAACAATAATGGAGCAGTAACTACCGCGGATATTTCGGAAATACGAAAATTAATTTTGGGAAGCATAGTGGAATTCAGTAAAAATAAATCCTGGAGATTTGTTCCTAAGGCTTACGTTTTTGCAGACCCAAGTTCACCCTTTCCATATTCAGAAAGAATTGCTTATAATGGAATTATTAGAAATGAAGTTAAAGCAGATTTCTACGGAATAAAGATTGGAGATGTAAGTGAAGATTCAGATCCAAATCAGATTGGAAATGTTACAAAATCAAGAACAAACAATTCTGTAAAGCTAATTTCAAATGAACTTAATCTAACGAAAGGTCAAGAAGTAGTCATACCATTCAGCATCAACCAAGATTTCAAAATGAGTGGTTTGCAACTTTCTATGAATGTTGATTTGTCAAAAGTTAAAATAATTGGAATTGAATCCGGAGCACTTAGTATTAGTGAAGAGTCAGTTAATCTTGACAGAAATACCTTTACTCTAAGCTTAGCGCCAGCGGAATCAGTACAATTGAAAACAGATAATGTCTTATTCTATGTTAGATTAGTTGCTAATGCGAATTGCCATCTGTCTAATTCAATTGAATTCAATAGAAATAAAATTGAGGCAGAAATTTATGATGAGGACATCAATGTAAATTCTCTTGACCTTGATATAAGATCAATCGAGAAAACTACAGTGATTGAGAAACCAAGTCTTGTTCAAAATACTCCGAACCCATTCACAGAACAAACGACAATAAGTTTCTTTAATCCAAATACACAAACAGTAAACTTTGACATCTTTGATATCAATGGCAGAGCAGTTTATCGTATGACAAACAATTATACTAAAGGAAAACAAGAGATTGTTTTAAAGAAAGCTAACTTCGAAAATGCAGGTATATACTACCTAAGAATGAGTACTGGAGAATTCAGCGAAACCATTAAAATGGTTTTTATTAAATGATAAGGATAGAGTAAATGCAGTGTAATGAACCTGGCTGGGCTTAAACCCAGTCAGGTTTTTTTATAATTTTAAAACTACTGTTTCCTCATATACATGAACTTAGATATTAAATAAATAGTATATATTCAAACATTTTATCAAATTTTATTACCTTTGATCGGGTTTTTAATTGAAATTATTCCCTAAATACAGTAAAACATGAAAAAACTAATTTTTCTTATAACAATTGGACTTATATGCTTTAATTCTTATTCTCAAGTCTTTTTAAAATTAAGTTCAGTTACAGGTAATAAAGGAGACAATGTTGCTATTGAACTTAGAGTAGATAATTTTACTAAACTTCAGTCTACTCAATTTTCGATAAGTTACGATTCACTATTGATGGAATACATAAACATTACGGATCTTCCGGCTGCTTATGCCAACATCAGTTTATCGGAGCCAAATGTTCCACCAGGTCGAAAAGGTATAATCAATACTACTTGGAATGATCCTAATTCTGAAACAACTACCTTCCCTAGCAATGCACTTTTATTCAAAATAAATTTCAAATTAATTGGAAATCCTTGTGATTCAAATCTAATTCGCATTACACCAGGTAAAGTACCTAGTGGCTCAATGGTTCCAATTGAAATTATAGATGAAAATACAATGTCTGTTCCATTTACATTGATTGATGGAAAGGTTAAAATTAATGGCCCAAACTGTAAAACCAATCCAGGAGGTGGAGGAGATTCGACTTTTACTTTTGTTGTCTCCAAGGAAATGGTTTCTAAGGGAAGTAATGGTTGTGTAAAAATTACATGTAAGAATTTTAATAAAATTAATTCATTTCAGGGTGCTGTTAAGTGGGACAAATTAATTGCTAGATATACCGGTATAAGCGCGAATAAAATTACAATGTTCAGTGAAAATGGCAATACCAATATTACCACTGACTCAACTACTTTGAAGTTTTTTTGGGACTCACCTCCCAATCCAGCAACTGGTTTAACTCTACCGGACAATTCAGTTTTATTTGAGGTTTGTTTTGATGCCGTTGGTGCTGTAAATTCAATTACAGATGTGAATATCGTCGATGCCCCAAATATTCCAATAGAAGTTACTGCAGGTGGTACCATTTCAGATGTAGTACCTTACAAGATAGAAATTGGTTCCTACAAAGTTATTGGTGCACAGAATATATTAAATTTATATACAAGAGATACTTCAGGTACAATAGGAAGTGAAGTTTGCATTCCTGTTTATGTCAATAATTATACCTGTATTGAAGCATTTCAATTCGCCTTAAAATATGATAAAACTAAACTAACTTATACTAGAGTTTCGAGTGGTGGTGTAACTATAAATGCTTCTAATGTTTTTGTGGTGGCAGATTCTGTTCGTCTACAATTTGACAATAATGGTACACAGCAAAACTTGCCAAATGGAGCTGTCTTATTAAATATTTGTTTTACACTTACCGGCCCATGTGATATGACTGTGCCATTTGAATTTGTACCGCTATCTGTAAACGGTCCAATAGAATTCAGTGGATGTAATGATCCTGTAACAGTTAAGACAACTAATTCCAAGATTACAATTAATTGTGCAAACACTCCGGTCACAATTATAATTAAAAGCCATACTGATGTCAGTTGTTTTGGTTCTTGTGATGGCACAATTGCGACGGACGTGAGCGGAGGTTCGGGCAACTTTACATTTTCCTGGATCAATGTAGCAACAGGGCTTCCTGTAGTGCCGGCAATAACTACCAAAGACGCAACTGGACTTTGTGCCGGCCAATATAGATTAAGAGTATTAGATATTGGGGTAACTCCGAATACAACAACAAATAGTGTAACTGTTACGATAGTTGATGGAATACCAATAGTAATTACTGCACAGATAAGTAACGTTACTCAAGCTGGAGGCGATGGAATGATTCAGTTATTCGTAACAGGAGGTACTCCTGGTTACCGATATAAATGGTTCAGACTTCCACAAACGAATTTGCCAGATACAACAGACGAAATATCAAGAAAAAATTGTGGGAATTATCGTGTTAGTGTAACCGATTCCAAAGGATGCATTGGTTTAGACACCTTCAGAATTGAATGTTATACACCTGATCCAACTTGTACTACTACAATATTAGATTCATTGAAATGTTCCGGTGATTGTAACGGAAGTTTAAGAGCTGAGGTAGTTGGAGGAACTATTCAATATAAGTTTAGATGGAGTACTGGAGATTCTACCATTTCGATAAAGAACTTATGTTCCGGAACTTATACATATACCTTAACGGATAGTAAAGGATTGATGTGTACCAGTTCATACACCTTTGTTGATCCAACTAAAATAAAAATCACTGTTACGGATTCTACCTGTTCAAATGGAAGTGATGGAAGTGTAAAGGTCAGCATTACAGGAGGAAGTTCAGTATATACTAATTTCGAATGGAAGGTATTACCAGCGCAAAGTGTTTTTTCAACTACACAGAATTTGATGAACGCACCTCCCGGACAATATGTATTAAAGGTAACCGATTCTAAAGGTTGTACTGCGAGTTATACAACCACAGTTGGATCTTGTAACACACCAGTAGAATTAAAAGTAACCGTTGTTGCAGATATAAAAAATGGAGGAGCAGGGACAAGTTGTTTTGGTGTATGTGATGGAAAAATAATTGCAACAGCAGTGAGTGGCAAATTACCATACACTTATAAGTGGTCACATAATGCAAATTTAAACTCTAATATTGCAGACAATCTATGTGCAGGAAATTATACTGTTACAGTTACTGATGCAAATAATAAGACCGCAACTGCAACAATTAGAATAAATGACGCTACGGGACTTACATTAAATATTAAAAAGAAAAGTTGCGCTTCAAGTAGTTCTACAAATGATGGAAGTTACGAAGCTGTAGTAAGTGGTGGTTCTAAGCCATACACTTATCAATGGTGTAGTAATGAGACAGGTTCAGTTTCAACTAGATTGGAATCCGGATTATGTTCAGTTACGGTAACAGACAATAATGGGTGTACAAAAAAAGAAATATTTACAGTATGTATCGAAACGGATCCTGCCGGAGATTGCTTCAGTAGTAGATTAGCTATCTCACCAAATGCAGATGGAGTAAACGATAATTTTGAAATTTCTTGTATTTTAAACTATCAAAATACCTTACACATTTATACAAGGTGGGGTAAATTAGTTTATTCTGCAATTGATTATGTCAATCAATGGACTGGAGTTGACTTGGAAGGAAATGAATTGAAAGAAGGAACTTATATGTATGTGTTAGTCATTAAGGAACCCGGAAAAAATGATGATGTTCACAAAGGGACAGTTACTTTAGTTCGTTAATTACTAATTATTAAAACTTAAGAAATGAAAATCACAAAGAATACTTTTACAGTAATATTAGTTAGTCTATTGAGTCTACAAATTCAGGCTCAAGATTATGCAACAAGTTTAAAAACACCTGCAGTATATACACAGTATCATCTCAATCCATTCTTAATAAATCCGGCTCATACTGGTTTTGAAGGACAGAGTAAAATTATTTTTAATTTCAGAAATCATTGGGCTGGTTTTGATGGTGCGCCTAAAGGATTGACTTTGGGTATTAATGGAGCACCAGTCAGCAATATGGGATTAGGTGGTATTATATATTCTGAAAGTTTTGGAGTGGCAAATCGATTCATTGGACAAGCTAATTATGCCTATAATTTCAAAGCAAATAAAGATACAAAAATGTCTTTAGGTTTATCAGGTTCTTACATACGCTATTCACTGGATAATGAAGCTATAACCGATCCCAATCATACTCAAGGAGATCCAATTATCAATGCAGCAGTAAATGGTGAAAATTATTTTGCTGCTGATTTTGGATATTGGGCGGAATTCGCTGACAAATTTAAATTGGGAATTACATTACCTCATATCGTGGAAACAAATCTAAATGACACAAAAGTTGCAGACTCTACAAAACCATTTAATTTTATTGGATTTCTTGGAGCAAAATGGGTTGTACCTAATTACAGAATGGTTATAGAACCTTCAGTTTGCATTAGAAAAATTAGTGATGTACCATTTGGAACAGACTTAAATGTTTTGGCAAGTTTATTAGATGATAAATTGTTTATAGGCTTCACCTACAGCTTTGGACCTTCAGAGAGTAGAACTGGATTTTTAGGAGGTGTAAGAGTTAACCAATTTAAGTTTATTTATTCTTACGATCAAACTTACCAAACCTTTCAAACCTATAATCGCGGTTCACACGAATTAACTCTTTCGTTTGACCTTGGATCAAATAAGAATAAAGCATCCATGAATCCGGAAGGACAAAAAATGTAGTGCTAAAATTAGAAATTACATTCTAGGAAAATTACCAGTGAAATCTTAAAATTTCTTTGAGTTCAGTGTTTAATGATCTGCCAACAGGGCATGTTTTGGCTGCATTTTCGAGAATACTTTTTTGTTTATTATTATATTCCACTGATGGCATATAAATATCAACTTCAATTGAGGCAATTCTGCGTGGATTGTCTGCCATAATTTTTAATACATCAGCATATGCACCTTCCATTTTTATTTCATAAGTTCTTGCTGCGATACCCATTACTGTAAGCATACAGCTAGCCAATGAAGTGGAAGCTAAATCAGTAGGAGAAAAAGCTTCTCCCTTTCCATTATTATCTAAGGGTGCATCGGTAAAAAACTCTTGCCCTGAACGTAGGTGAGTACATTTCGTTCTTAACTCACCTAAATATTCAACTTTTGATGTTTTCATTCTTGTTCTTGACTTTTTTGATTTTCCGGTTTAATCTCATATGCCTTTAGAATTTCCTTTACTAATCTATGTCTTACGACGTCGTCAATTGTAAGTTCTACAGTAGTAATGCCATGAATATTATTCAATAGTCTAGAAGCATGTTTTAATCCTGAACTTTGGTGATAAGGGAGATCAACCTGCGAAAGATCACCAGTGATTATACACTTAGCACTAGGTCCCAGTCTTGTTAGAAACATTTTCATTTGGAGACTAGTGGAATTTTGAGCTTCATCGAGAATTATAAAAGCGTGATCAAGAGTACGCCCTCTCATAAATGCTAGTGGAGCAATTTCAATTGTTCGGGACTCAATTAATTGTGCCAATCGCTCTGCCGGAATCATATCGTCCAAAGCATCATATAGTGGTCGTAAATAAGGATCAATTTTTTCTTTTAAATCCCCAGGGAGAAAACCTAGACTCTCACCAGCTTCAACAGCGGGACGAGTAAGAATAATTTTTTTTACTAATCTATTTTTCAAGGCTCTTACTGCTAATGCAACTGCAGTATAAGTTTTGCCAGTACCAGCTGGACCAATTGCAAAAACAATATCATTCTCACTTACGCTGTTAACTAATTTTATTTGGTTCTTAGTCTTTGCGTAGATTGTTTTTCCATCACGTCCATGAACCAACACAGTTTTGTTGTCTTGAATTGAAAGTTGAGCCTGATGTGGATTTTCGCTATTAAGTAGGTCTTCTACGGTTTGAACTGAAAGGTCTTTAGACTCTCTCAACAATTTTACCATAAGCTCTATTTTAGCCTTTACTTCCTGTGTAGATTTTTTAAGGCCAGTTATTCTAAGCTGGCTTCCTCGAGAAGCAATTGTAGTTTCAGGATATGCCTTACGAAGTAAATTCAGTTTAGAATTATTTTCACCATACAATGCTAAGGCATCAACATTTTCAATGGTTAAGACAATTTCACTTTCGGACAAATTTTAAACTTTATTAGTTAATTAATATTTTAAATAGTGGTACAACTGAGACAAATGTAGTAGAATTGTTGTAAATTTCTTATTAACAAATTTATTATGAGCTTAGTTCATTCAAATAAAATAATTAGTCTTTGCACAGACTTTGGAACCAAAGATCATAGATTAGCCTCACTTAAAAAAGAAATCTATAGATACAATAACAATATCATTCTACTTGACATAAGCCATGACATTAATCCGTTTGACTTAGTAGAAACTGCTTTTCATCTTTCCAATGTTCTGAATAATTTCCCATTAAATCAAATTCACGTTGCCTGGGTATTCAATGCTTGTGAGGATGAGGGAATTCTCTTGGCATTATTTAAGGAACAATTCATTATTATGCCGAATAATGGACTTTTAGGTCTTATTTTGAACAATGAATCACCAGAAAAAGTGTATAGAATAAGTGATGATGCATTTGAATATAAAGAAAGAATAGGTTCAACGATTCAACACATACTCAATAATGAAAACTTAGATGAAATGTATGAAGAGTTAAATGATCCAATTAGGAAAATTAGTGTTCAACCAGTTTATCAAAAAGATAGAATACAGGCTAGAGTAATTTATATAGATCGATTTGGAAATCTTGTTTTTAATATAAATAAAGCAGCATTTGAAAATGTTTGTCATGGAAGAAAGTTTTCATTTACTACCCAAACGCAGCAAGTTATTTCAAACTTTAGCTTAAATGAATTTGCAATGGAAAATGGAAGTTTTAATATTTATTTTACTGAATCCGATCACATGATCTTAGCATTGGGTGGCTCTAACGCCGCCAAAACATTGGACATAAAAAATGATGACACCCTTCAAATTATTTTTGAATGATTACTCGTATAGTTAAGATGGAATTTAAAGATGAACATCTTCAGGAATTTGTAGATATTTTTAACAGCACCAAAGAAAGAATTATATCTTTTGAAGGTTGCCTTTCGGTTCGTTTAGCTCAAGAACAAAAATATATGAACTTGCTTTTCACTATTAGTCAATGGGAAAATCTTGAAGCATTGAATAAATATCGTGAATCTGAATTTTTTATTACAACTTGGAGCAAAGTAAAAACTTTATTTATATCAAGGGCAGAAGCCTGGAGTCTAACAACAATTAGTGAGTAATGCAAGGAAGTGATAATAAGGAAATATTGAGACGAACTTCTGAAACTCTTTTTTCAGAAGAGCTAGAACAGTTAAAAAAATTTGATCATGGAGAGAAGCCCGCACAATGGAATCTTTCACCTTCGGCGGTTGTTAATTTTATTTTAGGTGTAAAACTTCCCAACGGAATAACAATTAGTCCTAAATATTTTGGTCAAAGGAAACTTATAGAAATTGCTGTATCCAGTCTCTTGTCTGATCGTGCTTTATTACTTACAGGAATTCCCGGAACCGCTAAGACCTGGTTGTCAGAACATCTTGCTGCTGCTATATCAGGAAATTCTACTTTACTCATTCAAGGAACTAGTGGCACACACGAAGACCTAATTAAATATGGTTGGAATTATGCAAGTTTAATTGCAAATGGTCCAACAAAAGAAGGATTAATTCCTTCTCCAGTACTCAATGCAATGAATACCGGAACGATTGCTAGGATTGAGGAAATAAGTAGAATTCCTACTGAAACTCAGGATGCGTTGATTTCTATTTTGTCAGAGAAAACAATTTCGATACCTGAATTAAATACACAAATTCTTGCAAAAAGAGGATTTAATATAATTGCAACATCAAATGACATGGATAGAGGAATTTATGAAATGTCTTCAGCATTAAAAAGAAGGTTTAACATTATTACCATGCCTTTGCCTCAAACTTCAGAAGAAGAAGTAGAGATTGTAAACTACCGCGTTAATCAATTGGGTAGAAATCTAGAAATTAATTTGGCAGAATTAAAACAAAAGCAATTGCAAAAATTAGTTACTTTATTTAGAGAATTAAGAGAGGGAAAAAGTGAAGATGGAAAAACTAAAATCCGTGCGACAAAAGCTCAATTAAGCCCGGCTGTTGCAATAAGTATTTTACATGAGGCAAGAATTTTTGCCCACTATTTTGACAAACAAGAAATAAAAGCAGAACACATTATTCCGGGATTAATAAATACTATGTTGCAAGAAAGTAGTGATGAGATGAATATTCTTCAAGAATATAATGAAACTATTTTGAAAAAAAGACCAGATTACAAGGATTGGTATACAGTTATAAAAAACATACATTAGTTTGCTTCAACTTCATCTGAATAAGAAATGTATTTGTATCTATTTTTGTATTGGGATCGTATAATAAATCCAACAATCACTCCAAAAGAAAAACCTCCAATATGTGCCCACCATGCCACACCGCTAGATTCTAAAGCAGTGCTATTTATTGCACCAAAACCTGCTATTAATTGCTGAATTATCCAAAATCCTAAAAAGAAAATCGAAGGAACATAGAAAATGGATAAAAATAACAAGAAGAAAACTTTTATTCTTGACGCTGGAAACATTACTAAATATGCTCCTAGCACAGAAGAAATTGCACCACTGGCACCTATCATAGGAATTTCACTATACGGATTAAAAAAGACATGAATCATGGAGGCAATTACTCCGCCAAAAATGTAAAACACCATAAAATTAATTGTTCCAATAACGGTTTCTATGTTGTCAGCAAAAACCCACAGAAACAACATGTTTCCAATTAGGTGCATCCAACCTGCATGTAAGAACATACAGCTGATAAGATTAATATAGTCTTTACCATTTAATAAATTATTGGGTATCGCACCAAACTGACTAATAAAAGCTTCACATGATTCTGGATCTAATGAATATTCAAATAAAAAGGTAATTGTATTAAGAATAATTAAGGAATACACAAACAAAGGTTTATTTCCTCCTTGTACCTGATCATCGCCAATTGGAAAAAACATAAATTTTTAGTATTTAAAAAATTCCTTCTTTTAAAAGATCCTGAATATGTACCATACCAACATATTTATTTTCATTAAGAACGATAAGTTGTGCAATACTGTGTTCTTGCATAATTCTAAGCGCAGCTGCAAGACTTTCATTTTCAAGAATAGTCTTTGGAGAAGAATTCATAATTTCCCCTGCTAAATTAACGGGAAAGTGATTGCTGCTTTCAAACAATCTGCGAATATCGCCATCCGTAATTATGCCAAGCAAATTTGCAGAATGATCCAAGACAGCGGTTGCACCTAGACGATTAGCACTTATGGACAATACTACTTTTTGCAAATTGTCTTCTGGGTGTACAAATCCTGCAGGATGGCGGAATGCAAAATCCTTAACAGTTAGATAAAGCATTTTTCCAAGACTGCCACCCGGATGAAAATGAGCAAAATCTTCAGGAGTAAAACCTGACAAAGCCAATAATGAAACAGCCAAGGCATCACCCATAGCCATTTGTGCAGTGGTGCTTGCCGTAGGTGCAAGATTATTTGGATCTGCTTCTTTTTCAATAGGTATATGAAGATAAAAATCAGATTGAGTAGCTAAGTATGAATTTGCATTAGAACTCATACCAATTAATCGGATTGGCCTTAATTTAATTAGAGGTATTAAGACTCGAATCTCAGGGGTCTCTCCGCTTTTTGAAATACAAAGAACTGTGTCACCGGTTTGTATCATTCCAATATCACCATGAATTGCATCAGCAGCATGCATGAATATTGCAGGTTTTCCAGTTGAATTTAATGTTGCAACAATTTTTTGTCCAACGATTGCACTTTTACCGATACCTGTTACAATAAGTCGACCTGTTGCAGACTTTAAATATTTAACGGTTGCAACGAATTGGTCATTAATACTTTCTTTAAGTTTGAGTAAAGATTGATATTCGACTTCAATGCAATTTCTTCCTGATTCAAGAATTTTATCTTCTTCCAGTGACAATTTAAAATCAGATTTTTATTTATTAATCTTTCGATCCAATTCTAAAAAGAATCCAAGCCATAAACGCAAAGAAAACTACCCCAAGTATATTGTATCCATGATCACCAAACATGGACACTAATCCATGTTCAGCACTGAATTGTGCAATCTTGTTTGCTGTGTTTTCATTTACGGTAAGCAAGGCCACAATCACACCAGCAAGAGCTCCTCCGGCAACCAATCCCGTTGCAAATAAGCTTCCTTTACCCAATTCTGAATCTTCACTTACTTTATTTTTTCGTTTAACATTCCAATCAACTATTCCCTTAACACAGCCCCCTATAAAAATGGGAAGTGTAGTGGCTAATGGAAGATATAAACCTACTGCGAAGGATAAAGCTTTGACCTGACACAATTCAAGAACTATTGCAATAAACACGCCGCTGAGAACAAATACCCAATCTAAATTGAAGGATAATAATCCTTTAATTAAGGTTGCCATTAAAGTTGCCTGTGGAGCGGCATATTTTTCTCCAATGGCATGATGAATTCCATTAGCTAACATTTCTGAAGTTGGTGTATCCAAATATTTAACTGTAAAGCCAATTACGATTGAAGAGAAAATTGCTCCAATAAAAAGTGCTAATTGTTGGTATTTAGGAGTTGCCCCTACAATATAGCCAGTCTTTAAATCTTGAGATGTTGCACCCGCATTTGCCGCAGCAATACATATCATTCCACCAATTACTAGTGCCATTGGCTCATAAAGTTGACCTGTCCAGCCTACTGCAATGAACACTAAGGCAGTACCCATGATTGTAGCTATTGTCATTCCAGAAATTGGATTGTTACTGGATCCAATAATTCCTACAATTCTACTTGAAACGGTAACAAAGAAAAATCCGAAAATAATCACTAAAATCCCAAGCAATAATTTACTCAGAATTGAAGTTCCAGGAACTTGAGGAAGAACTGCTAAAAGCAATACTAGAATCAAAGAGCCAGCAAGAACTACCTTAAAAGAAAGGTCGTTTTCTGTTCGCACAACGGCTGATTCATTTCTCTCTTTCATACTTCCCATGCTTTCTTTAAAGGAAGATATGATGGTTGGAATAGTCTTCATTAAAGTAATAAAACCACCCGCAGCAACCGCTCCAGCTCCAATTTGACGGATATATGCTCTATATACTGCTTCAGCGGTATTACCGAAAGTATGTGCTACAGGATCCCAACCAAATTTTGCACTTGGCAAAGCTGGATCCAATAGGTTAAGTTTCGCCAATTGTCCGGCAATAATATCCGGAGTAACTAAGTATGAAAGGAGAGGAATAAAACAAAGAGAAGCCATTATTCCACCCGCTACCAATACACCGGCAATTTTAGGCCCAATAATGTATCCAACTCCAAGGTATTCCGGTGTAATTTCACCAGCAACAACTGCAGAAGGAAAGAATTTATTCATTTGATCAGAGCCCCATTTCGGTAATTCTGCGATAACATGAAAGATCTTCTGTAAAATGGCATAAAATAGAGAAAAACCAAGACCATAAAAGGCCGTTTTTGCAAAATCTCCTCCTTTTTCACCAGCGATCAACACTTGAGCACAGGCGGTACCCTCCGGATATGGCAATGTTTCATGTTCCTTTACTATCAAACTTTTTCTGAGCGGAATCATCATTAGTGTACCCAGAATACCTCCAAATATTGCTAAGGTTAGAATTGTCCAATAGTTGAAATAATTATCCCCAACAGATTTATCAGAAAGGAAAAGAAAAGCAGGGAGGGTAAATACAACTCCTGCTGCGATGGATTCACCAGCAGAACCCGTAGTTTGAATGATGTTATTTTCTAAAATATTGGTTTTAAATATTTTTTTACCTAAAGAAATAGCCAGAACAGCTATCGGTATTGAAGCAGAGACAGTCAGACCTGCCTTCAATGCAAGATAAACAGTTGATGCCCCAAAAATGACTCCGAAAAATATACCTAAGACTATTGCCTTAATTGTAAATTCCGGTAAAGTTACATTTGGATCAATGTAAGGTTTGAACGATTCATTTGTTTTAATACTCATTGGTTTTTATCTTATAGAAACTTAAAGATAAACCAAAGAAACAAATCTGGAATAAATTAAATACTTAATAAATCTTTTACTAAAAGGGACACAGTTTTACCATCTGCTTTACCTGCTAAAGACTTATTAGCTACTGCCATTACCTTACCCATGTCTTTAGCAGAACTTGCACCAGTTTCTTTTATAATATTAGAAATTAATGAACGAAGTTCAACTTCACTTAATTGTTCAGGCAAATAACGAGAGATAACTTCGATTTCTTCACGCTCTGTTTTTGCTAAATCATCGCGATTTTGTTTTTCAAAAATCTCAAGGGATTCTTTTCTTTGTTTTAATAATTTTTGTATTATAGCAATACCGCGTTCATCATTTAATTCCTGTCCAGAACCATCTGTATTTGCTAAAAGTATAGCCGCCTTGATTGCTCTTATTGCTCTAAGGCCTTTTTCATCCTTAGCTTTCATTGCCTCTTTTAAATCTTGATTGATTTTGTCTTGAAAATTCATAAAGTGAATATTTATAAATAGTAAAACGTTAAACTAAGAAATTAGTTCTTTGCTCAGTCTCAAATATTCGAGTGGGCTTATGTCTTCAGGTCTCTGATCAAAATATTTATCCTCCAGCAAAGCAGGAGAAATAGTGGATTTAAAATTGTTGCGCAATGTTTTCCGGCGGTGTTGAAATGCAATCTTTATTAAAGATCTAACTTTCTTTTGTTCAGTTTCAGTTAGAAATAAATTATTTTTTTTAAGAATTAAGAGAGAAGAATTAACTTTTGGAGGTGGAAAAAAATTTCCGGGTCCAATATCAAATTCAATTCGACCAGAATAATAAAGGGAAGTTATTGCAGAAATAATTCCGTAATCTTTTGCTCCCGGTTTAGAAATAATTCTCTGAGCCATTTCCTTTTGAAACATACCGATTAACATAGGAACTCTATGGTAGTTATCTATTGCTTTAAAAACAATTTGTGAAGAAATATTATATGGAAAGTTTCCACAAATTAAAAAATCTTCATTGTTAAAAAATAAATCCAATTTTAATTTTAAAAAATCGGCATGAATAAAACAATCTTTTTCTTTAATAAATTCACCAATAAGATATTCATACATATCTCTATCCGCTTCAACTGCTAAAAAGTTCTCGAACTTTCCAAGTAAACTGCGTGTCAAAGCAGCTTTACCAGGACCAACTTCCAATACATTTTTAAAACCTGTTCCAATAATTAAATTGGCTATTTTCTCAATAATTTTATATTGAATTAAAAAATGTTGACCGTATGATTTTTTAGCGTGAAAACTCATTTATAAGAGTACAAAGTTAGAGTAAACTAATGAATAAGTTCCTCAATATTAATGTCTTGCTATATAAATTCTTATATTTGCATTAAATTAATAAAAAATGAAGATAATTTTTCAATTAAGCATTTTATTCTTTTCAACATTAGCTATCGGGCAAGTCACAGTAAATCAACATCCTGATGTTGATTCAAAATTTATTTTAGGAGATTTAAATTACGCAGAAGTAAATTTCGGAACTCAGATTAAGCCAACAGGTGGCAATCAGATTTGGAAGTTCGATTCTATCTCATTAGGAGGATCTATAGACACAGTTTTCTTTCTTGATCCTAAAGTTTTAACTATATCAAAAAATATCCCAGAAGCAAATTTACTTGTTTATAATGATTATAGAGCTTTGTTTCCTTTTTCATTTTACAAAGTAGACAGCAAAGAACAAAACTTAATCGGTATAAGTGATGATGGAGTAAGTTTAAGCAAACTTGATAATCCATTTTTATTCAATAAATTTCCATTAAGTTTTCAGAATGAATTTGAAGGGCAGACAACTTTTAATTATAATATTATTAAAATTGAAATGGAAAATTTTAATAAAGTTGATGGCTGGGGCGAAATTCAAACACCAAATGGAAGCTTTCCTTGTCTTAGAACTAAAACGGTGACTACACTTCTTGGAAGCCTAGCTGGAAAACCATACTTATCTTATACAATAGAAGAATATCGTTGGTTGAGCCCGGGTTATGATTATGATGTATTTAGCTATACAGTCTCTGAAACTGAGGTTGATGAAGATCTTTCCAATGATACTTTAGCATTGTACCTTGTAAATCAAATAATTTCAAGTACTAAAGAGGAGGCTCAATCTAAGCTAAACATCAATGTAAGCCCAAATCCAAGTAGAGATTTAGTCAACATTACTATTCCAGAAAATGGAAATAACAAGCTATATAAGATTGAAATCTATGATGAAGAGGCAAAACTTATTTATCAATCAGAAGAAAGAGGAAATTCCACAGTAATTCCTGTAAGTAATTGGACAAGAGGAACTTATATGGTAAAAGTAAGCCTTGGTTTGAAAACTTGGGGCTTGAAAAAGCTTATCTTAGAATAACAAAAAAATAGCTTTACAAAAAGGTTTGCTCATACACTTTGCGTTTGTATATTTGCGATCCTTTTGGGAAAAGCCCTTTTAGCTCAGTTGGTTAGAGCGTCGGACTGTTAATCCGCAGGTCCTTGGTTCGAGTCCAAGAAGGGGCGCTTAAAATAGAAGCCTTGCTAAACAGCAAGGCTTTTATTTTTCCTATGACTAAGGCTTAAATTCAAAATGCGTGAAATCAAATTTGATGTTTCAAGTTCATTTGGTTTATTGTTTCTATTCAAAAATTTAAGGTTCAAATTCTACTTCTTGTTTAGAGAAATGTGCATAAGATTTTAGAAGATGTTTTCTTTATCAAATAAATTTTCAATAATCAGATCACACCTAAAACATTTAATACGATATCATAGGATTTTCATTTTATAAATTAATAGGGAATAATCAAAGGTGCTTAATTTAAATAAGTCTACTAAGCACATATTATTTCATATTAAATATTTCATTAATAAAAAATCATTATCCGATTTAACTAACTTTGCCATCGAAATAAATTAATTTAATTAGATGAGCATATTGACTGTAGGAACCATGGCTTTTGATTCGGTGGAAACACCGTTTGGAAGTGTGGATAAGGTGATCGGAGGAGCGTGTACTTATATTAGTTGGGCAGCTTCTTATTGGTATAAGGAAATTAACCTTGTTTCTATAATTGGAGAGGACTTTCCAGAATCAGAAATTAAAAGTCTTAATCAAATTGGTGTTTCGACTGAAGGACTAGTTCGTGTTAAAGGTAAAAAATCTTTCTTCTGGGCGGGAAAGTATCATCCGGATATGAATTTAAGAGACACCCTTGTTACTGATCTAAATGTACTGGCGGATTTTGATCCAGTGCTTCCAAATTCTTATTTAAAGAGCAAGTACATAATGCTTGGAAATTTGACTCCATCCATTCAACTTTCAGTGCTAGATCAATTGACATCTAAACCAAAACTTGTTGTATTGGATACGATGAATTATTGGATGGATACTGCTTTAGATGAACTCTATCTTGTACTAAAAAAAGTTGATGTTCTGACTATTAATGATGAAGAGGCTAGACAATTATCCGGAGAAAGATCTCTCATAAAAGCAGCCAAAAGAATATTTAGTTTTGGACCCAAATATTTAATAATTAAAAAGGGCGAACATGGGGCATTATTATTTTATAATGATCAAATATTTTTTGCTCCAGGGCTCCCAATTCCAGAAGTCATTGATCCCACGGGAGCTGGTGATAGTTTTGCAGGAGGCTTGATTGGATATCTAGCTAGGACAGATGAAGTTAGTTTCAACAATATGAAAACTGCAATAATCTATGGCTCCACTATGGCTTCATTTTGTGTTGAAAATTTCAGTTTGAACAAATTAAAAAATCTAACTCAAGAAGAAATTCATTTAAGATTACATCAATTTAAAGAATTGAGCAGTTATGATTCAAAGGAACTGTTACTCGCTTAAATTTTATTTGACTTAGGATTATATTTCTCAATATTATCATTCTAAAATTTATTACAATGACAAAAGTTGTTTCTTATAATGTAAATGGTTTGCGTTCAGCGGTTCAAAAAGGTTTTACCGATTGGCTAAAAAATATTGATTATGATGTCATAGGAATTCAAGAAACCAAGATGGATAGTTCATATGCAGATGAAGATATGTTCTTTGCGCAAGGATACAAAGCATATTGGCATTGTGCGGAGAAAAAGGGTTACAGTGGAGTATTGATTTTAAGCAAGAAAGAACCTCTGAATATTGAATACGGATGTGGTATACCAGAGTATGACAGGGAAGGAAGAATAATTAGAGCTGATTACGATGGATGGAGTTTATTAAATATGTATATACCTTCAGGAACTTCCGGTGAAGAGCGACATGAATTTAAAATGAAATTTCTACAAAACATTTATCCTTGGCTTAAAGAATTGTTGTATAAGCATAAGAAGTTAATAGTTATTGGAGACTACAATATTGTACATAAAGAAATGGATATTCACAATCCTCAAAGAAAAGATAACCCAAGTGGTTATAGACCAGAGGAAAGAGCATGGCTAGACGCATGGTATAATGAATTGTTTGAGGATAGTTTCAGAATTATTAAACCGGATGCTCGTGAATTTAGTTGGTGGAGTTATCGAGCAGGATCGTATGGAAAAGATAAAGGATGGAGAATTGATTATCAATCCATTTCTAAACCACATGGAAATCTTGTTAAAAATTATGAACACCTAAAAGAAATTAGATTTTCTGATCATTGCCCAATCCTTGGTGATTACAATCTATAACCGAAATTAATTTGAAGGTTTTATTCTTAATTTTTTTTAGCTTAAATGCCTTATACTCTAAAGATGTCTGTTTATTTAATGCAGAAGTAAAAGACATTTATCAAGAAATATTAAAGTTAAATCTGGATCAAGCAAGTTATCGTATACATACTTCATTGAAAATTAATGAAAACTTTGCTTTCGTTTTATTAGAAGATTATGTTGATTTTTTTCAGTTATTTAATTTTGAATCAAATACAGATTTTGAAAAATTAATTGAAAATAAGAAAACCAGATTAAACAACATAAAAAACTCTAAGCTTGAGATGGAGTGGTCTCTATTTTTACAAGGTGAAATTCTTTTACATTGGTCTTTAATTCATTTAAAAAGAAATGAAAACTTGAAGGCATTTTTATGTGTTAAAGAATCAATTCAAAAATTAGAATTGTGCAAATCGAAATTTCCAAATTTTATTTATTGTAATAAGTCATTAGGAATTCTCCATACACTAATTGGAACAATTCCTGAAGAGTTTGATTGGACTGCAAATTTATTAGGCTTTACCGGAAATATTGAAAGTGGTAAAAAAGAATTGATTGATTTTATAGATTTTTCAATTAAACAAAATGATATATTCAAATTGGAATCAATTGCTGCATATTCATTTATTATATCCTATATTGAGAATAAACCGAAAAAAGCATTACAATTTTGGCAACAAAATATTGACATTAAGAATAGAAATATACTTAGTTCAATGATCTTCACAAAGTTATTAATTCGTTCCGGCGAGCCTAGTAAAGCTTTGATGGAGATTCATACCTATTCAACTTCTGAGAAAAACAAATTGCCTTATTTATATTTCATTTCTGGCTTATTGAAACTTCAGGAACTGAACAAAAGTTGTGAGGAAGATTTTCAAAACTACCTTAGGGTTTTTAAAGGAAATAGTTTTAAAAGTGAAACTTATCAGAAACTCGCCTGGAATTCACTCATTTTTGGATCTTCTGAGAAGTATCCATTTTACATGCAGAAATGTCTTGAAGTAGGAAATGCAATAACAGATGAAGATAAGCAAGCAATATTTGAAGCAAGAACAAGGATTCTTCCTGATGTACTATTATTAAAAGCGAGATTATTGTCAGACGGCTTTAATAACAATAGAGCCTATAATTTACTTATTAAGCATTTGGAAGACTATTATAAAGGAAATTTAAAGTTAGAATACTGCTATAGGCTGGGAAGAGTTTGTCAGCTTCTAGGAAAAAATGGAGAAGCCCTTAGTTTTTATTCTGATGCAATTGAAACTGATCTTAGTATGGAAAATTATATGTCCTGCTTTGCCTTACTTAATTCAGGGATAATTCAGGAGGAATACGGAGATAAATCGGTTGCCTGTAAGTTTTTTAGCCGAGCCCTAAATCTAAAGCCTGGACAATATTCAAGTTCTTTACATCAAAAAGCAAAATCTGGCTTATTTAGGCAATCCTGCATAAAATGAAATTAGAGAGCCTGCATTTTCATTAAAAACTCTATTTTTGCCGTCCATTTAATTTTTCTATTTGAAAATTAGTGGAAAGTTCTTATTTCTGGCGTGGTAGCTCAGTTGGTTAGAGTATGCGATTCATAATCGCAAGGTCGGGAGTTCAAGCCTCCCCCACGCTACTTTTATTTTATTGAACTTTTTTAATTAGAAATAGTATTCTGATCCTTTATTACTTTGAAATTTCAATTCTAGCTGCTGCTTTCTTGCAATTACATGGATTTGTGATAAACAGTTATACTTATACAAGAATCATTCTATAAGATTAATTCATAGATTAAAAGTAAAAGGTTTCTATTTTTTAAGTGGAGACTAAAAGGATGAGCTCAATAAATTGGTATTCAATCTACAGCATTTGTTAGAATAAATTCAAGAATTTATGATTAGCATTCAACAATTATAGAAACAAATTTAAAAGCTTGAATTGAAGATAGAAAAACCAATTCAAGATTGATCAAAATCTGTCAAGACTTTTTCCAAAATATAATTTATGTTTTTGACTAAGAAATAGCCCTACCTTTGTGTGGAATGAAAGAATTAATTTATACACAACTTATTCAAAAGAAAGAAAAGCATCAAAAAAGCTTTGCTGTATTAATTGACCCTGACCATCTTAAAATTTCGAATCTTGAAGTAATCGTTAACATTAGCAATAAGCATCATGTGGATTATTTTTTTATTGGTGGAAGTCTAGTTTTACAAGATAGATTGGAGGAAACGTTAAAAATAATTCGTGAGAATTCATATATTCCTACCATACTTTTTCCAGGAAATGGTTTTCAACTTAGTCATTGTGCTGACGCATTATTATTTTTAAGTTTATTATCAGGTAGAAATCCGGAATATCTTATTGGCAAACAGATAGAGGTTTCTCCAAAGTTACATATGACAAGTTTGGAAATAATCCCAACAGCATACTTGCTAATCGATGGTCAAAGTAGTAACACAGCAGCTTATATAAGCCAAACCCTTCCGATACCTTTCGATAAACCGGAAATAGCATTAGCAACTGCTCTCGCAGCACAATATTTAGGATTTAAATTATTGTTTTTAGACGCAGGAAGTGGAGCAAAGTTTCCAGTATCTGCAGAAATGATTAAGCGTGTTTCTCAATTAATCGAATTGCCAATAATTGTAGGAGGAGGAATAACAAATGGAGAAAAGGCAATGGAATTAATAAATTCTGGCGCAGATCTTATAGTGGTGGGAAATGCAATTGAAAAGGATCCTTCACTGATTGCAGAAATAGCTAATGTCCTTGCATTTAATAATTATGTAGACAAGAAAAAAAACTAAGGTGATTGGTCTAGTTTTAAAATCAACCGGAAGTTGGTATGAAGTTTTCATAAAAGAAGAGAAAAGAAGATATTCTTGTCGCTTAGCAGGCAAACTTAAGTTAAATAAAAGTCAGCTCACCAATCCAGTTACCGTTGGTGATTATGTATCTATTGAACCTGAAAATGAATTTAATGCAATAATCAATAAGGTTGAAACAAGGAAAAATTATATTGCGAGACAAAGTCCTAAAAACAAACATCAGATGCATCTCCTTGCTTCTAATATCGATCTTGCAATTTTAGTTACTACAATTAGACAACCAATTTTCAAACAAGGTTTTCTTGATCGATTTTTAATCACTACAGAACCTCAAAATATTCCTGTATTAATCACATTTAATAAGGCCGATGTATATAATAAGGAAGACTTAACTGCCTATTTAAAAATGAAAGAAATTTATGAGCATATCGGGTATAAAGTATGCTTAGTCTCTTGTGAATCTAAGGATGGAATAGAGGAATTTATTAAATTATTACAAGGTAAAGTAAGCGTGTTGTCAGGACAGTCAGGTGTCGGGAAAAGTAGTATAATAAATTTAATAAGACCTGAGTCAAATAAAAAGACCAGTAAAATTTCTGAACACTCCGGCAAAGGAATACACACGACAACTTTTGCAGAAATGGAAGAAATTAATTCAGATACCTTCATTATTGATACCCCGGGAATAAAAACCCTAACATTTAATAATCTCGAAATAATGGATGTTGCGCATAACTTTAGAGAGTTTTTTGAACGCTCAAAAAATTGCAAGTTTGGTAGCAACTGTACACATCGCAATGAACCTGATTGTGCTGTGCTAAATGGAATCAAAAATGGGGAAATATTTTATTCAAGATATATAAGTTATTTATCTATCTTGGATGAAGTCGAATCTCAAAATTATTGGGATAGAAGTAAAAATGCCTAATTACACTTAAATTGAAGTTTTCAACAACTTATTTCTATGATGTCTATCAATAGCAAGTTGTATTAATCGATCAATCAATTCCCCATAAGAAATACCCGAAGCTTCCCAAAGTTTTGGATACATACTTATATTTGTAAAACCGGGCATAGTATTAATTTCATTTACAACAATGGAACCATCCTTCTTTAAGAAAAAATCAACTCTTGACAGTCCTTCAGCTGAAATAGACTGAAATGCTTTAATTGCTGTTGAGCGAATTAATTCAGATAGCTGAAGTTCAATTTGAGCAGGAATATTAAGTTCTGCGTCAATTGTGTTTAAATATTTAGATTCATATGAATAGAAGGTAGACTTTGGAAGTATTTCACCTACAACTGAAGCTATTGGATTTTCATTTCCAAGAATTGCACACTCCAATTCTTTTCCTATAATTGCTTCCTCTACAAGAACTTTATAATCATATTTGAAAGCCTCATCAAGTGCAGCTTCAAATTCTGTTTTGTTCGATACTTTATTTACACCAACAGAAGATCCGGAATTAGCAGGCTTAACAAATAAAGGCAGTCCCAAATTATTTGAAATCATTTCAAATGAATCAGGATTGTGGTCAAATTTTTTTAAACATACATAATCTGCAATTGGAATTCCGGAATCTCTTAGAATTCGCTTTGTAATATCTTTATCCATACCAACTGCAGAAGCAAGAAGATCAACGCCTACAAAAGGAAGATCAAGTGCTTTGAGGACACCTTGAATAGTACCATCTTCCCCAAAGGATCCGTGTAAAATTGGAAATACTACATCCAAGGATTGAATTTGTTGATTAGATTGAATAGAAACTGCTCCAATAAATTCATCTCTTTTAGCAATTGAAATTTCAGTTTCAACGGATTCAAAAGGTGTAGCATTTTGATCGTTTTCCGCCAATAAAAACTTAGAATAATTATTTAAAAACCAACGACCGGACTTATCAATTCCGATTAGTGTTAGATTATATTTATTTGAATCAATCGAAGCAATTATGCTTCTCGCAGATCTAACTGAAATTTCATGTTCAGTTGATCTTCCACCAAAAATGATTCCTAAATTTAGCTTCATATTGCAAAAGTACAATAAAAATAATATTCTATTTATTCAAAACTTAGATGTAAATTTGAATTAAATAATTATTTTTAAGGATGATGGAATTACTTTAACGACAATCTCTTTTTCCAAGCCAATATATTCACCATCAATATGCAAATGATTTAACTCATCAAGATTAATGTTAGCCGAGACAGAATTTAAATTCTGAATTAATTTATTTTTATTTAGTTTTTTATTAAACACATCATAAACAAGTGCAGGAACCTGAATAATAGATGGCTTCGAAAGAAGTACCAATTCGAAGATACCATCTTGAATTGAAGAATCAGGTGAAATAAAAGCTTTGTTGCCTAACTGAGAAGAATTAGCAATTTCTAGTGATATTTTATTATAATATGTAGTATGCCCAATATTTAAATTAAATGTTGGAAAATCTGAAAACTTACCAAACCCAAGTTTCATATAATTAAACAAACCTCTTTTTCCTTCCTCACCAAAAATTTTGGCAACATAGGCGCTTAAACCAATTCCACAAGTATTGCAACAAATGCGTTCATTAATTGAAAGAAGATCACATTCTACATAAAATTTATTTTTAAGTACAGACAGACAATTTTTTATATTAATATTTTTTAGCACATGACCACCAAATCCATTGCCTGATCCTACAGGAATGATACCTAGTTTTGCAGGCTTATGGACTAGTGTTTTTGCTATTTCATTAATCGTACCGTCTCCTCCAACAGCAACAACAATATTATTGGCGTCTTCAGAATACTTATTGGCAATTTCAGTTGCATGTCCGCGATATTCTGTCAATATAATTTCAAAAGACTCTTTATCAAAATACTTTGAAATAATTGATTTATAATCAGCCTTTTTATTGGTACCGGAAATAGGATTTACAATAAATATATAATGTCTATTTTCTGAAGAATCAAGTTTGATATCAACGTTGTGCATGCTCATAGTAAGATTGCAAAATTAGTTTAAAATTATGACTTAGATTTCATTAATCCCTTCCTTAATGAATTGTTGTTAGACTAATTTTTAATTAAGTTATGAGTCGAAATTTTAGCTGTACAATTTAAAAATGAAATGCTTCGAGAACCACTTGATTTCAACCCATCTATTCAGTACACATTGAAATCCATATTCCTTCATTATCTTTGCAAACTTTTCAATTAATATTCAATATGTTTAAGGAGGTAAAAAGTTTAAATTTATCAGAAATTGATAAGGAAATTCTGCAATTTTGGAAAGATAATGGTATTTTCGAAAAGAGCATTTCCAGTCGTGAGGGAAGACAAAATTTTGTATTTTATGAAGGTCCTCCATCAGCAAATGGCAAACCAGGTATACATCATGTAATCAGTAGAACTGTTAAAGATATTTTCTGTAGATATCAGACTCTTTTAGGAAAAAAGGTAAGTAGAAAGGGCGGCTGGGACACTCATGGATTACCCATTGAATTAAGTGTAGAAAAGGAACTTAAAATTACAAAAGAAGATATTGGTGTAAAGATCTCAGTTGAAGATTATAATGCAAGATGTAAGGAAACTGTAATGAGGTTTAAAGATGAGTGGGACGAAATGACTCAGAAGATGGGATATTGGGTAGATTTGAAAAATCCTTATATAACTTTTGAAAAAGAGTACATAGAGTCAGTTTGGAACCTCCTTCAAAAAATCTATAACAAAGGACTACTTTATAAAGGATATACGGTACAGCCTTTCTCACCGGCAGCCGGCACAGGACTTAGCTCCCATGAATTAAATATGCCTGGTACATATAAGGAAGTTAAGGATGTTTCTGCGGTAGCTTTGTTTGAAGTATTTAATTCTAGTATTTCGGAGAAAAATAAGGAATTAAAGCAATTAGAGAATTTGAAAATAGCCGCTTGGACTACAACGCCTTGGACCCTACCTAGTAATACCGCTTTGACTGTTGGAGAAAAGATTAAATATGTAGTAGTGGAAACCTTCAATCCTTATACAAAGGAGAAAAATCATATTATACTCGCGGAGGAACTGGTTCCAAAATGGTTCAAATTAGAAAATGAAGTTATCACTGATGAAATATTAGAAATTACCTCAGAAAAAGTCCTGCCTTTTAGAGTTTTGAAAATGAATCTAACTGGATTAGACCTTGAAGGACTAAGATATAAGCAGCTGTTGGCTTATGCTTTGCCAGAGGATGGAGACGCCTTCAGAGTAATTTTAGGGGATTTTGTGTCCACTGAAGAAGGTACAGGAATTGTTCATACTGCTCCATCTTTTGGAGCAGATGACATGAAAGTTGCAAAAAAATACGGAATTGGTTCCTTAACCTTAGTTGATAGAAGGGGTAGGTTTACAGATGAAGTAACAGATTTTGCAAACGAATTTGTTAAAGAAGCCTATTTATCTGAGGAAGAAAAGAATTCAGAAATTCTAAGGCTGGGATTAACAAGGTATTTGTCTGTTGATGAAAGAATAATAATCAAGCTGAAAACGGAAGGTAAGTTATTAAATTCCCAAAAATATTCTCATAATTATCCACATTGTTGGAGAACAGATAAACCAATACTTTACTATCCTATGGACAGTTGGTTTATCAAAGTAACTGCTGTTCGAGAAAGGTTGGTAGAATTGAACAAGACGATTAATTGGAAACCTAAATCAACCGGAACTGGAAGATTTGGACATTGGTTAGAAAATGTGCAGGACTGGAATCTTTCCAGATCAAGATATTGGGGCACTCCTCTTCCAATTTGGAGAAATGTTGACGGAACGATCAACAAATGTATTGGATCTATTCAAGAATTAAAGGATGAAATTGAAAAAGCTAATCAAGTTCTTCAGTTAAAACAAGAAATGCCAAAGGATCTGCATCGACCTTTTATAGACACTATAATTCTTGTTAGTGAAGACGGACAAAAATTATTAAAGGAACCAGATCTAATAGATGTTTGGTTTGATAGTGGTGCCATGCCCTTTGCTCAATGGCATTATCCTTTTTCATCGAAGACTTTAACAGATGAGCAATACCCCGCAGATTATATAGCAGAAGGTGTTGACCAGACACGAGGATGGTTTTATACATTGCATGCAATTTCTGTTCTAGTTGCAGATAGCATCGCATTTAAAAATGTTATTTCAAATGGATTGGTTCTTGATAAGAATGGTGAAAAAATGTCTAAGAGCAAAGGAAATGTAGTTGATCCTTTTGAAACATTAAATAAATATGGAGCAGATGCTACAAGGTGGTACATGATTAATAATGCTGATCCTTGGGACAATCTTAAGTTTGATTTTGAAGGAATTACTGAAGTTAGAAATAAGTTTTTTGGGACACTTTTTAATACGTATAATTTTTTTGCTATTTACGCCAATATTGATCAATTTAAATATAAGCATAATGAAAAAATTGCTGTTCATCAACGTCCGGAATTAGATCAGTGGATTCTTTCTAGATTAAATTCATTAGTTATGAATTATAAAAAACTAATGGATGATTACGAGCCAAGCACAACTACAAGATTAATTGATAAGTTCGTGAATGATGATCTCTCTAACTGGCATGTAAGACTTTCTAGACGTAGATTTTGGAAAATTGATTCTCCGATTGAAAAAGTAGCCGCTTTCCAAACCTTATATGAATGCCTTTTTACGGTGAGTCAATTGATAGCTCCATTTGCTCCATTTTTTGCTGATTGGTTATTTAAAAATCTCTCTGGTACTTCTGACCACAGTCTAAAAAATGATTCATCAGTGCATTTGAGTTATTTGCCAGAAGTTGAACAGGATAATATAGATCTAAGTTTGGAAAGAAGAATGGATTATGCTCAAAGAGTTTCTTCACTTGTACTTTCACTTCGAAAAACACAAAAGTTACGCGTTAGACAGCCACTTCAAAAAATACTACTTACTGTACTCGACCTAAATTTCAAACAAGATATTGAGAAAGTGAGGGAGATTATAATGGCAGAAGTTAACATAAAAGATATTCAATACGTCGAAGGAGAAAATAGTCTAATTAATAAAAAAGCAAAAGCAAATTTTAGAACGCTAGGTAAAAAATTGGGAAAGAATATGCCTACTGCTGCAGCTATGATTTCTGATTTTGATTCAAACCAAATTAAGGAATTAGAATCATCAAAAGCTGTTAAAATAGAAATAGAAAATATTATTTATGAGATTTATCTAGAAGATGTAGAAATATTTTCTGAAGATATACCGGGATGGCAAGCAATAACAGATGGTGAAATTACAGTTGCGTTGGATATCAATATTTCAAATGATTTGTACAATGAAGGACTTGCAAGAGAGCTTATTAACAGAATACAGAATTTAAGAAAGCATCGTGCATATAATATTACAGATAGGATTCAAATAACAATTGAAGAAGATGAGAGATTAAGTGCAGGAATAAATCAATTTAAAGAGATGATCAAATCTGAAGTCTTAGCAAATGAAATTAATTTCACTAAAACAAAGCAAATTGAACTTTTGGAAATGTTTGAAGAAAATGACATCAGCTACAACATTAATGTAGCATAATATTAATTTAATTCAATACATAACTAATCCGGTTCGAATCCCAGTATTAGACTAAATCTTCCATAGGACTTCAAAGGCGCATTTGTTTCCGTTAGCCACGGTTTATCAAGACCGTAGCCATAATCGAATCCAAGGAGTCCAAACATTGGTAAGAATACACGAACACCAAGACCAACAGATCTTTTTAATAAAAATGGGTTAAATTCTTTGAAGCTGTTCCATTGATTTCCAGCTTGAAAAAAAGTTGCCATAAAAATTGTTGCGCTAGGATTTAATGAAAGTGGATACCTTAGCTCAGCAGTAAATTTATTGAAAACTGTTCCATCTTGTGTGCCACCAGACAAAGGTTGGGAAGTTCTTCTCTGAACGTCTTCTTCAGTGTAGCCACGAAGTGCAAGAATATCTCTACCTGCAATTGCAAATGATTGATTGTTTAAACCATCTCCACCTACACGAAATCTTTCAAATGGAGCAGCGCCAAGTTTGCTGTTATAATATCCTAGAATTCCAATTTTTGCATTAAAGGCAAAAACGAGTTTACTAACTAGATTAAAATACCAATCACCATCAAATCTCCATTTATGATATTCAATCCATCGATATCTTTCTTCAGTGCTCAATTCTGATGGAGTATAATTTTTAATAAATAAAGAATACGGTAAAGTTAACTGACAAGAAAGACTTATTCTCGATCCGGATCTTGGAAACAAAGGCTCATTTACAGTAGATCTTGCAATGGTGTGTTTTAAAGAAATATTGTAAAAGTCACCATTTCTAACAGGAGTATTATTCGCACTAAAACCAACGTAATTAATTAGTCTTATTCTCTCGATATTTAATGCAGTAGTTCTTGAGAAGTTGTCATCAGGCCATTGTAATTGTGAACCTAAAGCAGAACTTAATCGCAATATACTAAATTTACTGTTTATACCTGCAGCAACAGAATTATCGAGTTGACTGAATACTCCACCAATTGTAAACGAATTAGGTTTTTTATTTCCTAACCAGGGTTCAGTAAATGAAAAATTATAGGACTGAAAATATTTGCCGTTAGATTGTGCTCGAAGAGACAATTTCTGACCATCACCTTGCGGAAGTGGGTGCCATGCTTCCTTTTTAAAAATGTTTTTTGTAGAAAAATTATTAAAGACTACACCTAAAGTACCTACTAATCCGAAAGCACTATAACCTGCAGATAATTCAAGTTGATCAGAAGGTCTTTCTTCCAAAGCATATTCAATGTCTACTGTACCTCTTTTAATATTTGTTGGTGTATTTATTCCCATTTTTTCAGGATTAAAAAACCCTAAAGCCATGATTGCTCTTTGAGATCTAATAATGTCTGAGCGACTGAATTTTTGACCGGGTCTTGTTCTTAGTTCCCTGCGAATCACATATTCATTCGTACGATCATTTCCTGTAATTTCTACTTTATCAATGGTAGCTTGAGGACCTTCAAGAATTCTAACTTCAATGTCAACGGAATCTTTTTCAATTCCCACTTCTACAGGTTCAGCTCTAAAGAAAAGGTATCCATCATCCATGTATAAAGAACTTACATCTCTACCATCTTGACTAAAACTCAATCTTTTTTGCAATAATTCCTGATTGTAAACATCGCCTTTATTTATTGCAATTATTTGTTGGATCCTATCTTCTGAAAAAAGAGAATTACCCTTAATGGTAATATTGCGAAAATAATATTTGTCGCCTTCCTCCACATGAATATTAATATTCATGAATTTATGTTTGGTGCGATATAAGGTATCGGAAACTATAGAAGCGTCTCTATATCCCTTAGAAAAATAAAAATCAACTATTGCATTTTTATCTTCCTGAAAGTCCGATTCAACATACTTGGATTTACTAAATATCTTTGTCCATTGTTTAGTATGTTTTAATTGTTTACGCAATTTGAAATCTGAAAATGCTGTATTTCCTGTAAAGCTAATTTTATTAATTTTAATTCTTTTATAATGATTAATGTCAATCACAAGTTTTACTGCATTTTTCTTTTTTTCATCATTGAATTCATAAATTTTAACTTTTGTATCTAAGTAACCTTTTTTAATATAGAATTCTGTAATTTTATAAATAATATTTTCTTTAACATCATCCGTAACAATTGTATTTTTATTCACTTGACTATTGACCAATTCATTCAAATCATCATGCGCAGATTTTTTAACTCCTTTAAAAGAATGACTAATGTATCTAGGTTTTTCAGTAACCTGAATTACTAATGTTACAAGATTAGATTTTATTTCATCAAAGAGAATTTCTACTTGGGAAAATAACTTTTGTTTATAAATTGATTTGATTGCCTGCGAAACTTCGGTGCCAGGGATATTTATTTTTTGTCCAATCTTTAGTCCTGAAATTCCAATAATTGCTTTTTCATCGCTGTATAAGTTTCCTTTAACCTTTATGGATTGAATTTCGTAAGCATTCCGCTCATAGCTTAAAAAATTATTTTCCTGAGCAATTAGCACGGAAAATGAAAAAATTAAAATACAAAGGCTTATAATTCTCATAATTATATAATAATATTGACAAGAGTTTTCCTAAAATGCGATGCGAAGGTATTAATAATGAGCCTAATATGGATTAAAAGTTGCAGATTCAAACGATTTTATTGACATATTTAAAAGTCTAAGTTCAAAGCCATAAGATTGAGACATAATAAATAGGCTTTTAGTTTTATTGTATTGAATTGATGTATTTTTGCAGCATATTGAAATTCAATGAAAATTAGTTTAAAAAATGGTATTTTAGCTTTATTTGTCACTCTTTTTTGCAACTGTTCTGTTTTAAAGAAATCCTGGGATAATCTCAATGTCTTCCCTGTTCAGCAAGATATAGATCTGGGCAATCAGGTAGCAGCTGAGATTCTTTCAAATCCTGATGAATATCCTATTGTCCCTGTGGCTGGGAATGAGGCAGTATATTCTTATACTAATGGAATAGTTAAAAAAATACTAGCAACAAACCTAGTTGACTATTCACGAGATTTTTCCTGGAATATTCATATTATAAATGACCCTAAGACCTTAAATGCATTTTGTACACCAGGGGGAAATATCTATATCTATACAGGACTCATGAGTTTTCTAGACAGTGAAGATCAATTTGCAGGCGTAATTGGGCATGAAATGGCACATGCAGCAAACAGACACTCGACCAAACAATTAACTAAATCACTGGGGGTTCAATTATTACTTGATGCAGCTTTGGGGAATAAGGATGTTGTGAAACAGGTGACAGGAGCCCTTGTCAATTTAAGCTTTAGTCGCGCTCATGAAACCCAGGCCGATTCCTTTTCAGTAAAATATTTGTGCTTAACCGGACTAAAAGCAAATGGAGCTTCTGGATTCTTCAAAAAAATTGAAGGCCAGCCTACTCCTCCGCAGTGGTTAAGTACCCATCCAAGTCCCACAAATAGAGTAAAAGCAATAGATTCCAAAGCTCTTGAACTGGGTTGTAAAGGAAAGGAAGACAATAAAAGTAATTATGAAAAAATAAAATCATTAATTGCTAGTATTCCAGTCCTACCCACAAAGGCTAAAACTGCAGATGGAAGCAATAAAGCACCTAGCCTTCCCAACTCAACACCATCAAAAGATAAGAAAGAGGACAAGGCACCTCCAAGTACAACCAATACAAAGCCAACAAATAAGGTATTAAAGAAAGGAAAATAATATTCTTATTCAATTCAATGCAGATAGCCATCCTTAAGTTTACCGCAAGATTCAGCTCATTTATTTTACATCCTATCTTTCTCTTAGTTTTAAATCTTTTTTTATTACTTAGTATAAAGCCCTATTGGTTTGGAGTAAAGAATTGGTCTGAAAAATCTCTTTTAATAATTCTTGTCGGTATATACACCATACTAATTCCTGGAATTTCTATTGTCATGCTTAAATTTTTGAATCTTATAAAAAGTTTTCAAATGCGAGATAAGTATGATAGAATAATTCCACTAATTATTTGTATGATTTTCTATTTATGGCTTTGGGTTAATTTGAAAAGAGATTTAAGTATTCCAGATTTGTGGATTGTATTCTTGTTGTCAACAGTTATTGCAACTGGTTTGTCGATAGCAATAAATAATTGGATCACGCTCAGTCTTCATATGATTGGAATGACCATTACTACAGTATTCTGGATTATAATACGAATGAATTATTGCGAAAACTATGATTGTAATTTTAAATTCACATCAGCTGGTTTAAATAATTTTAATCTGGATTATTTGATCATGATATTAATCCTATTGTCCGGATGGACTGCAAGTGTTAGGCTTTATTTGAAAGCACACAAGATTAAAGAAATAATTACAGGTATAGCAATTGGAGCATTTTCAATACTATTAGCATATAAAATAAATTAGCCATGGACTTAATAGAAATAAGTGAAAAAATTGACGCAATCTGGGAGGATAGAGCCTTACTTCAAATAGAAGAAAATAAAAATATAATATTGCAATGTCTCAAACTATTAAATGAAGGAAGTATTCGTGTTGCAGAGAAAATTACAGCAGGTAATTGGAAGGTTAATGAGTCCATTAAAAAAGCAATTCTACTTTACTTTGGTATCGTTGAGAATAAGATTATTAAGGCTGGCGATCTTGAATTTTATGATAAAATTCCAACGAAGAATAATTTCAAAGAATTAGGGGTCAGAGCAGTTCCAACCGCAATTGCTAGGTATGGATCATTCGTTGAACGAGGTGCAATTTTAATGCCTTCGTATGTAAATATTGGAGCGTACGTTGGAACAGGCTCCATGATTGATACCTGGGCTACCGTAGGATCTTGTGCACAAATAGGTCAACACGTTCATATCGCAGGCGGCGTGGGAATTGGAGGAGTACTTGAGCCACCTCAGGCTAGTCCAAACATTATAGAAGACAATTGCTTTATTGGTTCAAGATGCATCATTGTCGAAGGCACAATTATTGAAGAAGAAGCTGTTCTTGGCGCTAATGTAGTAATTACAGCATCTACACATATTATTGATGTAAGTGGCAAGGAGAAGATTTATTATAAGGGAAGAATACCGGCAAGATCAGTAGTGATACCAGGCTCTTATACCAAACAATATCCTGCAGGGGAATTTCAAGTTCCATGTGCATTAATTATTGGAAAAAGAAAAGAATCAACAGACAAAAAAGTGTCTTTGAATTCAGCATTAAGAGAATTTGGAATTGGTCAATAAGTAAATCTATCGTATGTCACAAATAAAAGAATTTAATGAATATAGAACAAGGATGAATGAAGTCATTCTTGCACAAGATAATCTACCTTTAAAAAGATTTTTTTCCTTAGACAATCAAATGTATCAGGAAGGTGCATTAGATGTTAAAACTAAAGAGCTTTTAGGTTTGGTAGCTTCAATGGTTTTGCGATGTGACGACTGTATAAAGTATCATTTAGGAAAAAGTTATGAGTGCGGTTTAAGTACGGCTCAGGTATATGAAGTTTTTGCCATTGCCAATATGGTTGGAGGCTCAATATGTATTCCACACACAAGAAGGGCTGCGGAATATTGGGAAGAGCTAATCCAAGAGGAGGCTAAATAAAAAAAAGCCCAAATTTGCACGTTGCAAATTCAGGCTCTTTCGACTAAGGTCTCAAAATAAGAAAACTACATTTTGTTTCAATATCAAAGGACATTGAAAATATCTTGATGTTATTAGATAACTAGTATATTAAATGGTATGGGGAATTTAGGAGTATCGACTACTTTTAGAGACACTGCTTGAGATTAGACGTAAAATTACTTCACATATATAAAAAATCCAAATATTTGAATAAAAAATATTATATTATTTTTTATATGTAAAAGCTTATAAATAAACAAATAAGCCATTCATATAACAACTTTATTTTATATATTATTGAATTATAAGAAAGTACATATTAATTTATTTCTTTATATAAAAGACACTGATAGAGAAAAATATGTATTAAATAAAAGAATTAATCCAAAGAAAAGTCAGCAACTTCTATTTTTGTGTTCTTTTAACCAATATTTTAATACCCGGGTGGTGGAATTGGTAGACACGTACGCTTGAGGGGCGTATGCCGAAAGGTGTGCAGGTTCAAATCCTGTTCCGGGTACAATTTGTGCAGAAGACGCAACAATGAATAAATTTAGCTTAAAACATATTAATGTCTAATCGTTAAATCAAACTTAAAAAATCGATTGGAGCTTATCTTTCAATAAATTTATAAGTCTCAGTAATATAAAATCAACAAAATGAAATTACTAATTTACACAATCTTATCAATAATAATTTTTAACTCCTGTGCGAGTTCAACTAAACTCATTGAAAATGGGCAGTATGATAGGGCCATTGAAAAACTTGTACACGAACTTGCAGGCAAAAAAAATAAAAAAACAAATTCTGTTCAAGATTTGGAATTGGCATTCTCAAAAGCTCAGAATGAGGATTTAAGACATGAAAAAGATTTACTCTCAGAAAAGGATGAAAGCAAATGGGAAAAAATTTATTTTATACATGAGAAAATTGAAAAGCGCCAAGACTTAATAGAACCTTTAACACCTTTAGTTTCAAAAGAAGGATATCAAGCTAGTTTTAATTTTGTAAATACTGCGGATAGAAAGAGAGAATCGAAAGCAAATTCAATTGAATATTATTATCAATCTGCTAAATCTTTATTGGAAGAATCCAAAAATACTTCTAATCTTAGCCAAGCAAGGAAAGCCTATGATTTTTTAACTAATATTAATCAACTTGTTTCTAATTATAAAGACGTTGAACAATTATTTAAATTGGCAAAAGCCTTAGGAACAGAAAATTATTTAGTTAGCATAAAAAACAATACAGTTAAAATACTTCCAATCCAACTCGAAGATAATTTATTAAACATCAGTGTTTCAGAATTAGATACGAAATGGAAAAGATATGACATGCGAAAAGATGGCAATGTTGTATATAATTTTAATATTGTAATGAATCTCGAAAACCTCGAATTTAGTCCAGAAAGAGAGCAATCAAGATTAGTTGAAGATGAAACAGAAGAAACTATAAAAGAAACGCTCAAAGATAATAAGGGAAGAGTTATTAAAGATTCTACAGGAAAAGCAATTACTGTAGAAAAAATTGTCAAACACAAATCTACTATTGAAGAAATTATCCAATCTAAGTCAACAATTCTTGGAGGAAGATTAGAATGGTATAATGTGAAAACTAAAAATATTGAGCATACTGAACCATTGAATGTTGAGATTAATTTTGAAAACAAATTTGGCAGATTAATAAAAGGTGAAAGCGATAAAATTAGTAAAGAGAACAAAAATATTCTAAGTGGAAGGCAGATAAATTTTCCAACAAACGAAGAAATGACTTTAGAAGCTGGAGAAAAGTTAAAATCAATAGTTAAAAATATTATATACAATCGAGAGAGCAAATCAAATTGATTTTGTTAAATGATTTTTTCCTTATTTTCAATCCATTCATTAACTGATATAACAAATAATTATTTTTTTAATTTATGGATCAAATTCCAATAAGCTCAACTCAGTTTAGAAATGCGTACGAAAAATTAAACGTTCAACAAAAAGAAGCAGTTGATAGAATTGAAGGACCGGTAATGGTTGTTGCCGGGCCGGGTACCGGAAAAACTCAAATATTAGCGACAAGAATAGCTAATATTTTATATCAAAGTGTCGCTGATGCTGAAAATATCCTTTGCTTAACCTATACTGAAGCTGGTGCATTTGCAATGCGCAAAAGGTTAAATGAACTGGTTGGAACCACAGGAAACAATGTAAGTATACATACTTTTCATTCCTTTTGTAACCGTGTTATACAAGAGAATTCAAATATTTTTAAATACAAGTATGAATACAGAATTGCTGAAATCTTGGATCAATGTGAATTACTTGAAAAAATTCTAGCCCATCTTCCCAGTGACGATATTCATTATAAACCGGATCAGGAGTATAAACCAATTCTAAAAAGAATATTGAATTTATTTGATTCAATCAAAAAGGAAAACTGGAATACGAAGGAATTATCAGATTCCATTCATAGACATATGGAATCACTATCATCTGATCCTAGATTTATATATAAGAACAGCGGTACCAAATATAAAAAAGGAGATCTTAAGAAAAAGGATTACAATGAGGAGCTAGATAGGTTCAAGAAAACTTTAAGTGCAATCTCACTTTATGATCAATATAATGATCTATTAAAAGCAAATAATTTATTTGATTACAATGATTTAATTAATTCGGTCATTGTTCAATTTAAAAATAATGATGATTTATTGGCTTATTATCAAGAAAAATTTCAATACATTCTCGTTGATGAATTTCAAGATACTAATGGATCACAAATTGAAATATTAAGCTTATTAATTTCTTATTGGGAAAAGCCAAACGTATTTGTTGTAGGAGATGGTGATCAAGCTATTTACAGGTTTCAAGGAGCCAATGTCAAGAATTTAATTGACTTTAAGAATAAGTATGATCCAATAATCATTAGTCTAGATGAAAATTATAGATCTTCTCAAGCAATTTTGAATTTAGCAGAAGAATTTATTTCAAGCAATAATGAAAGATTAAAGGAAAAAGCAATAAATGGAATAAATGCACTTATTTCTAAAAGAGATCACGTAGATTCTAAACCAATATTAAAAATATATAATTCAGTTATTGAAGAAGTTTCGGATGTGACTTTTCAAATTGAACAGCTTATTCAAATTGATAAAATTGAAGCTAAGAATATTGCAGTTTTATTTAGAAAAAATTCAGATTCTGATGAATTTGCAAAAGAATTAAGTTTACGAAATATTCCTTTTACTTTAAGTAAAGAGCTTAATGTACTCAATCATCCCTTAATTAAATATATCATTTCGATATTACAGTATATACATCAGGAGTATAAGATGCCTTTCTCTAGCGATAATATCTTGTATGATATTTTACATGCACCATTTGTTGACATCGGTACAAAAGATATTGGATTATTGGCTTTTTCAATGAGAACTAATTTTAAAATTGAAAATACTGGACCGGAAGAAAAATTTAAACAGAGCTTAAGAAATGCATTAAGCAATGAAGAAATTTTAAAAAACAGTGGTGTTCAAAATGTTTCTGAATTTCTGGAATTTGGTAAAATAACAGAGTCTTTAATTTCAGACGTCAACAACTATACCCTTCAAGTATTCATAGAGAAGATATTGTATGATTTTCAAATAATACCATTTATATTAAATATTGACAAAAATATTGAATTACTTGAGATAGTAAATTCTTTCTATGAGTATGTGAAGTCCGTATCTGTTAAATATCCTGATATTACCATTGATACACTTATGGAATTATTTGAGCGACTTAAGACTTATGAAATCAGTATACCTTATATTAATATTGTAGGTGATGAAAACGCAGTAAAACTGAGCACGATACATTCCTCAAAAGGATTGGAATACACTTGTGTTTTTGTTGTAAAAAATATTAAAACTTCCAATCGCAATGGAAATAGTTTTAAACTACCACCTGAATTTTCTTATATTGATAATAGTTCGGATACAGAGGAAGAAAGAAGGTTGTATTATGTTGCATTAACACGTGCAGAGAAAAAACTTCAAATTTCTTATTCAAAAAATGATGCTCAGGCTAAGGTTAAAGAAGGAAATTTATTAATTAATGAAGTAGAACAATCTAAGAATATACAGCTCAATGAAAGGGAAATTACAACTGATTATCTAAAATCCAGTATTATAAATCAACTGAGTTTTGTAAATAAAAAATATGAACTGATAGATGATGAAAGGATAAACAGGTTTCTTGAAACCTTTGTACTTTCAGTTACAAGTTTAGAAAAATATTTAAAATGTCCAGTAGCTTTTTATTATGAGAAAATTCTAAGAGTGCCGGGATCTCGCAGTGTTTATATGGGTTTTGGAAATGCTGTTCATAAAACTTTAGAAGATTATGTTCATAAATTTTCTAATTTTAATAGTATTAATTCTGATGTCCTAAATGCGCTTTTCGAAAAAAGCATGAATATTTACCGGTCACATTTCACTTCCGCCGAATTTTCAGCTTATACAGAGTTAGGCAAAAAAAGTATACCGGAATTTTTGAAAACTAATTCATCTGAATGGCTTCAAGTTAAAAAGATTATTCCAGAGCTTAATTTTGGAACACGATATCATCTAGGTGTGCCAATATCAGGAAAGCTAGATCGACTTGACGAATTGGATTCTACCATCAAAATTATTGATTATAAAACAGGTAAGCCAAATTCAGCCGCTGTAAAAAGTAGATTAAGAAAGCCAACAGTAAAAGATGCAATAGGAGGAGAGTATTGGAGACAGATGATATTTTATTCAATACTTTGCGATACAGATATTAAATATGCAGGCAAGATTCATTCAGGTACTTTTTATTTTGTTGTTCCTGACAACAATGGTACTTTTCATCATGAAAAAGTAGAAGTATGTCTTGAGGATAAAATTGTAGTTGGAAATCAAATTAAAGAAACGTATGCGAAAATATTAAATAAGGAATTTACGATGGGGTGTAATAAACCTGATTGTCGATGGTGTAATTTTTTAAGTCATGATGTAATAAGTTCAGATATAGAAACTGAAGAAGATTCAGAAGAATTCTAATTAGTATTTACTTTAATAATACTAATTCTATTTATTCAATTCTGAAAAATACAAATCAATCAATGTTTATTTAGAATTTGTTAAAAGAGTTAAGTAATTCAAAAATGATTTTTAATAAATTTTACTATCTTTATTAAAATTTAATGAGTGCAAGCACAAGAAGTTTATTGGGGAATTGACTTAGGAGGAACAAAAATAGAAGGGGTTGTATTTACAACGGTACCGGATTTGAAAGTTTTATCTAGAATTAGACTACCCACTGAGCAAAATCACGGATATGACCATATACTTAAGCAAATTAAGAAAATTATTGAACTCCTAGAAATTGAAAGCGGATTAAAGGCTAGCAGAATTGGAATTGGAACACCCGGAACAATTGACTCGAAAACCAATACAATAAAAAACAGCAATACACAATGCATAATTGGAAAACCAATGAACACTGATCTTGAAAAATTGCTTGGTGTTCCGGTAAAAATGGCTAATGATGCAAATTGTTTTGCTTATGCGGAGACAAGAATGGGAGCCGTTCAAGAGCTTAATTTTGTTCCTGAAGTTGTGTTTGGTATTATAATGGGTACTGGTGTTGGTGGTGGAATTGTAGTGAATAATAAAATAATTAATGGACTGCATGGAATAGCTGGTGAATGGGGTCATAATCAACTTGACAATTTTGGAGAACTCTGTTATTGTGGTAAAAAGGCCTGCGTTGAAACCTTCATTTCAGGACCGTCAATTGAAAAGTACTACAAAGAATTAACCGGAAAGAGTTTAATGGCAAATGAAATTCATGATCAATCATTTTTAGGAGATAAGGCTTCTATTCAAACAATGAATCGATTAATAGAATATTTTGGGAAGGCCGTAGCAGTAGTAATTAATATTTTAGATCCGCAGGTTATTGTTCTTGGAGGCGGATTAAGTCATTTGGAAATACTTTATACTTCCGGCCATGATGAAGTAAAAAAACATTTGTTCAATAAAGATTTTAATACGCAATTTCTAAAACCTAAACTAGGTGACAGTGCCGGAGTAATTGGTGCCGGACTTTTATAATTCTTATTTTATGCTTGCTTCAGATGCTTGAATTACTTCTTTAGTATTTTGGTCTTTGGAAATAAACGCAACGATGTTACAATTATCGACCCTCCATAATTTTGAATCAATTGGAATTGTAAATTTATATTCCTTGGAAGCAATATTTGATTTGCTTAAGGAAGAAATTAAGACATCACCACCAAGTGCAGAGGTCAATAACTTTCTAAGTACGTGCTGATGTGTATAATCATCAATTACTCCGGTATTATTTTTTTGAGCAGTATGTATTTCTGATTCTGTAATCGCCACGTGAATTGCAATGGGAAAATTTAAATCCTTTAAAGCTGTAGCAATAACTTTTATATTTAATTCCCTTGTTGTTTCATTATAGCTGTGTTCAATTTTCAACCGCGCTTCAGTTTCTTTTTTTAATTCTTCTTCAACATAAGTAATCCAGGTATCAGGTTTTCCAATTCTAATGTCAGATTTTCCTCCAAACACTTTGCGATCAATAGAAGCTTCAGGTTTACCTTGATAGTTTCCCAAAAATTTTTCAATATTGTCAGCATCTGTAGTGTGCAAATCAGGATCTTCTGCTTTTACCGGTTGTGCAAGAAATCTAGAGTGCAGCCCTAATACTACTACGTTATTTGGATACTTATTGGTAATATTTTCTATTTCAGCACTTCCAACCGGACAATTTGGACAAGATGCTCCGGTAAATTCTTCGACTAGCACAACTCTTTCGGTATTTATATTTCCAGAACTGATGATCTCTGTTTTTTGCTCCCAATCTGCACATGAATTAAATAGGAGCGATGAAATAAGTATAAAGTTGAAAAAATATTTTTTCATTAGATATTTTTTAAAAATTTGAAGTTATTGAAGCTCGAAATCCACTAAAAGCTGGTTCTAAACGACATATACCACCTGAACAGACAATTCCTTGAATTTGTTTTACGTATCTAAGACTAAAACGATTATTACCTGAATTATATACCACACCTAAGGTAGGGTAATTTAATGCCTTCTTTCCATGTGTTGGTTGTGTGTTATACATGTCAGATAATTCAAATAGCCAATGAGGAGATATTCCATATTCTGCAAGTACAAAGACCCATGATCCAATATCTTCTTTATTGGACATGTATTGTGTTTCAATTCGCAAAGAATTTTTATCATTAAAATCATAGAGTACTTCTGCAAAAGGAGTTAAGGTTTTTATTGTTGGTTCTCCTCCTTTTCCAAAATAAACTTCTTGATTGAATTCTTGTCTTTGTAATCCGAAAGTTAATTGATAGCGATCCGGAAGTTTGTATGAAATTTCTGAATGTATTTCTTTGTATAATTTATGAGAAAAATCTTTATCTCTTATATCTGAAAAATTTAAAGACAAAAACCAATTTTCACCTAATCCATATTTTAAATCTATTTGAAAAGCACCTTCATTTAGAAATTGTGTTGCTGGATAATAGTAACTGGTCAAACGATAAGTGTTAACTCTTGCCATTGGAGGAATAAAAGTTATTAGTCCTCTATTTAGTGCAAGTCCCGGTTCACTTCGAAAATCAAAACCATCTGTTCTTTTAGCTTCAATTGTTATTCCTAATTTATTTCCAGCGTAACCCAAACTGCCATAATAAACATGTCCAGGTCCTTTTATATATTTACCTAAAGTACTTTCCCCTTTAGGAAGTGTTCTAACTGCATTGGCGTCGTAATAAATATCATCAAATTTTACCGCGGCCTCTAAATATAAAGATATAGGTCCAGCAGAAAGTGTATTGTACAAAGACATTGCATTGCAATTGTAGCTAGGTTCAAATTGATCAACCGGTAAGTAAGTTCCACTTATAGTTGCCAACTGTTGGACTAACTCGTCGCCAATTGTTCTATTCACAAATCCAATTCCGGGTGCAATAGACCAACGAGAAGAATCTGACTTCTTGTAAAATCCATTTAAGTTGATTCCTTTAATAAATGAATTGTAAGTACTAAATAGATTTTTTTGTTTTCCAGCAAATGTTTTTAAACTCCAATCATTATTAAAACTGTACTTTAAAGAAAAACCAAGTAAGGCATTGTCCAATAATTGAGCCCTTTCTTCAAAGGCCCGATAAATAATTCCAGAACCAATTTGATCATAAAGATATCCGGCAGAGACATCCAACTTTTGAATTTCTTTATTGATAAACCAACGGCCTAGTCCATGTGCAGTATAAGATGCTTGAGGATTTAATAAATTAGAATTATTAAAAAGGTCATAGCGAATTCCAGCATTAAAACCTGAATAAGACATGTTTAGATTAATCCATGTTTCCGATCCAAATAGTTGATGGTCGTATTGTGGAATATTCGCAGCTCCTATTTGAGTATCTCTTAGAAACAAATTTGCATTGGTTTGAAAACTTCCCCATAATGAAAAATCTTCTTGAGCAAAAATCTGATTGGACAGACAAAATAAGAAAGCTAGAACTAGTTTGGATAATTGGTTAATCATTCGTTAAATTTCTTTCAAGCCGTGAATTTACTGGATTTATTCCTTCATTTTTACGTTTATTCACTAAATTATTCAAATGAAATACAAGCTGATTACAATTCTATCTTTGATCTTATTAAGTTCATTCGTAATACATCCTTCTCAGAAATTTCCAAACTTGTCTGTGAAAACTATAGAAGGACAAAATTTCAACTTAGAAAAGACCTTTGCTAAGAATAAATTTACAGTAATAGATTTTTGGGCTACTTGGTGTGGACCTTGTAAAAAAGAACTTGAAGCCATTAAGAATTATTATGAAAACTGGCAGAAAGATGGTGTAGAACTTCTTGCAATTAGTATTGATGACAGTCAGCAATTGAATAAGGTAAATCCAATGGTGCAACAAAAAGCATGGAAATACACCATCCTTTCGGACATAAATAAGCAAGGAATCGCAAGATTGGGATTTCAATCAATACCACAGACTTATATTGTTAATCAAAAAGGTGAAATCGTGTACACTCATCCAGGCTATACTCCAGGTGACGAAAAGGAGTTAGATAAGAAATTGCAGGAATTATTAAAGTCCTAAAATTATATTGAGAAGCTCTAAAAAATACGAAAGCCTGAAAATATTTTCAGGCTTTTATATTTGTGGTACCCCCAGGGATCGAACCAGGGACACCAGGATTTTCAGTCCTGTGCTCTACCAACTGAGCTAGGGTACCCTCCTCTCTTTTGACCAAAGGTTCAAAAGGGACGCAAATATAAAATCATTTAAGCTCTAATTCCAATAATTTTACACCTTATGCCATATAGATATTTTCTTGTTCCTGCGGTTTTCATTACCATAGTTTATTTATGTTATATCTTTTATTTTGATTTTGAGCCTAATGCATTTATTTTAATAGGACTTGTGGGCTTGACTGTCAGTATATTTGTTTTTCAACATCAAATTAATAAATTTTGGTGGACTAAATCAAGTCCACCATTTGAAGAAAAAGATAAATCATGGGTTAATCGCTATTTAAATTATGTACCTGCTCAAAATGGCATTGATTTAGAATGGTTTTATCCAGAATTAGCAAGATTCACTGCCTTACAAGAATACATTCTTTTGGGAAACGCTAAAGCGCACGAGGAATTAAAATGGATGAGTGTTGGTCCGGCAATAATTATGAAGCTATTCCGAACTCCAGAGATTTATGATCATTATACACGAATTGCTTATTATCCGCATCCATTTATTTCACCACAAATGGAATACGTTCATGTTTCTGAATCCCATCCTGACGATGGAATGCTTATTTTTTCGATTGAACAATTGATTCAAGCCCATCTTGACAGTTATAAATATTTTAATCCTGCGCTTTATGAATGGAGTAAAATATTTTCGAATAAATTTCTTGTCCAATACAAAAGTAATTTAGTTGAAATTGTAAAAATACTGGAATCAAAAGTTCATGGAAGCAGTTATGAGGAAATATTAGTGTGGATGGGTCAAAAGGAACTGGATAATAATGCTTTGGTCTGTTATATTTATTTTACAAATAAGGAACTTATTAAATCTGACTTTCCAGAAATTTATGCAGCAATTGAGAATCAAATAATTTAATTGGATTATTTAGTATTAAAATCATATATACTAATTTTAAAAATAAGCTCTTATTATTGAAGATTAATTTTAATTAGTAAAATTAAAATACTTTTAGAGTCAATAAAAAAAACAATATGTTCACAATATGCTAATTATTTTATTCCATAAATAGAAGCATAAAAAGCAGATTTCTGATAGTAAGATGAAGAAAATATCAGCTAAATTCAAATGTATTGTTCTGCATTTTCAATTGAATGTATTAGCTAGCTATTATTACAAGTTAAGAAATTTTAATAAAATATAAAATACTGAATGATAAATTTTTATCTACAATCTTTATAGAGAATTTATCAAATCAGCTAACTATCAAAAAGAGTTAAAAGAAGATGATGGCGTTGACTTATATTGCTAAGTACAACAAGTTATTTGTAAACAGCGGAAAAGAAGGGAATCATTGAAATAAATATTTTTAGGCTTGTTTACTAGGGTTCATCCATGTATAATTCCTAGTGTATAAATTTGATTTATTCTTATAATTTGAAGTAGTGAAATTTAATGTCAAAAAAAAGTCTTAAGAAACATTAATAAGGCAAGTATAAAAATGCAAACTTTTTTGGAACGATTAATATTTCTTTGGTTTTCAAAGTTGTAAGAAAATTTTGTAAATTAAATAAGCTAAATAATTAGAATAAAATTTATAGCTTTTAAAAGGATGGTCAAATTTATACAAGTCACAGGCATTATAATTTATAAATTTGTACTAACAAAATAGTGGAATGAATAAACGCTGGAATTTTGTATTGGGATTGAATGAAGAAAGTTCTGCTGTAGAGTTAAGTGCTGAAGATAGTCACATAGAAAAATTACTAGAAACAGCTTATGGCAAAGGTAAAGAGGGTGGTTTTGGCAAATCAAGTCATAAGGTAAGAAAGTGGTTAGAAGGCATAAGAAAGTACTTTAGTTCAGAAGTAGTTAGCATTTTACAGAAGGATGCTTTGGAGAGGCAGGGTGCTAAAGAAATGATGCTAGAGCCTGAATTATTGGAGCAAATTGAACCAGATATCAACTTAGTAGCCATAATATTAAGTTTGGAATATCTTTTACCGGATAAAACCCGGATGGTTGCTAGAAATTTAGTAGACAGGTTAATTCGCAAAACTCAAGCAAAATTACGGACAAAACTCATCAATGCTGTAAGGAGAGGATTAACCAATCAATCTAAGATTGTATTTCCTCATGGATCTAGAATAGATTGGAGAAAAACAATTGGAAGAAATATCAAGCATTACCAACAAAGTTTAAACAAGATCATACCTCACACGTGGTATGGATATAAAAGTGGTAATAAACTCAAAGAAGTGTTCTTGCTTATCGATAAAAGCGAATCTATGATTCATTCAGCAATTCATGCCTCAATAATTGGTTCAATTCTGGCTAGCATCAAATCAATTAGAACTCACTTAGTATTTTTTGATACAGAAATAAGTGATGTAACGGAGAAATATCAGGATCCTATTGATATTTTGTTTAGTGTTCCTATGGGTGGAGGGACTGACATTGGTTTAGCGATAGACTATGTAGATCAAAAAATGAAAAACCACTCTGAAAGTTTACTTTTTTTAATATCCGATTTAGATGAAGGAGGAAATAAGCAATACCTAATTGATAGAATAGAAATATTAAAGTCAAAAGGGGTTCATATTCAAGTTTTACTATGTATGGATAATGAGGGAGCTCCGGAGTATAATCGTCCAATTGCAGAACAAATTGCAAGTTTAAAAATACCTGTATATGCAGCTAATCCGGAGGATTTTCCAGACATTCTATGCGATCAATTGGCTAAATCATGAAATGCAACATTTCTTTATTTGCATTCTCCTTCAAACGGTAATTTGCTAATCCTTCCACATATTACTATGAGGCAGGTTGAGGAAGAAAAGGTCTAAAAAGAGAACAAGTTTATAATTCATTTTAGGATCTTTCTAACAAATATAATTAAAAATATATATAATTGATTTACAAAGAATTATGCTTTTAATCTTTCAGTTTATAATATTAATATTCTTTATATTTTGTAATTTTGCAATCCTTTTTTAGATAAACATATAATGACACAGGAAAGCAAAAGCAAAATATTATACATAACTCAGGAAATTGACCCCTATTTAAATATTAACGGAATTGGTGCTTTAATTCAAAAATTACCTTCTTTTGCCCAACAAAGTGGGATGGAAATTAGGATTCTAATGCCTAGATTCGGTACCATAAATGAAAGAAGACATAGATTACATGAGGTGGTTAGACTTAGTGGAATGAATATTATTATTGATGATGACGATTTCGCATTGATTATTAAAGTCGCTTCTCTCCCAGGTTCAAGAATTCAAGTCTACTTCTTAGACAACAATGAATTTTTTAAAAGAAAATTTGTATTTGAAGATGAAGGCGGAAAGCCATTTGAAGACAATCAAGATAGGATGATCTTCTTTTGTAAAGGAGCAATTGAAACAGTTCGAAAATTCGGCTGGCCACCTGATTTGGTTCATTGTCATGGATGGATGACGAGTCTTATTCCTTTTTACTTAAAAACGGTTTATAAAAACGATCCAGTATTTAAACATTCAAAGGTTATTTTCTCTATCTATGATAATGAGTATCAAGATTCTTTTAGCGAAAGTTTTTTTCAAAAAGCCGCAATTAATAATTTAAAGAAAGAGCAGTTGCAAATATTTAATAGTGACAACGGAATTATTTTGGAAAAGGGAGTAATTCAATTTGCAGATGGAATTATTCAGGGTAGTGAAGAGTTGGCAGAAAATTTAAGACTAGCAATAGAAGAGTCTAAAAAACCGTTTATTGATACACCAAAAGAAAATTACCTTCCAAATTATATAGATTTTTATAAGACCTTTTTGTCTTAGTGTAACAAAGCATAATTATGACTCACTCTATCAAAGCAGTTCCAAAATATTTATTATTTATTATTGCTTGTCAATTTTTAATATTTTCATCTTGTAACAAAAGCAATACTCTTGGATCAGACCTCATATCTAATGAATGGATAAATGCTGTTGGTATTGATAGTTTTTCATTTAATACAAATTCATTTATTCAAGACAGCATAATTTGTGCAGCTTCTGGTTTTCCCGGAACTTTTTTCATTGGAAAAATTAAGGATCCTATTTTTGGAGATTACAATTCTGAAATTTACTCACAGTTAAATTTTGCGGTTACAAGAGAAATAAGTTTTCTACATCGAACTGTTGACTCTGTGATACTAAGTCTGCGTTATGACACTGCATCTTTTTTTGGCAATCCTCAAGATTTGCAAAGCATTAAGGTCTTTACATTAATTGATACATTAGAAGTTTCAAAAACATATTATTGTAAAGATTTAAAACTTAAATATTCAAATGATGAACTTGGTTCTTTAATGAATTTCAAACCAAATTTATCTGATTCTATACATTATAAAATCAACAACGTTGATTATTCATTTGCCGCACAACTAAGAATGAATTTAGATACTTCTAAGTTTATGTCAATAATGAGAAATCTTAGTGATACGGTTTTCAGTAATTTGAATTTATTTACTAAGTTGTTTCCCGGAATAGCAATTGTACCTGATAATACTTCATCACTTATGGCTTTTCTGGCTAGTAATTTAGAAAGTAGGATTACTATTTTTTATAACTCTACAGATACTACGAAAGCTCAATTTAGTTTTTATTTTGGACCATCAAGAGTATCTGCAAACAGCACAGATAATACTGGAAGTCGTGTTGAAAATTATGCAAAGAATATAGAAAGTGGAGATAGTATCGCCTTTATACAAGGCTTTACCGGTGCTGATATGAGAATTAAAATTCCATATCAAGCCAGTTGGAACAACAGTCTTGTCAATTATGCGGTGTTAGAAATTAACAGTCCTGAATTGACAATTGACAATACTACTTATTATAAAAGACCACAACTCCTAGTAGTTAAGGATTACAACTCAGGAAGACCTGTAAATATTATTGATGCTGCATATGGACTTTCTTTAAATAATTTTACTGATTATCAGAATTTTTTTGGTGGTAATGCAAAAGAAATAACCCTTAATGGAGAAAAAGTCTACCAATACAAATTCAATATAACCGGACATTTTTTACAAGCAAAAAAGAGCAAGAAGGATATCGATATTATTATTAGTCCGCTTTTAAAAACAGAACGCGCAAACAGATTGATAATAGGTGGAAATAAAAATTCAAAGTATCCTGCTAAATTACGACTTGTATTTTCTGATTAATAAATCATATTATATTTACACTTAATATGTGTGGAATAGTTGCTTACATCGGTAAAAAGAATGCCTATCCAATTTTGATAGAGGGGCTGCAACGTCTGGAATATCGGGGTTATGACAGCGCCGGTATAGCCTTAATGAATGAAAAAATACAGGTTTTCAAGAAGAAAGGTAAGGTTCAGGAACTCATTGATTTCATCGGTCAAAAGAAATTGAATGCCTGCATGGGAATGGGTCATACGAGATGGGCTACGCATGGTAAACCAGATGATATTAATGCTCACCCACACTTCTCGAACTCAGGTAGACTGGCCATTATTCACAATGGAATAATTGAGAATTATTCAACACTTAAAGAAGCACTTAAAAGGCTTGGCTGTACTTTCACGAGTGAAACAGACACAGAAGTGTTGGTACAACTAATAGAAACTATTCAGAAGACTGAGAAGCTTAGTTTAGTTGAAGCGGTAAGAACGGCACTTACAAAAGTTATTGGAGCTTATGCAATTGTTGTAATGGATAGTAATGAACCAAATGTTATAGTTGGCGCCCGAAAATCCAGTCCACTAGTAGTTGGCGTTGGAGAAGGTGAATATTTTATTGCATCAGATGCAACTCCTATTATTCAATATACCAATAAGGTTATTTATTTAAATGATGAAGAAGTTGTTGAATTATCACTTCTCAATGGGGTTCAAGTTACCAGTATTTCAAACGAATTACAAGATCCAGAGATTCACGAATTAGAAATGAGTCTTGATCAATTAGAAAAAGAGGGCTTTCCTCATTTTATGTTAAAAGAAATATATCAGCAACCTATTACAATTGCTGATTGTATGAGAGGAAGACTTAATTCAGTTGAAGGTTGGGCCAGATTAGGAGGTTTAGAAGAATATGCAAACAAAATTTCTAATGCGAGAAGAATAATAATTGTTGCCTGTGGTACCAGTTGGCATTCTGCATTAATTGGTGAATATCTAATTGAAGAATTAGCTCGTATTCCAGTAGAAGTCGAGTATGCTTCAGAATTTAGATATCGAAATCCAATTCTTGGATCTCAGGATGTTGTCATATTAATATCTCAATCTGGAGAAACAGCAGATACTTTTGCAGCAGCAGAAATGGCGAAAGAAAAAGGTGCTTTTGTTTATGGTATCGTTAATGTTGTAGGCTCCTCGATTGCAAGATTGTGTCCATCGGGTTCGTATATACATTGTGGACCTGAAATCGGCGTTGCCTCAACAAAGGCATTTACAGGACAGGTATCATTATTGACTTTGATGGCCATGGTTTTAGGTCATAAAAATGGCTCCTTAAGCAATACTTATTATCATCAACTTATTGCTGAATTAACTCAAATTCCTTCAAAGGTTTCTCAAGTTTTGGCCTTAGATGATAAAATATCATTTCTTGCAAATGAAATAAAGGATACCAATAATGCTTTATATTTAGGAAGAGGATACAATTTTCCTGTAGCTTTAGAAGGGGCTTTAAAACTTAAAGAAATCTCTTATATCCATGCAGAAGGCTATCCGGCGGCAGAAATGAAACATGGGCCAATTGCTTTAATTGATGAGAAAATGCCGGTGATTGTAATAGCAACCAATCAAAGTGCTTATGAAAAGATCGTCTCTAATATTCAAGAAATTAAAGCGAGAAAAGGATTGGTTATTGCAATCATTGCTGAAGGAGATAAGGAAATCAAAAAAATGGCAGATTATTATATTGAAATACCTTCAACCATTGAGCCACTAACACCTTTGCTTTCTGTCATTCCATTACAATTATTATCCTATCATATTGCAGTAATGAGAAACTGTGATGTAGATCAACCACGAAATTTAGCAAAATCAGTAACAGTAGAATAAATATGGGAACATTCCAAATTATATTTAATTATAACACACAGGAATCTGAATTGATCATGCCTGAGTATGGTAGAAATGTTCAACAATTGGTGAACGTGTGCAAAAACATTGAAGACGAAGAAGAGAGACAGGGCTTTGCGGAATCGATTGTTGAATTGATGCATATCATTACTCCGTACAACAGAAATTATGAAGAGCATAGAAAAAAACTGTGGCATCATTTTTTCAGAATAGCAAATTATTCGATTAATGTACTTCCTCCCAATGGAATGGAAATATCTCGCGAATTAGATTTTGTGAAACCAGAGAGAGTTATTTATCCTACGAGTACTGATCGCTATAGACACTACGGTGCTTATGTCAATCAAATGATAATTAAAGCCAAGTCTATGGAGGACTTAGAAAAGAAGCAGGCTTTTGCAATAATCATTGCCAGTTATATGAAAACTGCATTTAGAAATTGGAATAAAGAGCATTACACTAGTGATGAAAGTATTAAAGATGATTTAGCGAATATGAGCAATGGCGCTTTGTTAATTGGAAAAGATGTTGTGTTGGAAGTAATTCAAGGAGCACCAAGGCACAATCGAAATAGTAGTTTTCAAAGAAATAATCGCAATAATAAATTTAATAATAAAAATAATAAATTTAAACGCAGTTCAAATCGAAGAGACAATAATTCGAGATAATTGAATTGGATTAAAATTTCAATTAATGAGTTGAAATTATTTCAGAACATCCTTTACTTAAGAGTTTCAAGTTTAACATTACTTAAGATTATAGATCATGAGTCAAGTATCAAACAGAGTTGCTTTAGTGACTGGTGGATCCAGAGGAATTGGATCAGCTATTGTTGAAAAATTTGTAAATAATGGAGTAGAAGTTGCTTTTACTTATTTAAGTTCACCGGAAAAGGCTCAAGAACTCATTCATAAACTTGAGCATTTTAAAATACCCATTAAAGCATATCAAAGCGATGCTTCAAGCCACAATCAAAGCAAAGAATTAATTGATCAAGTAATTAAAGATTTTGGAAAGCTGGATATTCTCGTTAATAATGCGGGCATTACCAAAGACAACCTGATTATGAGAATGACAGAAGATCAATGGGATCAAGTTATTCAAATAAATCTTAAATCCGTATTCAATTTAACAAAATTTGCTGTTGCTCAAATGATGAGACAAAAGTCTGGTAGTATCATTAATATAAGCTCAGTAGTTGGCATTTTTGGAAATGCAGGACAAGCTAATTATGCGGCATCAAAAGCGGGTATGATTGGCTTTACAAAATCAGTAGCTAAAGAAGTTGCCTCTCGAAATATAAGATGTAATGTAATTGCTCCGGGTTTTATAGAAACTGAAATGACACAGGTTTTAGACGAGAAAACAAAAGAGAATTTTTTAAAAAATATTCCTCTCAAAAGATTGGCAAAAGGCTCAGAAGTGGCTGATGTAGTGGCCTTTCTTGGATCAGATCAGTCGAGTTATATTACAGGTCAGGTAATTAGTGTTTGTGGAGGCCTGAATATGTAATTTGCATAAGATATACAATGAATAATAGAAAAGAATTTTTAGAAAAGGAATATATTCCGTTACTTAAGAAATTAAAACCGGATACAAAAGGAAATTGGGGATTAATGAATTGTCATCAAATGGTTGAACACATGATTTATTCTTTCAGAGTGGCAAATGGCAATTTGAAGATAGAGAAATTGATGGTTCCTGAAGAACATATTTCCAAGATGCAATCTTGGGTATTAAGTAATAAACCGATGAGAGAGAATATACATAACCCTTTGCTGAGTGAAATTCCACCACAACCTGAAAACAATGATTACACGGTCTCTGTTTCTATTTTGGAATCTGAGATTATGAATCTTATGAAAATTTATGAGCAAAATCCTAATCTAGAAATTCTCAATCCTTTTTATGGAAACTTAAATTTCAACTTGAATATTAATTTACTTTATAAGCATGCCGTACATCATCTGAGACAATTTGGAATTGAATTAGATTACATAGAAGAATAGTGACCATAATAAATTTGACTTCATGAAATTAAAAAATTACATCTGTGGACAATGGGTAGAAGGAAGTGGAGCAGGAATGATCTTATTCAATGCTGTAAATGGAAGTGAAGTAGCAATCTCAGATTCTGAAGGAATTAATTTGGAGGCTGCAATTCAATATGCAAGAAAAGTTGGAAGCCCTTCTTTAGGCAAACTAACTTTTCAAGAAAGGGGAAGAATGATTAAAGCACTTGCGCTTTATTTAAGTGAAATTAAAGCCAAATATTATCCACTAAGTTTTAAAACTGGAGCAACTAAAACAGATTCTTGGATTGACATTGATGGAGGAATAGGAACACTTTTTGCATATTCGAGTCTAAGGCGAAAATTACCTAACCAAACTTTTTGTACCGATGGAGATTTAGCTCCTTTGTCAAAAGGAAATAGCTTTATTGGTCACCATATTCTTACACCAAAAAAAGGTGTTGCCATTCATATTAATGCATACAATTTTCCTGTCTGGGGAATGTTGGAAAAAATTTCTGTAAATCTTTTAGCAGGAATGCCAGCTATAGTCAAACCCGCTTCAGTAAGTTCATATCTCGCAGAAGCAGTATTTAGAGACATCATTCAATCAGGAATTTTACCAGAAGGATCCTTACAATTGATTTGTGGATCAGCCAGAGACATTTTGAATTATGTCAACTTTCAGGATGTCGTAACTTTTACCGGATCGGCTACTACAGGTAAAAGTCTAAGATCACATCCTCGTATTTTGGAAGAATCAGTACCACTTAACATGGAAACAGATTCTTTAAATTGCGCAGTACTTGGAGCTGATGCTAAGCCTGGCAGTCCGGATTTCGAAATATTCATTAAAGAAGTACATCGTGAAATGACCGCAAAATGTGGCCAGAAGTGTACAGCTATACGAAGAATAATCGTACCAGAAGAATATCTTGAAGACGTACAGCTAGCACTTTCTCAAAGACTTCAAAAAACAATTATAGGAGACCCGAATTTGGAAGAAGTAAGAATGGGAGCCTTAGCTGGAATAAATCAACTTAATGAAGTTAAAGAAAAAGTTGCACAGCTATCTCAATATTCTCCGATAGTATATGGGGATCTCAATTTGGTTAATGCATTAGGAGAGAATATTTCTTCCGGTGCATTTTTATCACCCATATTAATGCTTAATTCCAAACCCTTACTAAATACTCTAACACATGAGTTAGAAGCCTTCGGACCAGTTAGCACAATAATGCCCTATAAACATTTAGATGAAGCAATTGAAATTTCTCAATTGGGCAAAGGATCATTGGTTTCCTCAATAATTACTTCAGACAAAAGTGTTGCAAGAAACTATATTCTCGGCGCAGCCTCACATCATGGAAGAATACTAATATTAAATGAGTCCTGTTCGAAAGAAAGTACTGGTCATGGATCACCTTTGCCCATGCTTGTACATGGTGGACCAGGAAGAGCAGGAGGTGGTGAAGAAATGGGAGGTTTAAGAGGAATAAAACATTATATGCAAAGAACTGCGCTACAAGGCTCACCCTCTATGCTAACAGCAGTAACTCAACAATATCTACCTGGAAGCGAAGTAATTGAAAGTGAAGTACATTTATTCCGCAAACATTTTGAAGATCTGCAAATCGGTGATCAATGGATCACTGCTAAGCATACAGTAACGGAAGCGGATATCACGAATTTTGCGAACTTGAGTGGAGATCATTTCTATGCTCATATGGATTCAACTTCGTTAGAAGGAACCATTTTTACAGGGAGAGTAGCACATGGGTATTATATTTTATCTAAAGCTGCAGGTATGTTTGTTGATGCGAAAAAAGGGCCAGTACTGTTAAACTATGGCTTAGATGACTGCCGATTTATCAAACCGGTCTATCCAGGAATGACTATTGGAGTTAAATTGACGGTTAAAGAAAAAATTGATCAAGAAAAAAGAAATGAGGAAGATATTGCAAAAGGTATTGTCAAGTGGTATGTAGATATTTATGATGAAACAGGAGAATCTGTTGCGATTGCAAATATTTTAACAATGGTGAAAAAGAAGTTTGATACAATTTCGAAATAAATTAAATGGATAATATTTCCGAAATAAATTTAACAGATTTAAAATTGAAAGGTTATCTCGATGTAGAGATAAATCCTTATATGGATTTGAATGCAGAAATTGAAAGATTAAAAAGGGAAAAAAATGCTGTTATCCTAGCACATTATTATCAGGATTCTGAAATTCAAGATGTAGCAGATTTTGTAGGAGACAGTTTGCAATTATCACAAGAAGCAGCACGAACGAATGCTGATATTATCGTTTTTGCAGGTGTACATTTTATGGCAGAAACTGCTAAGATTCTTTCACCAACAAAAAAAGTATTATTGCCTGACTTAAAAGCGGGTTGTTCGCTTTCAGATTCTTGCCCAGCACCAATTTTTAAAAAGTTTAAAGAAAAGTATCCTAATCACGTTGTAGTAAGTTATGTGAATTGTTCTGCAGAATTAAAAACATTAACAGATATCTGTTGTACATCTTCAAATGCAGTTCATGTAATCAACAGTATTTCAAAAGATAAAGGGATAATTTTTGCTCCTGATAAGAATCTAGGTGCATACCTTCAAAAGGTTACCGGAAGACAAATGATCCTTTGGAATGGAGCTTGTATGGTACATGAAATTTTTTCTCGTGAAAAAATAGTAAAATTAAAACTGCACAATCCAGAAGCGAGAATTATTGCACATCCTGAATGTGAACAAGCAGTTCTGGAGATGGCAGATTATATCGGATCAACTAGTGGGTTATTAAATTATACCAGAAAAAAGGAATACCAATCTTTTATTGTTGCAACTGAAGTTGGAATATTACATCAAATGTTAAAGTATAGTCCAAGTAAAACATTTATTCCTGCTCCACCGACAAATTTATGTGCATGTAATGAATGTCCGCATATGAAGCGGAATACTTTGGAAAAACTTTATACTTGTATGAAATATGAACTGCCTGAAGTAAATTTATCACAAGAAGTCATTGGAAAAGCAAAACTTTGTATTGATAGAATGATGGAAATAAGTAACTTTGCTGGATTGAAGTAAGTATTACACCATGAGAATAAAAATTGCAATATGTTTTTTAACATCAACATTAATCGTCTTTCAATCATGTACAAATGATTCTGGACAGAGTATAGAAGTTTGTTTTCAAACGGAAGTACTTCCAATCTTTGTTTCAACTTGCACTTATAGTGGTTGTCACAATACCTTCGATAACGCAAAAAATTTAGATTTAAGCAACTATGAAGGAATACTAAAAAGTATCCAGCCGGGAAACCATCGTGCAAGTGACTCTTATAAAGTATTGATTTCACTTAATAGTCCGATGCCACCTTCACCTTATGATAGACTTACTGAAGACAAGTTACTTACTATTGCAAGTTGGATTGATCAAGGTGCAAATAATAATGCCTGTCAATCTGTGAATTGTGACACTTCTAATATTTCACTAAGTGGTCAAGTTAAACCTATCTTAGATAAGTATTGTGGTGGATGCCATTCTATTAAAACACCTCAAGGAAATATTGATTTTAGAACCTATTCAAGTTTAAAAAAATATGTTGATAATGGCTCATTAGTTGGAAGTATAAACTTCGATCAGTCCTTTAGTAATATGCCAAAAAATAGTAATAAAATGCCAGCTTGTGATATCAACATTATTGCTAAATGGGTAAACGACGGCGCACCAAATAATTAATATTAATTACACAACTATGAAAATATTTTACCTTCATCTATTTGTTGCATTTACACTTTCTATTCAGGCACAAGACATGCTTGATTCTTTAATTACTGACAATCCAAATGAAAAAGTTCTAAATGGATTTAAATCTACCAGGGTAATAAATAGTCATAGCATGGAAATGCTTCCCTATGGAAACTTGGATTTCAGAATATTGCATCGTTTTGACTATGTTAATTCTGGCGCTGACAATGGTTTTGGATTAGATAATGCAAGAACTATGCGATTAGGATTTGATTACGGTTTGATGGATAATCTTACCATCGGAATAGGACGAAGTACGTATAAAAAAGAAATTGACGGATTTGTGAGATACAGAATATTATGGCAATCCAAAGGACAAAAGGCTATGCCGGTTTCACTTATTTATACCGGAGGTTTCGTGTATAACGGTTCCAAGAATAATGTATTTAGTGATCCTTTAGTTCAAGTTAATTTTGAAAGAAGACTAGCTTATTATCATCAAATTCTTATTGGTAGAAAATTTAGTGACAAGTTTACCTTGCAGTTTGCACCTATGCTAATACATACTAATTATGTAGAAAATGAATTGTATCCAAATGATTTGTATGCAATAGAAATTGGAACAAGGTATAAGTTTACAAAGCGAATGGCGATTGTCATAGATTATTCATTCCCTTTAAATGCTTTTCCTCTTAATTATTCTAACAATCCTCTTTCGATTGGGATAGACATTGAAACTGGCGGGCACGTCTTTCAGTTGCATTTCTCAAATTCCGTAGGAGTTACAGAGAGAGCATATATAAACGAGGATAATGGAAGTTGGCTAAATGGAGATATAGGATTTGGTTTCAACATTTCAAGACTTTTTCAGATTCATAGAAGAAAAGTTAAGGATCTTTAATTCAAACTGATTCGTATAAATTAAATTCTTTTAATTTTTACACTTTTCAAAAAATGTAAATCACTTTGGAGTTATAAATTTTACATCACAGAATTTATACCGCGAACTTACTTTATTAGTATCTGATAAGTATATAAAGAATTGATTAGATGTGGATATATTTTCAACTTACTTCCAGAACCAATCCTTTTAAGTATGAACCTTCTGGATGGAAAAGAGAAATTGGATGATCTGGTCCCTGATGTAATTTATGCAAAATTCTAATGTCTCGTTTTGCTTCAATTCCGGCTGAATGAATAGTATGGTAAAAAACCTCTTCAGATACTACTTGAGAACAAGAGAAAGTAAAGAGAATTCCTCCTACATTTATTTTTTTAAGTGCTGAAATATTAATTCTTTTGTAAGCTTGAATCGCGTTGTGTCTTTTAGAAATATTCTTAGCAAAAGCAGGTGGATCAAGAATTATAACATCAAATTGGTATGCTTCCATATTTGTCAAATAATTTATTGCCTCAATATTTAATGATTCGTGATTTGTAGTGTTGTTAAAATTCAATTGTAGATTTTGCTCTAATTGATTCATTGCCTTCGAAGAACTATCTACAGAACAAACTGATTTTGCCATTGCTTTCAAAGCATATAAACTGAATCCACCAGTATAACAAAAAGTATTTAGTACAGATTTATTTGCACAATATTTTTGAAGCAATAGGCGATTCTGTCTTTGATCTAAAAAGAAACCAGTTTTTTGACTGTCTAATATATTGATTTCAAATTCGATATTATTTTCTTTGATTAGAATTTTTTCCAGACCTCCTTTTAAAAATGAATTTTGAACTAAATTCATATTTTTTTGGGGAAGTGTTTCTAAGCTTTTATTGTAAATATGTTTTAATTTATCTCCATATATGAGTTCCAGTGCTGTGCAAATTTTCTCAAGATTATTAAAAACAGCTATGCTATGGCACTGAATTATCCCTACATTGTCATAAATGTCTATAATCAATCCAGGAATTCCATCTCCTTCAGCGTGTATTAGACGATATGAATTTGTCTCAGATGATTGTGTTAAGCCTAGTGAACTACGCAAGCTATATGCCTGACTTATTTTAATATTCCAATACGAATCTGAGTATGTTTCAGGAGCGAAACCTAAAATTTTTACACTGATGTTGTTTGCCTGATAATATCCGAAGCCTAAGTAGTTATCCTTTCCGTCTAAAATATTAACCAGATCACCCTCATGAGTTTCGGGCTCCAAGGATTTAATTGCACCTGAAAATATCCATGGATGTCGTCTCTGTATGGAAGCTGTTTTAGAAGCGTGAATGACTATTGTTTTCAGATCGTTAATTTTAAATTTATAGGTAATAAAACAAAGGAATTTGGCTTTAATTGCCTCAAAAATCAAGAGATTAATAAATACCCGATAATCTCTATATCAGAATGTTTGGCAATGACAGATAAAACCTATTAATTTGCGCTATATTTAATTAGAATGGAGATCAAAGAATTCAAACAAGGAAGCAAGGGAGGTTGTTTTATATTTTTCTTGCTTATATTATTCCTATTTATATCCATGTTAGTTTGGATTTACAATAAGAATTTTTTATTAGACTTTCCTAAATAGGTCTAATTCTAATCTTCTTCGTTTTCAAACAATAGAATAGAAGCAATTTCGTATTGGCCTTCTCTGACATATAGGTCAGCACCAGAGATGCTCAATTTAATTGTTTCCTGTCCCTTATTCAAGAGCATGGCCTCAATTCCATTTTTACTTAAAAGAACTCTTTTAAGTTCAGCGAGATAATTGTCTTTCACAGTTAAAATCTTTTTCCAGCCTTCCATAGTTAAAAATTTATGTGCACAAATTTATATATAATTATTATATAATATATAGTAGTTCTATAAATTATTTTTTATCAGGCGTTTATGATGTTTTTAAATATATTAATATTAAATATTATATTAATATTTAAAATAAAGAAAATCAATATTTTATAATTATAAAGGGCTGTTTTATTGCTTAAAATAAAACTTAGAAAGGTGAAATAGAATTTTATTAATTTTTTTATAATTTAAGCAAAAGCCAATATTTCATCTAAGTAGCTTCGGTGATTGGCGAGTCTGGGTACTTTTTTTTGTGTTCCAATTCTATTGGTCGCTTTCATCCATTCAGAAAAGCAATCTTGTTTGGCGATGTGAAGTCTTAAGCGTTCTAAGGCAAGGTTTTTAAATCTTTTTGCCTCATAATCTGAATTAAGTGATTGAATGGTTTTGTCTAAGAATTCTGCAAATTCTTCGCTATCTGGTGCTTGATCTTCAAATTCAATTATCCATTCGTGTCCACCTTTATTTGATTGAGATTGAAAAATTGGTGCAACCGTATAATCCTTTACTTTAACACTAAAATGTTTACTAGTTTTACTTATTGCTTCGTCTGTATTGGAAACCATTAATTCTTCGCCGAAGACATTCAGATATTGTTTTGTTCTACCACTAATTTTGAATCTATAAGGTTTGAGATTGGTGAATTGAATAGTATCTCCAATTTCGTAGCGATAGAGACCAGAATTTGTAGTAATTACTATTGAATATTGCTTGTCTAATTCTACCTCGTCAATTAAATGTGTTTTGGGATCCGGATTATCAAATTCTTCAGAAGGAATGAACTCATAAAAAATTCCTAGGTCAAGAAGCAGAAGAAGTTCGTTACTATTCGCTTTATCCTGTACTGCAAAATAACCTTCAGAAGCATTGTAAGTCTCAAAATAGTAAACCTCTTTGGATGGAAATATATCTTCAAAAGTTCTTCTATAAGGAACGAAGCTTACTGCACCATGAATGAGTATTTTAAAATTGGGCCAGATTTCAATCATATTTGACTTCCCGGAAAGCTTTAACATTTTTTTGCATAAAATGAGCATCCAGGTTGGTGATCCTGCCATCATTCTAACATCTTCATAGAGACTCTTTTCAGCAATAATATCTAACTTAAGATCAGAGTCATCCAGAAGATTATATTGTTCTTCTGGGACAAGAAAAGATTTAAGAATTCTTGAAAGATTTCTATATATAACTGCCGATACATCACCTATAACAGTATTAGGATATTCCAGTGAATTGTTTTGAGTAGATCCAGCTAAGACGATAGTCTTTCCAGATAAAATTTCGACATTCTCCACTTGATCATATATGACAGCCATCAATTTAATTCCACCTTGAGTATGACATTCTTTATGATTTTCTTTTGTTATTGGAATGAATTTACTTTTATCTGATGTTGTACCTGAAGATTTAGCAAAATTACTTACCGTTCCAGGCCAAAGAATATTGCTTTCTCCTGTCATCATTCGATGAATATCAGATTTTATGGAATCATAATTTTGAATTGGAACCTTGTTCTTCCATTGATCTGTATTCTGGATGGTGTTAAATAAATACTTTTTTCCCCATTCAGTATTCTCAGCAATGTTAAGAATTTTTTTTAATTGATTCCATTGAACCTCCATTGCATTATTATTGAAATAATCAATTTCAGATTTGGCTAATTTTAAATATTGCGACCAAAAAAGATCAATAAACTTCATAGGAATTGTAGCATAACTATTAAAAATTGAAACATTCCATTGTATTAGTTTGGAATTCGTATATAAAAACTTGAGCCAGATTTATTTATTAATGAACTCTTCAATAACCAAGGGTTATAAATTTTTAATTCACGATAGCTAATACCATTGTCATGAGCAAATTGGGCAAGACTTGAAATACTTGAATCAATTTTAATTTCATAGAACTTGTCAAGCTTGACATAACAATCAGTTTCATCTAGCATGAATCCAAATTTTTCCGGAAAAGTCATTATCTCTTTAATTGCGATGATGCGAAACAAATATCTATTCGTTTCATCACTGAGATTTAGATCATAATAAGAATTTTCAAGTTGTTCTTTCATCGCAGATGCCAATGCGGTAGGGCCCATATTATATGCTGCACAAGCTAATGCCCAAGAGTTAAATCTTAATTCTTGTTTTTTTAAATATTGTGCTGCCGCTCTTGTCGCTTTTTCAAAGTGATTTCGTTCATCTACATATTCATTAATAGTTAGTCCTAATTCTTTTGCAGCGTCCTCTTTAAATTGCCAAATTCCTTTAGCACCAGCCAAGGATATGGCATTTCTTAATGAGCTTTCTGCTACTGCGATATATTTTAGATCATCCGGCAAGCCTTCTTCCTTAAATATTCTTTCTGCAATTGGCAGATAACGGTTAGCTAATTTTAAGTGTAATAATGTAGATGTATGTTGGTAGGTATTGGAGAGCAATTCCCGTTCGAGTCTTTCAGCGACATCTGGTAGCTTTAATGGAACTTCTTCACCAGCAAATTGCAGACTGCTCAAATTTCGGATACCTTTTATCTTTTGAGTTATAGGATCAAAATCGAAACTCTTTGGCTTAGTATAGGAGAAAAAAAACAATACCAGTAGAGATACGAAAAGTGCAATTAGTATCGATTGAATTATATATATTAATCTCATTCACACAAAGATAAATCTTTTCTTCAAAAAAAATAATGTTTAGCAAAATAGCTCTAATCAATTTTTTATCTACAAATAAGTTTATGGACAGAAAATTATTTTATTGATGATCTCTTACAATTCTATTTTAAATAGAACAAATCAAAAACATTTTAAATGTGTATATACCCTATTATTAATCACATATTATTTATTATTTTTGTCATATAATTGAATTTTACATTGAATAAGCTTAGAGATCATTTAGAATATTATGCAGAAAAATATAATCGCAAGGAATTTATTGAAGATGATCCAATAAGCATTCCACACCGATTTTCAAAGATTCAAGATATTGAAATATCTGCTTTTTGGACAGCCATCTTGGCTTGGGGTAATCGCAAGGCAATCATTAAAAGTGCAGGTAAATTAATGGAACTTATGGATGATAGTCCATACGATTTTGTAATGCATCATTCCGAGTCAGAAAGGAGTAGATTTGAACATTTTGTCCATCGTACCTTTTCCTATGAAGATGCTATCTATTTTTTAAGTTTTCTCCAGCATTTTTATTCGCAGAATAGAAGTTTAGAATCGGCGTTTTCTAATTTTAATGTGGGTTCAGAGACTGTAGTTGAAGAATCTTTAAATAACTTTTACAATAAGTTTTTCTCCTTAAATTACATAAGTGAAAGAACTAGAAAACACATTTCCAGACCAAGCTCAAAATCCAGATGTAAGCGCTTGGTAATGTTTTTAAGATGGATGGTAAGATCCGATTCAAATGGAGTTGATTTTGGGATTTGGAAAAATTATTCACCTTCGCAACTTATGATTCCTTTAGACGTTCATGTAGAACGCTCTGCCAGAAAGTTAAATTTGCTTCAAAGGAAACAATTGGATTGGAAAGCAGTTGAAGAATTGACTATGGCCTGTAGGCTACTTAGACCTAAAGATCCTGCATATTATGATTATGCTTTATTTGGCCTCAGTTTGGAGAATAAAAATTAATTTATCTACGAATATCTTCGTATATTTGCCTTGAAATAGAAATTCATCAATTAATTAATAAAAAAATGAAAAAAGTCCTCCTTTTATTTTCCTTAATATTTAGTTTTTACAGCATTTTTGGCCAAAACAAAACTAAAATAAAAGTAAGCCCTGAACCTCAGCAGGCGTATAAAGTTGAAACGATAGGAAGCCCAAACCCTTCAGCACAAGAAAAAATGACAAAAACAATGGAAATTACTGCAACTAAAGTCAGTTCAGTTGAAGGAATAACAGAGTATTCTCTTCCAAATGGCTTTAAATTCTTAGTCTATCCTGACATATCCAAGCAGACTATTACTGTGAACATCACCTACTTGGTTGGTTCAAGGCATGAAGGTTATGGTGAAACAGGGATGGCACACTTATTAGAGCACATGGTTTTCAAAGGAACTAAAAAACGTCCTCTTGCCAGCTCAATACCGGATGAGTTAACTAAACATGGAGCAAGACCAAATGGTACAACCTGGTACGACAGAACAAATTATTTTGAAACTTTTGCAGCAACAGACGAAAACCTTAAATGGGCACTAGATCTAGAATCTGATCGAATGGTTAATTCAAGAGTTGAAAAGAAAGATCTTGATACAGAAATGTCCGTAGTAAGAAATGAATTCGAAAGTGGTGAAAACGATCCTCAAGGAATTCTAATGGAAAGAGTTATGGCTACAGGATATCTATGGCATAATTATGGAAAGACCACTATTGGTGCAAGATCTGATATTGAAAAAGTTCCTATTGAAAGACTTCAAGCTTTTTATCGCAAATACTATCAACCGGACAACTCAGTGCTTATGGTTTCAGGTAAAGTAGATGAGAAAAAAATTGTGGAACTTGTAACTGAGTATTTTGGAAAAATTCCAAAACCAGAAAGACAATTAATAAAAACTTATACGGAAGAACCGACACAAGATGGAGAAAGGGAAATTACCCTTAAAAGAGTTGGTGATGTGCAAGTTGCCTCATGTTTATACCACATTCCTCCGGGTTCACATCCAGATTGTGCAGCGGTTGATTTATTAACTGATGTATTGACAGATGAACCTTCAGGAAGATTGTACAAAGCCTTAATTGAAACCAAAAAATCATCCAGTCAATATGGATGGTGCGCTACATTAAATGAGCCTGGTTTCGTTTATTTTGCGACTCAAGTAAGAAAAGAAAATAGCTTAGATGATGCAAAAAATACCTTGTTAAGTAATTTAGATAATATTCTTTCAAATCCTATTTCTAAAACTGATATTGATAGAGCCAAAACCAAATGGCTGAAAGATTTTGATTTATTTTTCAGTAATACAGAATCGATAGGACGAAGTATTAGTGAGTATATTGGGATGGGTGACTGGAGATTGTTATTTATTTACAGAGACAATATCAGAAAAGTTACTGCAGAAGATGTCAACAGAGTAGCTTCTACTTATTTTAAACCATCAAATAGAACGGTAGGTAAATTTATTCCTGAAGACAAACCTCAGAGAGCAGAAATACCATTTACACAGGATATTTCATTACTAACACGCAATTATGTTGGTGATCCATTAAAAGCACAAGGGGAAGATTTCGATGCTTCACCAATGAATATTGAAAGTAGGACAAAAAGAGGTGCATTTAAAAATGGAATGAAGTATGCCTTCCTTCCAAAATTAACTAAAGCTAATGTTGTCAATGCAACAATGACATTTAGAATGGGTGATGAAAAATCACTTTCAGATAAAGCAACAATCAGTCAATTTACAGCATCATTGTTGAATAAAGGAACGACAACAAAAACGCGTCAGGAGATTAAAGATCAATTTGATAAGTTAAAAGCAAGAGTGAATGTTTTTGGAAAGGGAGCAAGTGTTTCAGTAAGCATTCAAACAACAAAAGAAAATCTTCCTGCTGTTGTTGAAATTGTTACAGACATGTTGAAAAATCCGAGTTTCCCTGCCAAAGAATTAGAAGAATTAAAGAATGAAGAATTGGCTGGAATTGAGGAGCAAAAATCAGACCCGCAAGCACTTGTTGGAAATGCAATTTCTAAACTATTGAATCCTTATCCTAAAGGCGATGTTCGTTATGTCAACAACTTAGAAGAAGACATCACAGAAATTAATGCTGTTAAACTAGATCAGATTAAAGAATTTCATCGTGACTTTTATGGTGCAAATAATGCAACTATTAGTATAGTAGGTGATTTTGATGAAAATATAATAAAAAATCAATTAGAAAAAGATTTTGGATCATGGAAATCGAAGATGAAGTTCACAAGAATTGCAGATAGATATATTGATGTCAAAAAACAAGATATCAATATTGAAACACCGGATAAAGCTAACGCAATGTTTCTTGCAGGATGTAATCTAGAAATCCGAGATGATGATCCGGAATATCCGGCAATGGTTTTGGCTAACTACATCTTAGGAGGCGGATTTTTAAATAGTAGATTAGCAAATAGGATAAGACAAAAAGAAGGGATTAGTTATGGAGTAGGTTCACAATTCAATGCAGACCCTCAAGACAAGTCAGGTGGCTTTATGGTGTATGCTATTTATGCACCGGAGAATAGAGATAAACTCATAGATGCTTTCAAAGATGAAATAGGCAAGATGTTGAAGGATGGATTTACTGAAGAAGAAGTAAAAAATGCCAAATCTGGACTTTTACAATCTAGAAAGGTTACAAGATCGCAAGACAACAGTCTTTCAAATCAGTTGAATTCAATGAGTTACTTAAACAGAACAATGAATTTTACTTTAGATTTGGATAATAAACTTGAAAATTTAACTGTAGACCAATTGAATTCAGCGGTAAGAAAACACATTAATTTAGAAAAAATTTCTTTAGTAAAAGGTGGAGACTTTGCTAATAAATTGAAGAAACCTTAAGCTCTTTAATAAAGATTTTAATTATCAAAATAGCCTGTGTATCTTGCACAGGCTATTTTTATTATACCCGATTATTGAATTAATTTATGATTAGAATAAGCTACTTTATTTTACTTTTCTGTACTTTTTATTCTTGTAAGAATAATGTTTCAAATGAACATAAAGACGCTAGTATTTCAGATACGCTGACTTATTACAACAATATTTTGATTTCACATCCCAATGAAGATTCAATACTTTATAGAAAGGGCATTTATTTAATTCAACACAATAGTTTAGATTCAGGATTAATAAGTCTTGAGTTGGCAATTAAAATAAATAAAAAGACTCCTTCATATTTTTATAGTCTTAGTGACGCTTATTTATTGGCCTTAGAATCCAAAAAAGCTGAATCGATTTTGGATACTCTTAATCTTTATTTTCCGGATCATTTACCTTCTTTATTAAAAAATGCTAGACTTAAGCTGATACTGAAAAAGTATAGTGATGCACTAACAATAATAGATTATGTTTTTTTATTGGATCCCAATAATGTGGAAGCAAATTATTTAGCAGGACATATTTTTTATGAACAGGGGGATACAGGACGCGCAGTAAAGTGTTATCAAAAATCTGTAGATTTGAATCCTGAATATTTGGAAGGATGGATTCAATTGGGTGACATCATGACCGCTTTAAGAAATCCAATCGCCATAAAATATTATGACAATGCCATAAGGCTAGATTCTAGCAATATCGAAACGCTACACAACAGAGCTTATTCTATTCAGTTATTTGGTAAGAAGTCTGAGGCAATTCAGGCATACAAAAAAAATATTCTACAAAGGCCAGATTTTGAATTGTCCTTTTATAATTTGGGAATAATTTATGAAGAAATGGATTCATTCGCGCTAGCAGTTGACAACTTAAATCATGCGATCTTACTTAATCCGAAAGAGCCTTCAAGTTATTACCATAGAGGACTTTGCAAGAATAAATTAGGACAGAATGAAGAATCAAAATCTGATTTGAAACAGGCGATTAAATTATTCCCAGATTATCAGAAAGCCATCCTACTCTTAAATAAAATTAAGTAGTCAAGAATATCATTCAGTAGAATCTTATGACTACAATTCTCACAACATAATTTATTATTCGGCCGCTGTATAAATTTTGTTAGAAACTTCTATTATAGCTGAGTAGTAATTGTTGAATTAAATTAATACGTTTACCCTGTCCGAGAATTCCACCAATGGCATTGTTGTCCGAAATATTATTTGTTTTATTATCGTCGTAATAGAGGTCAAGTTTTAAATTTAAATTAAAACCTTTAAATATTTCTACAGCTAAATTATTTAACCAGTTTAGATCAATATTCTGTGGATTATCTAAATAATCTGAAAATAGCAATACCTCACTACCTATATTAATTTTATTAAAAACTTTTTGAGTATATCCCGCTCTAACTAAAGCTCCGAGACCAAGCAAAGATTTATTATATTCTGTTAGACTATTTGCTTTTAATTTTGTTCCATGTACTCCTAAATTTGCGATCTCCTGGTCAGAAATTACAATTGCTTTTAAGGCAATCGGGGATAGGAAAAAATACCAATTTTTTTGTTTTTGATATTTTAGACCTAGAGCGAAAGTAAAATTAGCAGGTGATAGAAATTTTGAAACTAAAGTGGTGTTGTATATCCCTGTATGTAATTCTTTAAGATAAATTTTGTTGGTTGCAGAGTCAACATTGGAATTCAGGAATTGTGAAACAAAGAATAAATCCGCTGAATATGCCCAAGGAGAATTACTTCCAATTTTGTAGGCAATATTAGAACTCAGGTTGAAGATATCTAAGGCTTTTTCAAACGGTACCTTTTCATCTGAACCTAAACTTAAAGTTCCACTTCCAATTCTTTGTGTAGAAAGATTTATACCAATTTCATTATTCCAACTTAGTAAATTGCGTTTTAAATTTGCCTTAAACATCACAGCCCCTCCAATTCCCAATCTATTTGAACCGGCTCCTACATAGGGATTTATATTAATGAGTTGACCTAAATCCAAGCCAACTCCTCCCTTTCTAACCCATCCTTCTTTGTTCTCCAAATTCATGGACGCATCCATTAATTTTTTCCTTTCTGCTTCTTGAGCTGTAGCATTGTCAGCTTGTGAAAATAGTAAATTTGAGCTTAGTGCCAAGGCAATTAGAAATGATATATTTTTCATAATTTTTAAATTTAGAGATAAATGCTTCATTTGAAATTCTTATTTACTTATAAACTTTTTTAAAAATATAGAATAGAACAGGGCATATTCAGAATGGTTTAGAAGGCAAATAAATTTACATCAAAAGACCTTGTTATAAATGTAAGTATTATTTATAAAGTCAAATTTAGTATGGATTGTAATTCTATCATGCTACTTTGATACTTGATTCTTAAAATTATTCTGAAATGTTTAAAATGCAAGTTCAAAAGTATTTAGTTAGAAGTTTTTGAAAGGTAATCAGAAAGCTATCATGAAATTCAGTTATTCAATTCTAGACAGACTAACTTATCTCAAGAGAAGGACTAGGTAAACTATTTTTATCTTAAAATTTTAGGATAATAAATGAACATTTATTCTTTAGTTAGAAGTATCTACTTTTTAATCAATTAAAATTGAATACTTATCTGTATCTTAGAAACCTATTCAAAGATTAGTTAAAATAATAATTGTACAAAGATCAATCATAAGTTCAAAGTAAGTATTTTTACAGGAATATTATATCAATGAAATACAGATTTAAAATTTCAATTCCAAATAGAATAGTTATCATTCTTTTTGTATTTATAGCACTTATTCGACCAATTCAATTATCAGGACAGGAAGAATCTGAAAAAGCATTTTTTATTAAAAAATTGCATGAAATAGCGTTGAGTAAACAAATGTCCTATAAATGGCTTAGCTTCCTTTCTGAAAAAATTGGCGGTAGAATTGCAGGTAGTCCTCAAAGTTTAGCAGCAGTTGAATTCACTCATCAGGTTTTAGATAGTTTGAATACAACAAGAGTATGGAATCAAGCATGTCAAGTTAATTATTGGTATAGAGGTGAAAAGGAGCAGGGCAAAATAGTAAACAACAGTATCATTGGAAATAAAGATCTTCAGGTTGTTGCACTTGGAGGTTCATCTGCAACAGGTCAGGATGGTCTCACTGCTGAAGTCATTGAAGTAAAAAGTTTAGATGAAGCGAAGGCATTAGGTGCAAGAGCAAAAGGAAAAATTTTATTTTTTTCCAGAGCTTTCAACAATGGGAATGTCAGAACTTTTAACTCGTACGGTGAAAGTGTAGATCAAAGAGTTTTTGGTCCAAACACTGCTGCTAAGTTAGGAGCTAAAGCATGTTTAGTTCGATCTATGACAGGAAAACTTGATGACATACCTCATACCGGAGTTACCATATTTGAAGAAAATGTGAAACCCATTCCTTCACTTGCAGTAAGCACAAACGGTGCAGAATTATTATCCTCTTTAATTAGACAGTCCAAAGTTGAACTTTTCTTAAAAACAATGTGTGAGGACAGAGGCCCTAAAACATCTTACAGCGTTATTGGGGAAATTAAAGGATCAGAAAAACCCAATGAAATTATACTTGTTGGAGGACATTTGGATTCTTGGGATATTGGCGGTGGCGCACATGACGACGGAGCAGGATGTGTTCATTCCATGGAAGTTTTTTACTTATTAAAACAGATGAATTACAAACCAAAGAGAACATTGAGATGTGTTCTTTTCATGAATGAGGAAAATGGTTTAGCTGGAGGCAAAACTTATGCAGAAGAATCAACAAAGGCTGGGGAATATCATTATGCTGCTATAGAAAGTGATGCAGGTGGATTTAGTCCTAGAGGATTTGGATACGACATTGATACGACCAGTCTCTCAAAATTCTCAGGATTTTTTGCTGAGTGGTCAGGGCTTTTAGCTACCTATGATCTCAGCATTAAAAAAGGTGGTACTGGCGCGGATATTGGCCCGTTAAGGCCTCAAAAAGGAATACTTTTTGGACTCAGTCCAGACTCACAGAGATATTTTGATTTTCATCACACTGAAGCAGACCGAATTGAAGCAGTACATCCCAGAGAGTTGGCTTTAGGTTCAGCAGCAATGGCAAGTTTAGTCTACTTACTAGATCAAACACCTTAGAACAGTAATTCGTGTTCAGTTCCAAAAATTTTGCCAGTCAATTATTGGATTGGTCTAATATAAATCCCAGATCATTACCATGGTTAGCTGAGAAAAATATCTATAAGATTTGGATTGCAGAAATTATGTTACAGCAAACCAGAGTGGACCAAGTTATTCCCTATTATTCCAAATTTTTAAATAGATTTCCAAATGTTAGGAGTCTGGCTACAGCCGATTTGGATCAAGTTTTAAAATTATGGGAAGGATTAGGCTATTATTCCAGAGCAAGAAATATGACAATATGTGCAAAGGAAATCATCCAATTACATGGAGGTAAATTTCCTACAAATCCTGAAGAGCTTAAAAAACTAAGGGGTATTGGTGATTATACTTCAGCTGCAATATCCTCATTTGCTTCTGATTATCCAATCGTTGCTGTCGATGGAAACGCAATTCGTGTTCTTTCAAGAATTTTTGGATTAGACTACAACCCATATTCAAGCCAAGGCAAAAAGGATTATCAAAAATTTGCAAATAAATGTCTTGGAAAATCTACCTCTTCCATTTTTAATCAAGCTTTGATGGATTTTGGTTCAAGTATTTGCATTCCAAAAAACCCAAAATGTGATTTGTGTCCTTTTATAGAGGAATGTTTTGCTTATAAAGAAATAAGGATATCAGATTTTCCCCCTAAAAAACAAAAAATTATTAAAACAAAAAGAACTTTTAATTATTTCATGATGATTGATCCCAAAGGAAGATGTCTCATTGCAAAAAGAAGTTCAAATGATATTTGGGAAGGACTATATGAATTTGCTTTAATAGAAAATAAAAGTACTTCAGCATTTACTAAGCTAAGGATTATGCAAGCTGTTAAGGACATACTGCCAAATGAATTAGAGCCTAAGATTGAATCGGTTAGCAAATTCAAACACTTGTTGACACATCAGATTTTAACTATTTTTTTTTATAAAGTACAGGTCACCAACGCGCTTCGAACTAAAAATAAATATGGCTATTTAGTTGAAAGTGTCGAAAACTTTTTGAATTTTGCATTTCCAAGAATCGTCAGGGTATTTTTAGATGATCAAATTATAAAGAATTAATTATGTTGAACAGAGTAATGCTAATAGGAAATCTTGGAAAAGATCCTGAAATAAGGACAACTGAAAGCGGTGTGCCAAGAGCAAGTTTTACCTTAGCTACCAATGAAACCTACAAAGACCGCAATGGGAATTGGCAAAAATCAACAGAATGGCATGATATTGTAATTTGGAGAGGTCAAGCCGAAAAAGCAAAGACCTTACGAAAAGGAATGTTGGTTTATGTTGAAGGAAAGTTAACGCACCGCAAATGGCAAGATCGAGAAGGTAAGGATCATTATACTGCTGAAGTTACCGTTGATTCTCTTAAAATTCTTGAAAAAAGAGAAAGCAATGCAAATCAGAATCCATCAGAAATAAAAGAAAGCACAAATAGTGGTCAAGAATTTACTACTAACATTGATGAAGATGATCTTCCATTTTAATTAAATAAACTTATAAGACTTTAAAGTATAAAATGGAATCAGCAGATCCTAATTCGGGTATTCTTCTTACAATTTTATTGAACATAGATGGTGGTGGACTATCCGTAGCTAGCAGCATTTTGTTATTGTCCATTTTAGTAATCTGCGTTGGGCTAATCTCAGCAATTGAGATTGCTATATTTTCATTAACTCCAAATGACTTGGAAAAACTAAGGCTTGATGAGAATAATGAATCTGCAAAGACCTTATTGAATCTCAGAACGCATACAAAAAAGTTACTGGCGCTTTTACTTATTTTAATAACCTTATTGAATATTGGAATTGCATTGGTTTTTGAACACTTATTGGATCAGATATTGCCAGAAGAATCTTATTTTGGTTTTGCAAGTTGGATACATGAACTTTTCAATTTTACAGCAACAAGTATAGAATCAATATCTCAGTTTCTTAATTTTATGGTGGCAGTTGTAGGTTCTACTTTTGTTATACTAATATTTGGAGAGGTAACACCGAAAATATATGGTCAATTGAATAGTAAGAAACTTTCACTTTCCATGTCTATTCCGTTGAAATTTATTGATCTATTATTTTCACCAATTACTTATTTGTTGGTAAGTATGAGTAGTAGAGTAGAAAAGAAATTATTTGAAAGGAAAATAGTCGGAGGTGTTTCTTCAAAGCAAGATCTTGATAAAGCCATTGACTTAGCAGTAAGTGAAGAATTAGGTTCTGAGGGTCAAGTTGATATGCTCAAGGGTATAATAAAATTCAATGATGTTTCTATTAAGCAAATTATGCGTCCAAGAACAGAAATATTTGCTCTGGATTTTGACGATACTTTTATTGAAATTGTAAATAAAGTGAAGAGTAACGGATATTCAAGAATACCTGTTTACAGGGAAGATCCAGATCATATGACCGGAATTTTATATGCTAAAGATTTAATACCGGTATTGAATGAGAAGGAAGATTTTGAATGGCAACTGTTAATTCGAAGCAATTTATTTTATGTTCCTGAAAATAGGAAGATACATGATTTGTTACATGATTTTCAAATCAAAAAAGTGCATATGGCCATTGTTGTTGATGAGTACGGTGGTACAAATGGATTGGTAACCTTGGAAGATATTATGGAACAGATTGTTGGAGAAATTCAAGACGAGTTCGATGATTTGCATGATTTAAATTATACCATATTAGATAAGCATAATTTTATTTTTGAGGGGAAGACACTAATTAATGATATGTGTAGAGTTTTGGGTTTGGAAATCGAGTCTTTTGATAATTTGAGAGGTGCAGCGGATTCTATAGCGGGATTGATATTGGAACAAACTTATGAAATGCCAAAAAGAGATCAAGAGATTATTGTCCAAAATATAAAATTTAAAATTCTTCAGGTAGACAAGAGAAGAATAGAAAAAATAAAAGTTTCCATTTAATAATTATGTTCTAATTTATTTGAAGATGAGAAGACTAATTTTTATCTTAATCCTATTGGAAATAATTTTTTCATGCAAAGAAAATATATTCAATACCAAACCTAGGATGTATCCTAAACTTGTATTGCCGGATAAAAAATACATCAGACATCATTCAACTGACTGTCCATTTGAATTTGATTTTCCGGTATACAGTTCATATGAAAAAGATTCTAGTTTTTTTGATACTTTGGCAGGACCTTGTTGGTTCAATGTTAATTTTGAAAAATTCAATGCAAAAATTTATTGTACCTATTCACCACTTTCAAAAAAATCTGATCTGTCAAAGTATATCAATGAAACCTATAAATTGGTTAACGGCCATATGATTAAAGCGGATTATATTGATGAATATCCGATTAAAAAGCCCAATCAAGTCTATGGCATGATCTATGAAATTGAAGGTCCATCAGCAACTCCTTTTCAGTTTTATCTTACGGATTCTAGTTCTCATTTTTTAAGAGGGGCACTGTATTTTAACACACATATTAACCCTGACAGCCTGGCACCCTACTATGAGTTTACTAAAATTGATGTATTGGAATTGATTAATACGTTTTCCTGGAAATAAGTCCAAAAAAAATAGCAGAACCGAAATTCTGCTATCAGATATATAAATAGGATAAGAAAAATGGTTTCACTTAAAGGCTATAAATAACCAATAAAATAAACCAAAATATTTTTAAATATGTCAGTCTAATAAAACCGACATTTTAGCAAACAAAAATAATACTTTTATTGATTATAAGTAATTTCTTGCTGATTTTTTTTTATTCTTCCGTATCAGGCACTTCTACTTTAACAAGTTTACCTGTTGCAAGCTTTACCCTTATTTTTTCTTCAATCTCCTTTGAAAGCTCAGGGTTATCATGTAAAAATTGTTTAGCTGCGTCCCTTCCTTGGGCAATTTTGGTACCTTCATAGGCATACCAGCTTCCACTTTTAGAAAGTACGTTAAGATCAGAACCAAGATCAACGATTTCTCCAACCTTACTTATTCCTTGGCCGTATTCGATATCGAATTCTGCAATTTTGAAAGGAGGAGCCATCTTATTTTTAACTACCTTAACTTTAACTCTGTTACCGGTAAGGTTACCGTCTTTGTCTTTTATTGCAGTACCACTTTTGCGAATATCAAGTCGAACAGAGGCATAAAACTTCAGCGCATTTCCTCCAGTAGTAGTCTCTGGATTTCCAAACATAACACCAATTTTTTCTCTTAATTGGTTTATAAAAATGCAACAACATCCGGTTTTACTAATTGTACCTGTTAATTTTCTTAGGGCCTGTGACATTAATCTAGCCTGTAGACCCATTTTAGAGTCTCCCATTTCCCCTTCGATCTCACTTCGTGGTACAAGGGCTGCCACAGAATCTATTACAATGATTTCAATTGCTCCGGAACGTATAAGGTTTTCTGCAATTTCGAGGGCTTGTTCCCCATTGTCGGGTTGGCTAATTAATAATTCTTCTGTATTTACTCCTAAACCTTCTGCATAAGTTCGATCAAAAGCGTGTTCAGCATCGATGAATGCAGCTATGCCACCTAGTTTTTGGCATTCAGCGATAGCATGGATAGCTAAAGTTGTCTTACCTGAAGATTCCGGACCATAAATTTCTATAACTCTGCCTTTTGGAAGTCCTCCAATCCCGAGAGCAATATCTAATCCAATTGAGCCGGTAGAAATTACGTCAACTTCATTGAGAACTGCTTTATCTCCAAGTTTCATTATAGAACCCTTACCATAAGTTTTTTCTAACCTGTCAATGGTAAGTTGTAATGCTTTTAATTTTTCATCCTTTTCTTTTGACATAATAGTAATTTATATATAGACGCAAATGTAATATGGATAAACTATTTATTATTAAAAATTATTCTTCAACAGATCAAGAAATAGAAGAATTTAGAAACTTATTTTTGTGATATGAAAACTTCATTTGTAATTGAACACAAAGACTGGACTTTAACTGAAATTGCTAAAATTTGTAGTAAGGAATATCATCTGAGTTTATCACTAGATTGCATAAACTTAATCCAAATAGGTAGAAAAAAACTAGATCAAAAAATTGAAATACCTGATCTAGCAATATATGGAATCAATACAGGTTTTGGCTCATTATGCAATACAATAATTGAATCTAATTCATTGGATCAGTTACAGATTAATCTCATTCGCTCTCATGCTTGCGGTACAGGTTCTTTTGTAAGTTCTGAGATCAGCAGATTAATTCTTTTATTAAAAATAATCAGTTTATCAAAAGGAAATTCATGTGTAAGAATTGAATTAGTTAATTTTCTTTTAGAATTATTTAACCATGATCTGTTACCAGCAATTCCAGAAATGGGTTCATTGGGCGCATCAGGAGATTTAGCTCCTTTGGCACATTTAAGTTTATTGACCATTGGAGAAGGGGAGATACTGAACAGTGACGGTAGTACAAGTCAATTAGTTAAAGAAATATTGGAATCTAAAAATATTCATATTCCAATGCTGAGAGCCAAAGAAGGTTTAGCGATGTTGAATGGAACACAATTTTCCTTAGCCGTTTTATTTCAAGCGATAAATTCTACAAATCAACTTTATCATCTTGCAAATCTAGGAGCAGCATTATCTATGGAAGCTTATTATTGTTCAATGGATTTTCTGCATGAAGAAATACATAAGTTGAGAAGACAGAAAGGACAAATCAATGCAGCAAAAGAAATTAGTAAGTTGTTGTCAGATGGACAATTAAATAATAAAGGAAAAAATTACGTACAAGATCCATATAGTTTTCGATGTATACCACAAGTCCATGGCGCAAGTTTGGATGTCTTTCAATACGTCAATCAAATTGTTGAGAATGAAATCAATTCTGTTACAGATAATCCAGTTATGTTGTCCGATGGACAAATATTATCAGGCGGAAATTTTCATGCTCAACCTTTGGCTTTAGCTGCGGATTTTCTTTCTATTGCAGTGAGTGAATTAGGTAATATTTCAGAAAGACGAATATATCAATTAATTAATGGGAATAGAGGATTGCCGGAGTTCTTAACCAGCAATCCCGGTTTGAATTCAGGATATATGATCGTTCAATATTCAGCCGCCTCTCTAGTCAGTATGAATAAGCAATTGTGCAGTCCATCATCCATTGACAGTATAGTTACAAGTAAAGGTCAAGAGGACCATGTAAGCATGGCTGCCAATGCAGCACTCAAGTGTTATGGTATTGTAGAAAGAACCTTTCAAATTGTGGCTATGGAATGGATGACTGCTTGTAGAGCCTGGGATTATCGCAAAGAAACTAATCAATTAGGCCATACATTGGAAAAGTTTTTTAGCAATTACAGAAGTCTAGTAGCATTCAAAGAAACAGATCACATTCCTTCTTTAGATTATAAACCAACTTTAAAATTCTTAAGAAATATTAGTTTCGTCGAATAAATTTTTTCATTCGTTCAAGGTTCTTTTTAAATAATTAATAAGTCTTTTGAAGTTTTAGTTATTTTTGAATATGAAGTTGATTCATAGCCATAAGTTGTTTTACAGTCTTCTCCATAGTTTCAATATTCCCATCTAGAAAGATTACATTACCCTTGCCATGTTCTGCAAAATTTTTAATTGCTTCAGTCCAAAGATTAAACATAATAAAAGAAGCGTCAAGATTGCTGTCTTCCATTAATTTAGCTGCTTTGCCCATCCCTTTCGCGACTTCTTCACGAAATATAGCAATTCCTTCTCCTCTCAATTGTGCGGCAAGTTTTTCCGCTTCTGCTGAAATTCGAATGGCATTTCCATCTGCTTCAGCTGCTTTAGTTTTAGTAATGAGCAATGCTTGACCTTCATTTTCAGCTGCAGCCTTTAAGTTATTTGATGCAACAACTTTAGCCATGGATCGCATTACTTCATCATCAAAAGTAATGTCATTGATTTGAAGATCAATTAAATGATAACCCCATTCTTCCAGACTAATGTCAAGATGCTCTTTTACATTTTCTACTATCTCTCTTCTCAAAACAAGCACTTCACTTTGTTTTTTTATTGCAACAAAAGAACGCACAGAACCTTCAACAGATCTAATTAAAGCCTGCATAAGATTTTTTTCATCTAAAAATTTAAAGGCTACATTTTTAATTGTTTCCTCATCTTGATCCAACACTGAATAAAGCAACATCGCAGTGAAATGTACATTCGCCTGATCTATGGTGACAGCTTGAAATCCAAGTTCTGCGGATCGATTTTGAATTGAAATTCTTTTATGGACATTTTCGAATATAGGAATAATAAAACTTAACCCAGGCATTAGTATTCTTCTATACTTACCAAATACAGTAACAACTGCAACCGTACCCTGATCCACCGTTCTGAATCCCAATAAAATAAACAAAAATAAAATACCAACAAAAATTAAATAACTCATAAGTAATTGATTTAGAACAACAACATGAACTTAGTATAAATAATTCCCTTCTATCGGCAATCTTCTACCGGATCCAAATGATTTATAAGAAACCCGTATTACTGGAGGAGCTTGAAATCTTTTAAATTCTGCCTTATTGACCATTTTAAGAATTCTGTGTACTAGTGTTTCATCATACCCTTGATCAATTATTTCATTTGGACCTTTATGTCTTTCAATATACTGATAAAGAATAGGATCCAGTAAGGAATATTCTGGTAGTGAATCACTGTCTTTTTGTCCTGGACTTAGCTCAGCAGAAGGAGGTTTTTGAATTGAATTTACAGGAATACGAATTCCGTTCCTATTGACAAAATTTGCAATTTCATAGACTTCTGTTTTGTATACATCAGCCAAAACTGCTAATCCTCCACAGAGATCGCCATATAGTGTTCCATAGCCAACAGACATTTCACTTTTGTTGGTTGTATTCAAAAGAATGTTATTGAATTTATTACTAAAGGCCATTAGTAATACTCCTCTAATCCTTGCCTGTATATTTTCCTCAGTAACATTTTTTGGTAAATGATCAAACCAAGGACTTAGCAAATGGTTATAACTTTCAAATATTGAGTGAATGGAAATCACATCATATTGAAGTCCTAAATTTTCAGCTAATTGAACAGCATCATGGACTGAACCTTCTGAAGAATATTGAGATGGCATTAATAAACCACGTACATTTTCTGCACCTAAAGCATCACAAGCAATTACTGCTGTCAAAGCTGAATCTATTCCACCTGACAAGCCAAGTATCGCAGTTTTTAAATTCATTTTTTTGAAATAATCTTTCACGCCAAGGACAAGCGCTCTATAGATTAGGTCATTTTTTTCTTTTTTTTGTTCTTTGTTGACTGAATTAATATGAATGTCTTCTAAATTATACATTCGAATACATTCTTCAAAATAAGGCAATTCATCATAACAACTTCCATCGGCCGCAAAAACCAATGAACCACCATCAAAGATTATGTCCGTTTGAGCTCCGTAACAGTTTACATAGAATATTGGAATCTTATAACGATTGGCATTTAATCGAATCGTATTTAAACGATCTTGAGTATGTTCAAAACTAAAAGGTGAAGCAGAAAGATTTAACATAAAGTCCGGCTTATCTTTCATCATTTGGTCCATAGGACAGAGGTCATACATTGGATTTTCATTATCAACATTCCAGAGATCTTCGCAAATAGTTAATGCAATCATCTTGCCTTTAAATTGAAAAGTATGAAATTCTTGAGCAGGTTCAAAATATCGATATTCATCAAAAATATCATAATTGGGTAGAAGTCCCTTGTGAGTTAAATGTAAGATTTTGCCTTCACTAAGGAAAAATGCAGAATTATGCAGGTCTTTACCAGCTAAGTTTGGATTTACAGTCGGCGAGCCCACAGCGATTCCTATTCCATAGGACTCTTTGGTTAATTCATAAATTACCTGCATCGATTTGTGAATAAAATCACGAAATTCCAGAAAATCAAGTGGAGGATATCCACAAGTTGCCAATTCACTGAAACATACAATATCTGCATTCAAATTTTTAGCTTTAACGATTGCAGATTTCATTTTCTGAAGATTACCATCAAAGTTGCCAATATGAAAATTTAATTGAGCTAGGGCTATTTTCAATTTTCTAATTTTAATGTAAAAATAAACTAAAATAATTGCCAAAAGGAACTAAAGAAAACTGAACTAGGACTACTTTTGAGCTTTATTTAATATGGAAGAATTTTTAGTTTCAGCCCGAAAGTATAGACCCTTAAAATGGTCTGACGTAATTGGGCAAGATCATGTCACTCAAACACTCAAGAATTCGCTAATTAAAAAACAAATTGCACACGCTTTTCTATTTTGTGGTCCTCGAGGGATTGGGAAGACAACTTGTGCCAGAATTTTAGCAAGGGTTTTAAATTGTGAAAATCCAACAGCAGATTATGAACCTTGTAATAGTTGTCCAACATGCAAGGCATTTCAAGAGAACAATTCTTTTAATATTTTTGAACTTGATGCAGCTTCCAATAATTCTGTTGAAGATGTGCGTTCATTAGTAGAGCAAGTTCGCTATCAACCTCAATATGGAAAATATAAAATTTATATTATTGATGAGGTTCATATGCTATCTACAGCCGCATTTAATGCATTTTTGAAAACACTTGAAGAACCTCCTCCCTACGCAAAATTTATTCTTGCAACAACAGAAAAACATAAAATTATTCCTACCATTCTGAGTCGTTGTCAGGTCTACGACTTCAGAAGAATTTCAGTAAAGGATATTATTGAACAACTGAGTCGAATATGTAAGCAAGAAAATATTGAAACAGAACCGGAGGTATTATTTCAAATTGCTCAAAAATCTGATGGAGCAATGCGCGATGCATTGTCTATCTTCGATAGGATAAAAAGTTTCTCCGGCAAACAAATTAAATATCAAGATGTATTAGAAAACCTCAATATTCTTGATTTTGATTATTATTTTAAATTTTTTGACGCATTTCTAACTGAAGATATAAAATCCGCTTTTTTATTATTAGACAATATTCTTAAACTTGGATTTGATACCGAAGTATTGCTGGAAGGATTAGCTGGACATTCTCGAAATCTTCTAGTTTGTAAGAATAGGGATATGTTAGATTTATTCGATGGAAGCGAAAATTCGAAACAAAAATATATTCAACAGTCAGAAAATTCTTCATTAAGCTTCATAATGTCTTCCTTAGACTTAATCAATGAATCAAATGTCAATCTGTCAAGAACAAAGAACAGAAGGTTATTGGTAGAAGTCTTATTGGCCAAATTATGCCATTTGCAAAGTAGAAAATCTGAACAAAATTCTGAACTACTGTTGGTTCAAGGTCAAAAAAAAAACCTTGAGCTAGAAAGCAGGGTAGAACCTCCAAATATCCAGATAGAACTCAAAAAATCTAATGAAAATGTAGTTTCTGCAAAGGATGAAATAAGTCAAATTTCAAAAAAGGTTGCAGTAAAAGTTATTCAGAACAGAAATTTCAGCAGTAGTATTCCTCAATTAGCGAGTCTTGAATCAATCAAGGAAAAACTGAATAAACAAGAGAAAGAAAGAGTTGAGAACTTAATAGAGCTCAATGAAATCAATTTTCAAAATTACTGGGATAAAATTTTACTTGATCAGAAATCTAAGACCCTACAAGATTATATGAGATCTTCGAAATTTGTCTTGAATAATTTAGAGATCGTAATACAAGTTGGCAGCATATTAGGACTTGAATCTATTAAAACTGAATTGAGATTAGAAGATGAAATTAGTAAAATATTTTTAGGAGAAAAGTTAACTCTGAGGGTAGAAATTGATGCTGAACTTTCGAATCGAGAAGAAATAATAAAGCCAAAAAAACTATACTCTGCTAAGGAAAAATGGGATCTCATGATAACTGTTAATCCATTGTTAGAAGACTTGCAAAAATCATTAGAATTAAAATTGAATGAAGATTAATTTGCAATCCTATACTCTATGAAAGCAATTTGTAAAAAATATGAATCTTTAGAATTAAATGAATTATATGCGATCCTGCAATTAAGAACTGAAGTATTTGTTGTGGAACAGAATTGTGTGTATCAGGATATGGATGACAAAGACCAATTGGCCTATCACGTAATGATTTTCAATGAAAAAAAATTGGTTGCAACTTCGAGATTATTAGCTGAAGGAATCTCCTATGACAATTACTCTTCTATTGGCAGAATTTGTTCCAGTCCATTGCATAGAAGGCAGGGACTTGGACTGCAAATTGTCAAAGAGTCTATATTATTTAATGAAGAATTATTTCCAGAATATTCAATAAAAATATCTGCACAAACTTACTTAAAGAAATTTTACACTTCATTCGGTTTTGAAGCTATTGGTGAAGATTATTTAGAAGATGATATTCCTCATATAGCTATGATTAGAAAGAAAAAATAATGGAATGATTGCAATAGAAGATAAATTAATTAGTGAAGATGTATTTAGCAAACAATTTGCCTGTGAATTAAGTGCTTGTAAAGGAGCATGCTGCTGGGAGGGAGACTATGGTGCGCCTTTAAAGGACAATGAATTAAAAGAAATTGATCAAATAATCACTGTACTCAAAGATTATTTGCCTGTAGATTCTTATGAAATATTACTTAAAGAAGGGCCTTATTCTTATAATAAAGAAATAGGTAGTCATGTGACTTCATTAAAGAAAGATGGAGCTTGTGTGTTTATGCTTAAAGATGAATTGGGAATTGCCCATTGTGGTATAGAAAAGTCTTATCGAGATGGTCGCCACGATTTTAGAAAGCCAATTTCCTGTCACTTATACCCAATAAGGGTCATTGAGAAAGAAGAGTTGGGGTTCACAGCTATAAATTATGACAAATGGAGTATATGCAGCCCGGCTTGTAAGAATGGAAAAAAGAATGGAATCTCAGTTTTTAGATTTGTAAAGGATGCACTAATAAGAAAGTTTGGTGAAGAATTCTATAATGAAATGGAGGCTGTTGCTAAACAACTTGAATTGGAATAGTATTATACCAATGTTCCCTCGGTACAATTTTTACAGATCTCAATATTTTTTCTACTTTTAATAATTTGTGTTCTAAAGTCTTTATACGCCTTACCTTTCCAAATATTTTTAAAATTTTCTTTACCTAGCATACCAAGATTAATACTTGCATCTTTATCAAAACAACATGGTACAACTCTTCCATCCCAGGTAATCACGCAACCCTGCCACATTCGCCAACAGTGGTTGAGCAGTTTATTTTTAATATGGTAAGTTCCGTCAAAGTTTTTTTGATAACGACTGTAAATTTCTTGTTCCGGAATAAATTCTGAACCGTTTTTATAATTATATATTTGAGCAGATTTAAGTTCAAGATGGTCAACTTCAAGTTCTTTTGCAATTAATTTCATTTCCTCAATTTGATGTTCGTTTTGTCTAACCACTAAGAATTGCAAAATTATTAGAGGCTTGATGCTCTTTCTGTTTTTTTTTGCTTCAACAAGATTTTTTATACCTTGTATAACTTTGTCTAGCTCTCCACCAATTCTATATTTTTCATATGTTTCTTGTGTAGTTCCATCAACAGAAATGACTAACCTGTCTAGTCCTGAATCAATTGTCTTATTAGATTTTTCTACAGTTAAAAAATGTCCATTTGTGGAGCTCATTGTGTACACTCCTCTAATTGAAGCGAAGTGAATCATTTTAAAAAGTTCATGATTGATAAAAGGTTCTCCTTGAAAGTAAAATAATATAGAAGAAAGATTTGTTACAAGTGGATTTAAAAAAGCTTGAAATTCTTCAAATTTAAGATTTCCTATTGGTCTACTAAAGGACCTTAAGCCGGAAGGACATTCAGGGCAATGTAAATTACAAGCTGTAGTTGGTTCGATGGAAATAGACATGGGTGAACCCCAGTGTATAGGAATTTTTATGCTCTTAGAAATTAAATAAGAGCTTAATAATTTAACTATATTTAGACTTCTTCGGAAATTTGTCTTTTGTAATATAAGTTTTAATTCCTTAAAAATCATAATTGTGTAAAGATGCAAATAGTTCTTCATAAACTGATCATGTATCTTCGCAGCAAATTTAGTCAATGAAGTATTTAATAGTAGGATTAGGTAACATGGATACAGACTATTTTGACACTAGGCACAATATAGGATTTGATGTTGTTGATCTACTGGCTAAAAAAGAAAACTTAATCTGGAATGCAGGTCGCTATGCACATAAAACAGAATTAAAATATAAGGGGAGGAGACTAATACTCATTAAGCCTACGACTTACATGAACTTAAGTGGAAAGGCAGTTAAATATTGGATGCAACAAGAAGATATTCCCATGGAGAATGTCCTGGTTATTCTAGATGATTTGAATTTGGAATTCGGGAAAATTAGAATTAAGGGTGAAGGAAGTGATGGCGGTCACAATGGACTTAAGGACATTACTGTACAGTTGAATAGTCTCAAATATGCAAGGCTAAGAATTGGAATCGGAAATACATTCGCTAAGGGAGGACAAATAGATTTTGTATTGGGAAAATGGAATAAAGAAGAATTAAAATATTTACCAGAGATTATTTTAAAAGCAGTGGATACAATTTTAAAATTTACCAATATTGGCTTGCCATTTACTATGAATGAAGCTAATTCTTTTAAGATTAATAAAAATTAAATTAGGTTCATTTTTTTCCAATACTTACTTTATTAAAATAATGGAAGTATAAATTTTGTATTTATACTGTATTTAAATTGTATTGCTTCCAGATGTTCCAAATTAATTTTGGCGGCACCAAAATTCCAAGTATCAAACTACAAATACTAAAGAAAAGCATTTCCGTTCTAATGTATTTTGTCATTGCTACTTGATCATCCGGTGATAGATTAAAAACCAGTTCTTGCAGACCAACATCATCTATATAATTTTTGAAATCTGAAAATTCATAACTGAAATAAAATACCAATGGCAGCATTACAAATATTAAAATGAGTTTGAACCACTGTTGTCTTGCGTATGGTGTCAAATGCCAAAGCAATACCCATCTGAAAAAAATAAAGAAACCTAGAATAAAAATTACATTATTTCTATAAAAAGGATATTCAATTTTGAAATAGTAAATTGGATATAAAATAAGTATCGCAATCAAAGTAGCTCCAAACCACCAGATTAATTCTGAATACCATTTATGAGAATTTGTTGTCAATTAGAAAGTATTGTTAGAATTGGTCTTTCATCTGATTATACTTACTAAAGTTTGAATTGGGGTCTTCGTTTTTAACAGCGAGAGCGACAACGCATGCCAATAAGAATTGAATTAATATACCACCTCCTAGTATGAGTAAGGAATTCACAAAACTGAACGGATTCGAAGATTCTAGCTTTTCAATTTGAGCGTCTGCGGCTGTATCCCCCATTGAACCTCTAAATTTTTCAATTAATTCAATTTGCATTTCTTTAGTTTGTTCAATGAGATCTGGAGCTATAAAATTATAAAGAATTAACATGAAAAAAGTAGTTAATACAGAAGAGATGATTCCTCCTACCCAAATATGTGTCATTGCTTCTTTCCAGCTAATGAAACCACCAATTTCTTCTCTTCTTTTAATTCCAATGTAATACATTATTCCGATCCCTGCGAGAAATACCAATATTCCAGATAATATACCACTTTGTACATTTTCAGTAATGAGGTACTGTATCAAAGTATAGATTATTGAGGAGATTCCCCAGACTAATCCGAATCGAATAGCTACTGAATATTTCTGCATAAACATGCGTTTTAATTGTTTCTAAAAAGTTTTGATTTATTAAATACAGCTAAAATTTTTCCTTTCAATTCTTTATCAACCAATGGACTGTTTTTTGATAAGGACTTGATTTGTTCTGAGGAATATTTCCATGCTGTATTAGGATTGAACCAGGTAATTTCTGCATTCATTCCTTCAGTAATTTCCATTTTAGGTAGAGATAAAATTTGTCTCGGATTAATTGAAACTTTTTGAATCCACAATTCTAAATCTTCATTTTGTTTAATAGATGATACGAAAAGTGAAAAAGCTGTTTCCAAAGAAATTGCACCAAAAGCAGCATTCTGAAACTCAAGATCTTTCAATTCCGGATTCATTGGCGAATGATCGCTTACTATTACGTCTATGGTTCCATCCTTTAATCCTTTCCACAACTCTTTTTGGTCTTCAGTGCTTCTGAGTGGAGGAATAAGTTTTAAATTGACAGGAAATTCTGCAAGATCACGATCAGTAAAAAATAAATTAAATATAGACACTGAAGTAAATAAACCAGGATTCGTTTTTTTGGATTTGCGAATGATTGATACAGATTCTGAGCAGGATATTTTATTTAGTAACAATCTTGAGTCGGTATATTCTAAAATAGAAATGTCTTTTTGAATTGCAGAGAATTCTGCAATAGATGGATTTGATCTTAATCCTAAAATGGCGGTATGTTCTGATTCATGAACTTGAGCATTAGGACTTAGGTCGGAATCAAAGGAATGATTAATTAGAATACTCTTTGGAATTAATTTTAGATATTCTAAAGTTCTTTTAAGCAAACCGGATTTTTGAATACCTTGATTGCCATCTGAAAATGCAACTGCCCCGGCTTCATTCATTTGAAGTATTTCTGCCATTTCCAATGCCGCATTGTTTTTACTAACAGATCCAATAGGATGTAAGTGTATTCCTAGTTTGGAGGAAATATTATTGAGAAAGTGTACTTCTGATTTAGAATGAATTGCAGGATTCGTATTTGGCATATAACAAATTCTGCTGTATCCACCTGCAAGAGCTGCTTCAGAAAGTTTAGTTAATGATTCTCGTTCTTCAAAGCCGGGCTCCCCACCAAAACATGCAAGATCAACCCAAGATGGCGCAATGCAAGAATTTTTAGATTCCAAAATAATACCATCCTTGGATTCAATTTTACTTGCGATTTTCTGAATTTTTCCATCTTTAATCCACACATCTCTGTTTTTTAAGTGATGTGCACTTTGAGGATCAATAATTTGAACATTTTTAAAAATGTATTCCATACTTAACTATTCTTCCAAAAACGTATTAAAATACTTTCAATTAATAAGAAGACAATTCCTGCAAGGATCAGAAACCACCATAATGATTGTTTGTCTTTTGAATCCTGAATAGATGCGGTTAAGTTGCCAACTTGATCAGGATTGATAATATTGATACGATCGCCAAATGTTGATTTTAGAGATTCTAAATTGTAAAAATCTAATTTGGATTCAATTCTGTTTTCATTAAATGCCAAAGAACCTAGGAGTGTTTCTTGATTTAGAACATCATAAATTCCTGCTGTTTTTAGTTGATCAAATAATTCTATTTTAAATTGTCCTTGTGAAAGTTTGGCACTTGTAATAAAATCATCCGGTCCTTTAAAATGTAAAGTGTTTTCTTTTGTTACGATATCTTCTTTGATTGGCCAGGATATAATTGATACTTGACCAATTGTGTATGAGTATGCATTTGAATTTTTTCCTGATATTGCAGCTTTGAAAAGTATGGGAATAAATATTTCGACATTCTTCGCAAGGGAATTTATTTCTGGATCAGACGATGAGCTGCAATAATATATAAATGAATTATCCAAAGGATATCTTGAAATATAAGGTGAGCCATCCTTAAAATTAAGCAAGGCTTCGCTGTATGTAGAATTGGCAATCTGATAAGATGACATTACAAATGGCAATTTCATATTTGCCTTTCTAGTCATAAAGACGTCATCAAATATGCCACTCTCAAATTGAATATTACCAACTTCTTTTTTTAAAGAATAAAAGTCTTTAAATTTTGGAAATTTTATACTTGCTTCTAAGCTGGAGTAAGCTTCCTTTAGATTTTCTGCAGGGAATATAAATAGATTTGAACCATTCTTAACGGACTTACTTAATTCACTGGCAAATCCAGTAGAGATGTTGGGAAGATCATTAAGTATAATTAATTTGTATTTAGAAAAGCTGCTGTAATCCAAAGCTCCAACTTCTTGAACTTGTGTATTGAAATTAGAAATTGCACTCAAAGATTGCATTAAATGTAATGGCGGTTTTTTGTTGTAAATTATTAAAACCTTAATATTTTCTTCAACTGGAAATGCCATGAAATATTGATCATCAAATTGAATGGGATAATCTGCGATTTTTAAAATAAGTTTTTGAGATCCGGAATTTGCAAAAGTTAAGTTTAAAGTGTCTAAGTATTTTTTCTTTGCTGGAATATTAATTCCAGATATTGGATATTCTTGGCCGTTAATTTTATAACTCAATTTTAAATTTTCAACGTTTGAATTTCCATAATTTTGTACTTCGTAAATAAGTTTATTGGACTGTCCTTTTAACAAAACCGGATTTAAAAAATAAGCAGTATCTATTGCAATATTGTTTTCATTAATTCCTTGAAGAGGAACAAGATTGAATAAAATATTGCTATCTATTGTGCCCGTTGAAAGATCAGTTATAGATTTTTGAAAGTCAGAAATGATAAAAATTTCTTTATCAAAACCGTCCATTCCTTGGAGAAATTGCTGCTGTTTTCGAACAACTTTCGAGAGTAAGTTTACAGTTGAACTTTGCTTTATTAATTCAATCGCTGTTAAGGCTTCAGGTTTGGAATAAATTCTTGTCTGATTTCCGCTTAATTCATGACTTACGATTTGAAACTTGTCAAATTCTGAATATGCCTGTATGATATCCAGGGCAGATTTTTTTGCTTTTGTAAAAAGACTTCCATCACTGGCTTCAGAGTTCATTGACCAACTGTTGTCAATAAATAAACTCACCGCTTTGTGGTGAATATGAACATTATTCTGATTCTTTAAAAATGGCTGAGCAAAAGCAATTATCAATGCTGAAAAGGCCAAAATTCTTGATGTAAGAATTAGAATATTTCTCAATCTATTGCGATGAGAAGTTTCCTCGACCAATTCCTTAAGTAGTCTGACATTCGTAAAATAGACCTGCTTGTATCGTCTGAAATAAAAAAGATGAATAATGATAGGTATTGCGAGTAGGCCTAAGGCCCATAATAAGCCTGGAAAAATAAATTGCATGCTTTGAGGTAGAATGCTGCAAAGCTAATGCCATTCTTTGACACGTTCCTAATTTGAAGATAAAATCCTTAAAGAATAGCCTCTTTAGTTACCGCATATATATTTATTTCATATATTATAAAAAAAGATAATATAATCTTACTTTTGTCCTATGATTACATTTATTAAGGGTAAGGTTATAGTTTGTCAACCTACATCTCTTATTCTTGAGACCGGTGGTATTGGATATTATATCAATATAAGTCTTAATACCTATTCTAAAATTAATGAAATGTCTGAATTGATGATTTTAACTCATCAGATAATTAAGGAAGACGGTCATTACTTATATGGATTCGCTGAAGAAAATGAGAGGACCTTATTTGTTCAATTATTATCAGTAAATGGAGTTGGTGCGAATACTGCAAGGGTAATTCTGTCCTCACTAGATCCAAGTTCGGTTAGAATGGCGATTTTGACAGGTGACGATACCGTATTTAGGAAAGTTAAAGGAGTTGGACCTAAAACCGCACAGCGAATTATTATTGATCTAAAGGATAAAATTTCTAAAGAATCTGGAAATGAGCAGATTATAAGTAAATCTGTTGGTTTTAAAGGCAAAAACGAAGCACTTTCAGCCCTATTGGCACTTGGATTTATAAGGACTCAGGTGGAACAAGTTATCAGAACAATATCAGATCAGGAAGCTGAAAATTCAAATATTGAAGAATTAATAAAACTATGTCTTAAAAAACTGTCTTAAAATATTTTGATGACACAAGTTTTCATGTTTTTTTAACGTTACTATGGATTATCTCATTAAGGTCTTAAGGCTATGCCTTCAATTTTCTATGATTAGGTTATTTTTTGTTTTATTTTTTTTAGCCTTTTGTCTTCATATTCTTAGAGCAGGAGGAAGGGAATTACCCAACCCATATGTTTCAGAATCGAGCTATTCTAAACAGGATACCATTCCTTATAAAAACAGACCAGGTTCCAATCCGGAGCGGGATAAAAAGAATCCATTTGATCTTAAGGATCCAAAAAGTATAGACAAGGAAGTTGATTATAATCCTGAAACAGGTGAGTATACCATAAAAGAAAAAATAGGTTCCGACTACTACTCTAATCCTAGCAATATGACTTTTGATGAGTACATGGCTTATAAGAGTAGACAACAGGATCTTGCTTATTACAAAAATAAAACTGGAGTAAGTACAACAAAAAGCAGATTTAATACTACTGTTGATCCATTGAAAAAGTTAGATCTTAAAAAGAATCTTTCTGATAGACTTTTTGGAGGGCTTGGAATTCAGATTGAACCAAGAGGTAATATTGATTTATTCCTAGGTGGTTTTTATAATTTCAACGACAATCCTAGTTTAAGTCAAAGACAAAAGTATCAATACGGACCTGATTTTGACATGAAGATTCAAATGGAAGTCACAGGTAGTATTGGAGACAAGTTAAAATTAAACACAAATTACAATACTCAATCTTCTTTTGATTTTGACAATAAATTAAAACTAGCCTACGATAGTGAAAAGTTTACTGAAGATGATATTGTTAAAAAAATAGAAGCTGGAAATGTTGCTTTGCCTTTAAGATCAACTCTGATCAAGGGTTCACAAAATTTATTTGGATTTAAAACAGATTGGCAGTTTGGACATTTAAAATTAACCGGGCTTCTTGCTCAACAAAGAGCAAAGAATGAGAATATCACAACCAAAGGTGGAGGCGTTTATCAGGAATTTGAATTAAGACCGGATCAGTTTGATGAGAACAGGCATTTCTTTTTAAGTCACTATTGTAGAGATTCATACGAACCTGCATTGAGTACACTTCCCGAGATCAATAGTCAATTTCGAATAAAAGATATCGAAGTTTGGATAACCGAAGATGGACAAAATTCCCGTGAAACGAACATAAGAGATATTGTTGCGCTTGCTGATATTGGTACTCCGGAAGGAGAACCATTTGATATGGGTGATGTTAAATCTCAAAATTTTACAAGTGGTGTAATTACTCCAAAAGATTTATCAGGAAGGAGCTTAGTGACTAATGGTTCCAATACTTTGCTAAAACAGATCTTGGCTACTACCGATGCAAGAGATTTGAATAAAGTAGTATCTACTTTAACCAATCAATTTGGATTAATACAGGGTCAGGATTTTGAAAAAGTAAGAGCCAAAAGATTGAATCCAACTGAATACACTTACAATGCAGAATTAGGATTTATTTCTTTGAGAATACGACCAAGACCAAATCAAGTTCTTGCGGTCTCTTATCACTATACTTATAACGGAAGAGATGAAGATCAAAGAACCGGAAATAAATTTAAAGTAGGTGAGTTTTCTTCTGATGTAAAATCAGACAGTTTAAACTTTAAAGTTTTATTTGTAAAATTACTTAAGTCATCAAATCAAGTTACAACATTACCTTCTTACGATCTAATGATGAAGAATGTTTATTCTGTTGGTGGATTTAATTTGAGTCAGGAGGGATTTACTTTTGACATATTTTATGAATCACCAAAAGGAATTCAGCAAAGGTTTGTAGATGATCCAAATCTTGATGGATATCCTTTATTAAATTTATTCAAGTTAGACAATTTAAATAAAACCAGTGATCCGCAACCGGATGGAATATTCGATTGGATTCCAGGTCAAACTGTAGTACCACAAAGCGGTTCCGTAATATTTCCTGTGCTTGAACCCTTTGGTAAAAGTATGAATGCTTTAATATTTAAAGCTTTAGGTCCAAATAGATCTCAGGCGGTTGCAGATGAAATTTACAAAAAGTATCAATATGAATTTTTATATGATTCTTCCATTACTAAAGCTAGACAAAGATTAAGTGGCAATCAATTTTTATTAAAGGGAACTTATAAAGCAGGAAAATCCAATGAGATTGCTTTGAATACTTTTGGTTCAGATCCGAATTCAAAAATAATTGTCCGAGCTGGATCTTTGGTATTAACCGAGAACGTGGATTATATCGTTGACCGGAACCAAGGAAAAGTTACGATATTAAATGAATCACTTTTAACCGGTGGAGCAAATATTAGTGTTGATTTTGAAAATAATTCCTTGTTTAATATTCAGACCAGATCCATGGTAGGCTTTAGAGCTGAATATGCAAAGAGTAAAGATTTCTATCTAGGTGCAACCTATATGAATCTATTTGAAAGACCTTTTACACAAAAGGTAAATCTTGGTGAGGACCCTATCAACAACAAAGTTTTTGGAGTCGATGTAGGTTATACTAAATCGGCACCTTGGATGACAAGAGCATTAGATGCTTTGCCTTCGTATTCTACCAAAGAATCTTCAAAAATTTCATTACAAGCAGAAGCTGCTTATTTAAAACCAGGGTATTCCAAAGCAATTGATCAAAAAGGAAGTACAGGTGGCGTAATTTATATTGATGACTTCGAAGGTTCTTCGAGTGGTATTGGACTTTCGTATAATCCTACCCAATGGATATTGGCCTCGGTACCGGTATCCAAAGAATTAAGTGCTAATTTCCTAGGAAATGATGATCGCAACAATAGATTTACTTCTTCAAATCGCGCCTTATTAAGTTGGTACCGCATTGATCCATTCGCAAGAAATGATGCACCTGACGCAGCAAATTCCTATTCAAGATTGGTTGATGAAACGGAAATTTTTCCAAATAGACAAAGACCTTTAGGATTTTCTCAAGAATTGACTTTTGATTTAAGTTATTTCCCTTCTGAAAAAGGTCCATACAATTATGATGTTCCAAATGGATTAGTAGGAAGTAGTTCCCAGGCTACTAAAGGTGTTGATGCCAACAACAGATTAAATAGCCCGGAGACTCGGTGGGCTGGAATCATGACAAAATTAAATACCAATGACTTTGAAATTGCAAATATAGAATACATTGATTTCTGGTTATTGAATCCATATTTAGCTAAATACAACGACAATAATATTTCGAATCCAGGTAAATTATTTTTACAACTTGGATCTTTTTCTGAGGATATTCTCAAAGATGGAATTGGACAATTCGAAAACGGACTTCCAACAAAAAATCTTAGACTTCCAACTGATGCAACAGTATTTGGTAAGATGTCAAGAAAACCTCCAATTATAAATACATTTGAGATTGCTGATAGAGAACAACAGGATGTTGGTTTAGATGGATTAAGCAGTTCTACAGGAGTTGAGAATGAGCAAACATTTTTTCAAAATGATTACTTGAATTTACTCAGAGCAACTTTAACACAACAGGCTTATACGGATGTTTCTAAAGATCCATCAAATGACGATTTTATTTCTTACAGATCGAATACCTTTCCTGCAAATACTACTGTCTTACAAAAGTACAAGAGGAATAATATGCTTGAAGGAAATTCACAGATAGACCCCAATAATCAGATATCTACTGCCTCCACAGCAATTCCTGATCAGGAAGATCTTAATTATGATAAATCATTAAATGAAATCGAATCCTATTATTCTTATAAAGTTGATTTAGATAAGGATGCAAATGGTGAATTGAAATCTGAATTTATTACAGAATCAGTACAAAAAACAAATGGCAATGTTACTGAAACCTGGTATCGCTTCAGAATACCAATAACAAGACATGACGTTAAGGTAGGTCCGATAAGTGATTTTAGATCTATTCAAGCAATGAGAATGTTGCTTACCGGATTCAATCAGAATGTAACTTTAAGATTTGTTAAATTGCAACTAGGAAGAAACAACTGGAGAAGAGACTCTTCATTCTGTGCAATAGATCAATCAACTAATGAACTCATATTAGACAAGGTAGATATAGAAGAAAACAGTGGAAGATTGCCATTTAACTACGTACAACCTCCAGGAATTCAAAGACAACAATTATTTGGTTCAGGAACTACAAATCTACTGGCTAATGAATCCAGTATTTTAATGAAGAAAACCAATTTACTTCCAAACTGCACTCAGACAATTACTAAAATTACAGAGCTTGATATCAGGAGATATAAGCGTTTCAAAATGTTTGTTCACGCCGAAGATGCCGGAGAAAATGTACCCAAAGGAGACCTAAGAGTTTTTGTAAGGCTAGGAAGAGATTTTGCAAATAACTATTATGAGTATGAGATTCCGGTGAGAATGTCTACACCAAGTAATCTAAGTACAAAAAATTCTGATTCGATATGGCTTGCAGAAAATGATTTTGATTTCCCACTTAAGTTATTTATTGATCTCAAAAACAGTAGAAATATTCAGGGAATTCCATTCAACATTTTGTACACAATGGCAGACCCTGACCGACCAGAAAATGTGGTAAAAATAATTGGCAATCCAAATATAGCTTCTATCAGAGGATTAATGATAGGAATGAGAAATGCATCAAATACTGAAATTAAGTCTGCGGAAATTTGGGTAAATGAAATGAGGTTGACAGGAATAGAAAATTTTGGTGGACTTGCAGCATTAGCAAGAGCTGAAGCACAGTTGGCAGACCTAGGAAATGTAAGTGTAGCAGGAGCATATACTTCAGTTGGTTATGGAGGCATTGAAGAAAGACTCGATGAAAGATCATTAGAAGATATTAAACAACTTGATGCAACTACTTCGTTAGATTTAGGAAAATTCATTCCAAAATCTATTGGAATTTCACTCCCTTTTACGGCTCAGTATTCAGTGGCAACTCGCACACCAGAATTTGATGCCAATGATTTGGATGTCAAACTAAAAGACAAGTTGTCTCAAACAAATAATTCAACAGCAAGAGATTCGATACGGGAAAAATCAATTGACTATAGCGCCACAAAAAGTTTTGCATTTAATAATGTGAGAAAAAATCGAGTTGGAAAATCTAAGGTCATGCCTTGGAATATTGAAAACTTTGCGTTGAGTTATGGACAATCATCTAATATAAAACACAATCCAATTGTTGCAGATGATAAGCAGACTACAAAAAAGGGGGCTCTTGATTATAATTATGGTAGAACAACTAAATACGTTGAACCTTTTAAATTTATAAAAAGTAAGTATCTGAAATTTATTTCAGAATTTAATTTTAATCCGCTGCCGAATAGTATCGCTATTCGCAACAATTTAGACAGAAGGCAATCGGTGACGGTATATCGATTTGCTGCGCCGAAGTATGCCACTTGGGAAACAGTGAAATTTGGATGGTTAAGAGACTATACAATGAATTGGGATCTTACTAAGTCAATTAAAATTAATTTCAATGCTCAGGTTGATGCCGTTGTTGATGAAATAACGTACAACCCTTTGGAACAGTCATATCAAAATCCCTTGAACGGAAGACTTGTTGATGAGTCTGAGAAAAAGCCATTTTTAAAGGATAATTTAAGAGACTTTGGTCGAATAAAAGATTATAAGCATACTTTTGGTGTAAACTATACCTTGCCTACTAAGCTAATTCCAGGGCTTGAATGGATACAATCCAGAGTCCAATACAATTCAAATTATAATTGGGCATCAGGATCGCAAAGAACAATTGATACTTTAGGAAGTGTTATTTCTAACGGACAAACGATTGGAATTAATGGAGAATTTAATTTTTCAAATCTCTATAATAAATGGTCTTATCTAAAAAAGATAAGTGATGATGGAGAAAGCAATTCCAGACGAACTCCGGTAACTAAAGGAAAAAGTAATGCAAAAATTGATCCTAAAGCAAAGCTTAAAAAAGAAAGTACCAGAAAGATAAGTTTGGCAGAAAAAGTATTGATCAGACCATTATTACTTGTGCGTAGAATACAACTTAACTATACAGAAAACTCAAGTACAATAATTCCAGGATTTATGCAAAGGCCGGAACTTCTTGGTCAAAATAAAGATTTCAATGCTCCTGGATGGTCATTTATTGCTGGATTGAAACCCGATATTGGTAAAGGCGGATTTTTAGATGAAGCAGGAGCAAAAGGTTGGATCTCAAATAATCCCTATTTTAATAGAGAAGTAATTCAAAGAAATACGAAAACTTTTGGGGCAAAAGGGAAAATTGAATTGTTTAAAAACTTTGCTTTAGACTTGAATTTAGATCGATCATTTACAAAGGATCATACTGAAACTTTTAAATTTGAAGAAGTATTTTCAAACCCTGGACAATTCGCTTATCAGCATCTCACACCCTACGAAACCGGACAATATTCTATTAGTTTCATCTCATTTCAAACTTTATTTAATCATAATATCGATTCCTTGTTTGATGATTTTTCTACAAATAGAGAAATTTTTTCAAAACGAATTGCGAGTCAATATAATCTCACTACTCCAAGTCCAACTAATGGCAAATACATAGATGGATTTACGGGAGACCATCAAGATGTAATTATTAATTCATTTATTGCTTCTTATACTAAGAAGAATCCAAATACTTCGAGCTTAGATGTCTTTAAAACAATGCCATTACCCAACTGGCAATTTAATTATTCCGGTTTGAGTAGACTGGGAATATTTAAGGATGTATTTCAAGATTTTTCAATTAAGCATGGATATAAAAATACCTTAACGGTAGGCAGTTTCAGATCTAATCTAGACTATAAAGAAGACCCATTTGGAGTTCCAATTACTAGAAAAGTAGATACATTTTCAAATTCATATTATTCAAGATTTGAAATTCCGGAAGTCTCCATTAAGGAAGCATTTAATCCACTTATAGGTATTAATATCAAAACAAAAAAAGGATTGGATCTAGGATTTGAAATCAATAAAAACAGAGACTTAACAATGAAGAGTGGAATTGAAGGTCAACTAGAAGAAAGAAATTCTACAGCATATACATTTAGAGCCGGTTATGTAGTTAAAAATGTATACTTGTCATTCCTTCCAGGAATGAAGAAAGTTAAAATACCAAAAAAGCCTAAGAAAGGACAATCTGTCGAGGAAGCTAATGCAAAAAAACCTAAAGGTAACGATCTGCAATTTACCTGTGATTTTAGTCTGCGTGATGACATCAGTAAAATACATCGACTAGACGAAGGTATTATTGCAAGAACTTTCGAAGGTGCTAAGCAAATTACTTTTTCACCTGCGGTAAAATATAATTTAAATAAGAATTTGAATGTTCGATTCTTTGTAGATTATAATAAGCGGATTCCATATGCGATTACGAATTCGTATAAAGACGTCAGAATAAACGGTGGGTTAACAGTACAGTTTTTACTAAACTAAAATTACTTCCATTTAATATTACATCCTGCACTAGGATATTGGAGTTCAGAAACTTCTTGATTTTTGATTAGACAATTAATAGCCTGACTTAAGTCTTGACCTGTTACGGGAATTGAAGTGTTAGGTCTTGAGGCATCAAATCGACCTCTGTAGGACAATAATAAATCAGAATTAAAGACATAAAAATCTGGTGTACACGCGGCATCATATGATTTTGCAATCTCTTGAGATTCATCAAAGCAATATGGGAAAGAAAAATTATTTTCCTTTGCGAACTCAATCATTTTATCCGGTGCATCTTCAGGATATCGAGTAATGTCATTAGAATTTATTCCTATAAATCTGACATCAGTTGATGAATACCTTTTAGTAAGTTCAGAAATACCTTCAATAAGATGAATTACATAAGGGCAATGATTGCACATAAAAATAACAACAGTTGCTTTATACTTTTTTGAATCATTTAGCTTAATAGCCTTCTTTGAAATTATGTCTACAAGCTCAAAATCAGGAGCTAAAGTCCCAAGAGGTAACATATTTGAATCAGTAAGCGACATGTTATTGACATTTATTAATTGAAAGAATATAGTCTTGAAGTAAACTTAATTTGCGGACTTCACGAAATCCCATAAAGTCTTTAATATCTTCTGTTTGGTATTGATTAATTAACTCTTGTATAATAGGATCTGCAAGTTTGGTATACGACCAGTGCCATTTTTCTTCGCAGAATCCCAGTCCATTTCTTAATTCCTTTGCATTGTAAGTTTGGCAGAAACCAAATTTGGGAGCATTTAGCTGAAGCCAAGTATATATTTTTTGGCCTTCTATCGAGTCAAAATATTCTGTTTCTACAGAATTAATATCGATATCGGTACCCCAATGATGTCTTGAAAATCCAGGAGGTGCTGTGTATTCCAAAATCTTTTTTGCTCTTTGAAAATAGTCTTTAATGGTTTGGCTTAATTTTTTACCATCCACTTTTGTTTTTCCGGTCCACTTATTTTCCCAAAGTTTCTTTTGATAATCAAAGCTTCTTGCGGCAGATATTATTTTTAATTCTAGTGAATCTGTTTTTGCGGCTGTTGCCATAATTAAAAAAGCTTCGTATACTTCTTTAAGTAAATATATTTCTTTATAAGAGTATGCAGAATCAACTTTTACAAAATTTGAAATTGATTCAACTTTATAAGTTCCATGAATATGATTGGAAGACATGAATACAAATTCGTCTTTATCATACTTCTCATTCATAATATCAACTGTATCTGTTTGCCCATTAATTTGATTTAGACAGATAGAACTTACAAGGATTAAAATTTTTTTAATGACAAGATTATTTTAAAAGTCCAAGCTTTTTCTTTCTGGCTTTTTCTTGTTCATTTACAACTTCTTCCAATGTATATTTTTTACGTACCGTTTTTGAGTAGGATCCCGAAGTTTCCAATAAATAATAAATATTCGTTAACCATTTAGAGGTGTCAGGTTCCTGAGATGGGCTAGTAACATATTCTTCAATGATGGGTGATTGAAGCGTAAAGCTTGAAGAATTCATTATAAAATCCAATTTTGCATGTGCATTTTTTAGGGTATTATAAAATCCATAATGTGCTAACTTTATACAAGGTGTATTGGGAATTTCAACAAATTCAAAACCCAATGGTGGATCTATCTTTTCATTTACAGGAATAGCTGCCATGAGATCAACAATACTGTTTACTCCATCCCAGTCAAAAATCATTCCGACCGGAGCTCCTGCTGGGGATATTTTTAAAGAATCTAAAAGTTTATAAATTTTAGGATAATTCTCTGCGTAGTACTTCTGCATTTTATAATTTGGAATAGGTGTTTCAATTCCAATAAATTTCTTACTAGCAAAAATTGTTGAGCTAAGTCCAAATTCTGTATTAATTAAATTTTCAATATGTGACTTGAGAGAATCCAAATCCGCTTTGTGCATTTTTTGAAAATCTTCTTCAAGACTTGAATAAAATGGTCTTTTAAAAAACGGAATTTTATCCTGTAACCTAGAATTGGTGTTTAGGTTTAGATTGGTTTTAGATTCCGGAATGATTTGCCAATACGTTGTTACTTCGGAAGGCCATTTAGAGTTTTTTATATAAGAAACTAATATGGAATCTTTGAATGCCTCATCTAGCTTTACATAACCTTTCCCAAAAGTTGGACCGTCAAAAGTAAAACTTGCACCAATATTCGTATATCTTCCACCTAAGCTTAATTTCAAATTAGAATCATTATTTTTCCAGCTTATCCATTTTTGCCATTCTCTTACATCATTCAACATTATAAATGCCAAACCCTTAGAACATTTAATCTGAACCGAATTACTTACGTAGAAAGTTTTAGGCGAGAAATAGCAAACTATTGAATACAATAGAAAAACGGATAAAATCCCGAGAGTAGTAAATTTTAATATTTTGTTTTTAAACATATTAAGGTATTTTGATTGCTATGGGTTCTAAAAAAGAGATAAATGATATATGAACTCATATTTGGGTCACAAAGATAAGATTTTTAATAATCAGGGAATAGTCAATTAAGGCTAGTAGTAAATATTAACCATTAATTATCAAATGCTTATGGTTGATCTAAGGAAGCATATAGGACATTAATTCGAATGCATTTACATCTTCCGATTTGTATGCTTTAAGCCTAATCTGGATGCTTATCGTTTCTCCTTTAGGCCATTTCATTTCACCGAGCTCAAAATCATCCATAGGCCATATTTCTTTACCTAATATTATACAATTCGTTCTGCCTGGCTTTAAGTTTATTCCATTGGTGTACTTTCCACTTAATTCTTCATAAGGAAAGGGCAGCACTTTTGCATCCATTACAGGATAAGCTAAAGCAGTAAATCGCTCACCATTAAAGGTTGAAATATCAATCCATTTGGTATCAGACTTGTTCGACATTTCTTGAGGCCTAATTCTAGGAATATTAAAATCTGTCACGGTGCTTGTATATAAGCCTAAATTGATTCCTTCTTTTCTGTCGGGATAAGTTTCGTAAGGTCCTCTTCCATACCATTTTACATTGCCAAAATTAGAAGGCACATCAAGTATCCAGGACAATCTAGGCATTTTAATTTCAGAGTCTCCTGAATTTTGCATTTCAATTTTTAATACAACATCACCACTTGAGTAGAAATTGTATGCAAGGACTGTTTTGATATCAGGTTTTTGAGGAAGGGCAATGGTTTGTGTTACAATAATTTTATTTTTATTCTGATCATTTATTTTCTGATCCAAAACTTTATGGTCAGTCCAAATATTTTTCCATTTATTATTCTCTATTGTGCGATTGTGTATTAAATCAAGATCAGTAGGTGCACGATAAAAAATTGGGCTAATTGGAGCAATGAGATAATCGCGGTTGTCAACAATCCATTGACTGATTTCTCCTGAATGTTGATCAATTGTAAACTTCAGATTATTAGAAGAAATTTCAATTTTATCGCTTGTAGAGTGAACATTAAATGCTTCAAATTTATTTAGATCCAGGGGATCTCCTTGCATAAATGGCAGGCAAAATTTTTCAATTTTTTGAGTAAGAAATCTTGTCATACCATTATGGTTATCAATTTTCTCAATAAAAATAATAAGGCAATATTCCTTTCCAGGAATTCGATTTATTTTTGATAGATCTATTTTTACATTTTTTGTTTCTCCTGGTTTTAAATAGAATTTATCAAATCTACCTTCCGCTAATTTGACACTATTCGAATCTATGGTCCAGAAATAATTAAAATTTTCTCCGGCGTAGAATTTTTGATTGTTGGTTATGGATAAAATGCCATTCGCTATATCAGATTCTGCAACAGTAAAATTAGCAAAGTTTGCAGCCAAAAATTTGAATGTTGGATTGGGAGTTTTGTTTGATGTCAATAGTCCTCTGGCACATAGAAAAGAGTCGGATTGTGTTTCACCAAATGCTCCGCCATATCCAAAAAACAGCTGACCATTTTTATTTTTCATATAGAAACACTGATCGGTAAAATCTTCTACAAATCCACCTCCGTGTTTACTGTCACGCATTATCCTGTCCCATTTTTCTTTAAATCCTCCAAGGCCATTTCCTTGACTGTTTCCTATTTGATAATCAAGTTTGCATTTTGCAGAGATATTTTTTGAATTCAATTCAAGATCTCCATAGGATTTATTGCTACTAAGAATTGCAACAGGTCTTTTTGAATCTTTAAGTTTGATGTATTGATAAGCAGCTTCAACGTTCTTGCCCAAGCCAGCATTATAACCAAGCGACCAGGCAATAATGTGGCCATAATTTTTATTTCGTTCAAAAGTATTTTTTACTCTTTGCAGAAATACTTTAGAAACTGAACTGTCATTAGAAAGATCTATACCACTATTATTAAGTGCTGTTAAATCTAAATTGCACTCATCCATAACATACAATCCATTTTTTTGAGAAGTTTCATACCAGTAAGATTCAAATGGATAGTGGTTGTCTCTTACCGCATTGATGTTGTGTAATTTTAATACTTCCATGTCGTTGTCCATCCATTCCTTTGACATCACATTTCCATTTATTGGATGAAATTCATGACAGACTACACCTTTTATTTTTATTTGTTTGTTATTGAATAAAAAACTATTTCCGTAAGAAATCGAATTGAAAGCCAATTTTGATGAACATGATTCAACATTTTCGCCTTGTGCATTTATTAAATTAATTAGTAGGTTATAGGTGTATGGAATTTCATCTGACCAAGGAATTACCGAATTCAATTCTAAAGACAATTTTGATGAAATTTCTTCTTTATTTTTGATGTTGAACCTCAATTTCTTGGTGGACAATATTTTTTGTGTTTTATCTTCTAGTATTTTAACTTCAAGTGTTAAATCATTGGAATTTATTTCTGAAGTATTTGCTACTTTAATATTCAAATCAAGTCTTCCAATATTTTTAAGCAGATTTGCTTGTGCGAAATAATCTTTGATTCTAGTTTTCGGTCTAGCAAGCAAATAAGAGTTGCGATAAATTCCGGTAAGATACCATTGATTGTGAGTTTCAAAATAGCTTCCATCTGTCCATCGAATTAAAACCAAACTCAGATCATTAAGACCAGATTTTAAATGCTTACTTAAGTTAAATTCTGAACAAGCTTTTGTATCTTCATTATATCCTACTAATTCGCCATTCAGATAGACAAAGTAAGAGGTACTTATTCCTTCAAACACTGCAAATATTTCTCTATCTGTCCAGTCAGCTGAAAGTTCAAAAGATTTTTTCAATACAATTACTGAATTGCTATCATGTGGAACTTTAGGATAATCTAATTTGAAGGGCAGGCCATAATATTTAAAAATGGGTTTTCCCATTCCTTTGAGTTCAATGAAACCTGGCATACTGATATCCATCCAGGAAGAAAAGACGTTGGATTTTTCAATATTAGCCGGAACATAATCTGGTCCAATAAAATATTGATATTTCCAGAATCCATTCAAATTGTAAAAATATTTACTTGAATTGTACTGATTTATTAGAGCCTTTACTTCTGTTTCAAAGGGTTTAAAATCAGCGCGCGCACTTTCCCTACCCCATTCCATTATACTTGGATCTTCCCAATAATTTGGAAGGGTTAAATTGTTTAATTTTTGAGGTATAGGAATGGATACATTGTCTGTTTTAACTTTTTCCTTACAAGAAAAGAAAAGTATAATCAGACAGAAAAAATAATATTTAATCTTCATAACTAATATTGATCCATTAAGTAGCAACTTTGTGCTTCAATTTGTGATAAACTTTGCAAAAATGAATAAATTAATTATACTTATAAGATTTTCTATCATTCTGGGGCTGGTATTTCTTTCCTTTTCTCTTAAATCTCAAATTAATCAGCAAATTCAAGTGGATGTTGTTTATCTGGCTTCAGATGATTTGGATGGCCGAGCTACCGGAACAGAAGGTGAAGGACTAGCAGCAATTTATATTGTAAGTCGAATGAAAGCCATAGGACTCAAACCAGGAACAAGTACCGGATGGTATCAGGGATTTAAAATACCTTCAAATCCACATAGCGAAAATAGCATGGAGTTAAATGGTAAAAATGTAATTGGTTATTTAGATAGAAAAGCCAAATCAACTATTGTAATTGGCGCCCATTACGATCATTTGGGTCATGGAGTAGTTGGGTCTCTAGCTGCGAACGATCATTCAATTCACAATGGTGCGGATGATAATGCAAGTGGAGTAGCATCCTTGTTGTGGCTTGCAGAAAAACTCTCTTTGGTAAAGAAATTAAAATACAATATTGTTTTCATTGCATTTTCAGGAGAAGAATATGGCTTATTTGGCTCAAAGGCTTATGTTGAAAATCCATCTATTCCCCAAGCTTCGATTAAGGCTATGATCAACATGGATATGGTAGGTCGATTGAATGCTGAGCACACGATTGCAATAAGTGGAGTGGGCACAAGTTCTGTTTGGCGAAGTGTACTGGAAGAAATTAAACCAACGGATTTTAATTTTAATTATTCCGAAGGCGGAGTGGGACCTTCGGACCATACTTCTTTTTATTTAAAAAATATTCCCGTATTGCATTTTTTCACTGGACAACACAAGGATTATCATAAACCATCAGACGACAGCTACTTAGTAAATTATGAAGGTATCGTTAAAGTTTCACAGATTATATATGATGTAGTTATTAAAATAAATGAGATAAAAGAAATGGATTTTAAAAAGACTAAAGACGAAAATAAAGATCAGGTAGCAGATTTTAAAGTAACCTTAGGAGTGATGCCAGATTATGTTTTCAGTGGTACCGGATTAAGGATTGATGCAGTATTGGATGATAGACCAGCTATGAAAGCTGGACTATTGGCTGGAGATGTTATTATTGAAATGGCCGGCAAAGAGATTAAGGACATTTATGATTACATGAAAATTCTTGGCGAACATAAAAAAGGTGACAAGGTCGCAATTAAAATTCTACGAGTTAAAAATGAACTTGTTCTCGAAGCAGAATTTTAAATTGTTAGAAGTGAGTTAAATTTAGACCACTTCAATAAGTTGAATAGTAAAAGTTGTCTTTTGATTAGGCACTGATTCTTTCACAAAAATCTTTCCATCATGGTAGTTTTCAACGATTCTTTTTGCTAATGAAAGCCCCAGACCCCATCCCCGTTCTTTAGTAGTAAATCCCGGACGGAAGATGTGATGAAAATTGTTTGCATTGATGCCTTTTCCCGTATCACTTATATCCAGACAAACTCTGTTCTTATCTTTGTATATTCTTGCTGAAATTTTTCCCGTTTCGGTCATCGCATCTAAAGCGTTCCGTAAAATATTTTCCAAAACCCAGGAAAATAAATTCTTATTTAATAGAACATAATAATCTTGATCATTTGTTTGTGGAAAATCAAAGACTATCTTCTTACTCGCTCTTGGTTTTATATAATTTTCTGCTTCCAGTAGGACTTGAAGTAAAGATTCTTTATTGAGTAAAGCATTTGAACCAATTTTTGAAAAACGATCAGAAATCTGTTGTAATTTTTCTACGTCCTGTTCTAAATATTGAACTAATTCATCACTGCTAAAAGTATTGTGTTCTTTTGATTTCAATTGTTCTATCCATCCCATTAATCCTGATATAGGAGTGCCCAATTGATGTGCAGTTTCTTTTGCCATTCCAACCCAAACTCGATTTTGTTCTTCTTTTTTTGAAAGATTAAACACCGCATAACCGATTGCAGCATATATCAAAAGCAAAAATAATTGCAGCCAGGGAAAGTAACGGATCAGAGTAACTATAAAAGGATATTCGTAATATATTTTTGGGTAGTCATTGGTCTCAATAAAATTGGTACTCTTCTCCAATCTTTTAAGAATTGAGTTCGAATCCGGATGTTCCCCATAATTCCAAAACTGATATACATCGTTGCGATTGATTGTCACAACGTGAATATTTTCGGCGAGTTTAATTTGCATATCCGTTTCGTAACTTACATCCTCATCGAGGTTACTGTCATTACTTAATTCTTCCAGTGTTCTAATAAAAAGTTGAACATTTACTTTTTCTCTGTAGGCAAGATTTTGTGCTAATCTGTTTGCATAATAAATTGGGAGTATTAAAATAATTATTCCAAAGGCAATCAAATAAATTTTCCAACGCTCTGTTTTCTTGTAAATTTCCATACCAATCAGAGTCTAAGGAACAATTTCAAGTTTAGCAAATTTCAACATAATCTTGCGATTGGGTTCGTCAATATCTCTAAAGAAAATTGTAGCAATTTTATTGTCTGATGAACCTTCAATTTGAAGTACTTTTCCGTTTCCAAATTTTTGATGCAGTACATTCATACCAGTGAGGATTAACTTTGGATCACAAGCTTTAATTTCGATATTTTTTTGATTGATGAAGGAAGGTTTCTTAGGTATGAATTTTGTTTTGGTTGGAACGGTTGAATCATTACCCCATAAATTAACTACCGAAGTTCTTGGGGTATTGTCTACCTCAAATCGAGTTGCAGAAATTTCATCTAAGAATCTACTTGGCTCATTCATTCGAAGATTTCCAAAATGGTATCTGCTAGTAGAATAACTTAAGCACAAATAATGTCTAGCTCTTGTAATTGCAACATAAAACAATCTTCTCTCTTCATCCAGTTGATCTGACTCTGACAAAGACATATAACTAGGAAATAAATTCTCTTCCATTCCGGCAACTAATACCGCATCAAATTCTAAGCCTTTTGCAGAATGAACGGACATCAAAGAGACAAATTCCAATTCTTTATCCATATTGTCCATTTCAGAAATTAAGGCAATAGATTGTAGATATGCAGCTAAACTTCTGTCTAGACCTAGAGATTCATCTAATTCATCTTCTTCAATAAAATCTTTAATACCATCCAATAAGGACATAACATTCTCCAATCTGGATATTCCTTCTTGAGTAATGTCTTGTTTTAATTCAGAGGAGAGACCGGAGCTTTTATAAATTTGCATGGCAAGATCATACGCATTGGTCTTTAAGGACATTTTTTGCGCATCCAAAATTATTTGATTGAAGGTCAATAAATTTTGTGCAAGTTTACCGGAAGATTGATAGTGATGAATGGATTCTAGATAAGAAATATTGTGTTCATTTGCCAGTTGAATTAATTTTTCAACCGTGCTGTCACCAATTCCTCGTCGCGGATAATTAATAATTCTTTTGAATGCTTCGTTGTCCTTAGGATTAACAATTAATCGCAAATAAGCCAATAGATCCTTGACTTCTTTTCTTTGATAGAAACTTAATCCTCCATAAATTTTATAAGGAATGTTTATTCTTCTAAGGTTTTCTTCAAAGATTCTTGATTGTGCATTGGTTCGATAGAGGATTGCAATTTCAGCATTCTTTACATGGAAACGATTTTTTAATTCAACAATATAATCTGCAATTCTTCTTCCTTCTTCATTGTCAGAAGCACATCGAATTAACTTTATTCTTTGGCCTTCTTTTTTGTCTGTCCAGATTTCTTTTTTAATCTGTCTGGCATTGTTGGTGATTACGTCATTGGCTGCTTGAACAATAAAATCTGAACTTCGATAATTCTGTTCCAGTTTAAAAGTTTTCACATCAGGAAAATCACTTTCAAAATCCAGAATATTTTTTATTGTAGCACCGCGAAATGAATAAATGCTCTGCGCGTCATCTCCTACGATACAAACATTTCTTGGACTATTGGGATACAGTACAATTTTTTTCAAAATGGCATACTGCAGGTAGTTGGTGTCCTGAAACTCATCCACCATGACATACTGAAATTGTCTGCGATATTTTGCAACAACATCTTCGGCATTTTCCTGAAATAATCTAAACAATTGTAAAAGCAGATCATCAAAATCCATTGCACCGGAATTTTGACAGCGCTCGATATATTTTTTATAGATCTCGTGGGTTGCCGGCATTTTATTCATCCTATCCTGATCGAGCAGATAGGGATCCTTCTCATACATCAGAGGAGTTACCAAATTCGATTTGGCATTAGATATTCTATTTCTAACTGTATTTGGATTATAATCTTTAGGATTTAGATGCTTGGCTTTGATAATCTCATTGATTAAGCTTTTGCTGTCTTCTGTGTCGTAGATGGTAAAGTTTGCAGGATAGCCTATTTTAGGCGCTTCAACTCTGAGTATCCTTGCAAATATGGAGTGAAAAGTTCCACTCCAAACCTTTCTAGCCTGGTTGCCAGCGACTGCAGTTATTCTTTCAGTCATCTCTTTAGCGGCTTTGTTGGTAAAGGTTAACGAGAGAATGTTCTGTGGATTTACTCCTGACTGAATCATATTTGCCAGACGATAGGTTAATACACGGGTTTTACCTGATCCTGGACCTGCTATAACCATTACCGGACCGTCCTTTTGAAGCACAGCCAATCGCTGAATTTCATTAAGATCTATTAAAAAATCAATCATTGTGGAATAAAACTACTTAGGAAGCGCAAGATAAGAAAAGGAGGCTTTGATTTGTCAAAATAGAATTCATATTAAAATAAATAAATATGAAAAATTTTATGATTAATTATGTAATTCGAAGAAAAAACACTAAAATATTTAATTTATTTTTACAAAATTGCTTCCAAATGAGATAAATTAACCAAAATATTTATAATTTTGTGCTAAATCTAAATCATCACAATAATTTAAATATCTTCCTATGTCGAACCACAGAAGTAATGCAATGGGTATGTTTTTGACTAGACCTAAAGCAGCAAAAGTCCTTGACAATCGCAAAATTTCCAGTTATTATGCTGAAAATGTGTTTAATGAAAGTAAGCTGAGAACTTATCTTTCAAATGATGCTTATAAATCCTACACACAGATTTTAGCACAAGGGAATAAAATTACTAGAGAATTGGCAGATCAAATTGCTGCAGCGCTTAAGGCTTGGTGTATGGAGCAAGGAACGACACATTATACACATTGGTTTCAGCCTTTAACCGGCAGCACTGCAGAGAAACATGATTCATTTTTTACATTAAGTTCGAATGGAAGTGCGATTGAAAAATTTGATGGTGATGCTTTGGTTCAGCAAGAACCGGATGCTTCATCCTTTCCAAGTGGTGGATTGAGAGCAACTTTTGAAGCTCGAGGTTATACCGCATGGGATCCCATGTCACCAGCTTTTATTATGGACATTAGTGGTTCAAAGACCCTCTGTATTCCGACTGTTTTCATTTCTTATACCGGCGAAGCTTTAGATCATAAGGCACCTTTATTACGATCACTTGAAATGTTGGACAAAGCCGCAACTGGAGTGGCAAGATATTTTGATCGATTTGTGAATAGAGTTACTGCTACATTGGGATGGGAACAAGAATATTTTTTGATAGATAAAGCCATGTATTATGCAAGACCGGATTTGATGGCAAGTGGAAGGACCATTTTAGGAAGAAGTCCTGCTAAAGGACAACAGTTAGAAGATCACTATTTTGGAGTTATCCCGGATCGAGTTTACAACTTTATGGTTGATCTGGAGATGGAATGCCATAAATTAGGAATTCCGGTAAGAACAAGACACAATGAAGTTGCACCATCTCAGTTCGAATTAGCTCCAATGTTTGAAGAAGCAAATATTGCAGTGGATCACAATTCCCTGTTGATGGATGTTATGGATCGAGTTGCGAGAAGACATCATCTTATCACTTTATTACATGAAAAACCCTTTGCAGGAATCAACGGATCAGGAAAGCACAACAATTGGTCTATGAGTACAGATACAGGAACCAATCTTTTGAGTCCAGGAAAAACACCAAGAAATAATTTACAATTCCTTACTTTTTTTATCAATACAATTAAAGCGGTATATGATCATTCTGATTTAGTGCGTGCAAGTATTGCTTCTGAAAGCAATGATTACAGATTAGGTGCAAATGAAGCGCCTCCTGCAATCATTTCCGTATTCATTGGTGATTTTTTAACCAAGGTTTTGGATGCAATCGAGCAAAGAGTAGACAAAGACATCAAGGAAGAGGAAGAAAATGATTTAAAACTTGACATACACAAAATGATTCCTGATGTTATGATGGATAACACAGATAGAAACAGAACATCTCCGTTTGCATTTACAGGAAACAAATTTGAATTCAGAGCCGTAGGATCGTCAGCAAATTGTTCAGAGCCAATGATGGTTTTGAATATGATTGTTGCGAATCAATTGAATGATTTTAAATCCAAAGTCGATAAGCACATTGCGGATGGAGAGAAGAAAGATTCTGCCATACTTATAGAACTAAGATCTTGCATTAAAGCGAGCAAAAAAATATTGTTTGAAGGAGATAATTATTCTGAGGCATGGGCAAAGGAAGCTTTAAAAAGAGGATTGCCGAATGTAAAAACTACTCCACTAGCGCTCGATGCTTTAGGAACAAAGAAAGCGCAGAAGATTTTTTCTGAATCCAAAATTATGGGTGTTAAAGAGTTGGAAGCAAGGCACGAAATATATTTGGAGAAGTACATTAAAAAAGTTGAGATTGAAGCAAGCCTATTGAATGAATTGTGCATGAATCAGATTCTGCCTGCATGCATAAAGTATCAAACAGACTTACTGAACAACATAAAGAGTTCCATAGATGCCGGAATTAATAAATCCCTAATGAAAACTCAGTATGATCTGGTACAGATTGTCAGCACACACATCAATGCAGTTTATTCCGGTTTAGAGAAAATGAGTAAAGAAATTGAAAAAGCAGATAAGCAAAAGAATACGAGAGAGCATGCTATTTATTTCTGTGATCATGTGAAGCCAATGTTTTTGGAGATTAGGAATCATGCGGATGCACTTGAAATTTATGTTGATGACAAATATTGGCCAT
>JBDTWI010000002.1:0-277236 GCA_040006775.1 Saprospiraceae bacterium
GCAACATAGTATTCATTGTTCGTCCTACGGACGCAACGAATACTTAGCTGTTAGGGGTTTTATTACTCTTAAACACAAGAGGAATTTAGGCACTAAAAATAATTCAATTTTTTTGATTTAAACAAGATATTAAGCTATATTTACAATAAGTTAAATTCAATGTAGTAACATTTTATTGATTAGCCAATTCAGATTAAGTAAATACAATTATAATCTTATGAAAAATTTATCTGTACTTCCGTTCTTTATTTGTCTGATTTTCTCTTGTAAACCTGAAATCAAAATAATTGATTTCGGTCCAGATAAAATCTGTTCCTGTATTTCTGGAGATATACGCTATCAAATCACTGATGCGGATCGGTTTTGGGTTGAAATTATTCCAGCAAGTTCAGCACCCGGAGGAATTTCTGACCCTACTACCAATCACGGAATTACAACCTCAAGATTTCAAATCTGCGACAATGCGACAATTCATGTTTTTGCAGAAAACAGAAATGGTAGATCTGAGGCTATCAAAGAAATTAGAAAAGCAGGAGCAACGGAAATACAGTCTTTATCAGGCATGCTTAGTCCTCTTTGTTTTGGCAATGTCTTCCAAGGCTGGGATTTTGTAATTACTACTGAATTAGGGGCAGCATCAGTTATAGCAGTTGATGCAGTCCTACAAGAAATTATTATAAACGTTGATCGAAATGGATCATTTACATATGACGGTATAACTATTCCTGTTGTCCCAGGTATGAATAGATTAACAGGTGCTTTAGTTGGACATCCAAGTCATCATGGAAATTATCGATTTACTGCTCCACTAAACTTTAGAGAGGAATGCGCAGAATCTGGAACATCTTTACCATCTGGCAGAGTACCTCCACCCTCATTTACAATAAATATTCTTGCTCGGTGTCCTGAATAATTTCAGTTTGAAAAATTTCGCGAAGTCTATCTAGAAGGGATTTCTGTTTAAAAAAGTGGAGTTTAATTAGCATGTAAAATCTTAGCTTCGACTTCTTATCAAAATACTTTTTTACAAAACCTGACATAAAAGTAAGATAAAAGAATTCAGAGACTATAAAAATTTATAAATTAAGTAACGAGTAAAAAACTATTCGACACTAGCGAAGTCATACATTTTTTAACATCATGATTTTTAGAACTTTAAATCCCTTTGAGATTTCAAAAGACAAAAGTGTATGAGTGAGATTAGAGCCTTGAAGTTCTAAATAATTTATAATCACACTTTCAATAAATCATCCACACCACAATAATTTAACTTGAAAATCTGTCCACAATCTAGTTTGGTTAGTAATCTCATATTGGAAAACTAAATAGACATCTGTAATTGCCGTTTTATAGACCTCTTAAATTTAGGGTTGTTGTTAACAAGCATATAATATTGATTTATAGATATTTATACATTGCATAAATAAATATTTATTATTTAAAACTAATATTTTAGTTCATGAACTAACTACATCATACTTTTGCTTTATGAAAAGAGAGTTGCTTACTAGTCGCGAAGAAAGTATAATGCAAATCATTTGGAAAATTGGGCCTTGTACGATGAGTCAAATAATGGATTATTTAAAAAAGAGCAATAAGAAAGATAGTATACCTGCTCCTACAACCGTCTCAACTTTTCTCAGAATACTTCTTGATAAGAATTATTTAAATTTTAAAGCTTACGGAAAAACTTATGAATACTATTCTGAAATTAGTAAATTAGAATATGCCTCTATTCAACTTAGAAATATGATCCAACAATACTTTAGCAATAAACCTGAAGAGCTGGTTTCCTTTATAGTTAATGAAGAAGAAATGGATGAATTGGAATTGCAAAAACTGTTAAGTGAATTAATTAAAAAATCAAAATAGAAAACATGATAATGTACTTCATTTCAGTAAGTTTTGTATGGGCTATTTTTTTATTAGCATATCAATTTTTTTATAAAAAGACTAGCTATTTTTCTATAAATAGAATTTATCTCCTTACGACTATTATTGCTGGTTTGATTATTCCTTTCATTCCTAACCCCTTTGGTCAAAATAATTTCTTAGAAGCAAGCCAATTTCAAACTTTAAGTATTAGCCTTCAAGAAGTAATTATTCACTCTACAAACAAGTATTCATCGTCATGGTTCGAAACCATCCATTGGACATGGCTATTATATATCTTGTTGGTATCTATTTCTGGAATTCAGTTTGTGTCTTCTCTTAGAAGTATCTTGAAACTTATCAACTTGCCCTCTGAGAAAATAGAGAAGCTAAACATAGTGCGTCTCAAAGAAGACCATATTCCATTTTCGTTTTTTAGAACGATCGCAATTCCACTGAAGCTCAAGGACGAATCAAGTTATCAATTGATTTTCGATCATGAGAAGGAGCACATTCTTCGTGGTCATCACTGGGATATTTTATTTCTAAGTATTTTACTTCTAGTATTTCCTTTTCATCCATTACTTTATTGGTATAGAAAAGAATTAAAATTGGTTCATGAATTTCAGGTAGACGCATCCATTCTAAAGTCCTATTCTGAGCAACAATATGCCTCATTATTGTTACAAATATCCCAAGTTTCTAACTTCCAATTCTCAATGATTCATTCCCTTATTTCATCACCTTTAAAATTAAGAATTATGATGTTCCATAAAAAATCATCTCTTACTCAAACCTTAGGTTATTCCTTAATTCCTTTGTTTTTTTTACTCTGTTTTTCTTGTGCGTCGCAAGACAAAATTTCGAGTAATTATAAAGCATTAAAGTATTCGAGTATAGACACATTTGTAGTCTATAACCCTGAAACTAACAAAGAAATCATAACTGTAACCAATAATGAATTTGAATATTATCCAATAGTGGATCAAATGCCTGAATTCCCAGGAGGTTCTGCAGCCATGATGAAATTTATTGGAGAAATGCTAAACTATCCTGAAGAAATGAAGAATGCCCGTAAAGAAGGTACTACTGTTGTTAGTTTTATTGTTAAAAATAATGGAGTTTTAATTCTTAATAAGTTTGTAAAGACCATAACTCCTGAATTCAATACTGCTGTTTATGAACTGATAAAAAATATGCCTAAATGGAATCCAGGAACTTTGAATGGAAAGAAAGTTAATGTTGAAGTGATCTTGCCCGTTAAGTTCAAACTATAGGATTGGTTTTTATTATAAGCTCCTATCAACTTAATCTCAAAAATGTAAATTTATAGAACAAGAATAGTTCAAATATTATTTACTAGAGTGAGTCGTAAAAACATTTGGTCCACTGGGGTCGCAGTTATTTTTAGGATTTTAGTTTTATAAATATACAATCCCTCTAGGATTGATAAACAACTTGCTAATAAGGCAAAATAATTGAACTAATAAGTATCAAAATGTTTATAACAAAAGCGATTTATAAAAAAACAATTCGACCAAACTGGGGTCGCAGCTATTTTTGTTTTTAAGTTTTATAAATATACTATCCTGAACAAATTGATAAACAACTCTATAAAAGAACTAAACAACTGAACCCAGACGGTTCAGACATTAATAAAAAATAATGGGCATAAGTCTCTTCGACCTCAGAGGGGTCAAACATTTTTGAACATCATGACTTTAAAAACAATTAATCACTCTTAGATTTTTTTAAGACCATGATATTATGGAGAAATAAGAACCAGAATATCCGAATAATTTATGATTACATTCTTAAATAAATTATCATTACAATATTGCTTCAAATAGATAAACTGTAGCCGATCTAATTTAGATTAGATCATCAGGTTTGAAACCTAAATGTAATCTAAAAAAGGCTAAGTTTACACTACAAAGCTTCTATCAATAATCTGTTATTCGAGGCACCAATTTAGAGGTAATTTCAAACCTTTATTTTAGGACTTTATTTTGTTCAATTCTGAATCCTTAAGAGTTTATTAATTTTAATTATCAATTCTGCTGTATATTTGACAATAGATTGAGCCATGTCTCATAAGGATTCTTGTCAGGTCTTATGTTATAAGGTGCTTTGAAAATGTGTGGATCTTCAACTTCGATTTAACCGATGATCCAAGACTCAACAGATGACTGATGATCCCGTGTCACTTTGTGACCCGAGGATTTTCGACCCGTAAACGAGGATCAAGGACTGCGCTCAAACTGATGACTGACGATCCCGAGTCACTACGTAACTCGAGGATCTTCGTCCCGTAAACGAGGATCAAGGACTGCGCTACGGCTGATGACTGACGACAATTGACTGACGACTAATTAATAAATAAACTCTTGTTATGAATAATTTAAATAAAATAAAAAATTTAAGCCTTGCTCTTTTGTTGATCTTTTTTTTAACAAATTGCAACCCAACTTATTACATTCCAAGCACTCAAAATATCCCGAATATTCATTCAAAATCTCAGGGTAATTTAAGTCTTGCAGGAAGTTCTGGACAATATGAATTATTAGCCGCTTATGGTGTCTCCAGTGCTCTGGCAGTGCAACTAAACGCTAGATTAATACAACCTGGAGACTTAGATAACGGTGATGGTGGATCCGGCAAAACATTAGAAGCTGGATTGGGTTACTTTAAAAGTATTAATGATCAATTTGTTTTCGATAGTTATGCGCTTCTAGGTTTTGGGACAATGGAAAATCACTTTCCTTCAACTCTAGCGTCCAATCCTAATACTACTGGAGAAATTTCAGCAAATCTATTAAAAATTGGAATTCAGCCTAGTATCAGTTTTATTAAAAAGTACTTTTCAATAACTGCTTCAACTCAAGTTTCAAATTTAAACTACAATGGCATTTCTGGAAGTTTAATTTTTGACAATACGAATCAACAGGATTATTTAAAAGGAAATAATTCACAGATTTTTATAGAACCTGCGCTAACTATAAAAGCTGGTTTGCCGAATATTAAATTTCAAATACAACTGTTAAAAAGCTTAAACGCAAGTAATAGTTCATTTAAACAAAATGATGCATTATTATCCTTCGGATTAAATTATAATATGATGAAAAGGTCTAATTAAGAATTCTTTCAGAGCTATTTTAAAATCCTCAACTACAAGTAGATTCACGATTAGCACTGAAGGATCTTGTACAGTTCCAACCAGCTTAAATGTATCTTGGAGTAAAATCCAGAGTGACATTTATTTGCCCAATATGTTTTCTCCTAATGGTGACAACTTCAACGATGTGTTTATTCCGGTATTCAACTGTGATCAGTTAGATTTTTATATTTTACAGATATTTGATCGCTGGGGAAATTTGGTTTTTGAATCTCCGGATAAGGATAAAGGTTGGAATGGAAAATACAAAGAGCTACTTGTGAATCCTGGTGTCTATCCTTATGTGATACAATATCAGATTCATGGTTCTGAAAGAAAATTAAAATCGGGAGATGTAACTCTAGTAAAATAAAGTTGTGAATTTATTTTAGAAATTCTGATTCTTACACTGTATAAATAAAAAATTAATTTTGAAAATCATTTGCGCAATCAAATAATTGCACTTATATTTGCAACCATATAATTGCAATATTGAGCCCAATGGAAGTACGCAGAGACATTTTTCAGGCTATAGCCGACCCAACAAGAAGAGCTATACTAAGTCTAATTGCCATACAGGCGATGACTCCTAACGCTGTAGCTGAACATTTCAATACGAGCAGACAAGCCGTTTCCAAACATATTCAAATTTTATCTGAGTGTCAACTTTTGAAGCAAGAACAATCCGGCAGAGAAATTTATTACCATCTCAATTCTAATAAAATGAAAGAAATTGATAAATGGCTAGTTCAATTTAGAGTACTCTGGGAAGATCGATTTAATAAACTAGATAAAGTCTTAAATCAAATAAAAACCAATAAAAAATGAAACCAAAACCCTATCAATTGGAACGTATTTTCAATGCGAAAAGAGCCGATGTATGGCGAGCACTAACGGAGAAAGATTTAATGAAACAGTGGTATTTTGATTTAGCTGAATTTAAAGCAGAAGTAGGATTTGCTTTTGAATTTTATGGAGGTAAAGAAGGTTGTGAACAATACTTGCATCATTGTGAAATACTTGAGGTCATACCTGAAAGAAAACTTACTCATAGCTGGTCTTATAATGGTTATGCAGGAATTTCATATTTAACTTTTGAGTTGTTTGACGAGGGAGAAAATACAATTCTAAAGCTGACACATGAAGGTCTTGAATCCTTCCCTACTAGCAATCCTGATTTTGAAATTCATAATTTTGTTGCTGGCTGGACTCAGCTTATAAACGTGTCATTGAAAGAGTTTCTTGAAGGGTGATTGCTTAAATTTGTGAAGATTAGTATTGTTTAGATGATTTTTTTAATATCCAAAGTAAAGAAAATATATTGGTCAATATTAAGCAGCAATTGCTAAATCAAACGAATTTATAAAGGAATAAGATTTATTAGTATGATTTTTTAGTTTTTAATTCGAGCAAACTCTTTATAGATTACAAAATAATACGATTAACTTTACAAACCAATTTATTGTTTTAAACCTATCATATGAAGGATATTCACTTAATATTGGTTCTGACTTTGATTTTATATCAATCTCAGGCCGGAAGTTTTTATGTATCTGCAACTGCAAATAAAACTGGAACAGGAAGTTTTGTAAACCCATGGCAACTTCAATCTGCTCTTAATCATCCTCCAGAATTGAAACCGGGTGATACCGTTTGGTTAAGAGAAGGAACATATTTGAACAGTTATGATGCTCAGACATCATTTAGTTGTAAGACCAATGGAACAGCTAAAGCTGCTATAATTTTTAGAAATTACAAAGAGGAAAAAGCAATTATAGATGGTCAACTATTGTACAGTCTTTACACAGCCTTAGGTAGTTGCAGTTATACCTGGTTTTGGGGTATTGAAGTAACCAACTCTTTTTCAACAGACAGAAATCATGATATTACTGGTGGCATAACCTGTACCGCTGAGAATATGAAATTTATTAATATGATTGTACATGATACCGGTGGTGGAATTGATTGCTGGAAGACTGCTACAAATTCAGAAGTCTATGGATGCCTGATCTACCACATTGGAAACAATAATAACAACAATGGAAATCTGGAAGGGCACGGACATGGTATGTATCTACAGAATGATACTTTTGGAACAAAATTAATTCATAACAATATCATATTTAGCACATACGGTTATGGTATGAAAGTTTGGCAGACAACAACTACTGCAGCATTAGGAAATTTTGACATTCAAGGAAATATCGTTTTTAATGGTGGCGCAGCTTCAGAAAATTTAGGAGGTGTTGGAAATAACTATAGAACACATAATTTTTTTGTGGTTTCCAATAGCTCTGCAAATCCAATTAGAAATACAGTAATAAAACACAATTTTACTTTTTCAGGAAATAATACTCCAAGGCCACCTGTGAATGCTTTTGGATTAAACTATGGCGTAGATAATTTTATTCTTGACAGCAATTATTTGACCTGTCAGACAAGATTGGGATTTAACAACACCCCAATATTTAAGTCCTCAGTTAAAGGAAACAGAATTCTCGGAGGCATTCCAGCAGTTTACGGGGTTTACTTATGGGGATTTTTGCAAACAGATTTTCCGCAAAATACTTTTGAAGATAATTTACCAATTAATGGTGTGGACTACTTCTTATTGCCAAATAAATATGACAAGAATATAAGTCATTTAGTCATATACAATTGGGCAGGAACAGACGAAGTTGAAATTAATCTTTCGAGGTTAAATTTATTACCCGGAGACGAATACGAAATAATTCAGGTCATGAATTACCATGCAATCCCAATCAAAAGAACAAAGAGCAATTCTGATTTAGTTCGTATTTCAATGAATGTAACTGAATTTGAAAAAGCTACCGGAAGCAATCAAGTTGTAGCTTCTCAATTTCCTAAATTCGGTGTTTTTATACTTAGGAAAACTGGAAATAATATTTCGACTTTTACAAAAGAAACTAACAAAGAAATTATTGTAGATATTAGACCCAACCTTATCTCAGATTATTTTAAAATTAATATTCATACTGCAAATCATGAGTCTTATCATTTTTTGTTGTATACTATGGAAGGTAAACAGGTACTCAATATTCAATTAAACGAAAGTCCTCTTATCGTCAACAGAAATGAGCTTAATGCAGGCATATATAAGTATGTTATTCAAAATAAATTAGGTTTAAGTGAAGCAAGTGGCCAACTAATTTTTAAGTAATACCTTAATAGTTTAAGATTAGCAGATCCAAGACTTCGCTTCAGCTGATGACTGATGACTGACGATCCCGAGGCTCTTCGTGCCTCGAGGATTTCGTCCCGTAAACGAGGATCCAAGACTTCGCCTCAACTGTCGATCCCGTGTCACTTCGTAACACGAGGATTTCCGCTTCGCTCCAACTGATGATAGCTTACGATTTCTCCATATTAGATAAAAAAATATGTGTTACGCGCAATAATGGCTACTCGTCAGGTATTGTGCAGCTCTACATTTGCTTATATTATTTAATTAACACTTAAAAAAAATTACTATGAAAACAAATTTATTAAAACGAATGAATCGAATTATTCTATGCCTTTTTATGGTTCAATTCCTTCAAGCACAAAAGCTTACATCAATTGTTATTGCTGGAGCAGAGGCCAAAAACACAGAATTATCCAATGAGACCATTGCAGACATTTTCACATTAGAATACAAAAAGTTGAATTTATTCGATGTGTATGACAAACACGATGCAATTCAAATAACCAAACAAAATCAAATTGAATTGTATACCTGTTTCAACAAAAGTTGTCTCAGCAAAGTCGCTAAATTACTCAATGTAGAAAAAGCGATTTCTTGTCAATTAGAAAGATTCAATGAAAAAATCTATATCAGCATTCGACAAATTGATGCCACAACAGGAGAAGTAGATCTGAATTATAGTGAAGAATTTTTATCTCTATCCAAAGAAATACAATCCATGTGCGAATTAACCTTAAGAAAAATGTACAAGCTGCCATATGATGAACAAAAAATGAGTCAATTGTCCACAATCCAAACTCAAGAATCAAAACTCAATAATCCAGAAGTGAATGTTTTGAACTTAAGTGGTCCGCGATTTGGATTTACTTATATAAGTGGTAACGATGGAAGATCATTCGAGAGAAGCAGCAACGAAGGTGGTTTCGATGCATTTCCAATAATTAGTCAATTCGGGTATCAATTTGAGTTAGCTTATTTGAATCAGGGAAACATTCAAGGATTATTCGAGTTCATACCAAGCATTGGAGGCATTGAACACGGAGCTTTCATCCCAAGTATTGCTATATTACATGGCATTAGATCCAATAAATCTGGATTCGAATTTGCTGTTGGCCCACTATTAAATATTTCCAAAAGAAGTGTTGGATACTATTCACCAGAGACTGGTAAATGGATAAGATTAGAGAATTATAAAAACAATACTAGTTCAGCAATAAACGATCTAATAACCACTGAACTAGATCGAGGTGGTAAATTAAAAGTTGAAGGTGGTTTAGTTATCGCTTTTGGTAAATCAATTCGAAGTGGCAATGTGAATTTTCCAATCAACATCTTCACCATATTGAAAAAAGATAGCCCAAGATTTGGATTCTCAATGGGATTTAATACCAAGAAAATGAATAAGTAATCTAACATCAAATCACGGAGAGAAAATAATTTATTACTTTTCATTAATCGCAGAATAGACCATATCTTATTCTGCGATTTTTCATTTTATTTAGTAGCACAATTCTATGAATTTCTGATACTTTCTTAAGGTGTTTAGCGAGCCGAACGATGGTCAAAAGATGTCTTTAAACAATAAATTTAGTGCAGATTATTGATTTATATATCAAGAATATTAAATAAGAAAAAGCCTTCTTATTTAAATGAATAGAGCTCTTTATACCTTAAATATTCGATACAAATAAAATATTTCTAGCCTAAGTAATTTTCAAAAAGGAGTATGAAAATCAAAATAATATTCATATTATTCTTAATTATAACATATAAGTAAATATTAAACAAGCATAAAAGTTAAAATTTACAATAAGTTTTTATGCTAATTGAAAATTTGTAACTTAGCGCCATTAAAGAAAAATATTAAAATCAATGAAACAGTTTATCACCCTTTTCTTCTTGTTACTTACCTGTTCCAATAGTTTTGGACAAAATCTACTTTGGGGAGGCCCAAATGATCCTAAATCAACCTTTTCGGGAGGTCTTGGAACCTGGACTACAACCGGATTAAGTTCTTCTAATCCTGATTCGACAGCTAACAGTCTTTGGGTTTATTCTGCTAGCGGCACCTCAAAAGGTGCTTATTCAGATCAATCTGGAAGTATCAATTCACCTTCGAAAGCCAACGGTGCAGCAATTTTTGATTCAGATTTTCTGGATAATGGTGGGGTAGAAGGAAATGAAGGGAAAGGAATTTCGCCTTCGTCTCACAGTGGCGCACTTACCAGTCCACTGATTGACTGCTCAAGTTTCCCTACTGTTACGGTTTCCTTTTATCAATATTATCAGAATTATCTTTCGACTTGTGAATTACAAGTTAGCAGCGACAGTGGAGCTACTTGGACATCTTATTCAGTTAACGCTAACGTTAGACCAGGTACAGGAACAAGTAGAAGTAGCAGACAAATTATAGATATTAGCGGTACGGCAGCTTCTAATAAAAATGTCTATTTTAGATTTGTATTTTCAGGAGATTATTACTTCTGGACTATTGATGATGTAACTTTATTGTCGCTTCCTGACAATGATCTTGCTTTAATTAAAGTATTTTACCCTCCATCAAGTTATGCACAACCTAAATCTCAGCTTTGTAATGAAAAATTTAATTTCAAATCTAAGATAAGCAATCTAGGAGGGAGTCCACAATCTGGAGTACAATATAAGGCTGAAATATTTGCTGACGATAGGACTACAAGGGTCTATGCCGACAGTTTATATTTGACCAATAACCTCAATACAAGTGATGACAATATTGACATTAGCACTCCAAGAAGTTTTGATCCTTCTACTCTAAGTATTGGAAAATACTATATCCGAACAAGTCTATTGTATAACAATACAGATTACAATCCTGCTGACAATGTTAAAGTAGATTCATTCGAAGTAACCAATTTTACTTATGCAAAAGAATCAAGAGCAAGAATTGGTATTCGTGCAAATGGTGGTACGGGATTTACTGTAGGTTCTCAATATGCAACATCAGATTGCTGGAATCCAAACGATCGTTTCTTTGCATCAACTGCTGAAGTTGGTTTAACTGCTGGATCAATTGCTAACAATAAAGATTATACTGTAAGAATTAATCTGGCTGAAGTTAAAGCTGAAGTTGCGGCAGACTTTTCAAATTTTGATGGTCTTCACGGGCTTTCAAGTAGCTCAATTCAATCAGTCTTATCTGACCAGGAGCTTACTGCAAATATCACTAGTACTTTGAAAACTTATAAACTCAATTTGGTTAATGCAACAAATGAAAAAGTATTTCTAAACAAAGGTAGCAGATATATCTTGTTGTGCACTCATCCTGCAGAATCAGATCCATCAAATCCTGATACTTGGAAATTTCAAGTTTGTAGCAATGAAAAAAATTACGAAGGACACGCATTTTCTGTTCCTGTTTATGACAACGATGGCAATTGGTTTGATTCCTGGCCAGATGGTGATGCACCTGTTTTAAGAATGGAAATTAATGTTGTAACTAAAAATGATGACATACAACTTCCTGAATCAGTAATTAACATTTCACCAAATCCGGTACAAAATGATCTATTGACTATCAAATTACAATTTGCTAAAGAAACTGATGCGAATATTACCATATTTGATTTAAATGGTAAAGTGCTTAATTTTCAATCTTATCCTTCAGTTAAAAATAATGCTATTCAAATTCCTGTATCTGAATTGACACAGGGAGAATATTTCGTACGTGTTTCTACTAATGATGGAACCAGAACGAAAATTTTTATAAAATAAATACTGTTTTAAGCGAATAATGAAAAAGGCTCACTATTGTGGGCCTTTTTTTATTTAATAAATTGGAAGTTTACAGTTGTGAAAGATTACTTAGTTTTGATGTTGGCTATAATGATGTATTGATATTTTAATTTGTTGTCATCAGAAAGTACAATGTGATAACCTGCATCAATTAATTCAGTTTCAACATCGCCCTGTGCCAATCTGGTTTTTAACTCTGGTCCAATCGGTGTGATTTTCTTTTTAAAATCGACGATCATTATTTTGCCACCAGGTTTTAATTTATCTTGTAAATTCTTTAAATATTTTACACGATGATTCAGGTAACTATAGGTATTTGACAAAAAGATTACATCTACCTCTCCTTTTTTCAATTTTGGGTCATTAGACCTTGCAAGTCTTGTTTCGAATTTCGATTTTATTTCAGGTTTATAGTAATCTTTTTCCTCATTCATTAGGTTTATAAGTTCACGTTCTATATCTATTGCAATTACTTTTTTTGCGGTTAAGACAAACTTAAATGAAAAATATCCACTGCCAGCTCCAATATCTGCAATGACTTTGTTGTCCAATGGCCCAAGAAGATCAATTATTTCATAGGGTCTTTGCCAAATTGTTCTGTCTTGAAGATCTGAATTTTCATTGACTACTTTAGGGGTGGAAATGTTTTGCTCAGTAGTAGAATCTGTCTTCAAATTATTTTGAGGAAGTTCTTTAACTTTTTCCTTGCACTGATAAAGTATGAAAATACTTAGTATAAAAATTCTATGCATACTATTTTAATTTTAGGGAATGATGCAAATCAACTAACAAATTTGCAATTTTATTATTTATTTCAGAAGAAGAACAATCATAATTATTTACAAAAATACTTAAAACAATTTTCTTAGAATTTGGATAGAGTAGGTATCCTGCATAAGACTTAATTCCTTCCATGCTACCGGACTTCAAAAAGAACTTTCCTTCTATATTTTTTTCTTTGGAAAGAAATGTTGAAAGTGAACCTGACTTTGCCGGATCATTTAGAAAGTTATAATAATTCGGCAAATATTTTGAATAAATTATTTGTAACATTGTTGATAGTGCTTCTGAACTCATTCTATTTTTTCTTGACAATCCTGATCCATCTACCATTTTAATAGAAATACTTTGATCCAATTTTGTATTCCAGAAATTCATTAACGAATCTAAAGTCCTTGTTCGATCAGTATTATGAAGCCATCGATTTCCAAGCGTATGAATAAAGCTTTCACAATAGAGATTATTACTGTTTTTTAATGTATATGATACTAGTATTTTCATTGGTGGAGAGCTGTTGCTGAAATTGAAAGTAGAATAACCTGGTTCTAATATTGTTGAATCTGAAATAACATCAATACCTCTAATTTCTAATTGCTCAGCCAAAATACTTGGATACAAATTAGCCGGATTGGGAATGCAGGATTTTATATCTATTTTAATTGAATCACTTTTTAAAATTTCACCATATACATTTAATTCATTACAAATTGAACTTGCAATTACATAGAATTGATTGTTTTTTGAAGAAATTGATTCTGTACTATACATTCTATTTATTAGGTCATCTTTCAATTCAGCTGGATATACATTGGTAATTTGAATTACATTTGATTGTGCTTTTTTTTCAATTGAAATTTTTGCAGAATTCTCTAAGACATTAAAGCCATAAACTCCTGTACCATAATAATTTCCTATATCAAAATAAAGCCATTCAGGATTCTCCGCAATATTGTGAATAAAATCAGATTCAACCAAAATTTTACCTATTATTTTATTTATGCCATTATTCCTCAAAGCAATTGTTAGCTGATCAGCAATTTTATTAATCGAATTAGCCTCATTCAAAATTCCAGATCCAAAACTAGGATCTCCAACACCTCTTATTAAAATGTTGCCTTTGAATATACTATCCTTATCAAATCTTCCTATAAATTCAAATGGAGTAACATACGAAAAGCTATCACCAAGTACCATTAGTGCCGTCGCGCAGCTAATTAATTTTTGCGTTGAGGCCGGTATAAGTTTTCTTTTTTTATCAAAAGAGGCTACATGTTTGCCATTTGTTGCATTTAGCAAACAAATACTAATACTTGAACTTATTAGTTGCGGATCTTTTGCGAAATTATTTATTGCATTTTGACAATGCCTTTTTTGTTTATTGCTTTGAGCATTAAGAATATTTGAAATGAAGCTTGTTAAAATAAAAATAAAGAAAAAATATTTCATCTAAATTTCATTTGCTAAATTGAACATACCATCACCAATATTAACCACTGGAGCATTGTTGTGACCAATAATATAGGCATCTCTTGAGGCAAACATTTTGGTTTCTTTCTGTGCATATGGATCACTAATAATAGCAAGAATTTCTCCTTTTTTAACCAATACTCCTGCAGATCTTCTGTAGGTAATGATTCCACTATCCGGACTTCTCTCCCAAATTAATTTACCGTAGGAAGCAATCTTCTCTATAACTTTAAGTTCACCCTTAATCATGAAATGAGCAAGTAGAACATTCTCAATAACTTTTAGACCTTTTTCTACAATAAAATTTTCCAATCTTAAAGCTTCACCACCTTCAAAAATCAGAATCGTTTTTTTCATATCTCGCGCAACTCTTCTAAATGATTTTGAAATACTGGGTTTAGCTACTATCACCGGAAATTGACATAACCTTGCTAATGTTTCAGCTTCTGTCGACTTTGTTGAATAACGAATGTGTGGATAATTCCAAGTGTCCTTTCCACCAGTATGAAAATCTATTCCAAAATCAATTAATGGTAAAATTTTCTTTGTAATTATTCTTGCTACCCTTGAAGCCATTGATCCATTACTAGTGCCCGGAAAACATCTGTTGACATCTTTTCCATCAGGTAGGTCTCTAGAAAAATTAATAAATCCGTAAATGTTCAATAAAGGAATACATATTACAGTACCGCATTCAAGTTGAGAAAATATCTGAGATTTAATCGACCTTCTTACGATTTCTGTACCATTTATTTCATCACCATGCATCCCGCCCATAAGCAATATAACTGGCCCTGGTTTTTGACTTCTAAACACATAGGCAAAAATTGAAATTCTATTACCGGAAGGTAATGATCCTGCATTAATTCTTACCATTCCCGAACTTCCTAAAGGAAAACTTTGTCCTTGTAATACTAAATCTAACATTAGTTTATTTTTCTTTCAATGAATTGAATGATCTCTCCTGCAATATCTACTTTTGTAGTACCTTCTATTCCTTCAAGACCTGGTGAGGCATTAACTTCTAAAACCAGAGGTCCTCTTTTTGAACGCAAGATATCCACTCCAGCAATAGATAGACCTAAAAGCTTTGTAGCCTTTAATGCAATGCTAGCTTCCTCATTACTTAACTCTACTCGAATAGAACTTGCACCACGATGAATATTTGATCTAAATTCACCTTCTACAGCCTGTCTTTTCATAGATGCTACTATCTTGCCATCAACAACAAAGGCGCGAATATCTGACCCCATAGCGTCCTCAATAAATTCTTGAATAAGCACCTCTTCACCTACGCGATGAAATCCTTCAACGATAGATATACCCTGACTTTTTGATTGAGACAGAATAACACCAAGACCCTGTGTGCTAGCTGTTAATTTTATGACTGATTTTTCATCAGTTATCTTATTTTGTACCGCAGAAATACAAGTATCTCCAGCTGATATCCCTGTCTTTGGAACATCAATTCCGTTAGTTGATAGAATTTGTAAACAGTGAAGTTTATTTCGGGCCTTAAGTAAAGAATCTGCCGTTACCGTTACAAAAGAACCCATAATTTCTAGCTGTCTAATGATTGCAGCTCCATATTGTGTTGCAGATGCACCAATCCGGGGAATTATTGCATCAAAATGTTCAAAATAATCATCTCCTATCATTATACGAGGATTGTTGTACTCAACAACTAAATTGCACATTAAATGATCATAAACGTGGACCTCATGCCCTCGGATTTCTGCTGCTCGAATTAGGCTTAGGGTACTGTACAAGGATCTGTTTCGGGAAAGGATTAATAACTTCATAGATATATACTGCTTAGAGCTTAACAAAGATGGAAAAAAAAATTAATTCAGAGACTAAATCTCATTTGTTCAGCTAAAGTTTAATTGTTTAAACACATTGTTTAATAAGGTATTGATCATAGCTTGTCAAATTGGTCAATTAATTATTTGAATACAATTAATGAATGAAGTTCACAATAAACCAATTGATTGTAGTTATTTCAACTATTCGGGCTGAATTTCTAAATTTATATTTCTAATATAGAAATCAAAGTATTCCTTATCCTTGTCCTATAATTCAAATCAAATGTCAGAATCCATTAAAAAAGCTGAATTCGGCTGGGTCATGTTCGATTGGGCCAATTCTTCCTATAATCTTGTCATATCAACGGCTATTTTCCCAACTTTCTTTATTGCAATGACGGATTCTAATTTGAATTTTGCAAATATCAATGTTTCTAATTCTTCTATCTATGCATATACTGTTGCAACAGCTTACTTGTTGGTTTGTTTGATCTCACCCATACTTTCGGGAATTGCAGATTACGGTGGCAGTCGTAAAAAATACATGAAAATGTTTACAACCTCCGGAAGTCTTGCTTGCATGTTTTTGTTTTTCTTTAATGGCATGTCAACACTATGGATTGGATTATTAGGATTTTTAGTAGCCACATTATCTCATGCTGGTTCGCTCGTATTCTATGACTCTTATTTGGCTGACCTTGTACCTCCTAAAAGAATTGATAAGTTGAGTGCAAAAGGATATGCTTATGGCTACATCGGTAGTGTAATTTTATTAGTCTTTAATATTATGGTCATAAAGTATCCGGAATGGTTTGGGTTAAGTACAGAGAGTATTGAAGCGCATATTCCTGCAAGGATAGCTTTCCTAAGTGTTGGAATTTGGTGGTTAGGTTTTTCACAATTTTCATTTGCCTATTTACCGGCAGATATTAAAAAAGGAGAAACTAAAGTAACACTCTATCACGGAATTGAAGAATTAAATAAAGCATGGCAAAGAATTAAAAGGATAGAATCTTTGAGATTTTATCTCATATCATTTTTTTGTTATAGTGCCGGAGTACAAACTGTAGTATACCTTGCTTCACCATTTGCACAGAAAGAATTAAAATTCGAATCTTCTGATTTAATAATAGTTATTTTGCTTTTACAACTAGTTGCTATAATTGGTGCTTATTTGTTTGCTTATATTTCAAAGCGTACGAATAATTTTTTCAGTATGAAAATTATGTTATTTCTTTGGATTATAATATGCATACTTGCTTATTTGGTACAAACACAATTTCAATTCTACTTTATTGCAGGATTCGTCGGTATGGTAATTGGTGGAATACAGGCCTTATCGAGATCTACTTATGTCAAACTTATCCCAAAGGATAAAAATGACATCACATGCTTTTTAAGTTTCTATGATGTAGTTTACTATATTTCAGTAATAAGTGGAACATTTATTTTTGGTTTGGTTGAACAAATTACTGGCGATATGCGCAATAGCGTAATCAGTGTGACTCTATTCTTTTTCCTTGGATTTGTATTTATAACTAAGGTTAAAAAAGATTCAATAATTAATATTGCTGCTTAATATTGAAATTCATAACAACCTAGATCCGGATTAATTGGATCTCTTAAATTTCCATCTAGATCAAAATTTAATGCCCCGATAGGCTTTGCTTTTTTTTCAAGAAATGAAAGACTATCAGGATGAAAATTATTTTTAGAAATATCTTTAAAAAGACTATCCAGACTATTTCTTAAATAAGACTGGCTTGTAAAATCTGTAATAAAATCCGGATACTGATCTTTTCGGATTAAATCCTTTACTCTAAATAAACAATGATCTAAATTTAATTGGAAGCCGAGACTATTGTCTTCATCCTTTCGAATATAAAATTCATCTTCACTTGAACCGGTGAAAATACAATTCGCAAATGAAGCAATTAATTTATTCTTTGTAAAGTTTAAACAAAATGGTGGGTCCTTACAAAAATTGTTACTAAGAAAACAAGCAACATCGTCATTGTTGAAATTTGCCATTGTACAGTAAGCGAAAGAATAATCTCCTCCACATTGCATTGAAACGGATGCCTGACCCTGATTGTAAAATAAAGAATTATTAACTTCCAGTTTACTAGAATAGGCTGAAATGCCATTGTAAGTATTATTTGAAAATATGGAGTTATTTATTTTACATTCTGCAAGTGAATCGAGAAATAACCCAATAAGATTATTTTTAATTCTTACATTATTGAATTCATTCTCCACAGAATTTTTATCAAGAAAAATTCCTGACCATTGACCGGCTAGTTCACTATAATTTGATTCTAATCTTACTCCTTGAAAAATTACAGGCTTCGTTATGCTACCCATAATTTTTAAATGTGCGTCTGAACCAATAATCATGCGTCCATCATTGTAAAAAAAGGTTTCTCCTTTTTCATCCTTAGCCTTTGTAATTCCACCAAAAAAATGTACCTGAGTTCCTTCAGCAATTTCTAATGTTCCGTGATCAAAATAAACTATACCATAGACAATATAGGGCTTAGGGTCATTCCATTGAAGTACTTTGTTTTGAAGATCAATGATGGCTATTTGACCTTTATTTGCTTTAGAAGGAAAGTAATTTGCATTCTGTCCCCTTGCATCTAGATAAATTGTTTGTTCTACTCCATTTGTTGTAAAAATTATTGAATCCAGTACAATAAAGGGACTAATGGATAATGGATCTGCGGGATTAATTCTTACTTGACAAAATACATAAATACTGTCCTTAGGTCTTAATTCAACATTACTGAATTGAGTACCTGGAATTCCATCCACATTGAGCTGGAAATGACTTCTTTTGTCATTCGCTAATTGAATGTTTGAAATTCTTATAAAATCATTATTTCGATTATAGATTTTAAAGGAAAGGGTCGCGCTTCCAATCGTCGTAAAAACGGTATCAAAACTCAGAGTATCAACAGAAAAACTAGGTAAAACTCGCGGATCTGAACTGAAATGCTCCTTATCACAGGAAACCAAACCCATCAGGTAAAAAAAAATTATACAGGAGAAGTAAAAAGGTCTCAACATTATCACAAATGAAAACGAAGATATGAATTCAAATTGTACTACTTTTGCATAAAATCTATCTAATGTCTGAAAAAACAGCATCAAACACTACAGACTGGCTTATTTTTTTGGGTTCAGCTATTCTTACCTGTTTACTCCTTTGGAAAGCACCAGCCTGGTTTTGGGTTCCTTTGCCTTTTGTCTTAACCTATTTAACTAAGGCCTTAAAAGCTCTTTAATACAAGAAGTTTATCTGGTTTTACTTCTGAAACCATATTTGAACGGATTTAGCCAATTTAATAAACGATCTTTCTTCGCTTAATTTTTTAATATTACATATATTAATAATATTTAATTTGATAATTGATGTTGTAATACCTGTTTTGAATGAAGAGGAATCGATTGGATTAGTTCTCGCTGAACTTCCTCATGATAAGATAAGAAATATTATAGTTTGTGACAATGGTAGTACAGATCGAACTGTTGAAATTGCACTTGCTAATGGGGCAACTGTAGTTCATCAAACAATTAAAGGATACGGAGCTGCATGTCTCAAAGCAATGGATTATATCTCAGATCAAATTCAAAGTCCTGATATTGTACTTTATATTGATGGAGATTATTCTGATTATCCATCCGAAGCAATAAATATTTTAGAACCTTTAATTATAGAAAATTATGATCTGGTAATTGGCTCGAGAGTATTGGGTAAATCAGAGAAAGGATCACTTACTAAAGTCCAAAATTTTGGAAATTGGTTATCTACAAAACTTATTCACTTGTTGTATAATTATAAGTTTACTGACCTAGGTCCATTTAGGGCAATTCGATATCAGGCTTATAAAAAACTCAATATGAAAGATCAGAATTTTGGTTGGACAGTTGAGATGCAAGTAAAAGCCGCAAAGTATAAATTACTCTGCAAAGAACTACCTGTTAGCTACAAAAAGAGGCTCGGGAAATCAAAAGTTTCTGGAACAATAGTTGGCAGTATAATGGCAGGTTACAAGATACTTTACACAATATTTAAATTGTTATAATTAACAATTATTAAAACTTGTGAATAATATCCTAAACTCACTGAGAGTCAGGAATATCCATTTGTTCTAACGGTATATTTGTATCCTATGAATCAGCTATCAATCATTCTTATTTCCTTATACACAGCTTGCCTACTTTACATGACCCTGTTCAGTATGGTTCAGTTAAATCTTTTAAAAGCGTATCGTCGACATAAGAAAAATAAAAAAGTTCTAAATCCATTGAAGTCAGGAGATCATTTTCCGACAGTTACAATTCAACTTCCAATCTTCAATGAATTATATGTCGTTGACAGATTATTGGATAACGTTACCAAGTTAGATTATCCAAAAGAAAAATTACAAATTCAGGTATTGGATGATTCCACAGATGAGACAAGGGAACTTGCAGCTAAAAAAGTTGAAGAGTACTTGAAACTAGGATTTGATATTATTCATTTACATAGAACGAATCGCGAAGGATATAAAGCTGGTGCTCTAAAAGAAGGCATGTTAACAGCAAAAGGTGAATTCATAGCTATTTTTGACGCTGACTTTTTACCTGAATCTGACTTTTTAATAAGGGCCTTACCTTATTTCAATCATGATAAAATTGGTGTAGTACAGACTAGATGGTCACATCTGAATGAAGATTATTCTCTACTTACTAAATTACAGGCTTTCCAGTTAAATGTACATTTTACTGTTGAGCAAGCAGGAAGATGTGAAGCCGGACATTTTCTACAATTTAATGGTACTGCAGGTATTTGGAGAAAGACTACGATTTTCGACGCAGGTGGCTGGCATTCTGATACGCTTACTGAAGATTTGGATTTAAGTTATAGAGCTCAATTAAAAGGTTGGAAAATCAACTTTATTGAAGACATTACCTGCCCATCAGAATTACCGGTAGAAATATATGGTTATAAATCACAACAGTTCAGATGGATGAAAGGTGGTGCAGAAAACACTCGCAAACTGCTTCCTATTATATTAAAAGCCGATCTTCCATGGAAAACAAAATTTTATTCAGCTATGCATTTAATGGCTAGTAGTATTTTCCTAATAATTTTCTGGGTTGCCCTACTAAGTGTTCCTGTGTTATATGTTATGGATGATTTGAACATGAAAGCTACCTTTTTAGGCTTCTGCCTATTGGGAACTTTATCTGTTCTCTCTGTCTTTTATGAAGCCAATGTGATTACTTGCTGGGAAGGAGAACCTTTGATCAAAAGAATTAAAAAATTTTTATTGCTATTCCCAACTTTCATGGCAGTGTCCATGGGTCTTAGTTTTCACAATAGTATAGCTGTTATTCAAGGATTCCGCGGTAGAAAATCGGGTTTTGTGAGAACTCCAAAATTCAGCATTATTAAGAACACTGAAGTTTTTCAAAAAAATACTTATATCATACAAAAAATTGATTGGAAAACCTGGATTGAAGTAGTATTTCTGGCCTACTTCGTTTTTGCCATTGGTTTAGCTTTCTCCATAGAATATTATTCCTTTATCATGTTTCACTCTATGTTGATGATGGGATTTGGGATTAATTTCTTTTATTCTATGAGACATTTAAACCTCAAATAAAATTTATTTTTTAAAATAATAACTTGTAAAAAGGAGTAAGTCTTAACCACTTACTCCTTTTTTATTTTTTATTTAGACCCTTACTCCTTTGTGGTAATGTAGCTATTACCGTACATTGGCTAATAAAACTGGATTATTGGTACCAACCGACATTATAGAACCTGAACACACTAAAATTCCAAATAATAGGATTGTTCTGTTACTTACATCTGTAGTTTACTTTATTGCACTCTACACTATCCTATTTTATGCAAGTCAGGAAAGTTTTAGTTCTTTAATAATTCCTTACTGCTTTGCCTTCATGTCCTATATTTATTTGTGTGGATACATTAAATTAGAGAGGTCTATTACATTGTTATTAATCTTGGCCATATGCATTCGAATAATCAGCATTTTTTCTTTTCCTCATTTATCTGAAGACGTCTATAGGTTCTGGTGGGACGGGACTTTACTAAAGAACGGAATTAACCCTTTCACCTATACTCCAAAAGAAATTATTGATCTCCAGTTACTTCATGGTGAAAAACTAAATGAGTACTATTTAAAAATGAATTCTCCAACTTATCATACTGTATATCCGGTCTTATCTCAATTGATTTATTATTTGTCAGCCAGCATTTCAAATGAAGATATTTATCTATTTAGTATATTAAATAAGCTTTGTTTATTTTTTGCAGAAATTGTTTGCTTTACTACTTTCTATACTTTCATTCAGAAATCTGACAAAATAAAAATTCCATATCTATTTTATTTGTTAAACCCATTGGTCATCATTGAAGGATTTGGAAATTTACATTTTGAAATTATGATGTATCTTTTTCTGTTGTTGAGTATCCATTTACTTTACAAAAATAAAAGTATTTATGCCGGAATAGCAATCAGTTTTTCGATTCTTACGAAATTAACTACTTTAATTTTCCTGCCACTCTTTATATTAAAGGACAATAAAATTAATTTTAGGATACTCATTCCTTCAATTTTGTTATTAAGTACAATGTTTTTTTTAATTTATCCACTAGATCAAAGTCTTGAAGGATACAAATTGTATTTTAAACAATTTGAATTTAACTCAAGCGCTTTTATCGCTTTGAGTAAGATATTAATTTACTTTGGGTTACCTCAATTGTGGAATTACAGAGGACTTATACTTATGGTTATTTTTTGTATTTTTTACTTAATTATAATTCATAGATTTATTAATAAAATACAAGATCAATTCTCTTTTGCAAAATTAAGCTTCTACCTCTATGCTGTTTTCTTAATCTTTAATTCAACTCTTCATCCTTGGTACTTCATTCCCTTGATTGCATTAGGATTGTTCAATTTTCCATTAACTTCCATTTACATTAGTTTTATTGTTGTTTTCAGCTATTCATACTACGACCAATTGTGGAATCAATATTTTGAAGTATTTCGCATCATTGAATACGCATCAATTTTCACGCTATTCGCATATGAAAAAAGAACCCCTATTTTTACAAATAGAGGTTCCTGAAAACAAAACCGATTACTACACTATTTTTATTAAAGGTATTGAGACCTTAGTCAATCATCAACATCCTCTTATTAATGTGTTCTGTAGCTGTATGAATTTGATAATAATATAATCCACCCTTTTGAAGATTAGATTTATTAATTTCAATTTCATGGTATCCTTTCTTGAAATAAGCCTTTTTCTGATATACTATTCTTGAATTGATATCATAAATTTCTAAACTGATATCTGAATCGGAATTAATCTCAAAAGGTATTTTGGTTGATAGGCTAAATGGATTTGGAATATTTTGATACAATACCAATTCCTTACCCTTATTCAATTTTTGACTTTCTGAGCGCAGTTCAAGATTCAATACTTTGTAATCTACTGAATAAGCTTCTGCAACCATGTACTTTTGACTCAAGTTTATTGCATTTATGGCATTGATATTTTGTTTAGATTTTAGCGTAATATTCAATTTAAAGTCTGAGCTTTTCTGAGTTCTTGCCCAAGAAATTTTTATTATCCCTTCATTCAATTGAGATAGACCCAAAGCCTCTTCAGTGATATTACTAAAATCATCAAACTTAACATCCATAATTTCTGCAATGGATGGATCTACAAACAAAGCAGCTTGCGCTCCAATAAAGGAATCACAATCCTTCAATGAAACGGTTAGCATCTGTTCAGTTCCTTGCTTAAGTGAAAGCTCACTTACAATCAATTCAGCTGTTTCATTCGACCTTGACTTAATGTTGCCATCGAAATTTGAAAACTTCTGTGAATCATCGACGTCACCGATTTTTATTCCTTTGAAGCTAACAAAAGTATTGTCTTGTAAAACTGGTATCACCCCAGTTTCAGGCCACTTTTCGGTCAATGGTGCGGTAGGATTTGCAAAAATATAATCTGCTTTCACAAATCTCCAGGATTTATTATTTCTGAAATTTTCCGTTGTACCCAAAATTAGCTTTCTGATATCAGAAATATCCGCTGAAGTTACAGATTTAGAATTATTAACATCCGCAGCAATATATTGGTATGGATTGACAAAAGATTTTTTACCAAGTATGTGCTGTTGAATTAATACGATGTCATAAGTTGAAACTCCATCTAAATAATCAATATCTAATTCAGGTTTAACAGTATAAGAACCACCTAATGCCATATTCGGGAAGGCATAATATCCTCCAAAATTAGTAGCTGTCTGCAAGGTTATATCGCTTACAAGATCTACTGGCACACCAACCATATTCTTATCCTTTCGACTTGTTATTAATCCATGAACTGCAACACTAGTAAAAGTTCCGCAGAACCCTTTATCGTCAATTGCTTGTAATAAAGTCTGGCATTGTGTAATGTTACCGGCTTCATCTTTATAATAGACTGTAATGATCATGGTAAATTGACCTCCTTTTATTGAATCACAACATATGGTTCTAATAGTATCATTAAAGTCATTTTTATTAAATGATGCCATTATCTTAGCAGGTGGAGAGCAATTATCAGTTTTGATAACTACAAATTCATTGGCATTGAATTCTGCACAACCATTATCCTGAACAGACTTTACAACTTTTTTGCAAGTAATTTCTGGTGGAACAGTGTCCACTACAGTTATTTTAATTGAAAGCATTGCCATATTACAACAACCATCAAATGCAGTAAATTTAACTGTTGTCTCACCTTGAGGGTAGAAGCCTGATGCATCTTCCTTACCATTACCTCCAAATTGTGAGTCATTTATAATAACAATTACATCTGAATCACAATTATTTACAAACGCTTTTAGGCTTACAAAACCTGAACAGCTTGTATCATTTGCGAAGATAAGTGTGTCCATTACACCTAGAATCGTTGGAGGTATCGTATCGTTTCTAATTATACGTTGTACAAACATGAAAGTATTATTGCTACAAGTATCAAAAACTGTCCATTTTCTATCTACCTCACACAGACCAGGAAGACAGAATGCGGTATCTGTTGAACTAATACTCACTTTGAAACAAGAGGCTGCACCCTGAGCAATTGTTGGAATACCAGTATTGTTAAAATCAAATGGAGCACATTCATCAACAGTAATTGGAGACAATGGCCAATTGATTTCCAAACTATCTAATGGATCGTTATTTACAATTGATATATTTTGTAAGCAAGTCGTTCTATTACCTGAAGCATCTGTTGCAATAAAATATCTTACGATACTTCCAATTCCACAAATATTCTGATTGCGCAACACACTGTCCTTAAGTGTTACTCCTGGACAATTATCTGAAGCTGTTGCAATACCAAATTGATTTAGATCTGTAGTATTTACACTGCAATCCACTATAGTATCTATTGGGCAAATTAATGTTGGAGGAACATTTTCTATTACAGTTACCATTGTAGTACAAGTTGCAACATGATTGCAAGAATCGATTGCAGTAAACACAACATTTGTTTTTCCTACTGGATAAACAGAAGGTGCATTATTTGTTAAACTTACTCCGAAATTACAAGGACTAAGAATAGTTGGTGGACTAAGTGTTACTATAGCTCCGCAAGTATTTGGATCAGCATCAACTGTTAGATTAGGAGGACAGGTTAAGCTAATACTTCCTTGATTGAATGATATCAAAAATTGATTCTTACTAAATGTTTGTGTAGCACTACATGAATTTTTTGCAATCCAAGTTCTTTGAATAGTATTGCAGGTGGCTCCTTGCAATGGAAGATCCATGAACATAAAGGTTACCAAACCACAGTAGCTCTTTTTTAGTTGTGGTCTTCCTGTTCTGTCAGGATTATTATTAAGTACACAAGTGAATGATTTAAAAGTATCCTGAGGCCAGATTATATCATTTGGATCAAGATTTACGTCTCTAGTTATTCGTTGTATACCAATAAAAGTAGTATCAATTTGTGGTCTACACTTTATATGTACAATCCAGTTTCTTTCAACTAGATAACAAATTTCAGGATTCCCAACTATGGTATCGTCCTTATAATCATAAATAATTGAATCACAACCACAGGCAACCGTTGGGTAACCATTTAATGAGTCTGGAAGGAATGGTGTACTACAACTATTGACAACTATATCTGCTGGTATTTTTATTTTTGTTCCAATTGGATTTACTACCAATATATTTTGTTCGAAAAAGAATGATTGTCCAATAACACATTTACTAAATACATTCCATGTTCTTCTAAATAATCTAGTATTTGGAACTGAAGGAAGTTCAACATCTGAGTACATAACCATGACTCTACCTGCATAAGTACAGAATCTTGGAACTTCTCCTATATCTGCTGTATCGATTGAACCATCACAATTATCCACCACTACTGAATCACTTGGCCATAGAATATCTATATCCCTTAAATTTGTAGTAACGTCAATATTCTGAATAAAATTAAATGGCGCTGTTCCGTTGGCACAGGTAAATTCCACCACCCAGTTTCTTTGAATACGATAACAAAGGTTCGGGATATTATCAATGATAACATCATTGAAACTTATTTTACTCGAATCACATTCGCATAAACCAAATCTTGGAAATGAATTAATGCTTGTTGGGTCTGTTAATTGTTCACATGAATTGACAGTTAGATCTAGTGGTTTTTTAAGACATCCACATAAATCGACTTGATTATTATCCTGAACTTCAATAAATGTTTCACAACAATCCTGCTTTCCATTAGTAGCAGTAACGCAAAGCAATACAGTTCTTCTTCCTATACTATCACAATCATAAGTTATACTATGTTTTGAACTGTCTCTACCTATTGAATAAGTTAGATCGTATTTGCATGGATGATAAGATCCTTGATCAAAATCTTTTGCCCATATTGTGGCAAATTCACCATCAAATTTACCATCACCATTTAGGTCCATTGGTTCTATACCTACTGCTAATCCTTTTCTGCAATAGGCGACCGGAAGTTTAGCGTTAATTAATTCGAAATTAATTTCACAAACTTCTTTATTACCACATCTGTCTTCAAAAACATATTTAATTCTATGCTTACCTAATTTGTAATATCCTGATGCATTAATAATACCACCTACGCCTGATTTAACAATTTCATATCGTCCATCAGAATCTAAGTCAACCAAATATTCATTAACCAATTCTGAAGTTGGTGTGCAATCATCATCTGCTGTAGCAATAAGAGTGATATTACCTCCCAAACATGAAGTATCTGTAATCTCTACTCTTTGATCTTGACATCCAGATCGAATGATAGGTTTGACTTTATTGTAAGATTTAATTATTTGAGTGTGCTCGTATATTATTGGATTTCCTGCAACGTCTCTGAATCTGCACCAGTTAATAACACTCCACTTACGCAATATTTTAAAACAAGCATCCGTACCACTTACAAATTTAAATACTTCATCTTTATAATTAACACCCACTAAATCACAATGATCTTCAGTGATAATTGGATTGTGAATCTTATCTAATAGCGAAGGTATTAAACTGCTTGCAGAACAAGTCGTTGTATCGAAATCTCTTGGCCATATAATATCCATTTCAGTAAATGGTGAAGAATTTATTATGGTAATTCGCTGAGTGCAAACATCCATTCCAAAACTATTTCCTGCTATAAATATTCGTTCAATATATCCTTCATTACATTGATTAATATAGAAACTATCTACTTCACGGTAGGTAACATCGCAATTGTCAGAAACATGTGCCATACCAAACTCAGACAAATCCTTTGGATCGAAATGATAATCACAATCTATTGTAAGGTCATGTGGACAGGTAACATGAGGAATAGTCTTATCTTGAACTTCAACTTGAATCATACAAGTATTAGAATTTCCACTTTCATCGGTAACCTTAAACATAATAGTAATTAGCTTCCCAATATCAGCACAACAGAAACCGATTGTATCAGCAAATATGTTTGTTTTAAAATTACATGCTAAGCCATTGTCCATTCTTAATGCTTGCATAGACTTCAGATGACAATTGTCATACGATCCATCATTAAATACGTTTGCCGGCACCCAGGCTTGTCCAAAACGATCTAAACTCACAACAGTTTCTTTATCACATTGTGCAATTGGAGCCGCTTTATCAATCACATCAACAAAGAAAGTACAGTAATCCGTATTGTAACAATTGTCATATACTTCAAACCAAAGTTCATTTAAACCTAATGGCAACTTTACAAAATCACCTTTAAAATCTTTAATGAATCCTCCTGGATAATGCAGTGTAATATGAACTCCATTATTACAACTATCTATTGCGACAAGAGGTGCAATGAATACATTGGCATCACAACTCGCAGATTGAGTAAAAACTTCCTTATCATATGGACACATAAATACTGGTGCTTCATAATCCTTAATCTCGATAATTTGATTATACACTTTCATTTGGAATGTTGTACAATACCAGATTGTAAATTTCCAAACTCTGTTTATTTTTTTCGTACAATCATTATTGCTAATAATATAATCATCAAATGTTGCTGCATAATCGCAGTACTTACTATCATTATTTGGCCAAATTGGAGCATTGTGATAAATAGGTAAGCCTGTATAACTAGGCAAAGGTCTTCCTAATGAATCTTTTGGATAATGACCACAACTCAAAGCGGTCCTATCAATCACCAATAATGAATCAGGAAAAATAATTGAATCAAGTATTATCCTCTTTAGAAAATAGTCAGAATAACATGGCTTAGATGTATTACCTGAAGCATCTGTTGCAACATACTTTCGGTGAACAATCTTTGAATACAAGCTGTTGCAAGGAGTATTTTCAATAGTTTCAGAAAGCAAAGTCTTTGTAGGATTTGGATCGCAATTATCATAAATAAAAGGACCTAAATGAGACTTCATTCTAGTGCAATCGATAGTATCATTCAAACAGACTATAATTGGAGCCAATTTATCTTCCACAGTTAAGTTTGTCCAACAACTATTTCCATTACAAGTATTTATAACCTTAGCCGTTAATTTTTTTCCAACCTGACTATAATCTACAGTCGCGTTTGGCACTAATGAACCGTCTTTATTAAAAATCATTACCGCATATGAATTATAATCATAAGGGCCACCTACTAATAATTGTTTAGCAGTAACAGTCGCCTGACAATTAGCATTTAATGAAATTTGTGCATTACCAATGCAAGATATTGATCCTGCAACACTGCCAATGACAATTGGAAAATCAATTGGCTCTAAACATTCCAAAGAGTTCGTTTCTTTAACTGTTAATGTGTGCGTAGATCCAGTTAAACCTGTCCAATTAACCAGAATTCCATTTTTAGTAGGATCAGAAATAATAGTTCCTCCAGAACCTAAAGTCCATAGATAAGTGCTCAGTGGATTGTTTTTTAAACTATAACGCACAGTTGAACCAATGCATACATTATTCTGTGCTTCAATAACTATTGGTTGCTCATAAGTGCAACGAACGTTACCAATGTTCACTTTATCTCCATATTGATTTTCGACAATAATATCAAATCCAATACCGGACTGGAATATTCCGGTTAAAGAATATATTGTTGTTAATCCTGTAAAGGAAATAGGTATCATCGTTTCACCACTTGGACCTGTTGTAAATGGTGTCGGTGCAAGTGGTGGAGCAGGACTTGAAGTTTGATACAATCCATTTACACTTTTTATAAACCAAACTTCGTCATTTCTTGATTCTAAAGTTAATTCAGTTGAATACTGTCCATTTCCGGGAATGGTTGCATTGTTCAAGCAATAACAATCTGAATGCTCAAGACGCAAATAAAAAACACCTTCAACGTCTGCATCATCTTCATCGTCTTCATCATCCGGACCAGCTGAAGCAGTTTTATCTGTTCCATCAAATATAGTTCCACCAGGATCATTGTCTTCTATATCATCTGGTGTTGAATCGTCATCAACTTCAAGTAAGTCATTATATATTGCAGAAATTTCAGCTCCATTTGTTATTATACCAGGAACTGCATCTGAATTCACCATGGTTAGAATTGTAATTCTCAAAGTGTCCTTCGGCAATAACCCACCAACACCTAATTTTCCATTAGAAGTGGAAAGTGTTTGGTAATATTTGTTTGGGAAAGAAGGATTTTTTATTTCCCAATTATTGTCTTTTATGCTTAGACCTTCCGGAAGATAATCTACAACTTCAATCATAGTTGCTGCAATTGAACCTTGATTAACAATGTCAATTGTCCATTCAACTTCTGATTCTAATTGAACAACTCTTTTGTCGACATACTTTCTCAGAGTCAAGTCAAAATTATTTGGATTTGTAACTGCACGGTCATGATCATCTTCATCAAGATCTCCATGATCGTCAATTCTACTTTTGTCATATTTGTCATTTCCAAGCAATTCATCTTGATTTGAATCAAAATCAACAAGTTCAAAATTCTGGGCATTGCGAATACTTGTAATTTCAGCGTTATTTGGTATTTGTAAACCGAAAGTACCAACATTAATAACTAGTTTGATAGGAATCTCTATTGACTCACCCGGATTCAAATCTTGTGATAAAGTATAATATGCTTTACTATTGCCATCAAATTGCCAACTCTGATTTAACTCTACAGGGAATGTAAAGTTTTTATCAATATAGTCTACAATATTTACTGTTGAACTAGTAATATTACCTTGATTAACAAGACGAATTTTGAACTCAACTACATCATTTACTTTAAATACTTTGTGTCCATCAATAATTGTTTTTTGCAAAGCAAGATCAACCAATGGAATTGTAGCAATATCATGATCATCTTCATCTATTGAACCGTGGTCATCAATCTGGTCATCCGTAGAGGTGCCAATCACAGCTCCGTTATCATTAGTCGGATTCTCATCTGGGTTTGAATCATAATCATAAGCGGAGAAATCTTCATTCTGAAGACTCATGAAACTTGCAATTTCTGCAATATTTGAAAGATTATTTAAGTTAAGATCTGATACATTTGAAAGTTCAACAGGAATAGTAAAATTGTCTCCTGGATTCAAAACAGTATTACTTGTATATTCAAGAATTCCAGAATTATCGACCCAACCATTATTAATAATATTGGAACTGAGTGCAAATCCTTGCGGTAGATAATCCGCAATTTTAATATTTTTTAGTGAAACACAGCCTTGATTAAAAATTGAAATATCATAAATAATATTTCCTTTATATTTTAGTACTGATCCATCTCTCAATATTTTACGCAAAGCCAAGTCTGCTATTAATAATTGTTCAGGATCTTCATCATCTTCATCATTTATTCCGTTTCCACCAAGAAAATTATCTGTCGCACTGCCTATAACTCCTCCTGCATCGTTTCCATTTACCTCATCTGCTTTTGAGTCTATATCTGAGTTACTTGCATTAATTCCAATTAAATTCTGATAAGATACTATTTCTGCTCTATTTACAATACAATTTCCGTTTGAAACTTCACCAACTCGAAGCAAGATCTCTTTTGTCGCACATTCGCCTGGTTTAATTTCGCTGTTAATGGTATTGTATAGCTTTGAATTTTGATTCATCCAGCCATTGTTATCAAAAGGACTTAAGCTTAATCCTGAAGGAACATAATCAATGAATCTTGTATTTTTAATTATTTCTGATCCTTGATTGCAAATTCTTACTTGGAAAGTTACATCCTCATTAATCTTCGCAGGAGTATTTTTAGTAGTCGTTAAAATCAGTGCTAAATCATATATACTTAGATTAGCAGGATCCTGATCGTCTTCATCATTAATTCCATCTCCTGTAAGTAAATTGTCAGTTGCAGAATTTACTACACCGCCGGCGTCATTATCTTTAATTTTATCCGGATTTGAATCAATGTCTTTCAAATCAATTCCTGATTTGTCTTTTATAGCTGCAATTTCTGCTACATTAATTATACTTTGAACCTGAATGGTATTTATTAATTTTAATTTTATTGCAATAATATCATGTTCTCCAGCCTTCAAAACTTTGGTGGATTTGTAAATGGCATTACTTCCATCTGCAGTCCAGCTTAAATTCTGTGCATTCACAAATTCAAATTGTAAAGGAATATAATCGATTACCTCATAATAGTCTACATCAACATTGCCCTGATTATAAACTTCAATACTAAAATCCACATAATCATTAAGTTTGAGAGAACTTGGAGAGTTAATTTTTTTAATGAGTGCTAGATCAACAATGTTCGTAATTACAGGTGGGTTAACTACTAGACTATTTGGTTGAAATCCAAAATCAAAGTTGTACTGATTTTGTCCGCTATTTCCGATTTGAGCAACAATTAGTGGAAGTGCCTTTAATTGCTCGCAAATTCCGATTTGTTCAATTGTACCATCGCTGTCATAAGAATCTGCTAGACCATTGGCCATAACATTATCCGGACTAAGATCATATTTATTCTGTCCTAGGGATAAAATTTTTGTAACCGGGTCAAAGCGACTATCATCAATTACGATCAGATAAGTATCACCAAAATTTAAATTCTCTAATTGCCCATCACCATTAAGATCTACATTTTTATTGTTAAACAAATAATTGCCGGAAATATCTGTCTTCGTTGTAGCAATTTTTTTACATTCTGTTGAATATAAACTAATTTGTATGTCAGACATACCTACTTCATCACAATCCTGAACTCCATTTTTATTTAAATCGTTCCAAATTAGATTTCCAATTTCTAAAGGAAGGGGCTCATTCATAATTTCTATATCTCCTATTCCAGTTGATTTTCCATACTGGTTATTATTTCTATTGTAGATTTCAAAACTTGAAATTAATTTACCATTGTCAGTATTGTATCTATGCAATCCTCCTGCAAAAGATTCTATTCTTGGGTCGAAGACTGCATTGATTACTTCCGCAGTTCTGGCACAAGCCAAAGTACCAAATGAAACTTCAGGATGCAAACTAGGACCTACTAGCCAATAGTCTTCTCCGAAAAATTCACCTAATCCAGGTCCTTCATAATGTCCAACACCACTCCCACCACGTCCATTTACTATTCCGCCATTTTCTAAGATCCACTGGTTTCCTGATTTGAAAGCAACAAGAATATCACCTTCCTGATTGGTTAAAGGCTCATCACCTGAACAGTAAGTATGACCTTTTCTATCAGCAATTCCCAATATCATCTCTCCTCGATTATTAAAGTCTATGTCTGTTAACCATTGCGAAGTATGTTTCGAGTCTTTAGGGTTTTGTAACCAATACTCTTTTGCAAATCCTGTAGCTAAAATTTCATTAAATACTCTTGACAATAAGTTTAATTCGTATACATGAAATGAACATTCATTGTTTTTTGCATTGGTTTCTGAGGTACATGTAACTCCTAAATACACATAACCATGATAATATTTCACCGCAGAAACAACGTAGTCATCCTGACTACAACCTGGGTTTGGAATACTTAATTCAATAATGTTAGAGTTGTTTGGATTATTAGTTGGAATGATTAATAATGATCTATTAAATAGATTGGTTGTGAAAAGATAATTATCGTCATCACTGATATCAAGATTTCCCAATCCTGTCTTTCCTACTAATGAGCCATAATTACAATCGTCTGTTGCAAGCCCATTTGTACTTCCCAAATTAATTCCATTTGATTCTAAATTAAGAAAATTAGAAATAATATAATTCTTGTCAATAGTATAAATTCCACCTAAACCAGCAGATCCTAGTACTGCAAATTGTTTAACAAATGCAGATGCATAAAGTAAAGATTTAGATTTATTCCATGCCAAACCATATATTGATCCTGTCTGTCCATTTTTAGATAATGTATTGGCAGCACTATTGTTTAGAAAACTTTGCTTAAGTGAAATAATGGATCTTGCATCCCCATTTATATTTAAATTGTTAGTCTTGTTAAATATTGCAATCGCCATATCCGGATTAGGGTTACCTACAATATCATTTGGGATATATAAAGCAAAGTGAATTTCACAAGCCGGTGGACTCGCAATTCTCAATTCTCCCTTATTGTCTAAACCTAAATAGGAATATTCATAAGTTTGAGGTTTAATGATTTCAACTCTATACTTTGCACCATCTTGCAAACCACTTAAGGTATATAATCCATTAAGGTCAGTGATTGCACTTGCAACGAGTAAATTACTCTTATCATATGCATTAATTTGGATAAATGGTATCCCAACATCGGTTGCATCTAAAGCTCCATTAATGTTGTTATCCTTATAAACTTCACCCTTTATTCTGCCACTTGCCGGTACACATTGTGCATTCAGACTAATGTTTGAAATGAATAAAAGTATTAGTGTGATAGGAACGAACAAAGAATTTCCTAGACAAGATTTCAGGTTAACCAATCCTTGTATTGGTGTGTAATAATGTTTTCTCATTTAACGCAAGTTTTGTTTAGTATCGATTTTTATAAAAAGATCAAAATGATCTATTATAGCCTATTCGACTTGCGCTAAAGATTCCTGAATATTTTGGGATAGTTCTGTTTAGGAACTACGACGCAAACATATTAAAATAGTATAATATGTAGGTAATTTATATTATAATAATTTAAATATAAATTTTATTTTAATCAAACTAATGCACTTATTCATTGATATTCTTTAATTTACATATATAATATATTAATTATATTATAATACCAAATTTTCGATATCGACTAAAAAATTATTCAATTCGCTGATTTTCCAAATAATAATGCCGGTTTCCAAGCTATGGAAACCGGCATTATTAGCTAATTTTTTCTAATGTCTTATTGAGTAGTATTAGAACTTAAGTATCATTTTTTTAACTTGAGATCCGGCATTACCTTCCAATTTATACAAGTAAATTCCTTCAGCACCTAACATAGCTCTGTCAATATTGACATAATTTAATCCTTTCTCTAATAAAAGATTCTTCTCCAGAATCTGCTTACCGGAAATATTGTATACGGTTAATACCATGCTGCAGCTTTTAGTAACTTCAATTGGCACAACTGTTTGATCAAAATATGGGTTTGGAATATTTTGTTTTAACTCAAAACTAAAGTCAGCTACCCTATCCTTTGATTGAACAATTACCAGATCCTTAAGCTCATGATCCAAATACAATTCAGAGTTGAATCCATTCTGATGTATTTGTTCTAAATGAAGATTCTTTGTAGATGTTTCTATATAGAATAGTACCTCATTTTCATGTATAATTTGTTGGCTATTTGAATTCCAACTTATACTTACCACATTGTTCTGAATGTTGTAATTATTTTCGTCTATTTGTATACTTCCAGAAATTAAAGAGACTGGATTCAAAATTTGAAATCTAGTTTGAAATCCTTCAAGAGCTAACACAGTAGTAGAATATACAGGATAAACATAAGTGTTATTTGTTGCGTTCGGTTCACCTACCATCCATTGCTCTGCTGAGTTTCTTACTTTAGAATTCTTAGTAAATTCAATGATAGACGAATTGTCAATATCACCTTTTTTATATCCAACAAAATTCAATTGACTATAGTCTTCTGATAAATCTTTAAAATTAATATCCTTGCTGACATCCCATGGGCTCTCAATATCAGAAAATTTATAGTTTGCAGGTACAAAATTCCATATTTCTTTACCAGGAAAATCAGGTCTAATACCTAAAATTACTTTCCTCAAATCTGAAATATCCCTTGCCGTAATGCTTTTACTATTATTTACGTCTGCAGCTAAATATTGAAAAGGACTATTGAATGGTGTTTTTCCAAGTATGTTTTTTTGAATTAAAATAATATCAAACGTACTAACTCCATTTAGTATATCATCTTCACGCTCAGCGGACACCTTGAATTTAGTATTCAAAGGCAAAGATTGAAAACTATATTTACCATTAACATCCGTTGTGCTTTCAATCAGATTCTCATTTAGCTCGTTGGAAACTTTAAGTTTTGTGCCTGGCAACAATTTATTATCACTTCTTGACACCAATCCACTCACATTAACAAAGGTATTTCCACATACTTTATTGTTATCTTGAATTGTAATGGCAGTCTCACAATAATCCTGATTCCCTGATTCGTCAGTTACATATATTCTAACTTTTTTGGTAACTGATATGTTTTTACCCAGACTATCACAATTGTAAGTTATATGTGTATCGTTTACGTCACTAGTAAAAGAATATTTTAAAGCATCCTTCTGAGTACAATTATCAAAACTATTAATATTTAGATCTTTAGCCCATACAGTAATAAATCCATTGAGTGGCATGATGACTGTAGTAATTCCATTTACACAATAAGGTGTAGGTTTTTTACAATCCTTTAAAGTTACACGTTGGTCACAAGTTGCAACATTTCCACAAGCATCTTCTACTATCCATCGAATTTTAAAAACACCAACCGGAGCAACTCCAACCACTCTGTCTCCTGAATTTAAAGCTTCAAAGACTCCATCATTGTTAGAATCTAATCTGTAGGACCACTTCAAAAATTCTTTCTTAGTACAATCATCTTCTCCATCAGCTTTAATGTCAAAGCTAACCATACAAGAATTATTATTAGGATTATAATAAGAATTATAGTCACAGATTTCTAAATCATTACAAGAATAAATATCTGGTGCAACAGTATTCTGAATATACAATATTTGAACATGTTCAAATATTCCAGCATTGGTCTGAGCATTGAATTGACACCAATCAACTACAGTCCATTTTCTAAATATTTTGTAACAAGAGCTATCTACTTTTGACAGTAATTGATCTTCATAGTTGGCAGCAATCGTTGCACAACTATTGTTAAAGTAAATAGGTGATCCCGTCACACTAGGATTGATTTCTGCTGCCCTACAAGTGAACATAGTAACATCAATTGGCCATATGATATTATTTACATTAAATGGATTAGGATTTTTTACATAAATAGTTTGAGTAGCACTTGATATCAATCCCTGTTTATCTTTTGCAATAAAAGTTCTAACAATTGTACCTTGATTACAAACTAAATTCCTCACTACAATTTCTTCCAATTGTACACTACAATTGTCTGTAGCTAAACCATCACGACCAGCAATATAATTTGGAGCTGAATAATAATTATTGTCTATAATAATAATATTTTTCCTCTCTGCTTCTGATAATCTAACTTGTCCAAATTTATTTAAATCTGACATATCTGCAATACATGAAATGGTAACATCTGTTGGTGCTACAATTTGAGGAGGTTCTTTTTCTTGCACAATTATTTCAACCATACAAGTATTTATATTTCTGCTATTATCAATTACTTGCAAAACAACCATTGATCTCAATCCTACATCTTCACAACAAAAATCTACATAACTCCCAAAAACATTGGTGCCATTGCCACAAGGATCATCCATTCTTCTAACTTTAAATCCATAAATACCACAATTGTCAATAGATCCATCATCAAAAGTTTCAGCAAAAACTCTAGCTGTTCCATTACTAGTTAAGGATACTATTGTAGTTGCATCACAAATTGGAATAGGTAACAATTTATCTTCAACTCCTACCTCAATTTGTTTCGTCGACACGTTACCACACAAATCACTTACTTGGTAAATTATCCATATTTTTCCTTCCGGAGCTCCATCGAGATAATATAATTTATCAACACTGTTGTAAGTAACATATTGATTCGAAATTGGCAATTGATTTCCAAGCTCATCTAATTGTCTTGTAAAAATAGTATAAGTCCACTTGCCGCAATCTACTACATTCTTAGGCTCAGGTAAGGCACCATAGGAACCACAAGAATAGACTTTCATTCCAACAAAGACATTCTCTGGAACATCAAAAGTTGGTGCAACATCATCTATGACTTTTATAAGTTGATTAATTTCCAAGACATTTTTTGTACACCAATCGATTATTGTCCATCTTCTCAATATCTTATAAGTATTTTCACAAATTATTATTTTTAAATCACTATAAGTGGCAACAAGCTTGTCACATCCAGCCGGAACAGGATGTCCAGTATAAATTGGTGAAGGGTTGCCATTTGGCAATTTTGGATAGATGTCAGTACATTTAATATATGGGTGAACTGCTCCATCATAATCCAATGGTCTGATAATATCTGTAAAATTTGCCTTTAGGGTAACTATACTATCACTGCATGTGGAAGTATTTCCATGTGCATCCTTAGCAGTCCAATGTCTAATTATTATTCTACTGAAAATGGAATCACAATCTAATTTGATAAGTTCATCTGTATAACACAAGTGAACCCTAGAACATGCATCCCAATGATCAACGTAATAACATCTTGCCGAATTTGTATCCACACTAATTGTAACCGGATAATAAGCTGGAATAGGGTATCCAAGATTGCTTGGATCAATATCAATTCCACATCGAACTGTGTCATTACTACATAATATAGTTGGAGCTAGTTTATCTTCAACTCTTATTTGACCCCAACAGGAATTTCCTGTGGTACTATGAAATACTTTAAAAGTATAAATTTTATTAATATCTGAAGCATCAAAATTTAAATCCGGTTGTAAATCATTGCCGTTATAAATTTGAATGTAATAATCTGAATTCGGTCCTTGCTGATCTTCCAATAACATGGATAATAGGACTGTTGCTGTACAATTTGTGTCCAGCGAAAGATTTACAAAATCATTACATGCAATCTCTGCCAGATTATTTTCATGTATTGTTTTGTTCGTAGTTTCTGAAATTCTTGCTTCCATCCGAGTAAAAAGTATCAAGGATAGGCATACGTTTAATAAGTGTAATCTCGTATTCATAGAGTAAATTTTTTTGATTAGGCTTAGTCTTCCTAATGATTCACTCTATACCAATCAAAATATATACCAATTTTCTTTAATTCATTTATTTTTATAATATGTTAATGACATTAAAAATTATATTTACTTGTATATCAAGTATTTATGCATTATATATTATTTTATATTATTGATAAAAAATATTAAATAAAAACTCATGTGTTGTTCAATTGCTCTTTCCGTTACGTTCAAAAAGCCAAGAATCAGTCTAAATTAACTGGCTTAACATGGCTCCTTAAGCCCTATTATGAAGGAAAATTTATTATCAGTAAAAACTAATTTTTATCTCTTAAAATCTTTAAAACCGCTTTAATAAAGTGCAGTCAGGTTTCAATTTAGCCTATCATATGGCTTCGAATATTGGAATATATAAAGTAAATATAGAATTCTCAAGACCTAATTTGATCCTTTAAATATGATTTAAAAAGATCCAAAGCGCGATTGAAGTGTGCATTGTTATTTACTATGATGTCCATATCATCAAAATAGGGTTGAATGTAATTTTTATAAGCAGGCATAACATGATGTTTATACCTATATAATACGTCATCAATTGGGTAATTCCTCTCTATCTGATCTCTTTTAATCCTGCGGTCAATCTTTAGCTGATCCTTAGCATGTATTAGTACTTTTAAATCAAGCAAATCAAAAATCTCTCTATTGTGAAAGATAAATATCCCTTCCAGGATATAAATCTTGGCAGGTTCTATGCGAATTTCATTTCTTTCTTTAGAATTGTTGTTAAAGACATATTCCAATCTTGATACTGGCAAATTTTGAAGCAGCCGATTAAGATCCTTCAACAATGATTCATGATCGATTGCTTCAGGAATATCAAAATTAACAACGCCATTTTGATCTACATGCTGTAATTCAATTTCCTTAAAGTAATTGTCTTCAGATATGAGTCCTAATTCATTTGTATTAAAGGATTTTCGAAGTTCATTTATAAAACTTGTTTTACCTGAACCGCTCCCTCCGGATAATCCGATTATCATAACTGCATATTTTTCAAATTTAGAAATCTATAATGCAAAGATTCATCATTTTTGTTAATTTTCAGCTTTCAAACAAAACGTAATCAGCCATGGATGTTCTTCGCGGTCTTATTGGTTTATTAATTCTTGTAGGAATATGTTTTCTACTAAGTAACGATAGAAAAAAAATCAATTGGAGAATAGTCCTAATTGGGATAACTATACAATTGGTATTGGCTTTTGTATTAATAAAAATAGAATATGCAAGAAAGGCCTTTGAATATGTTGTAGGTTTCTTCTCAATGATGATTAATAGTAGTCAACAATCTGCGCAGTTTTTATTTGGGGATTTGGCAAAGCCTGGAAGTACTTTTGGATTTGCTTTTCTTGTCTTACCTACAATTATCTTTTTTTCAGCCCTCTCTTCTTTATTGTATTATCTGGGAATTCTACAAAGAATAGTTAGTGGCTTTGCTTGGTTAATGCGTCGTACAATGCAACTTTCAGGTGCTGAGAGCTTATCAGCAGCTGCTAATATTTTCGTAGGTCAGACGGAAGCACCTTTAATCATCAAACCTTATTTAGAAGGAATGACTAGGTCTGAACTTCTTTGCATGATGGTGGGCGGCATGGCAACCATTGCAGGAAGTGTGTTTGGTGCATACATGGCGATGTTGGGAGGTGATGATCCACAGGGAAGGATATATTTTGGAATGCATTTATTAACAGCTTCAATTATATCCGCACCAGCAGCAATAATATGTGCTAAACTTTTAATTCCTGAAACTGAAAAATTTAAAGAAAGTGCTGACGTTCCCAAAGACCAAGTTGGCACAAGTGTATTAGATGCATTAGCAAGGGGAACCACTGATGGATTAATGCTTGCAGTAAATGTTGCTGCGATGCTATTAGCATTTATGGCATTTGTATATTTAACCAATTTATTTTTAACAAATTTTGGAAGTATTACAGGCTTAAACAGCTTAGTTTCACAATGGACAGGTGGAATACAAAAAGAATTTAATTTGCAATATATACTTGGAATTATTTTCTCTCCTCTGGCTTGGGTTATAGGAATTAATTCCGTTGATGTCTTACAAATTGGAAGACTACTAGGAGAAAAAACAATATTGAATGAATTTGTTGCTTATCTCTCTCTGGCAGATATGAAAAATGCTAATCTCCTAGAACCTCGCTCAGTCATTATTGCAACATATGCGCTTTGTGGATTTTCTAATTTTGCATCGATAGGTATACAGATTGGAGGGGTGAGTGTACTTGCACCTGGTCAAAGAAAAAACCTTACTGAACTTGGTGTAAGAGCTTTAATTGGCGGTACAATCGCTTGCCTTATGACGGCATGTGTAGCTTGTATGATTGGAGTCTAATTAAGTGCTTACTTAGATAAAATTACTAATTTAACTGTTTGACCTTACTTAATTTCATTAATGCATAAGTTTCATATATCGTAAAAATCAAATAAACTATAAGGGAAGGAATAATTATATCCTTTTTATTGATATGTAGTTTTCTAACCGCGTATAAAATAATAAAAACAAAAAAAACAATTTTCAAAAAGACTGAAATCAGAAATATCCTTGTAAATAAATTTAATTCTTTTGATTGCCTTGTGATTTTTGAGAAATAAATAAGCGCCAAAGTAAATAGAGAAAAAAAAATAATTACAACGTTGAATAAAATTAATCCTAATCCATCAAGTTTAAAAAAATAGTTATTAAAAAGCAAACAAAGGAGAATACAAATTCCACAATACAAACAAACTTCTTTCCAGCTCATCACTCTAGTTTTTTTGTATCCTGAATGATCCAATAAATAATTCCAATAAATAGGAATAAAATAATAAATATGGTAAAATATGGCTTTGGCGTATTGAATTTATTATCTAACCAATTGCCAAAAAATGCACCGACTGCAAGCGTACCAAAAATTTGAAATGCAAGTCCCGTATACTTAAGGTAAGAATTAACACCGGGACGTTTATTATCCATTAAATACTAGGAAATATTGTTCTCGTAGTTAGCAGCAACTCCGTTAGATCTTTTACTTTGTTGTGATGCACTCATTTTACTAACAACATTAAACTTAGCCCCTGGGCTTACGCTTAACTTGTCAGTATTGATTTCACCTTCAACATTTGCAGTTTCTTTTATATGTAATAAGTCTTCTATATGCAAAATACCTTTAAATTTTCCTTCAATAACTGCATTTTGAGCTTTAATCTCGCCTTCAATACTTCCGGTAGTTCCAATGATTACTTTTCCTTTGCACAATAAGGTACCTTTTAAAAAACCATCGATTCGGATGTCGCTTTCTGCTGAAATAATTCCTTCAATGCTTGTCCCTGTAACAAGACTATTCAACAATCCTTGAGTTCCTCCACCTGGAGTTGCTTTAGGTGTTTCTTTAGATGTGTTTTGCTTATTTCCAAACATAATATTTACTGATTTTGGTTTAAAAATTCAAACTTGTAAGCATAAGTTTGGTTTGGATATAGTCTGATATAAACAGAAAAAACACTTCATTGGAAGTGTTTTTTCTCTGTATATTTTAGAGTCGGATTAGAAATTAGGACAATAAATTCCTCTTTTCTCTGGTCCGCATATATTATAGATAAAAGACAGTTCAAATGAATTATTTGCTGCGCTTGCCTTTCGCAGACCTGAAGTATTTACATCATATGAAAGTCCAAAACCCAATTTATTATAATCAAATCTTGTGGATAAAATTAAAGCATCCATAAGAATACCTTTCTTTGTTGTTGTGGATCCCAATTCAGTTTTTTCTGAGTTGGCTAATCTGGCCCAAAGTCCTAATTGAAAGGATTGTTCATCATTTTTTGACTGACTTACGTTAAATCTTAAGCTTGTACCACCATTAACTTGCCAGTGAGGACCTTGGAAAAAGGAAACGATTCCAGGTACTAAACTATTTTTATAGCCCATTTGAAAAACTCCTCCTGCATGAACGGTTAACTTAGGATATAATGGTGCAGCAGAAAATCCCCCCTTATTCGCAGGAATATTCTTTGCATTATTCTGTAAGGGTTCGTTGAGATGGCTATAAGCACCTCCTAAGTAATAGTTATTCTTTTTATCCAGAACCGCAAACCATAATAATCCCAAACTGATGTCCGCAAATAAGAAACTAGGATCATAAATAGTTACATCAACTGGTCCCAGTGGATCAACACCCTTTGAGGAAATTTGAGTTCCCCATATAGCATTGTGAAAGTTAACACCTCTTTGATTCAAGCTACCATCAAGTCCAAAAACTAAATAATTTGCAGATGTCCTTGTTCCAGACATTCTTTTAGAATATGATCCAGACAATTTGAATGAAACAGTTTTGAAATCTAAGGATCCCGCTTTATCACCCCAAAGTGTACCGCCAAATCCAAAATAATCATACCTGCTTACTGGTATTTTCTGATCAAAAGATGCATTAAAAGTATTGAAAGATCCAGTTTTCAAGACAGGTGCCCATTGATTTCGATAATTAGCTATAAACCTCATCTTGCAATTCATAACTCCTGTCAAAGCAGGGTTAAGATTCAATGGAGACATATAGAATTGGCTAAAATGGATATCCTGAGCCAATAAGCCCATTGGCAATATAAATAATAGTGTTTTTAAGAATTTGCGCATACCTACTTTTTTACAGAAGGCTAAATTTACGACTAATCCTCCAAAAATTGATCCTTTTTTAATTCTAGACATAAACATATATTTTTTTATAATGCGTAGTAATCTATTATTCATGAGAAACAGCTCCAAATTGGCTTAGTAATTGGTCATCGTAATAATTCGCCTTTTCGAATAGATCTTTCAATATTTTAACACTGAATTCAGGCTTCATAAATTGATCGAACATTAAGGTACTCAATATAATATTATTCTTTTTGATTCCTAAACTAAGACCCCTTAATTCATAATTCTGTTGCATCAAGAATTCATAAATCGGTAATATATTCTCTTTTGGAAGATTCGCCAGTATAGATTCACCAACAATCATTCCAGATTCTTCATGATAACTGAGTAATATTTTTGCAGAACCCATTACAATCTCCCAGTTGTACGGACCTCTCCTACATAATTCAACATCTATGCCATTAGAAACCAAAATATCCTCTAATTCTTTGCGAATTCCCGCCGGCTGATAATCTTCAATTTCAGAAATCAAATCCACTTCTGAACCACAATTAGGGCAATATTTTACAGCGACCAATTTTTCAAAAACAATATTCATACATGAACTGCATCGAACTGCATTAACGTAATTCTCAGTTAAGAATTCTTTGATTGTTTCTTGCAGAATTGAAGAAGGCAAAGCAAAACCAATACTGTGTCCGTCTCTTAAAATGAAAGTATTAACTCCAATAATTTCTGAATTTGAATTAATTAAAGGACCTCCACTATTTCCAGGATTCAATGCGGCATCATGTTGAATATAAAGAATATCATCCTGCCTATGCAAAGTATTGGAAACAATCCCTTGAGTTGCTGTAAATTTTAGACCAAAAGGATGTCCCGCAGCAATAACTTCCTTTCCTTCATGAACCGAGTTACTATCACCTAATTTAGCTGTTTTAAGCTTGTGAACATCCGGGCCTTTAATAAAAGCTAAATCATACTTTTGATCCAAATAAATAACTGGTCTTATAACACGATGTACACCTCTACCTTCTATTATAACTTTCTTATTATTTCTAACAACATGTTCATTCGTGACAATCAAATTTTCTTTGCTTAAATAAAAACCTGTCCCTACTGAAAATGGAGTTGCAATCTGTATTACGACATCCTTGAATAATTCTATTATTGATTTCATCAGATCAGTAGTGAAAATTTTGAATAAATTTTAAAAAACTAATGAGCAAATCAATGCGTGTATTTGTGTTGAATATTAATATCGCATCATATGCCTTGTCATCTTTTAAGTGCGTTAGAATTATTTTTCGACATCTGCTTTCCAGATTTTTACTCGACTGGATCAAATCTGAATTTAAATTAAAATCACATTCCAATCCCAATTCCCTAAAATATTCCGGATCAGTCAATTCGAAATAAAGATGCATCAATTCATGCATTACTCTAGGTAGAGTATAATTAAAAAAGTTGCTGCCAACAATATAGGTACATATTGCTTCACACACTTCAAAGTGCTTAAAATCATAGTACCACTGCATTGCCTGAAATTCTACCTCAATATTTTGTGCTATTTCCTTAGTCGAAATCAGATTTGTTATAGGAAAGGTATGATAGACCTTATAGAGTTCTATACTAAGTTGCACTTCAGTAAATGTCAAAAGCAAATGACATGCTTTTTCTAATTGAAAGGCTTTGGTATTTAGATCAATCTCCTTTTTTTCAAAATATGTTCTGTGTGTTGCTTCTATAATATCCATAGCCTTTCCCTCAGGACAAAGTAGATAATCTATTTTGTAGAAACAGGATAAATAAATAAATACTGAAGCTCCCGGATATCTGTTTTTATCTAGTAAAATTCTTACATCTGTGTCCAATGCCCTTTCAAGCCATTGCCTATAATATTTATACTTTATAGACGTATGACTTAAACTAGTTTCCTGAATAAATGAATTATGAATTCTATTCAAATTAGGAAATTCAACAAACAATAGATCATCTTCCTTGTCAGCTCTTAGCGAGATCTCTTTAAGTCCTTCAAATAATTTAAAAGGAGAGGCCTCTTGCACATTTCCGTCAAAGATGATACTTATGATGTTAGAATCTTTAACGCAATATCGCCCATAGATTAACTTATACGAAGATTCTAGGAGTTTTCTTAAGAGTCCAATATTTGTTTCCTTTACTTCGATAATATCCACAATAGCCCTAAACCAGAGTTCATCTGCTATAAAATCTATCTTTTTCGAACCCTGAACAAAGCTGAATTGAATTTTATCTTTTTGTTTGGAAAAATTGAAATGTTCAGTATTAATGTCTGCTAAATAATGAAAAAAATGATCTATTGAGTCCAAATATAAATCCTGATCAAATGAACTTATTGCCTGATTCCAATGTGAAAGTTGTTCCTCAGTTTTTATCCTTTCCAGATTGCGACCAAATGTTGTTTCAGGAGCTTGAGAACTATTGTTTGAAAATATTCGCTTTAAGAAGTTCATTAAGTAAAGTGTATTAAACCAAAAAACCGAACCTAGACATTAATTAGATTAAAATTCAAGGCAAAACTATACAAATCCTTGAAATAGACACCAATTCTTTGCGAAAGCTAAATTTTAGTCTTTGAAGTGAGCAATAGAGAATAGATACAAGTCAATAAAATGATTTTATTATTAGTTAAGATTATATAAAACTTAGCTTTGTTCTTAGATATGGTGTTAAATGAGTAAGTTTAATTCTATAGTAATTCCTATAAGTACGCTTTCATTTTTTATTCCAGAAGATTGTAGGTTCATCAAATAAATATTCTGATTACTAAAATTAGAAAATGGCCATAAAATCATTTGTTTATTGACTATTTTTTATTTGATATTTAAACAGTAAATTGTACTTTTGATCAATTAAGTCCTTATGAATAAAATTAAAAAAATTGGCATGTCACCAGGTTCCTTAATTTATACGGGAACGGATACAAAATTTGAAACTAGATTTAAATCAATTTATTATAATAAGGATAAAATTCAAGAAGCCGAAAGTATTCAAAAGATAACTTCACTAGGGCATCTCAATCAATGGTTAGAAGTTTTCGGTGTTCATGATTCAGAACTAATTAAAAGTATTGGATTGGAATACCAGATTCACAGTTTAGTTCTGGAAGACGTAATGGATATCAGCAGTCGGGTAAAAATCGAAGCTTATGAAAATGGAATATTCTGTATTTTTCAATTGTTAAAACAGGATATCGATAAAAAGGACATATTAAGTGAACAGATTTCTGTTTTTTTTTCCAATAAATTATTGCTGAGTTTTCAAGAGGATGTTGATGATAGTTTTGAAGTATTGCGCAGAAGAATGGAAATGGAAAACTCACGTATACGTTCAAGAAATTCAGATTACTTATTCTATGCAATAGTTGACTATGTCGTTGATTGTTATTATATCATTGCAGATTCACTAACAAATGAAATAAGTAAAGTAGAAGAAAGAGTACATCGAGGCCTGGATGATAAGTTGGTGATAGAGATCTATTCTATTAGAAACAAACTTATTAAGTTTAGAAATTACATTAATCCTTTGAGAGAAGAAATTTCCAAAATTCGAAAAACCGATTCGATATTCATTCATGATGAAACCTTAATTTATTTCAGAGATTTGGAGGATCATCTGATTCATTTGATAGAAATTACGGATGGACAGAGGGAACTACTCAATGGAATAAAAGACCTAACCAATAGTCAAGCCGCCCTAAAATTAAATCAAGACATAAGATGGTTAACAGTATTGTCGACTATTACTATTCCGATTGTGCTCTTAACAGGAATTTATGGTATGAATTTCAGATTTATGCCTGAAATAGAATGGAGATATGGATACTTAGCTTGGTGGCTTGTAACCATAACAATTATATTTACTCTGATTATATATTTCAGAAGAAAGCAGTTATTCTAATCTTATTAGACTAGGATAAAATGTAGTTATTGAACTTAACTTACTTGTAATTAGCAATAACCTAAGTCATCGTCGTTTCCGCAGTACTCTTGCTTTGTCTTAGCTTTGAGTTCCTTACTTTCCTTTCTGGATAATTTTGGAGGAGCTGCTTTTTTCTCGGTTTTCTTAGTTTCTTGTTTTTTTACTTTTAGTTTAGTTGCCTTTAAATTAAAAATATTAAGCATGATATATGGATAATGTTCATTTTTTGTCAAATATATTACAAAATTTTTATATATGATTGAATTATATGCTTTTCACCTGTCTTTTATCTTTTGCTGATCGCCATAAAGAGTAAAAGGTTCCAACTGCTAAAAACAACACAATAATCAGCAAATTGACCCACTCTTCGAGGTGAAAATAAGAACTTGACATAATCTTAATACCGATGAAAATCAATAATAGGGCTAAAGAATAATGTATATATTCTAATTTCTCGAGTATTCTTGATAAAATAGTGAAAAGAGCTCTTAGATTCGCAACAGCTAATATGTTGGAAGAGAGCACGATGAAGGGATCAGTCGTCACAGCAAAGATAGCAGGAATTGAATCAATTGCAAATAAAATATCAGTAAATTCAATTGCAACTAGGGTAATAAGCAAGGGAGTAAACGCCCATTTACCCATTTTCCTAATGATAAAATGTCCTCCAAAATAGGACTTAGTAAATGGAAAGCATTTTCTTAACAATACAATTATAATGCTCTTATTTGGATCCGTTTTGTCGTTGGAGTCTGTCTGGAAGATCTTGATTCCTGAATAAATTAATATAATCCCTAAGACATAAATCATCCACGAAATACTGTTTATTAACCATAATCCGGCTATAATCATTATTCCTCTCAAAACAATTGCACTCCAAATACCAATGCTTAGAAGTCCATTTTGATATAAAGATGGAACCCGAAAATATTTGAGCAAAAAGGCCATGACAAAAATATTATCTACACTAAGTGATTGCTCTAAAAGAAATCCTGAAATAAATAGGCTAACCGCGGACCAGGAAGCAATTTTATTATCAAAAGATTGATATCCGTTAAACCAATCATTTTCATAAGATACATAAATAAATACAAGTGTAATCCCAGTTATTGAAAGCCAATAAATAATAGAATGAATAGCTTTTTTATACTGAGTATCTTCTATATTAGTTGCGAATAGTTTATAGTCAATAAAAACTGCAAGAATTATAAACAAAACATATCCAAAGAAACTAATCATAAAAGAGGTTCAATTTAGATTAACACAGATTAGTCGTCAAGGATTTCCTTTCTGAAGTTAATAGAGTCCTAATTAATTCCTTGATTTTGTCCTCCTTCTGGTTTCATTTGTGGAAAGAGCAATACTTCCTGAATGGCTTCTTGTCCGGTAATCATCATTGTAAGTCTGTCTATCCCTATTCCAAGACCAGAAGTTGGAGGCATTCCATATTCCAATGCGTTTAAGAAATCTTCATCCATAAGCATTGCTTCTTCATCCCCTCTTGCAGCAAGTTTTAATTGCGCTTCAAATCGCTCTCTTTGATCTATTGGATCATTTAATTCAGAATATGCATTTGCAATTTCCTTTCCATTCACATACAATTCAAACCTCTCCACTAGACCTTCAGACGTCCTATGTTTTTTTGCCAAAGGTGTCATTTCGATTGGATAATCTATAATGTAGGTAGGTTGAATAAGATTGTCTTCTACTTTTTCACTAAATATTGCATCAATGAGTTTTCCTTTTGCCATTGAATCGTCTATTTCAATTTTTTGTGCTCTACAAAATGTTTTAAGTTCTTGTTCACTCATCGTGGAAACATTAATTCCTGCATATTTTTCTATTGCTTCATACATCGTCAGTCGAAGATATGGTTTAGCAAAGTTGATCTCGTGACCAGCAACTTTAACCAATGTATTTCCAATAACCTCTTGAACAACCTTCTCGAGACAGTCTTCCACCATCTCCATCATCCATAAATAATCTTTATATGCCACATAGATCTCCATGGAAGTAAATTCAGGATTATGGGTTCTATCCATTCCTTCATTTCTGAACATCTTGCCGAATTCATAAACGCCATCGAACCCACCTACAATAAGTCTCTTAAGATACAGCTCATTTGCGATCCTCAAATACAATGGCATGTCCAATGCATTGTGATGCGTTTTAAAAGGCCTAGCTGCAGCCCCTCCGTGTATGGATTGCAATACAGGTGTTTCGACTTCCAACCATCCATGCGAATCAAAATATCTGCGCATAGAATTAATTAGTCTACTCCTTTTAACAAAAATATCCTTGATATGTGGATTAACTATTAAATCCACGTATCTCTTTCGGTACCTTTGTTCAGGATCTGTAAATGCATCATGAATCTTACCATCTGCATCTGTCTTAACAACCGGTAAAGGATGTAAAGACTTTGACAAAAAAATAAATTCTGATACGTGAATTGAAATTTCTCCAGTCTGAGTTTTAAATACATAACCTTTCAATCCAACAAAATCTCCAATATCACATAGTCGCTTAAAGACCGTATTGTAGAGTTCTTTATCCTCACCCGGACAGATTAAATCACGGTTAATATAGGCTTGAATTCTACCGGAACTATCCTGAATTTCTGCAAAAGAGGCTTTACCCATAATCCTTTTGCCCATAATTCTACCAGCAAGGCTAATAGTCTTATAGCCCTCAGGATTACTTTCAAAATTAGACTTGATATCTGCAGCAAATGCATTTACTTCAAAAGCTTCAGCAGGAAATGGGTTAATTCCAATTGCTCTTAATTCTTGTAGATATTCTCTTCTAATTATTTCTTGTTCACTATAATGCTGCATGTTCTTACTTAAATTATTTGCAAAAATACAATATACATGTATAGAATCTATTATAAAACAGAATTATTGAAATATATTGGATAATAAAAAAAAGAGTCTAAATGATAATTTAAGTATTTAGTGAATTAAAAAATATTAATTGGACTCTATGTACTTTAATTTAAAGTAAAATTGAAATTACTAAAAAACAAAAAGGCTTCATTTTATGAAGCCTTTTTTGAAAAAATATTATCTCTCTTTGTTATTACTTAGTTTCTGAAGCTTTTACAGCTTTAGCTTTAGCAGCAGGTTTGTCATGACTTTTGTGACAAGCAGCTGTACAAGTATGTCCTTTTTCACCGTGAGCATAAGCATGTTTGCCATCTTTACAAGCAGCAGTACAAACGTGTTCTTTTGGTTCAGATTTTGATTTTTCAGTTGCCATTGGAGCACTTTCAGTTTTGTGCATTGTAGTAGAAGTAGTTTCAGTTTTCTTTGTACTTGAAGTACTAGAAGTTGACATTGTTGATTTAGCTGGCGTAGGACTAGTTTGAGCATCTAAAACGCTAACAAATAACATAGAGCATAATACGAATGATAAAAATTTCATTTTAAATAATTTTAGATTGTAAAAAAAATATTAAATACGCCACAATGATATTACGGAATTATATTTTGAATCACGGTTTTAATTTTTGTTAACATTAAAATATTGTTAAAGAAAATTGCTTTAAAAAATTCGAGTAGAATTTCTGTTCCGCTAAGAATTAGCAGGGATCAACATTCGCAGATTTATATGAACTAAATAGATATGACTAGTTCTTCCTAAATCCCAGTCTAGGTTTATCAAAGGCCTTTCTGCGGTCGTTTTCAGGAATTAGGTCCTTAATGTCATCAGGCATAATCACATTGGTCAATACACCCTCCAATTCTGTAGGACTCATTTGTGAAAGTCTGATATTCTGATGATGAATTATTTCTTGTACGATATTTCTAATAGTACGCGCATTTCCAAAGAATTTATCTTTGGATTGATATAAGTATTCCAAAAAATTTAAAAATTGACTCTTTGCAGAATCATGTATTAATAATTTGTGATCTGCAAACATTTTAATTGCAATGTCCATCAATTCCTGAGGTAGATAATCCTCAAATTTAAGTATTCTATCGAAACGACTGTTTAGTCCAGGATTTGATTTCAGAAAAGCTTCCATCTGATCAATATATCCCGCTACAAAAACGAAAAATTGACCTCTTTGATCTTCCATTCTTTTCAAAAGGGACTGAATAACTTCTGCTCCATAATCTCCTTGTCCTGACATGTTTTGTGTCAAAGAATAAGCTTCATCTATAAAAAGTACACCACCTATTGATTCTTCAATTTTTTCAGCAGTCTTAATAGCCGATTGACCCAAATAACCTGCAACTAATCCTTGTCTATCTGTTTCCACCATATGACCTCTTTCCAGAATGCCTAAGGCCTTAAATATTTTGGCTAAAATTCGCGCCACGGTACTTTTGCCGGTACCAGGATTTCCTAAGAAAACAGTATGAAGGAAAAATTGATTCAATACTTCCTTGCCGGCTCGTTGTGCATATTGAACAATTTGTACCAATTCATGGATTTCTTTTTTTACCTGAGGAATGCCAATCAATTCATCTAATTCAGCAAGTGATTCAACCAAAAGTTTTTGATCCAACGGAATTTTTGGCTTAGCATTCATTGGTTCTATTTCTATTCCCTGAACATCCATCAATGTAACTGTACACAATTCATCGATAGTCATTTCAGTGGTGTGTCCTTCAGTTATAACTCTTATTCCAAGATTAATTTTAGCCTTATCAACTAAGTCAAAAATAAATCTTGCATTTCCAAAGCTGTTGTTTCTGTTGCGATATGCATTAAGAATAATGTGTTGAAGTAAATCTTTTGCATCAGGTGTAAATTGAATTGCTTTTTCCAAAGATGCAAACTCACCAATTTCATACAATTCTTGAGGTAGGTAATCAGGAAAATTGTAGTAGAGTTTAATCCTGCTTTTTAATCCAGGATTTGAATCTAGAAAATATTTCATCTCCTTTGGATATCCTGCCATAATTATAGCGATATCTCCTGCCCCATTGGACATTTCTTTGACCAATATCTCAATGACTTCCCGTCCAAAATCTTTACTGTCGTCATTAGTTCTAGCAAGTGAATAAGCTTCATCAATAAAAAGTACTCCTCCTCGTGCTTTTTCTATCACCTCCTTAACCTTTGGAGCAGTTTGGCCAATATATTCACCTACTATTTCAGCTCTATCTACTTCATAAACGTGACCCTTAGTCAATACACCCATTTTCTTATAGAGTTGTCCCATCATTTTGGCAACAGTAGTTTTACCTGTTCCCGGGTTACCCATAAAGATTGAATGAAGAACTATCTGATCATGTTCTTCAATCCCTCTGTCTTTTCTAAGATTTAAAAACTGAATATACAAAGCGTGTTCCCGTACTTTTCGCTTTACTTCTTTTAAACCTACAAGTCTGTCCAAATTTTCAAGAACTTCTTCAAAAGTTTGCTGATCATAATCTTCAGCTGGAAGAATGACAGGTTCATTTAAGTGTGGTAAGGTAATATTTGCAACTCCTTCTTCAAATTCTTCTTCAACATAAAAGGACATCATACCCAATAATTCGTCCATAAAAACTATTTCACAGGTATACAAACCATCCCACCAAGAACCTTTAACATTAGATCCCCAACCGGCTATTATTGTTATTTTATCTTCTTCTTTTTTAACCGGGACCAACCTTATAAGTTGTCCTTTTAGTTCTCTTGCTTCATTGTGAAACTTGACAAACAATTCGCATTGCCAGTTTGCTTGAATGCATTTATTTTTCAATACAACTTCTGCATAAATGTATCTTGTTTCAGCACCACTAAATGAGGTATAATAAGTTCGATCTGTTTCAGTTATTTCATCAAAGGGTCCCTCAAACAATTTTAAACTTAGCAAATCAACATAAGGATTTGTACCATCCTCTTCATGCACACCTGAATCTTCGACGTAAAAATATTTTGTAGCAATTTTTTCTCCATCGATCCAAGTCTCCCAATAATAGGTTCCCTTTTTCCAAAAGATTCCTTCTTTCTTATTGCCCCAACCTTCCCGAATATTTACAAGATGGTCGTATTTAGAAATTTTTCTTTTAAAACTTAAATTGCAAACTTCCTTCTTAGATTTAATTAAACAAAAACATTTAAGTTCAATGTCGGCTTCCCAAAAATCTTTATCGAACCACTTATTATAAAAGGATAGTTCTGCGTAAATGTAGGTGGTTTCTAAACGGTCAAATACCTGACGATATTTTTTCTTATTATCTGCTAACCATTCTGTTGAAGAATAAACTTTTAGTTCTTTGAACTTATATTTTTTTTGATCGTTGAGCAAGTTAAGTTCATCCATAGTAAATTAGGTTCAAGGATTTAATCAAAAAAGTTCTTAGCCCCCACAAGCGGCCTTAAGCTTCTTTATATAAACTTCCCATACATCTATTTGTTCACTTACCTCATCGTCATCACAGAAATCGGTAATTTCAAGAATTGTTTCATTGGTGATATCTGTTTTATATAACCGGAATTGGATAAACTCACCATCCTGATCTTCCCATTTGTATTTTACTAGTTCATCTTCAATATCGGTTACCATTTCAGCTATCTCATCAGATCCTTCCCAAGAAAAAGTGTAGACATCGCCTATATTGTCAACTCTATCACAGAACCATCTAACGATAGCGGTAGCCTGGGTAACAAATAAGTAGATTATCGAAGGCGACGCTTTAAACATAAATTCTACTTTAAACTGAACTCTAGCCATGGTGTATACTTTATTAGTGATATTCTATAGAAAGGGCAATATTAGACTCTTTATGCAATTTTTTAAGCTTTTATGAACTTTTTTTGATCTAAGAACATTATTGTAGTTTACTATAAGCTTGTTCAAGTGAAAGGGATATTTGAATTTTTATTTAAATATACTATATTTTCTTGCTTAAACATCTTATTATCAACTATTTATAATAAACCTATTTCATGCGTCAGTTAAAGATCACCAAGTCGATTACTAATCGAGAAAGTCAGTCACTAGAAAAATATCTTCAAGAAATAGGTAAAGTAGATCTCTTGACTCCGGAAGAAGAAGTTGAGTTAGCCAAACAAATTAAGCAAGGAAACCAGCTGTCTTTAGAAAAATTAACGAAAGCTAACTTGCGATTTGTTGTTTCTGTTGCAAAACAATACCAAAATCAAGGACTTTCTCTTTCAGATCTTATCAATGAAGGAAATCTTGGATTAATCAAGGCTGCTCAAAGATTTGATGAAACCCGAGGATTTAAGTTTATCTCTTATGCAGTTTGGTGGATTAGACAATCTATCCTGCAGGCTTTGGCTGAACAGTCTCGTATTGTAAGATTACCCCTAAATAAAGTAGGGTCATTAAACAAAATAAATAGGGCTTTTTCTGAGCTAGAGCAACAATTTGAAAGAGAGCCTAGTGCGGAAGAATTAGCCACCTTGTTGGAGATTCCCACAGAAGAAGTTGAAACTACTTTAGGTGTTGCCGCAAGACATGTATCTATGGATGCACCATTTGTTGATGGAGAGGACAATTCTTTACTTGACGTGTTGGAAAATAACACTACACCTGCAACAGATTCTTCTTTGGAATTCAAAGAATCTTTAAGAAGAGAAATTGAAAGAGCTTTAGGTACACTTACGGACAGACAGGCAGATGTAATTAAGCTATACTTTGGTTTAGGCATAGAACATCCGGAATCTCTGGAAGATATTGGAGATAAATTCGGACTTACTAGAGAACGGGTTCGCCAGATTAAGGATAAGGCAATCAATAAACTTAGATCTACAACTAGAAGTAAATTGTTAAAGCAGTATCTAGGAATTTAATACGAATTGCTTTTCAAAATTATTCTTCATTTTATTTTTTGTTGATTAGAACTTGGAAAAAGCAGCTATTCTACTTTTCCCTAATTGGAAATAAATTCAATATTTGAATTTAAGAATGTCAATTATTTTACGAAATTTATGGCAAAATTGAACTATGGACGAAATGAAATTTGTTAATCCTGAATTAGATCTTAGCCTCTGGAGAGAAAAGGAGAAAAAAGCTCTTGAATTGAGTAAAATAGTTGGTGAATTAAGTTTTGACCGTTCTATTGATCTAATACTTTTTCGAAGAGATCTATTTGATCTTCGTCCTAGTGAACTTTTATTGTACCATAGTTATGCAGTTAATTATACAGAAAAGTCAGTAGATGTTGATCTTACATTGAGCATAGCAAAAGAAATATTTAATATCCATGAGCTTACTGCATCAAGAATTGATATCGGCAAACTCGCAACTGAATGGCTCAATACTGATCAAAAAAATTTAGGTGATTTTGTACGGGAGAGCTTGAAAAATGGATTTAATTTAAAACATAGTTCAGATCCACATCGGGATATTGTATTGTATGGTTTTGGGAGAATTGGAAGGCTGGTGGCGAGAAGACTAATTACGACCACGGGTAAAGGTGAACAACTTAGACTTCGTGCAATTGTAATTCGCCCAAGTATGAAAGATAGAACTGAAGAGATGTTGAAAAGAATGTCGCTTCTTGAAACAGATTCCATACACGGAAACTTTAGAGGAACAATTAAAGTTATCGCTGAAAAATCTCAGATTGAAATTAATGGAAATATTATCCATATGATATTTGCTTCTGATCCTTCAGAAATAGATTATTTACAATATGGAATTAATAATGCCCTCTTAATTGATAATACAGGGATGTGGGATACAAAAGAGAAATTAAGTGTTCACTTGCGTCCGGGTATTTCACAAGTAATTCTTACAGCTCCCGGCAAAGACATTCCAAATATTGTTGTAGGAGTTAATCAAAATATTGTGAATACAGAATTGGAAAATATTTTTTGTGCAGCATCTTGTACTACCAATGCAATCGTTCCGATTATTCATGTAATTGATAAATCTTTTGGAATAGAAAAAGGCCATATTGAAACAGTACATGCTTATACCAGCGACCAGAATCTATTAGACAATTTTCATAAAAAACCAAGAAGAGGTAGAAGTGCTCCAATTAATATGGTCATTACAAGTACAGGAGCAGCAAGCGCTGTTGCAAAAGTTCTGCCTCAACTAAAAGGTAAATTAACTGGCAATGCTGTACGTGTACCGGTACCAAATGTATCCTTAGCCATTCTCAATTTAAGTTTAAGTAAAGTATGCACAATAGATGAAGTCTTAGATAGTCTAAAACAGGCTGCATATTTTGGTGATTTGGCAGAACAATTACAATATTCTTCGTCCACCGAATATGTTAGCAGCAACGCTGTAGGTTCTACAGTTGCTTGCGTTTTCGATGCTCCGTCAACAATACTTTCTAATGATGGCAAAACAGTAACCCTTTATGCTTGGTATGACAATGAATATGGTTATTCCTGTCAAGTTGTGCGTTTAGCTAAATATGTTGCAGATGTAAGAAGATTTACTTATTATTAAAATTGTGGATCAAAGTAATTCAAAAGTTTTAATCTGGTTGCCATTAATTATTGGCTTATGTTCCTCTTTAGGAATGTATGCTGGATACAAACTCCAACCACCGAAAACAATAGGAACAGAAAATACACAATTTGTAAATTCTAATTATGCATCAAAACAAAAATTAGAAGATGTCTTATCTTTTCTTCAATCGAGATATGTAGATAGTCTTAATATGGAAGAATCTACAGATTTCTTGATTCAGCAATTGATGTATGCATTAGATCCTTATTCAGAATATTTGACAAAAAATGAATTGAATAATCTTCATGATGAATTAGACGGAATATATCAGGGAGGTGGCATTAACTTTAAAATTATACAAGATCAAGTTTATGTTGAAAGTATTCTTCCCAATGGACCCGCAAGCCAATATGACATTGAGCCTGGTGATATAGTTAAAGAAATAAATGGCACAGTTATTCTGTCGTCGAATATCTATCTGGATTCTATATCCAAATATGCTCAGAACAATCCTGAAAAACTAGAACTAAAAATATCTAAGCCAAATCAAGAAGAAGAAAAACTTGTAAGCATTCCGAAGAGTGATATTTTAAATAAAAGTATAAAGACGGCGTTCTCATTGAATGATAAAAGTTTTTACATTAAAATAAATCGCTTTTCTGAACGTACTTACAAAGAATTTATGCAAGAAGTTGAAAACTATGCTTTCAATAAATCTTATGAAAATTTAGTTATTGATTTGAGAAATAATTCTGGCGGATTACTTGATGCAGCTGCGGATATTCTGAATCAATTGGTGAATGAATCAGATGTTTTACTTTTTAAAACAGTAAACAAGACCAAGCAAGAACGTAAATACATGTCCACAGGAAAACCATTTTTCCATCTACAAAAGATTATCGTTCTAATTAATGAAAATTCTGCATCAGCTTCAGAAATTCTGGCAGGGGTACTACAGGATCTTGGAAGAGCAACAATTATTGGTACAAAATCATTTGGAAAAGCTACAATTCTTGAGCTCTATCCACTGAGTGATGGATCTTCATTAGAGTTGGCTAATTCGCGAATTATTCTTCCAACCGGCCGTTGTATTCAAAACTCTTATAATGCAAGATCAGATTCAAGTTTACATTGGTTGAGTCCGTTTGATGCAGATACCATAGCTGTCCGGAAAGGTTCAAAATCTTTTCCAAACGGACAAGGATTATTTCCTGATATTGAAATCAATTTGCAATTGCAAGAAAGCAACGAAGAGATTAAAAATTTCTGTACAGATTTTATTCTCACACATTTTCAGGATCTAAAAACCCTACAACAGAAAAAAAATGCGGACTTATTAATATCGACTTATGCATTAAAAAATTGGATCAATGTTAGCAAGGATAAAATTATAATCAAGAATAAAGATTTAATTCTTCAAGAACTAAAGTTTCAGTTGACCCGGATTTTATTTGGAGAAGCTGAGGAAGAACAATTGCATTTGAAATCTGATCCACTAATTTTAAAAGCCGAAGAATTATTACATTGAAATCATCCTAAATACAAACAAATATGAATGTACCAGCTGATTATTTAACTATTAATAAAAATGCGTGGAATAGAAAAGTTGAATCTCACTTTAATTCAGATTTTTATGACGTTTCTTCATTCAAAGATGGCAAAAGTTCTTTGAATGAAATTGAATTAGGACTTTTAGGTGAAATTAATGGAAAAGAAATCCTACATCTTCAGTGTCATTTTGGTATGGACAGTATTTCATTAGCCAAGCTAGGTGCAAAAGTCACTGCAGTAGATTTTTCTGAAGATGCAATTGATAAAGCCAAAGAATTAGCAAAAGAACTTGGAATTCAGGTCAATTTTATATGTGCTGATGTCTTAGAATTAGATCAATTTTTAGATCAAAAATTTGACCTCGTATATACAAGTTATGGGACCATTGGATGGTTAGAAGACATCGAAAAATGGGCCGGAATTGTAAGTAATTTCATGAAACCTGACGGAAAATTTGTTTTTGTAGAATTTCATCCGGTAGTTTGGATGTTTAGTGATGAATTCAATTCTATCAATTTTTCTTATTTCAAAGGAGACCCAATAATAGAAACAGAAAATGGAACTTATGCAGAACGAGATTCTGATTTACAATTTGAATCGGTTTGTTGGAATCATGGTTTGGCGGAAGTCTTTCAATCACTAAAAAATCATGATCTGAAGATTGACGATCTCCAAGAATACAATTATTCTCCTTATAATTGTTTTCTAGGTACTGAAGAATTTGAGCCGGGAAAATTTAGAATTGTACATTTTGAAAATAAAATTCCAATGGTTTATTCATTGGTTGCAAGTAAGAAATAGTATAGTAGACATCTAAAAAAATCTGCAAAAGAATAATTTATGGTATAAGTTTTATTCTTTACCTTGAACTACAATTACCCATTCACCTTGAATTTTACTCAATTTGGATAAATTCTCAGAGACTTCTTTTAAGCTCCCGTAAAAATGTTGTTCAAACATCTTACTGATCTCTTTACTTAAACAACATTTTCTCTCATCACCAAAAATTTTTTTTAATTCTTCCACACACTTAAGCAATCGATGAGGAGATTCATACATTACAATAGTACAAGGTAATTCAGCCAACCACTCTATTTGTGTTTTACGGCCTTTTTTGAGCGGTAGAAACCCTTGATAATAGAATTTTTCACAAGGAAGACCGGATGACACTATTGCAGGAACGAATGCTGTTGCTCCAGGAAGAGCTATAACTTCTAACTTAGCTTCTCTGCAAGCTCTAACCAATAAAAATCCCGGATCCGAAATTCCTGGTGTTCCTGCGTCTGAAACTAAAACGACTTTTTGATTTTGTCTTAATCGTTCAATAATTTGTTCTACCTGATGATGTTCATTGTTGGAATGAAAACTAAATATTGGAGCCTTAACTTCGAAACTTCTTATAAATGGACCACTAACTCTAGTGTCCTCGGCCAAAATTAAGTCCGCTTCTTTTAACACTTCAATGGCACGAGGAGTCATGTCTCCTTTATTGCCTATTGGAGTTGGAACAAGATAGAGCATATTAATTATTTACAGGCACGACCTTATAAGTATACGTTTCCGTTATTAAATTAGCTAACAATTTCTTGCAGGACTCATCAACTATATTTTCAGCTTCAGTTTCATTTGATGCACTCAATAACATTTCAATATGCTTTCCAATACGAACATCCTGAACACCTGAAATGTGTAGATGTTGCATATTATTTGCTACAGTTTTACCTTGAGGATCTAATAATTCCTTTACTGGCATTATGATTATTTTAGCTGTGTAATTTGGCATAATATCTTGACTAGATTTTTTTAAATAAGGTTTCGAATTGACTAAAAGCAATATGAATTACAATTAGAATGCTCAAAAAAATAAAATTTGAAAAACAAATTAAAACTATACAACTAACATAAGCGATAATTAAAATCCAATTGGTAAATAGAAATTGCTTATTCAGTACTACTTTCAAAATTGAAATTCTACTTAACATGAGATAAGAAAGTAAGATAATAAACAATAAAATATTTATTGGATGATAAATATAAGAATATGGAATTGTTTGCAAATAATAAGACCCATAAATACCACTTATGAATATGGCCATAGCCGGAACTGGAAGTCCTTGAAAGTTTTTAATTTTTCCATCCGCTTCAACATTGAATCTGGCTAAACGGAATGCCGCAAAACAAGTTAAAAGGAAGCCGAGATAAGAGAATTCATTAGCTAAACCATGAGTCGATAAATTCTCAGTCATAAGAGAGTACATCATAACTCCAGGAAGTAGGCCAAATGAAACAACATCAGCTAAAGAATCAAGTTGTATCCCAATTTCGGACTCCTGTTTCATCCATCGAGCAACAAAGCCATCTAGAAAATCAAAAACTAAACTCAGACCCATCAAAGCCAAAGCCCAAGATGGTTTATTCTGAGTTACCTGTAGTATTGCAAGGCAGCCACAGAATAGATTTAGAACGGTGAGTATATTGGCTAATGAAAACATTGAAAGTAGGGGCAAATTTAGTATTCTATTAGGGAAATGCCTTAGTTTTAAAGTAAAAGCCAAATATTTTTATAAATTAACATATTTTTAGGCAACGAAAAGAAGAACTTGAACCAACATTTCGTTCTCTTAAAGTGTCTTTTAAGTAAGGATATCCCGACATGAAGAAAAATTTACTCTTTCTACTCTATTTCATTCAGAGCTTTTATGTCTTATTTGCACAACCTGCAAATGACAATTGCTCGAACGCAGTCAAAATAGTTGATGTTACTCAATATTGTAGTAAGGTAGGTGAGTTCACTAATGTTGGTGGAACTCCATCCTATGGGGCAGCTACTTGTTGGGTGGCAAGTCCTTCAGATGTTTGGTTTAGCTTCAGAGCATTGGCTTCAGACGTATCGATAACTATAATTGGCACCAATCCAAAAAACAATGGAGTTGCAGGAGGCACTTTATCTTCAATGGTTGCTGCATTATATTCGGGTGTCTGTGGTGGGACCATAAATCAATTAGCCTGTTCATCAGATAACGCAAATAATGGGATTCTGACACTTTATAAGGGAGGATTAATTGTAGGTCAGCAATACTTTATTCGAATTGACGGTAGGAACAATGCTTTTGGAACTTTCCAATTATGCATTAACAATTATTTTCCACCTGCAAAGGCTGAACAAGATTGTAGAGCCGCAACAGTCTTATGCAACAATAACCCATTCGTAAATGACGCATTTTCCGGCAACGGAATCGATCCAAACGAAGCTGCTGGATCTTGTCTAGGCGAAGGAGGAGGTCTTGGAAGTTCAGAGTCTCAGTCTACCTGGTATACTTGGATCGCAAAAAATGATTGTCAGTTAACTTTTACATTAAGACCATTGAATCCTAGTGATGATTTAGACTTTGCTGTTTATGAATTACCATCAGGCATACATAATTGTGCGGATAAAAAACTATTGCGATGCAATGCTACTGCTCCGCCTTGTGCCTACGCAACAGGTTTAAATCTAACAGATAGAGACACTTCTGAGAATTTTAACTGTGATGCAGGTGAAAATGGTTTTTCTAAATACATTGACATGGTGGCTGGTCGTGCATATACTTTAGTAATTAATAATTTTTCTAATACGGGGATTGGTTTCGCAATGGATTGGGGGGGGTGCGAATTTCAAGGTCCAGAACCTTTATTTAAAGTCATTCCAGATTCAGGATTGAGATGCGAAACATTATTTTCGGTTGAAGATTTTTCAACTTTTGTGGCTGGAAATATAACTAAGTATGAATGGAATTTTGGTGTGGGTGCTATTCCGCAAACTGCTGACACAAAAGGCCCTCATGGTGTTTCATACAATTCTTTTGGAGAAAAATTTATTACTCTGACTTTAACCACTGATCTTGGATGTAAAATTTCAAAAGTTAAGCGAATTGTTGCTGAACCATGCTGTGAAGATCTACCGGATATAGAAGTTATTATTGACAGTATATATGACGTCAAGTGTTTTGGAGAAAAAAATGGAAGAATTGTATTTAGAGGCAATAAAGGAAATCCATACACAGATCAATTAACTCAATTGCAGTATTACACTTTTAGTCTAGATGGAATTGATTTTTTCCAAATTACTGACTTGAATAATTTGGCTGCAGGAACCTACACCTTGTATATTCAGGATAGAAAGGGATGTACAAGTTCAATCAACTTTACAATTGCTGAACCTCCACCAGTTCTTGTTAGTGCAGGGTCAGATCTTGAAATACTGTTGGGAGACAAAGTCAATTTAAGTGCAACTGTGCAACCTTCAGGTGTGTATAATTTTATTTGGAGCACTTTCGGAACAGAGATTTGTTCTACCTGTCAGACCACAACATATTCACCGTTAAAAGATGGCTATTATACGGTTACTGCCATCGACGAAAACGGTTGTATAGGTAAGGACAGTATATTTATTCGAGTGAAAAAAGAATATAATGTTTTTGCTCCTAACGTTTTATCCTCAAATGATGATGGAATAAATGATTACTTTATTGTTAGAGGTAATGACGCATTAGTTAGTCTGGAAAAATTGGAAATATTTGATCGATGGGGAGGAAAAACCTATGGCCGCCAAAATGTTTCTAAATCAGAATTTGACAGGTTGTGGGACGGGACTTTTCAAGGAGAAAAAGTCAATCCTGGTGTTTTTACTTATGTCATTATTGCAAAATTCATTGATGGTACTATTAAAGATTTTAGCGGCGATATAACCATATTGCGCTAATGAAATATTGGCCGGTATTAGTTCTTCTCTTTTTTTTTATTTCATGTGAATCAGAAGTAAAAAAAATATCTGAACAAGAAGCTTTGACTCTTTCAAATAAAGAATTATTAAAAAATGTAGATCTAAATTACACAGATTCCGGAAAGGTAGTGATGAATATTAAAGCTCCTGAAATGTTGCGCTCTCAGGTAAATAATCAGGCACAAGACGAATTTAAAAAAGGATTAAAAGCGAGTTTTTATAGTCGTGGAATCTTAAGTAATAATTTAGTTTCTAATTATGCGATTCGGATTTTGTCTGAAGGTAAAACCTATTTATATGATCATGTATTATTAACGAATCCCAAAGGTGAAAAACTTGAAACTTCGGAATTGATTTGGGATGAAAGAAATGGAAGAGTAACTACAGACAAATTTGTCAGACTTTCAAGAAGCAGTGAAATTGTACAAGGTTATGGTTTTGATGCAGATCAAAATTTTCAAAAAGGAACAATTAAATCAATAGAAGCAACTTTTCCTGTGAGTAAAATAATGTCGGAAGACTTAGACGAAAAATAAAAAGAGTGCTTGCTTAATTAGTCTTATTCATCTCAGATTTAAGCATCTGATAATTTTCCTCACGCATAGTTACTAAAGGCAATCGGAGATTGTTTTCACAGATACCAAGAATACTTGCTGCTGCCTTGATTCCTGCTGGATTCCCGTCTATATATAACCATTTATGTAAAGGAAATAATTTATTATTTTCAATTCTCGCTGATTTAAAATCGCCTTTTAATCCAGATCTTATCATCGTTGAAAATTCTTTAGGATAAGCATTTGCGATAACTGAAATAACTCCATCTCCCCCAATTCCTATTAATGCCAGTGCCAAAGGATCATCCCCAGAAAGCACTAAAAAATGCTCCGGTCTTCCGATTAGTATCTCATTGGCCTGGGTTAAGTCTCCGGAAGCTTCTTTAATTGCTGCAAATTTATCTGAAGCATTTGCTAATCTAAGTGTAGTTGAAGCTGTAATATTAGAAGCAGTTCTTCCCGGAACATTGTAAATAATAATGGGTAAAGTACTCACTGCTTCGAGAGCCATATAATGTTGAAATATACCTTCTTGACTAGGCTTATTATAAGCAGGACTGCTGGATAGTATACCATCAACTCCAGCGGTATTAAGTGAGCTTAATTCCTTAATTAACTCAGCTGTATTATTTCCACCTATTCCTACAATAACCTGGGCTCTTGAATGAGTTCGTTCTATTGTGAATCGTATTACCTGATTTTTTTCTTCTGGACTTAAGCATACTGATTCACCCGTAGTACCCATTGAAATCAAAGATTCCACACCACCTTTAATGCAATGTTCAATTAATCTATCTAAAGCATCAAAATCAATTGATCTATCTAATTTGAAAGGTGTAATGAGTGCTACTCCAGTTCCTTTATAATTGCTATAATCAGGCTTCATGTTTAATTTTAGGAGGTTCTATTACTTTATATTTTCCCATTTGACAATATTTGTCAATTCTCTCTGAAATTCTCTTCTCGGGGTCAACTCCAATTAGACTTTGCAAATTATCGATGATATGCTTCCTTAAAATAGTCACCATTTCAGATGGATTTGAATGGGCGCCTCCTATTGGTTCATTGACAATACCATCTATTAATTTGAATGAGAACATATGTTCCGGAGTTAATTTCAATGCTTCCGCTGCCTTTTCTTTAAATTCCCAACTTCTCCAAAGAATTGATGAACAAGACTCCGGCGAAATCACTGAATACCAAGTATTTTCTAGCATAAAAACCTTATCTCCTACTCCTATACCAAGTGCACCTCCAGATGCACCTTCTCCAATGATGTAACAAATAATTGGAACTTTTAATTGAGCCATTTCGAAAAGATTCCTAGCGATGGCTTCAGCCTGCCCTCTTTCCTCAGCCTCAATTCCCGGATAAGCTCCAGGCGTATCGATCAAGGTAATAACCGGTAGATTAAATTTTTCTGCAAGTTTCATCAATCTCAATGCTTTGCGATAGCCATCAGGATTTGCCATTCCAAAATTCCTATAGGATCTTAGTTTTGTGGTAGTACCTTTTTGATGACCTATAATTACACAATTCAATCCATCAAGATTTGCAATTCCACCAACTATGGCCTTGTCATCCTTAACGTATCGGTCACCGTGCAATTCTACAAATTGTTTGCACATCTCCTGAATATAATAAAGCGTATAAGGACGCTCAGGATGTCTTGACAATTGAACCCTTTGCCAGCCAGTAAGATTTGAATAAATTTCCGATCTTTTGGTAATAATCCTATGCTCTAGTTCTAAAATTTGCCCTGACATATCAATGGAGCCTTCCTCTGCTATCTTCTTTATCTGTTCAAGCTGGTTCTGAAGGGTCTCCAGAGGCTTTTCGAATTCCATAAATATCATATAATCAAGTATTTATTGGATTTGTAATGAGTTATGTGCTTAAAATTGCGCCCAAATTAGGATAATAAGAATTATGAAAGTCAAAAAAGCCCGAATAGTTTTAATTTTTATGTCCAAAATGAGCCATATTTAGAATAAAACTATACATTTGCAGTCGCTTTAAAGGAAGCCCTTAATATTTTCGTATTTTATTCTATTTTTCAATAGTAGATTAATATAAGGACCGGTAGTTCAGTTGGTTAGAATACGTGCCTGTCACGCACGGGGTCGCGAGTTCGAGTCTCGTCCGGTCCGCAAAAGCTCTGGTAGATGTTTTCTGTCCGGAGCTTTTTTTTTGTATGTGTTACACTTATATTCTTTATTCCGTTAAATCTGGAAAATTTTACCCCTATGCTGAGCGTAGGCTCTAGCCTACGTTCGAGCGTCCTCAGGTTTTTAACCTGAATCAATAAGCTAAGTTAGAAAAAAATATGTTTACAAATTAAAAGCTGTTGAAAAATAGCTTACTTTTGACTAAATTGATATGCTATAAAAGAATCAAATTAGAAATTTGAAAACATACAAATGTAGGTTGATTTATCACGCTTTAGCGTGAGCCTAGTCTCAGCAGGGCGTTAAAAGGAATTCAAAATATTACAAACATAACATGCAAATTAAGAAAGTATTCTTAGAAGCGATTAGCTTATTTTTTCGGATACAATTAATAAGATTACTTATTTTTTCTTTAATATTTGCAATCTATGTTAGTGAAGTAGCTGGATTTTTCTTAATTCTTATTGAAGGAGGCGTGGAATATTTTATATATTCTTTTCCTGGCTATATAATACTTATTATTTTTACTATAAGCATATCAAAATTAAATTTTTTGAGTTTAACTTATAAGATTTTAATATCAGAGGTTGTTTTTTTTGGAATCTTATTTTTTATTGGTTCTAAATACTTTACAGATTATAATGATATGATAGATTCTAATATTAGTTTAAAAGCAACATTAAGAAATATGTGCGATGAAGGTTTTCGTTTTTTTAGCATATTAATTTCTTATTCAATTTTTATAATATTATTTTTTATAAAAGTCACCTATCCTGAGCGTGCGCTCTAGCCTACATTCGAGTATACTCAGGTTTTTAACCTGAATCAATAAGCTAAGTTAGAATGCAAATAAGTTTAAAATTTAATACTTTTTGAAAAATAGTCTAATTCTTGTTTTACTTTTGACTAAATTTATATACTACCAAAGGATCAAATTAGAAATTTGAAAACACACAGAGTTTCCTAGTTATAATTAGTTACTTATATTCAAACCAAGTATGTTCTATAGCTAAATGCTTTAATTTTTTCTAGCTTTATAGCACTACTTTAATACAATAACCTCCAAAATTGTGAAACCTTGTAATAGAATCTGCAAGCATCCAATTAATATAGAATGAATCCGTTGCTTCTTTCAAAAAATCTACATTATTTTTTCCTCCACCATTCATTTTTGAATGAATATCATAAACATCATTCCAAGAACATTGTCCAGGAAATTTTTGATCATAATTTGCAGAGCCAAACCAAATACAATAAATTCCTGGAATCACAGGTATTAAATTTGCCATTGTAAAAAATGAATCAACGATAAAATTAAATCTTCCATGCAACAATTTACCTCCACTTACTCCAGCATCATCTAATGATAAGTCTATTGAATCAGAAATTAAAAATTTTATATTCCTTCCAATTACAGATTGTCGACTGTTATTTAATGTATCAATTTTGAAACATTGAATACCTAAATCGATTATAGTTTTTTCAAAATTATAATTTTCATTTAGTTTAATTTCATGAAGAAATTTGGAAAATTTTGAGAATAGCTTAATTGTGTCTCCAATTCTGAAAGTAGAATTTGATGGACTTAAATTAACTGGAATTTCAAACTCTCTTGGGCAGTTATCAGGATTGCACCTTAGGAATATTAGAGGAAGAATTAGACATATACTTATTTTCATTTTTTTTAGTTTATTAAACAAGGGACTAAGGAGCTCGTTCGAACGCACTCAGGTTTTTAACCTAAATCAGAAAGCTAAGTTAGCATATAAATATGTTTACAAATTAAAAGCAGTTGAAAAATAGTTTAATTTTTTTATAACTTTTGCTAAATTGATATGCTACCAAGAATCAAATTAAAAATTTGTAAACACTCAAACGTAGGCTAGAGCCTACGCTTATTAGGGTTTACAATATTTAAGCTTTTGAAAAATAATTTAATTTTAACTAAATTGACATGCTACCAAGAATCAAATTAAAAATTTGAAAACACACAAACGGTATAATTTTATTTTACTCTTCCTTCTTCATCCTCAATTCCTGTCTTATGATTTCGTGATTTTACTTTTTGATTGCCGAATTTATACACCATGCTAATTGCTGCTTTTCTGGAATCATTCAAACCTTTACCTTTTGCATACAGTCCATCAAAATCAGAGTAACCACTCCAGAAAGATTGAAAGAAAAGATCACTTCCACTTAATTTTACGTTGAGTTTTTCATTAAAAAACTTTTTCTGAATACCAATATCTAAACTCCAACTTGCATCTGTGATAAAAACTCCACCCCATACTCCCGGACCTGAATAGTAGCCAGAAAGTTCCAGGTTTAATTTTTTTGGTAAATTAAATGTTTGTTGTTGATAAAAATTAAAATTAAATACTTTGATGTCTATTTTGGCACCTTCACCATAATCAGCCAAGTTCTGAATATGAGAAGCACTAATATTCCAATATGAATTCCACCATGAAAAAATTTCAATTGGAAAGGAAAGATTGGAACTCCAAACTTTTTGAGTTGCAAGATTCTCCCAATTGATGTAACTCGCTCTAAGATCTGAGCTATCCGGTCCAATTAATCTTGTAATCTGATCGTCTGTAATACTATAACCTATTTTTAAATTGTATTTATTTCGATTGTTATAGGACAACTCAAAATTATTTACAATTTCGGGTTTGAGGAAGGGGTTGCCTCTTTCAAAGGACAACTGACTCAACTGGTTATTAAAAGGGTTTAAAACATTATAATCAGGTCTATTTATTCTTTTTCCGTAACTTAATCCTATGCTGTTTTTTGAATTTATTTCAAAGTTTATTCCAATATTTGGAAACCAACTCAAATAATTTAAATCTACTGGTGGTTGTTGTAATTCTGGCAAATAAGCAAATAAATCGCCTTTCGCAATTGTTTTTTCTGTTCGTATGCCTCCATTTATTTGTATTCTTTTTGACAAGGATCTTTGGTAATTTATATAAGCAGCAAAATTTCTTTCCAAATACTTAAAGTCATTTGACCTTCTGTTATTTTGAACTTTTGAACCATTAATTACATCAATGACAAGATAGGTATTGTCAGAACTGATATCACCGATTTTGGTTCCTACACCAACCACTCCTTTCCACAAACTCTGTTCATAATCCATTTTTAATGAATAAATTAAGATGTCAGATGGAGTCTCAAAATAGTAAGAAGTACCACTTAAAGGTGTAGTGCCGTCCGATTTATAATATTGATTTGGCTGATATCTATTATTTCTACTTTTGTAAGAACCATAATCTAGATCAACAGTTAGTGATTTATCTTTTAAGTCGTTGAATCTATAGTTAATGTTATAAGTATTCTGTCTTCTAAGATTATTTGTTTCAGTAGTTGCAATCAAAATACTATCAAAATTATTCATATTGTTTTCATTTGCAACTTTGATACTATTATATCCGCTAGGTATTCCTTCACTACCTCTTGCAGTTGCTAAAAATCCGATGGTGTTTTTCTTGTTTATAAAAAAATCTGATCCGAATCTTAAATTGCGGTTATTGTTTTCATACTTAAATAAATTTATTTCCTCAATGTAAAGTCCATTCTGATAGCTAATAAAATCAATATCATGATAACCTTTATTATGACCAATACCGGCTTGAGCGAAAGCATTCATTTTGGAATTTCTATAATTGAGATTCAACCCACCGTTTATGTTGTTGTATCTCCCCTGACTCGTAGTTAGATTTAGTGAACCATTCTTTCCATAATTACTATTTCTTTTTAGTTTAATATCAATTATTCCAGCATTTCCTTCTGCTTCATATTTAACACCTGGGTTAGTTATAATATCAATGCGATCAATTTGATCGGCCGTGAGATTTTGAAGATAGTTCGTAAGATCTTCACCATTTAATGGCAATCTTTTGCCATCTACATAGACGATCACCCCTGATCTACCTAAGACGATAATATTATTATTGTTGTCTATCATAACACTCGGGGCTTTTCTCAGCAGACTTATTCCATCACTTCCTGTACTGTTGATGGTACCTTCAACATTGAATATCAATCGATCCGGTTTGACTTCAATCATTTTCCTTTTTGCACTTACTACAGCTTGTTCCAATTGTATGGGAGAAGTGATCATCTTAACTAATCCAAGGTCATAAGATTGGTCTTGATTAAGCTCAATGGTCTTCGTTTTATAATCCTCAAGACCAACATACTTGCTGACTATATTGTATTTTCCTTCATGAAGGTTATTAAAAATAAATTTTCCGGATTCATCACTTACTATCGCTTTGATCATCTGATTGTCAACTTCATTAAATAGCAATATATTTGCATATATTAATGGTTGATTATCTTTATCTTGTAGTTTGCCATGTATGCTTGCTTGTTGGGAATAGAGTAAATTACACAATGCAAAAGCGAAAACAAAAGTGATTCTGCAGACTTTTAGTAGCATATTAATTGTCATATTGTATAGGGTTTTATTAGTTCAGTGCAAATGTACGAAATTATTCGTAGATTGATATTTTAGTAAACATTAATTGTTGGATCGCCTAGATTTTAATAATTGGAGAGCTAACTGTCAGAAATGAATTAAAGGGATTTAGTTAGACTAATTATTCGATCGAATAATTAATCTCAAAAAAGAGGTTGAGGTTCCATCTTTAAAAACAGTCCGCCTCCCCCTGCACCACATAATTTCAAATAGAATTTTTCTGATTCAATCCCCTCTTTCCAGATTTTTAAGATTTCCATAGGGATCATATTTTCAAAATAATACAATGACTTTTTACTTAATTCCTTCCACGCATTCATGAATTGCAAATGATCTTTTTCAAGAATACTTTGAATTGTAAGTGAATTTATTTTCATAATTTCATTAAAATATCCATTCTTAAATTCTGAATCTGACATTAAGTTTTGGAATTTTTGAACCAATAGCCTTGTGTTTCTTGTAAGTCCAGAATCAATCAAGCTAAGTTTATAATAATCGGAGATAAAAGGATTTATGTCCTCGAGCATAGAACAATTGGATTGATCTGAAACAACAACTTTAGCGGTATAAGAAACAAGTGGATCCAATCCGGAGCTTGAACCGTGAAAAAAAGATTCAATGTCCGCGAGCTGGTTTCGAATAGACATAAGATCATCACCTACTTCAGTGCAGTAACGATCGTAGATTGCAGCTGTTAGAACTCCACTACTTCCCAGACCATAACCAAAACTAATGTTACTATTGAAATGGATAGACTTTTCTATATCCTGCCTGAATGCTTCAAGATTCAAAACAGATTTCAGCTTTGAATTAGAATTAAGGAATTCTAACAATGACATTAAACTAGGAAAGGTATTCTCACCAAATTTCCAGCTCCCAAAATAATCCCAATTTGGAATGCTTAAAGCCTGACCACCATATAGGACAGCATATTCTCCAATTAAAAGGATTTTTGAAGGGTATTTTTTTTCTAGATTTGAACTCATTTCGATAAGTATGCAATTTTAGTTCAAAAAAATCATAGGAAAGAATTTAATATTTAGGTTTGTCTAAATTATTATTTAGTTCATTCTATATATTGACTATATAGTCAATTTTAAGCCTAACTTTGAGCAAATTATTCTTCATGGCTATTATAGAAATAAAAGTACCCTCCATTGGCGAATCAGTAACTGAAGTTACCCTTTCAAAATGGTTAGTGAAAGATGGAGATCAAGTAAAAATGGATCAAATTCTTTGTGAATTTGAATCTGATAAAGCAACCTTTGAATTACCAGCTGAAGTCTCCGGCAAATTGAAACAAATTGCACATGAAAAAGATGACCTTAGTGTTGGAGCAATAGTCGCTCAGATAGATACATCCATTGCAGGTTTTGAGGCGGCACAAGAAAATCCACAGACTGAAAGTCTTTCACAATCTGCGAATTTGAAAAAAGAAGTGCCTGTTGTCAAGAAAGAATCCATACTCTTGGAGACACAACAAACTATACCAAAAAATAAAATTGAAGAAAGACTGGAACTCTCTTTGACTAGAGGTGATAGACGAGAGAAAATGTCGCGAATGAGGAGAACCATTTCCAAACATCTGGTTTCTGCAAAAAATGAGACCGCAATGCTCACAACTTTCAATGAACTGGATATGACGGCAATTCAAGAACTCCGCAAAAAATCCAATGAACAGTTTCAACAAAACTATGGAATTAAGTTAGGGTTTATGTCTCTATTCGCCAAAGCTTGTTCTAAAGCACTATTAGAAATGCCTGAAGTTAACGCCTTCATAGATGAAGAGGATATTATCTATCATGATTATGTAGACATTTCCTTTGCAATTTCAACTCCAAATGGTCTTGTTGTACCACCAATAAGAAACATCCAAGATTTAAAATTGCATGAAATTGAAATTGAACTTAAGATGCTTGCAGAAAAAGCAAGAAACAATAAATTAAGTATGCAAGAAATGACCGGAGGAACCTTTAGCATTACAAATGGAGGAGTTTTTGGTTCTCTAATGAGTACACCAATTGTCAATACACCACAATCTGCCATTTTAGGCATGCACACAATCAAAGATCGCCCTGTAGCAATAAATGGCAAAGTAGAAATTCGACCAATGATGTATCTTGCTTTATCCTACGACCATAGAATTATTGATGGAAGCACTTCAGTAAGTTTTTTAATTCGAGTAAAAGACTTATTGGAAGAGCCAATTCGATTACTTTTGGAATCTTAAATTAACAAATCATGAACCTTCAGCAGTTTTTTGATTACGTACAAGCTAATCCTAACCTTTGTTTGTATTTCTTTGCAGGTGTTCCTGCATTGACCTTACTGATTTCATGGATAAGTGAACCGGATTGTTATAAAGAACCCTGGAAATATTTTTATACCATTCTTGTTTATGCGGCTTGCATACCTGGAATTTTCGCTGTCACCTTAAATGTCTATTTCTTTTTTTGGGAAAGAAGAAGCATTATGGATGCTGAACTTTTTATTCAATTCTTTCCAATTCTCTCAATGATTATTACTCTGTTTATAATTCGTCGTTACATTAGTTTTGAAGCTATTCCCGGATTTGATAAATTGAGTGGATTAATGCTCATCATTGGAATTCTACTTTCACTTATGTGGATATTAGAGAGAACAAATATTTATATTTTTTCATATTGGCCAATATCTTATGTAATCCTTATACTTATTGCAGGAATTCTTTTGGTTCGCTATGCATTAGGAAAAATAATTTCTTCGTAATTTTGAACAGAGTGTAAATTATGTTTCATCAGACTTCTATTTGCAATTTCAAAATTTACCAGAAACAGTATATATTATTATTATTAATTTTTTTTTTAGGTATTTCAGCGAATGCTACTACAATAAAAATTCGCTTTCGATATGTGCAATCTTTTATAATTCTTGAAACAAAACTTGAAAGCGTAATTCCTCTAAAATTAATCTTTGATACTGGAGCAGAACACAATCTACTTTTCAACAGAATCACAACTGATGTGATACAGGATGCATATCAAAGAGAAGTTAAAATTCTGGGCTCAGATCTATCCAAAGAAGTTCCTGCCTTACTCACTCAACCTCTAAATATTCAAACCAATAATAATCTACACAAACAACTTCAGTTTATTGTTTTATTAGAGCCAATCGAGTCAATAAATGAATTGATTGGTGAGCAAATTGATGGAATATTAAGTGCTTCTTTTTTTATGGATTACAATTTTGAAATTAATTATAAAAAACAAATTATTACCCTTCGAGATAAAAAGCCGAACAAAAAAAAATTGAATGCCTTTAAAGCGTGTGATATTTCTTTAGTAAAAAATAAGCCATATATCAAATCGACACTTAAGATCAGCGAAGGAGATAGTGTATATCATTTGAATCTTTTGTTAGATACCGGAGCTGGGTTAAGTCTTCTGTTGTACAAAAATGCACAATCAACTTTAATCATACCCAAACAATTATTACCCGGAAAAATCGGATCCGGAATTGGTGGATTAGTTAATGGATATATTGCGAGATCGAAGACTTTTGAAATGTGCGATTTGGTTTTTGACAACATCGTTACCTGTTACCAGGAAGTCAATACTATCCAATCTGAAAAAGAAGCCCTAGTAAAGCAGGGAATTATTGGCAATCAGGTTCTAGAGAAATTCGATGTCATATTCGACTATGCAGACTTAAAAATCTATTTTAAACAAAATTCGAATCATAAGACCTTTGAATATGACCGAAGTGGACTTGCAATTGTATCCGGAGATACAGATTTCTCTAAATTCTATGTCGCTCAGGTTATACCAAATAGTCCTGGAGAACAAGCTGGATTTGAACTGGGGGACCGAATAATCTCGATCAATCACTTATCTACAAATTTTATGAATCTCGGTTCAATTCAAAGAAAATTGAGCAGAAATGGTCAACATACTGTAACTATTAAAGTGGAAAGAAACGGAAAAACCATAAAATCTAAAATTAAATTGGTAGATCTATTGTAAATCTTCATTGCGTATATGGTTGATTTATATGTAATTTTATATTAAATATATTTATATATAATATTAATTAAATTAGCTTACTAAGTTCATATAGGTTTTTGATTTTTATCTTCAAAAAGCCTTTTTCATTTAAACATTCTGAATTACCTTTGCAGCCCTTATTATAAAAAACATGCTGGCAATAGTAAATATTCAAGGACAACAGTTCAAAGTGAAAGCAGGACAGAAAGTTTATGTACATCGTCTTGACAATGAGCAAGGAGATAAAGTAAGCTTCGATGAAGTTTTACTGCTTGACAATGGAAGTGTACAAGTAGGCAGTCCAAAAATAGACGGCGCGAAAGTAGAAGCAACTGTGCTATCTCATTTAAAAGGAGACAAGGTTATTGTCTACAAAAAAAGAAGACGTAAAGGTCTTGAAAAAAAGAACGGCCATCGCCAATCTTTTACACATATCAGCATTGATTCAATAATTGGATAACAGCAAATCACAATAAAATGGCTCACAAAAAAGGAGAAGGTAGTACTAGTAACGGTAGAGATAGCAATAGTAAACGTCTTGGTATTAAGTTATTTGGAGGCCAGGATGCTATAGCTGGAAATATTTTAGTTCGCCAAAAAGGTTCAAAGTTCCACGCCGGTAAAAACGTTGGTATTGGTAAAGATTGGACGCTTTATGCTCTAACTGATGGAACAGTTAAATTTACAAAGACGGTTAAAGATCGCAGATTTGTTCACATAATAGCTGATCCAACTATTGTTAAAGAAATGGTTCAGCCTTCTGTACCTGCTACTTCAGCTACTTTAGCTGCTTCAGCTTCAGTTAAGGTTGAAGATACTGAAAGCGAGGAATAATCTAATCTTCCAGTTCTCTATATTTGTTTGCTAGGATCCAGCCAATTTCATAATTGCCTGTTTGAATCTTAGACCATTCCATTATTTGATCTTTAATTTGAATCTTTTCCCCGGGTTTTAGTTCTATTTTCTTTTCGCTCAACTCATCCGGTGACAGATATAAAGCAGAGTCATATATGAGAATCGCTTCCCTATGATTTGCATTAAATAATTTCTGCATTCCTGCAAGAACTAAGACCAACAGTGATCCTGTAAACAAAGCCTTACTTACAATTGACGAATACTTAGTTCTTAAATGCTTCACTGCGATTATGCCCAAAATTGCCAGGATACTAAAAATCACTAAATAGTTTAAGATAGTAGTAGTATTAGAGATTGATCTCAAACTTGATCCAATGCTCCATCCTTGTAATTCTGTTTCCTCAATGGCATTAAATTGCATGGCTAACTTAAGGTTGTATTCGGCATCTTTTGATCCCGGGCTAAGTCTTAGTGCTTTATTATAATAATATATTGCCTCCGGATAATTCTTCAGTTGCAAATATGCATTTCCAATATTGTAATAAATAGACTCTGATTTTTGTCCTTGATCAATCAATGATTTCCAGGTATTTACTGCATCTTCATAATTATTATCTTCATAGGATTTCAATCCTGATTCAAAGGATTGGGCGTTTATAAAGTTTAAACAAAAAATCAAGTAAGTCGCTAATAAAATCTTCATCAAATCAATTGAATAAATCTAAAAAATTTAATGGTTTCTCTTTACTTCGAGATAAGAATCCTTCTAGTCTCTTTTCTTTTCCCTGAGAAATAGGAAGCAGATTTCCTTCAGGTTTAGAATAAAAATGAATCAAGTCTATTTTTTCATTATCCAGAAAATCAATTCTCATTTTGCTACACTTTATATAGTTCATTCCAATGTAATCTTTATTGTCTTCCTGAACAAAGTAAATCGTTTCTGCATTGCCATAAATATCAGAGTAATGAATTTTTTTATCTAAAAAATAGGCAAAAATATTCCGCCCTTTGATCTGATTGTAAAGCTGTGTATTTGATTCAGTTAAAATAAAAGCATTTTGCAATAATTGTATCTGATCAATGCTTTTATCACGCATAGTTAACAAAATTGTATCACCGATAAATTGAGTGGTATCGGACCAAAGTACAGGTTCCTTGAATAAACTAAATAAGGAGTCCTTTCCGGAATAAAATAATGAATCGCACAAACCCTGTAATCTTTTACTCCAGATCCTAACATGATGATTTGCTATCAACACTTGAAAGCTATCTTTTTCATCAATTTTTTCTACCGAAATTAATTCATCAGCCGTAAGGTATAGCGTGTCTTTATCCATTGGCGTTGAAATATATTTTCTCAATCCAATCGGAACAAATTTTTTCTCTTTTTTATTATAAAAAAAAGTATCGCAATGAATTGTAAATCCTGACTGTGTATCCGTAACTATCACATTCTCATAGGCGTAACCAATATCGTCTTCACCTGCATAAACAATACTTTTAGCCGAAATAGATTGTTTGCCTTCTAATAATTGTGTGCTTCCTTGAACGACCAGAGACTTACTTATTCTATTGTATTTAATACTTGAACCTTCAATCAATCTATCTTTATCTTTGTACGATCCATGTCCATAAATATTAACTGTATGGTCGACATCATTAATTATTATTGTATCCCCTTTTGCTGTACTAGTACTGTCACTAATTTGAGCATCCTTAATAAGAGTTGTAATTTTTTTTGATTCATCGCTGATTATTAATTTTGCTTCTGCTTTTTCACTTTTATTTTTGTAAATGGGATATTGATCTAAATAAGCCAATTTATTAGTGACATCGTAATATCCATCTTCACAAAATATATTTAATTCATCTTGAGTAATTGTAGTTGGTGCTAAAAATTGCACTTTATTTTTCTTAGAATCAAATTGAATCGTATCTGATTGAACATTCATTCCATTTTCTAGAATAATATTTACACTGTCCTTAAAGTAAGCCTGTTCTGTCTTGGCATAATAATATGCCTTCTTACTTTTCATTTTGGTATTGTCGGTGATCAATAATCCCCCTTCTGTATAACTGGCTATTCTTTTCTTTAGATCATAGTTTAGTTTTGTGGTAAATAGTTGCTTTCCATGGTGAAGTAGAATTACGTTACCAATTAAATCGGCTTTTAGTTTTTTACCATCATAATTCAGTGTGTCGCCAAATATTTGAAGACTATCACCTTCAACAATTCTCACGTGTCCGAAAGCTTTTACCTTAAGTCCTAAGATTATTGCGGAATCACAAAATAAGTATGTCTGCTTATGTTTAATTACTACATCCTGTTGCAGATACTGCAATTCTTGCTCACCACTTTTTTCAAAAATAAAGTACTCTGAATGAATAACATTGATCTTATCCTTAATGGTGTCTTTTTGAGCATGCAATTCAATGCAGGTCAACAAGATAAATATCAAAATGTAGAATTCCTTCAAGGCTAATTTGTTGTGCTTCTATTATCTAACATAACTGTCAATTTAAAAGTATTTTAAACTCAAAAATTAAAACAAAATTAAGATTAATAATCATTTATCATATAATAATATTTTATAATATGATAAGTGCTCAGATTATTGTTCATTCTTCTAATTGTCTCTTGATTTTAATTTAGGGGACTTAAAGTTCAATAAAAAGGCTTTCATGCTCTATTTTGATTTTTTTAAACATTAAAAGTGTGTGCATTTAATAAGTGTCTTAGATTCAATGAAAAGTATAATGCAAGCTCTGGGATTATCAATATCTTGCAAACTTAAGAACCAGATACTAAAGAATTTGTTTCAATAAGTTAGCGTTACTATAAGATACAAAAATGTCCAGCCGCAAAGAAGATCATATCGAGCTCGCTTTAAAATCAGAAACTAGTCCTGCAAGTCTTGATCTGAGATTTGACTATGATCCTGTTCATGGGAGTCATCCTAAGAAGGATGAGCTATGGCCTGCAAGTATTGCAGGTAAGTCCATGAATTATCCGGTATGGGTTTCTAGCATGACCGGCGGAGCAAATAAAGCTAAGCAAATTAACATCAATCTCGCTAAACTATGTGCTCAGTTTAAGCTTGGGATGGGTCTTGGTTCTTGTAGAAAAATAATTGAAGATCCTTCCTGCATTCCTGATTTCCAAGTTCGAAAATACCTATGTGATCAGGCTTTGTTTGCAAATATTGGAATAGCACAATGTGCAGAATGGGAAAAGTCCGATAAATTAAACAACATATTAGAAATTATAAATATATGTGAAGCAGATGGTCTAACTATTCATCTAAATCCAATGCAGGAATGGCTTCAGTCTGAAGGAGATCACATATCTGAAGCTCCTATTCATGTTATTCGAAGAATAAAAGATAAATTTCAATTTCCTATTATTGTAAAAGAAGTTGGCCAAGGAATTTCAATGAAGGGATTACACGCATTGATGCAATTGGATCTTGAAGCAATAGAATTTGGAGCATATGGTGGCACCAACTTCGCTTCATTAGAATTGATGCGCAACAGTAAGCTGGTGAATTTTAATTATGAATCTTTGTGTCATGTAGGTCATACTGCAGAACAGATGGTTCAATACACCAACCAGTTAGTTTCAACACAAGAAGACATCCATTGCAAAAAATTTATAATTTCTGGTGGTGTTAAAAATTTTCTTGATGCCTATTATTTGATGAGTCTGTGTAATTCTGAATCCATCTATGGAATGGCTTCCGGTTTATTACAATACGCTTTAGTTTCTTATGAAGAATTGGAACAATTTTTTGTTTCACAAATGCAAGGATTACTTCTTGCCAAATCTTTTTTAAAAATTAAGTCTAAATAATCCACGAATTCAATGCAAAATTCAAAATCTATTGAAGGTTTTTCCAAATTAAACAAAAGAGGAAAAATAAAATGGATAGTAGAAAATTTCTTTAAAGATCCTGAAAGCGTAATGCATGAACTCATGAGTTACTGGCATCGCAATGAAGCTCAGCAAAAGGTTCTGGACGGTTTCTCTGAAAACACAATTAGCAATTTTCCCTTGCCCTTTAGTGTAGCACCCAATTTGGTCATCAACAATAAAACGTATTGCATTCCGATGGTTACTGAAGAAAGTAGTGTCGTTGCCGCTGCATCATTTGCAGCAAAATACTGGCAAGAAAGAGGTGGAGTAAAAGCAGAAATATTAGGAACAAAAAAATTAGGTCAGATTCATTTTAACTGGAATGGAGAATTGCATTTATTGCAAAATTTGCAGCTTGAGATAGAAAATAAATTGAGAAAAGAAGCAAAAGACTTGTTGAAAAATATGGAAGCACGAGGCGGAGGTGTTTCTACTTTTGAATTCCTTCAATTAAAAAATATTGAAAACTATTTTCAATTGCGTGTAGGATTTCAAACTTGTGATTCGATGGGCGCAAATTTTATCAACAGCTGTTTGGAATCTTTTGCGAAAAGTTTGCAAGAGTATATTGCTCAATCGCCATCAGTTCCGGAAAATCAACATGAACTGGATATTATCATGTCCATACTTTCCAATTACACTCCGGACTGCCTTGTAAATGTTTGGGTAGAATGTGATATCGATGAATTGGATAGTTCTGATGAGGATATGGAACCTGAAGAATTTGCCATTCGATTTATGCAGGCTGTGAATATTGCAAAAGAGGATCCCTATCGCGCAGTGACTCACAACAAAGGGATTCTAAATGGTATCGATGCAGTGGTTATTGCTTGTGGAAATGATTTCAGGGCTGTAGAAGCCTGCTGTCATGCGTATGCTGCAAAAGATGGACAATACAGAAGTTTGAGCGATTGCAGTTTAGAAAATAAACGCTTCAGATTTTCATTAAAAGTCCCGATTGCATTGGGAACAATTGGAGGCTTGACACATTTACATCCTATGGCCAAAAGATCTCTGGAATTATTGGATAATCCAAACGCTGAAGATCTTATGAAAATAACTGCGGCTACTGGATTACTTCAAAATTTTGCTGCAATTAGATCATTGGTTACTACCGGAATTCAAAAAGGACATATGAAAATGCACCTTGAAAATATTTTGAATCATTTAGAGGCAAGCGAAGAGCAAAAAAAGACAGCTAGAATAGTATTTAAAGACAAAACGATAAGTTTTCAATCAGTGAGAAGTTTTCTTAATTAAAAGAAAATACTATTGATCTAAAAGGTTTAGAAAAAATATTAATTCTAGTCTTCAACTAACCAAAAACAATGAATTCTAAATTAGTCTAACGTGCAAAAGCGGTTGCTCTTTTTTCTCTGATTACCGTAACTTTTACCTGACCCGGATATTGCATTTCTTCCTGAATTTTCTGAGAAATCATAAAAGCCAAATCGTCTGCAAACTGATCGGAAACTTTTTCGCTTTCTACAATCACTCTGAGTTCTCTTCCTGCTTGAAGTGCGTAAGCTTTGGAAACGCCTTCGTAAGACATAGCTAATTCTTCCAATTCACTAATTCTCTTTAAATAACTTTCGAGAATTTCTCTTCTTGCACCAGGACGAGCACCGGATATTGCATCACAGGCTTGAACGATAGGCGAAATAATATTGTTCATTTCCACCTCATCATGATGCGCACCAACAGCATTAATTATGACCTCATGCTCTTTGTACTTTTCGCACAATTTCATTCCAAACAAAGCATGTGACAATTCAGATTCTTCTTCTGCTACTTTACCAATATCATGGAGCAATCCTGCTCGTTTAGCCATCTTAACTTGTTTAGGATTCAAGCCTAATTCAGCGGCCATTACAGCACAAAGATTTGCTGTTTCACAGGAATGCTCTAGCAAATTCTGACCATAGGATGACCTAAATCTCATCCTTCCTATCATTCTTACTAAGTATGGATCCAATCCATGGATATCGAGGTCGATGATTGTTCTTTCACCAATCTCTACTATTTGCTCATCTAATTGCTTTTTAATTTTTGCAACAACTTCTTCGATTCTTGCAGGATGTATTCTACCATCAGCAACTAATTTTTTCAAAGAAAGTCTTGCAATCTCCCGGCGTATTGGATCAAAACTAGAAATAACAATTGCTTCAGGAGTATCATCAACTACTATTTCTGCTCCAGTTGCAGCTTCAAGTGCTCTAATATTACGACCTTCTCTACCAATAATCTGACCTTTTATATCGTCGTTTTCAAGATTGAAAACAGAAACGGAATTCTCAATCGTGTATTCTGCGCACATTCTTTGAATCGTCTGGATGACGATTTTTTTAGCTTCCTTATTCGCGTTGGTTTTGGCATTCTCAATAATTTCTTTTTCCAAAGCAAGCGCATCATTTGCTGCTTTAGAGCGAACAGCCTGTAACAATAAATCCTTTGCTTCGGACTCTGTCAATCTGGATATCATCTGCAACTGTTTAATTCTTTCTTCATTCGCAGAATCCAGTTCTTCTTTTTTCTTAGCAATAATCTTGAGTTGAATGTCCATGTTCTCACGCATTGCTTTGAGCTCTGACTCTCTAACTTCAATATCCTGCTTAACTGTTTTGAATTCCTTTTCAGATAAGCCTAACTTTAGCTCGCGTTCTTTTATCTCAATCATCTGGTTAGCCTTGAAGGTCTCAAACTCAGATTTCATTCGATTGTAATTGTCCTTATTTTCCTGTATTTTCTGTTGCTTTATCTGCTCATTTCTAGCTTCGGCCTTGACAATGATTCTCTCTGCTTTTGTTTCGGCCTCATCCATTATCCTTTGAGATGAGAGTTTAGCTTTTTCAATTTCAATATCAGATAACTTATTAAGATCATCTAATTTCTTTTGGTTTGCATTTTTTACTAAAGTCCTTGTTAGCAAGAAACCGCCTCCGGCACCTCCTAAAAGACCCAGAATTAAACCTATAATTGGATCCATAACGATGTTTTTAGAAGATCTGGAATCGTCAGATTTTGCTCAGAAATTAGGTGTATTTGTAAGGTATATTTAGAACTAAGATGTACTCTATCTAATGTACACTTATGGTATGAAATGTTATTAATCAAATATGATATATATAAACAAAAATACTTCTTACAATTATTCACCAACACAAATTCTTCCTAAGACTGAATTAAAATTCTAACAATCAGATCTTTATATATTAAAAAAATATACCAGATATTTTTATTCACTAATAAATATACTCTGGTATCGCAAACTTATGAAAAATTATGTAATTCTTAATGAGTATTTTAGCTATTTGCCTGATTTACTGGAATCAAGCTTGCTTTTAGTAGGCTTTTTATAATCCGGAAAGACAAGCTCCGGTTTCATTGGCTTGAGTGTATCATGAGGAGCTCGAATACTGTCCATTTTGGACTGTTTGGACTCTATTCTCAGGAGGGAATCTGCAATACTTTGAGCTTCCTTTTGTATATTTCGAGTACAATCATCCAGACGACTAGTGAAATAATTCTTCTTCCTCTCCTCCAACTGAATTTGGGTTGCCTGATCAATCTTCTCCTGACTCAGTTGATAGCAAGAGCTGAAGAGTAAAAATGCTAAAATGAACTTATTCAAGGCTTCGCAATTGTTTAACTTGTTCTTTGCGAACGGCAATTATTGAGTCCACCATTTGTTGCAATTTGTTCTCACTTAGATGAACACAGATAGAATCTGCTTCTCTAACGTAGTTGAGTATTTCTAATTTATAGATGCTATCTGATCTAGTAAATGCCTTAGACGCAATTTCCTTTTTATAATCGTCCTGACATCCTATAATAATGCATAAAAAAGCAACAATTATTTTTTTCATTAATCCTTATTCCTTTTTTTTCTCAGTTCAAAATTCTGTCCCAAATATACTCGTCGAACAGTTTCATCCTCAGACAATTGTTCCGCGGTTCCAGCTTTAAGTATTTTGCCTTCAAAGATAAGATAAGCTCGATCAGTAATGGACAAGGTTTCCTGTACGTTGTGATCGGTAATTAGAATTCCAATATTTTTTTCTTTCAATTTTTCAACAATGGACTGAATATCCTCAACAGCAATAGGATCAATCCCTGCAAAGGGTTCATCCAATAAAATAAAATTAGGATTGGTAGCAAGAGCTCTTGCTATTTCAGTTCTTCTTCGCTCTCCACCGGACAAACTATCTCCTGAATTCTTGCGCACCTTATTCAGATTAAATTCCATCAATAGAGATTCCAACAAATCTTTTTGCTCAGCAACTGTTCGACTCGTCATTTCAAGAATGGCCTTGATATTGTCTTCAACAGACAACTTTCTGAATACAGATGGCTCCTGAGGAAGGTAGCCCAATCCTTTTCGGGCACGTATATACATTGGATCTGTAGAAATGTCATCGTCATCAATGTAGACCCTTCCGTCAGATGGTGTAATGAATCCCACCATCATGTAAAAAGTTGTTGTCTTTCCAGCTCCATTAGGTCCAAGCAATCCCACAATTTCACCTTGCTGAACTTCTATTGAAACACCACTGACTACTGTTCGTGCCCCATATTTTTTATACAATTGCTTAGTCCATAATTTCATAGTACGGCTTTTAAACTCTGCTCTAAATCCCAGTCCGCTCTTAGTTCGATAAGATCCCAATTCCAAACACGTTCTGCTTGAATCCTATTCTTTAATAAACCTGGATCCCAAACTTTATTTTTATTAGAATCTTCAATCAATCTCGATCTGTATTTACCCGGATAAAGTGTGTTAAAATAAAGTTCAGTATTTGTACTTCCAGGAATAAAAATTCTTTCTTCAAGAATCTTATCTCCATTAACGATCTGATAAATATATTGTTGATCAGGAATCAAGGAATCAATTTTTATTTTCAATCTTGACAAAGTCGACTGTTCATAAAAATTGACTTTTAAACTATCCTCACGATTTACACTGTTATGAATTCCAACAATTGCCATCGAATCAAAGTTTATTTGAACCCGTTTTATGTTCTGAGTATTAAAATGAATAAATAATTTTCTTTTATCTATAGAATCAATTCTATATTGATAGGATTGCACTGGAGAAATAATAATTTTACTACTGTCTACCTTAAGGATAGGTTCAGTCCAGACCAGTTCAAATTCTCCTGAAGGCAATAATAGGTTCGAAAAGTTTGTAATGTTATATCCTTTATTAATTGTTGGTAGCGTGTAAGGCTTTAATTTTATGGTATCAATTTTATTTTCATATTTTACATAAGTCAAGACCTCAGTCGGGCTTGTGTACCACATGACCAGACTATCTTTTTCGCGAAGAAATTGTTTTGTTTCACATTCGTCACATTGAATGGAACAATTTTCTGAGTTATTAGAAAACTGCACTCTAAGTTTACCTATACCAGCCTTCTTATCGAGAATAAAATTCTTTCCAGCTTCTCTGGAAAGGAATAATCGAATGACTTGTTGTGTATCCTGTGTCGCTACAGTTATTGGATTAGAACTAAAGGCTATGGTTTCAGAGGATTGATCATAATAATAATTCTGATTTTTATCAATCAATCCATAAACCTGATAAACTCCTGGCTTTAAATAATCTATTTTAAAATTACCATTGTCTTCAGCATAAGTAAAATAGTTCGGCCTCTTTTTTCTAAATGAACTGTCGTCTAAAGTATTGTACAACATCACTAAAGTCTTTGATAATACTTTGCCCTGATACGCATCCACAATACTGCCGCGTACATAAAAAGAATCCAAATCCGGACCGGTTGAAAAGATGTATCTAATGTTTTTAGAAATATTTCTATTGGTTATATCCTGTACCGTTTCTCCTAAGAAAACGGAATAGGTCGTATTTTCTTGTAATACTTCTTTTGAATCGAATTCTATAATTAGGCTCTTAGATTTTAATTTAGTTTTGAATGGATATTGTAGTGTTGGAGTTATTATAATATTCTGGCTTGGATTATTCAAACTTATCCATTCATCAAAGCTCAGTTTTATTACTTTATCTTTAAAATTTCGTGTCTCATTTGCTGTAGAACTTTCCTTTAATATTTTTGGAGCAGACTTATCTTCCGCACCACCCTGTATAGGTCTTATATTTGCACAGCGGAAACACAGGCCTAGAATACATATTCCAAAAATAAATTTGAAATGGGTCGAAATCAAAGTATGCGAAAAATTAATGTTCACTTACTAATAAATTTTCTCCTGTCATAACCGCTGGCACTGGCAATCTCATCAAATTCAAAATGGTCGGTGCAATATCGGATAGTCTACCATTTTTAATCTTATACTTATCCTTCGAAATTAAAATACAGGGAACAGGATTTTTTGTATGTGCTGTATTGGGACTGCCATCCGGATTGATCATACAATCTGAATTGCCGTGATCCGCAAGAATGACGATATCATAATTCATTGGAACAGCCTCTTCTATTATCTTTTGCAAACAATGGTCAACCGTTTCAGCAGCTTCAACAGCAGCTTTAAAAACACCAGTATGTCCAACCATATCCGTATTGGCAAAATTCAAACATACAAACTCAGGATGATTAGTTTTTAAATCATTCAGCAAGGCGCTTGTAATTTCATTTGCGCTCATTGTTGCTTGTAAATCATAGGTTGCAACTTTTGGACTTGGAATCATAATTCTTCTTTCACCACTAAATGGAATCTCTCTTCCACCGTTGAAAAAATAAGTTACGTGAGCATATTTTTCTGTTTCCGCAATTCTCAATTGATGAATACCAAATATACTCAGGATCTCTCCTAAAGATTGATTTATATTGTCTTTTGCAAATACTATAGATACTTTTTCAAACTTCTTATCGTATTCCGTCATCGTGTAATACTTGAGATCAAGAGGTGTAAAATCCCAATCGGGAATTCTTTCCTGAGATAAAACTTTGGTCAATTGTCTCAAACGATCAGATCTGAAATTAAAACAAAATACAACATCACCTGATCGAATTGCCGGATAGGGATTATGCTGTTGATCCAGTAATTGAATTGGTTTTATAAACTCATCACTTTCTCCATTTTCATAACTCTTTCTCACTGCTTGGATGGCATCTTCTGACTTTGTACCGATGTTTTTGCAATACAAATTGTAGGCTTCCGCTATTCTTTCCCATCGCTGGTCCCGATCCATTGCATAATAACGTCCAACAATTGTTGCGAGCTTAGCTTTTTTGTTTCGAATGAACGGAAGTAATTTTTCGAGATAAGAAATGAGTGCATGTGGATCTGTATCGCGACCATCGCTGATGGCATGAATATAGATTTCTCTGACAGGAGAATTTTCAAAAATGTCAATTAGTGCAAAAAGATGATTTATATGGCTGTGAACACCACCATCTGAAAACAAACCTATTAAATGTATTGGTTTATTATTACTATCCGAATATTGAATCATATCCAGAAGTGCGGCTTGATTTTTTAATTCATCCATTTTAATACTCAGATCTATTCTAGTTAAGTCTTGATAGACGATTCTTCCGGCACCAAGGTTCATATGTCCAACTTCAGAATTGCCCATCTGACCTTCAGGCAATCCCACATCTAGCCCATGGGTAATCAATGTGCTATTCGGAGAATTCTTCATTAAGTCGTCATAACAAGGGGTATTTGCTGTTGCAATCGCATCAACTGTTGGATCTACACCAATTCCAAAACCATCCAGAATGATCAATAAGGCTTTATTCATAATCAGGCACAAAATTACGATTTCTCAAGCGAAAGAAATTTATTTGGCCACGCATAGAACGAAATAGAACTAAAATCCGTTTAAACTTATAATTGTTAAATATGAAATATATAAGTCTGCTTGTTTTCTTTGTCGTTTCACTAAGCTTATCCGCTCAGCTTAAGCATCAGGCCTTCGATGCCTTGGGGAAAGGAGATCTTAATCTTCTGAGCTCACTCTTTGATTCCAAAGTCGAATTATGTTTTGACAATAAGGTACAATATCTTGATAAACAAGCTACTATAAATGCAGTTCAAAGTTTCTTAAGCAAGAATCCTCCTAAGAGTTGCACACCTTTACATCAAGGAGCTGCTAAAGGGAACACCTCACAATACCGAATTGGAAATTTCCAAAGTACCAACGGCAAGAATTTTAGGGTATTTATTTACTCTGCAGATAATGGTGAAAAGAGTCTTATTCAGGAATTGAAGATTGACGTTCAGTAGGTTAAGGTTTAAAAGGCCTTAACTAAATTATAACCATTTCTTAAAAAGGGATAGATACAAAATTAATTAATTATAATCGTTTTTGAGTAATGTCCGTCTTTATCCTTTATTTGAATTATGTAAATTCCACTAGGAATATCTGAGACATCATAATGGTTGATATTATTGTTATTAAACTCCTTAATAACATTACCTATCAAATCAAGTATTCTAAGCCTATAATCAAAATGAGAATAGGAATCAATAATGAAATAATTATTTATCGGGTTTGGGTAAATCCTAATTTCCTCATTAAGATAATTGTAATTTTTCAATAATGTGTCACATGTAGACATTTTTAAAGCAGTAAGATTATAATTAGGCGGTGTTGGTAAATTTCCAAACATAAAAGCAGGCAATTCTTCCTGTCTTAACTGAAAATCACAATTCAATCCTTTTTCATTTGGATTATTAATAACATGAAGATATATGCTGCTGCTTCTACAAGATACATAAATTTTACCATCAGGGGCAAGTGAAATCTGGTTAAATGATGTTGTCAATCTATTTTTGAAGAAATACCCATCCCATTCACCTATAACTGTTTCGCTATTCTTAATATCACTCGAAAATAAATCATATTGCCAAATTGTAGAATCAGAATTCAAATATAAAAATCTGTTATTTGGACTAACAGTTATGAAACATAAATCTTTAAAATGTCCTTTTTCATTAATTATAACTTTAGGATTAGAAAGTATTCCAGAACACCTATCAAAATCAAAAATCTGAATCTGATAACCGCGTAAATACTTTATAAACATTTCTCCGTTTTGAGTAAAAATACTATTACCAGTCCAATCAAAACTATCTGTCGGAGTGCCTATTTTCTGTGTAGTATAAAGCTTTATTCCGGAAGTATCTAATAAATAAATGTTATGATTATTGGAGAGAAAATCTTCTGTTATTATCCACCAATCTCTTCCATTAGCATGTTTAGTTAATGCCATATGTTTCTGAACAAAATCGCCTTTGGCGATAATTTTTTCTTTAATTTTTATGAAGCTCTCATTTTTTAAACTATCAAATTCAATTAATGAATATTTAAGTTCAGGGACGTAAATATAGCGCTTAATAAATTCAGGATGATAATCAATTGTAAAGTGAATCAGAATTGTTTGAATTTCTTCTTTACCTGGCATTGGAATAAAATAGTGATCATATTCCGATGGCCAGTCATCATAATAGTCCCTCCAAATGCGACCATAATTGATACTATCGCCATATTGAATAATCTTTTGATTTTGATCAAATATCCGATATCCATCAGTAAAATATCTTAAAGTTCCATCTTTATATGCTAAGGAGGAATTAGTAAATCCAAGATTTGGAATTTTCTCACCGTATCTATAATTAATTTCTATTTTGCCCTTCGAAAAATTAATTTCTGACTTACCATATTTTGGATAGAAACTACTATCATTGTTATAACCTACTATCCATGCCGCACCATAATTCTGAGATACTAGTTGATGAATGTTAGATTCAAATAATCCAAAAATAAGAAAAATTAAAGCGTGGAATTTCTGATACTTTTCTTTCATTTCAATATTAATTAATTATAATCTTTTTTGAGTATTGTCCGTCTTTTACCTCTATTTGAATTATGTAAATTCCACTTGGAATATCTGAGACATCATAATGGTTGATATTATTATTTTTAAACTCTTTAATAACATTACCTATCATATCAACTATTCTAAGCCTATAATCAAAATGAGAATAGGAATCAATAATGAAATAATTATCTATCAGGTTTGGGTAAATCCTAAATTCCTCATTAATATAATTGTAATTTTTCAATAATGTGTCACATGTAGACATTTTTAAAGCAGTAAGATTATAATTAGGCGGTGTTGGTAAATTTCCAAACATAAAAGCAGGCAATTCTTCCTGTCTTAACTGAAAATCACAATTCAATCCTTTTTCATTTGGATTATTAATAACATGAAGATATATGCTGCTGCTTCTACAAGATACATAAATTTTACCATCAGGGGCAAGTGAAATCTGGTTAAATGATGTTGTCAATCTATTTTTGAAGAAATACCCATCCCATTCACCTATAACTGTTTCGCTATTCTTAATATCACTCGAAAATAAATCATATTGCCAAATTGTAGAATCAGAATTCAAATATAAAAATCTGTTATTTGGACTAACAGTTATGAAACATAAATCTTTAAAATGTCCTTTTTCATTAATTATAACTTTAGGATTAGAAAGTATTCCAGAACACCTATCAAAATCAAAAATCTGAATCTGATAACCGCGTAAATACTTTATAAACATTTCTCCGTTTTGAGTAAAAATACTATTTCCAGTCCAATCAAAACTATCTGTCGGAGTGCCTATTTTCTGTGTAGTATAAAGTTTTATTCCGGCAGTATCTAATAAATAAATGTTATGATTATTGGAGAGAAAATCTTCTGTTATAATCCACCAATCTCTTCCATTTGCATGCTTAGTTAATGCCATATGTTTCTCAACAAAATCGCCTTTGGCGATAATTTTCTCTTTAATTTTTATGAAACTCTTATTTTTTAAACTATCGAATTCAATTAATGAATACTTAAGTTCAGGAGTATAAGTATAACGCTTAATAAATTCAGGATGATAATCAATTGTAAAGTGAATCATAATTGTTTGAATTTCTTCTTTACCTGGCATTGGAATAAAATAGTGATTGTATTCCGATGGCCACTCATCATAATAATCCCTCCAAATGCGACCATAATTGATACTATCGCCATCTTGAATAATCTTTTGATTTTGATCAAATATCCGATATCCATCAGTAAAATATCTTAAAGTTCCATCTTTATATGCTAAAGAGGAATTAGTAAATCCAAGATTTGGAATTTCCTCACCATATCTATAATTAATTTCTATTTTGCCATTCGAAAAATTAATTTCTGACTTACCATATTTTGGATAGAAACTACTGTCATTGCTATAACCTACTATCCATGCCGCACCATAATTCTGAGATACTAATTGATGAATGTTAGATTCAAATAATCCAAAAATAAAAAAAATTAAAACTTGGAATTTCTGATACTTTTGTTTCATTTCAAATTAATTAATAATTATTCTTCTTTGCATTGAGCATGTATTTTTTAAGTCTGAATCTACCAAATAAAGACCTAGTGTATTGTTCTACAAAAAACTCGAAAAAGATTCTTCATTTTCAAATCAAATAGTAAAGACTTATTGATTATCAATATATATCTATAGTTTTTCAATTATCAGCCTATTTAAAACAAAATGCTTAACGTTTTATACATCAATATTCAATTTTTAACAGATCTATTAAAAAGTTAAAGCATCACAAATATTATTTAAAATCTGGGCACTCAAGTTTTTTCTTTCGATTAAAGCTATCTAAAACTTGAAACTCATAACTTAACTTAAATCCTAAATTGTATACTTCAGATAAAAAATAATAATAAATATTACCAAATTTTGAATAATTTCTTCTCAAGTAATAGTATATCCCAAAATCATATTTTCTATACTTAATACCCATTGAAAATATTAAACCATTTTCATTTAAAATATGGGGTAAATTTGAAATCGAATTTGGATCTTCTTCAGACTCATATTTAAAATCATATAATGTGTTATATGATTGACCTAACTCAATATATAGCTTATTATGCCAAACATACATAATTGATAAATTATTTCTAAAACTATGATACCGATATAAATAATGTTGGTAAACCGAACCATTTAAATCTAGTTTGACTTTTTTGTACGTATAATTTGCTAAATAGTTAAAAAATAATGACTTATAAATTCTCTGTTTAATTTGAATTCCAATAATTGGACTAGAACCATTTTTAACAATTTCAATCGGGAAAGAAGGAATTGCAACAACTTTTTGAAAATCATATCCAAACACAGTACATACTTGAGTTTGAGAAACTAAACTATTTTTTAAATTACAAACTAGGTAAAAAATACTAAAGAAAATTAGTTTCAAAATGTCCATTAATTAAAAATAACGATACTATTCATTTACATATTTTTTACTAGTCAGAAAAAAATTCCATTTATATAATTCTAGACAAATATAGCTAGTCCTTAGTTTGAAGTACCTGCTTAATTGACCACTCCAGGCCTGAACATACTGACCACCTTAGACCTGCGAATATTGATCACTTGCATAGAAGATTTCCAATATTTTTAAATTAGAAGTCAAAAAGCCAAGTATTGAGCAATCAAAACTAGCAATTTAATGGCAAATAAACGGATCGACTTGCGTAAAATAAGATACATACTACATATTTACCTTCAGGGAAGAAGTAAATTACAAATTTCAGAAAATAGTGGCGTATCACGCAATACTTTGAAAAGTTATATTAAAAGGTCTGTTGTTCTTCTAATGACTGAATTTAAGTATTACATTTGATTTATGACTTCTTCGCCACAGAAAGTTGAATGTCTAAACCAGCAATTTAGGTGGTCATTTTGCTCAGATTTGGGGTGGTCAGTTTACCAAGTATTTCCATATATTTACAAGGTGAATTATTTGAAAATCTTTCTTTTTCACAGCTTGGCCTAAATATAAAATATCTTACACTTTTGAATTCATTGTACATGTGACACGTCGTGAATACTTATCCGTGTTCTAGAAATGTTGATTCTGGCCAGTAATCATTTCATCTTCAAATAATCTATCTCGTGACCAAATTCAACATTCCTTTGTGGTATGTGATAGTCAATTATAAACCTTATGCCAGATTAATTTGTTAAAGAAATAGTAAATTTGCAAAATGAAAAATATAAAAGATCTAATAACGATTGATCCTGATACATTAGGAGGGCAAGCAGTTTTTAAAGGAACTCGAGTTCCTATTGAAACACTATTTGATCACCTTGAAGAAGGAGTTTCATTGGATGAATTTCTAGCCGACTTTGATACTGTTTCTCGTGAACAAGCAATATCAATAATGGAAATTGCAAATGAAATTCTTTCCTCTAAAAAAATTGACGAATTATATGCTTCTATTGCTTGATGAAAATTTACCAAAAAGACTGAAAAGTGATTTTTCAGAACATAAAGTTTTCACAATAAAAGAACGTGGATGGAATGGATTGAAAAATGGACTACTATTACAAAAACTAATAGAAAATAATTTTGATGCACTTATTACTTTCGATAAAAATTTACAGCATCAACAAAATTTTAAGAAATATCCCATAACAGTAATTGTCTTAAATGCTCGAATTAATAAATATTCTGTTCTAATGAAACTGACACCACAAATTCTGGATATTCTGAGAAAGCCATTAATTGTTGGTCCAATAGTAGTAAAATGAAAGTTCATCGCCTAACATGGCCTAGACTAATTTCTAAAATGAAAGGTTCCCATATAAAAAAATGGTAGGGTAACTTTGGTTAGTTAAAGTTTAGTATGGTTTAAAATAGTTCATGAAAAAGGGTTGCTAATGGGGTAGCAACAAAATTTAAATGGTTGATTACCAATTAAATATATACAATAAAAGTGGTCCCACTTGGGCTCGAACCAAGGACCCTCTCCCCGATAGCTATCGGGGATGAGTCTTTGTTTTAAGAATTTATTATTATGTGGTCCCACTTGGGCTCGAACCAAGGACCCTCTCCCCGATAGCTATCGGGGATGAGTCTTTGTTTTAAGAATTTATTATTATGTGGTCCCACTTGGGCTCGAACCAAGGACCCTCTGATTATGAGTCAGATGCTCTAACCAGCTGAGCTATGGGACCTATAATACCTACTATTTATACTACTAAACCGCAAAGTTAATTTTAGTTTGGAAATAATGTGGATCGTGTTAAATCTTATCTATATCCTCCCAGTAAATTAATTTTATAAGCACTCGTCCAAGCGATCCTAAGGTCTTAGGATCAATGGCATTCATGTCGTCTTTCTGTGTATGCCAATGAGGCACAAATCCTGTCTTACTGCCTGGAGGTCGGTTAATTAAGTCTATCATTGGGATGTGCGCATCCTTATTGACAAATATGTGATCATCAACCAGTCCGCTTCCGTTTACATCCACAAACATAGATTGCAATCCTTCATCCTTTGCAAGTTTCCACACTTTCTCCACCACCTTTGGTGCAAAATACAAGGAATATTCTTCCTTATTAAAACTCGCATTAGCTCCTCCAACCATATCCAAAAGTATTCCATAATCTGCCTTGTAATTTGGGAGGTGCAAATTCTTTGACCAATACTGACTTCCAAGGCACCAGGATTCCATTTCTCCTCCATTGTTTCCATAATCCTCAGCATCAAATAATATCAGATCAATACCTAGTTTGCTAAGTTTAGATGCCTGCAGCAGTCGTGCAATTTCTATTAAAATTCCCACTCCGCTTGCACCATCATCCGCTCCTAAGACTGGGGTATTGAATTTGGAAGTATCTTCATCCTGATCAGAAAAGGGACGTGAGTCCCAGTGTGAAGCAAGAATTATCCTGTGCTTAGAAGAGGGATTAAAACTCGCAATGATATTGGTGGCAGAATGAACTTTGCCATCGAAGGTTTTAGCTTGAAAATCCTGCTCAATGACTTCTGCACCATATTTCTTAAATTCTTCTACCAACCAATCCTTACAACTGTCATGAGCTGCTGATCCCGGGACGCGTGGTCCAAATAAAACCTGAGCTCTGACCGCAGCATAGGCTTTCGCCTGATCAAATTCGGGGATTTTAACTGATTTGTCCCGCTTACAGGATAATAGTCCTACAAACACTATGATTCCAAACAGGATCAATAATTTATTCTGAAAATTGCTCATTGTATAAAGCTAAAAGGACTAGAGTAATCAAAAAAATAAAGGCTGGAAAAATCCAGCCTTTTGTTGACCCATAAGGATTCGAACCTTAACGGACAGAATCAAAATCTGTAGTGCTACCATTACACTATGGGTCAATCTTTCAAATCGGAGTGCAAAATTAAGTTGTACTGACTTAAAGAGTTATAAAAATCACGAAAATTTCAATTCTTTTCAGCATAATATTATAAATCAAGCTTTTATAAATTAGAATAAATAGGACATGTACTCCATGAAAATACTGATTTTTAATATTTCAGGGTTTTACCTGATTGCGGCTATGTCAAATCTCCTCACATTTGTATATCGTAATGAGATATGATAATAAAGATGTAAAATAGAGTTAATTCTCCCCCCAATGACAAAAGGTAACCCAATGGGTTGCCTTTTGTTATTTTTGCTCTTCAATAACACAATATGGGTTTCAGAAAAGCTTTCCTCTTCAATCTCCTAATACTTCTATTTCCATCCCTTGAGGCTAGAAAAATATATGTCTCTTCAGAGCTTGGAAATGACCATAACGAAGGTTCAAGCCTTAAAGATGCCCTTAAAAGCATCCAATATGCTGCTTCTGTAAGCCAACCCGATGATACCATACTCATTGCCGGAGGCAATTACAGAAGCAATTCAAAAAATCTCATAAATATTATTCACAGCGGCACGAAAGACAAATGGATAACTTTCAAAAATCTTGATTCCAACAGACCCGTATTATTCGTAAGCAATGAAGCTGCAATCTCAATTAATTATGCATCCTATATTCAAATCGAAGGTTTAGAAATTACAATAGATCCGGAGTTCATTACAAAAAATAAAAATCCGGAGATGTTGAATAACCTTACCTCAAAAGGTAATGGCATTCAAATAGAGCGATCCAGAGATCCAGCCTATCTTTCACACCACATTAAAATAAAAAGCAATTACATTCATGACTGTCCGGGAAATGGAATTGATATCTTTAGTGCGGATTATATTGAAATTAGCTACAATCAAATACAGGCCAACGGCAACTTCAGTATTTCTAGTAATTGTGGAATTAGAATGCAATTTCTTACCGCTTTTGACTATGAAGTTAAAGATCATATTAGCATCATAAGTAATCTTATAAGTAACCATAGACCTTCCGGTACATTGGCTAAAGTAAATAACAGCTGCGAAGAAAATTATGGCGCTTCCGGAATTGTAATTCGCAACAACAGATTTGATCAACTTCAAGCGCTTAAAGTTGCCTATGTCTTGCCTATCCGCATTGCCAATAATGTAATCTACTTGAATGGCGGCCAGGCAATTGACATTTTTGAAACCAATGCTATACAAATAATCAACAACACTACTTATCAGAATAATCAAAATGAAGAGTCACTTTGTGGAGAGTTACAAATTAATAAATCAAAGGATTGTAATGTCTACAATAACATCTTCTATACCAGACTCAAAATGAATGGAAGCTCTGTAAGCAATTACGAAAGTATAAACTTTAAGAACAACCTCTATGGCAACACAAACATCTTCTTCAAAGGTGAAAAAGATTTAAATGAAGACCCCATGTTTACAAGAACTGACCTTCACGCCGGCATTTTTGATTTTGAACTAAGACCCAAAAGTCCTGCTATAAATACTGGAATTAACGAAATAATTGAACCCTTTGATTTTTATGGATCAAGAAGAGTTGTAACAGGTCATGTTGATCTGGGTGCATTCGAATATACCGGAAATCTACCTAAGCCAAGAGATCAGGAACAAGCTCGATTGGACAAAAGACATATGACCGTGAGTTGGCAATTAACCTATGCACAAGGAACAGGTCAAATTTTAATCTTAAACAGCAAAGGCGATTTCTTTTCTGCTAAGCTTTACAATAACCTAGGTATATTAATTAATAAAATTCAGGACATTAATGGTGCTAAAAGAGGTATTGAATTTGATGTGAGTGCATTGCCTTCAGGATTATATTTTGTTTTTGCCTATTCTGAAACGGATAAAGTTGCAACTAAATATTTTGTAAAAAATCAATTTGCAAATCTGCTAAATAGGTAAACCGTATTATCCTTTTATCGCTGAGATACCAGGCAAGTCCTTTCCTTCCAGCATTTCCAACATTGCACCGCCACCTGTTGACACAAAACTCACAGAATTTGCAAGATCAAATTTGTTGATTGCAGCAACGGAATCTCCACCACCGATAAGTGAAAATGCATTCGAATTTTGGGTAGCTTCAGCAATTGCTAATGCGATTTGTTTAGTGCCATTCTCAAAATTTGACATTTCAAAAACGCCCATAGGACCATTCCATACTATGGTTTTAGAATTCAAAATTATTTCTTGAAATTTTAGGATACTTTTAGGTCCGATGTCTAGTGCCATCAGATGATCTTCAATTGATTTGCCTTCTGATATTGTAATTTCCACATCGTTTGCAAATCGATCTGCACAGACAGAATCCAATGGCAAAATAATATTAACATTTTTATCTACTGCTTTCTTTAGGATTGCATTCGCAAGCTCAAATTTATCTGCTTCACAGAGTGAGGTTCCAATCGGAATTCCCTGTGCTGCAAAAAATGTATAAGCCATTCCTCCTCCAATTATTATGTTATCGCAGAGGTCTATCAAATTTTCTAATAGATCAATTTTATCACTTACTTTGGCTCCACCAACAACTGCAGTTAATGGTCGTTGAGGCTTATTCAGCACTTTTGTTGCATTAATAATTTCTGCTTCCATAAGCTGACCAAAGAACTTATGTTGCTTGTCAAAAAATTTCGCAATCGTTGCTGTAGTTGCGTGCTCACGATGCGCAGCACCAAATGCATCATTGATATAATATTCTCCAAGCTTGGACAATTCTTCTGCCCAGGCACTATCTCCTTTTTCTTCTTCTTTTTGAAATCGCGTATTCTCTAAGAGCACGATTTCACCATCCTGCAATTCTTCAATAATTTTTTTACTGTTTAGTCCACCACAGTCCGAAGCAAAATAAACTTTGGTTTTAACCAATTCTGCCAATCGCTGAGCCACAACTTTCAAGGAAAATTTCTTAAGGTTAATTGTACCATCCTCATTCAATGATTTCAATGGCCTTCCCAGGTGCGACATCAATATAATTTTCGCTTTTTGTTCAATTAAGGATTGAATTGTAGCTAAAGACTTAACAATTCTTGTATCATCTGTTATTATTCCTTCTTTATTAATGGGTACGTTGAAATCAACCCGCACTATAACTTTTTTTGATCGCAATAAATTATTTTCCACTTTCAATTTAAACAGTATTTCTTTTAAAATTAAATTTATGAATTGTCTATAGAATAAATAAATCTACACAATTTTTGCAACCATAGAACAAAGATCCGCAAGTCTATGTGAGTAACCACTTTCGTTGTCGTACCAAGCAACGATTCTTAATTTTCTTTCCTTAGCATCTGTTAATTCTGCATCGAAAACTGAACTGTGTTCATTACCTATAATATCAGAGGAAACTAAGGGATCCGTACTATACTGAATTATTCCCTTGTGTGTGGTCTCACTCAATTCCTTAAATCGATTATTAACCTGTTCTTTATTAACTTCTTTATTCAATATGCAGAATAACTCAATTAAAGAACCTGTTATCACGGGAACACGGTAGGATGATGCGAAAAGTTTCCCTTTAATCTCCGGATAAACCTGTTCTACCGCTTTAGCAGCACCGGTACTTGTTGGAATTATATTCATTGCTGCAGCGCGCGCTCTTCTCAAATCTTTATGCGGAGCATCCTGAAGTCTTTGATCCTGAGTATAAGCGTGAATGGTATTCATCGAAGCAAATTCAATTCCATACTCTTCATTTATTATCTTAATCAGTGGAGCCAAACAATTTGTTGTACAAGATGCATTGGACAAAAGTAAATCCGTAGACTTTATTTCATTCTCATTGACACCTATAACGAAGATCGGAATTGACCCGTCTTTTGGAGGTGCTGAAATAATGACTTTTTGCGCCCCTGCAGTTAGATGATTGGATGCTGATTTGACATTGAGATTAAGACCAGTACATTCCAAAACGATGTCAACCTTTAATTCTTTCCAAGGCAATTGCACTGCATCCTTGATTGCGTAACATTGTACCTTATTTTGATCAACTTGAAAATAGTCTTCACCTAGAATAACTTCCTTATGAAATCTTCCTTGTGCGGTGTCAAATTTGAGTAGATGTACCAAGGTGGGTATATCAGTAAGATCATTAATTGCCACGACTTCTAGTTCCGGGTTTTTTATCAGTTCCCTGTAACTAAGTCTGCCAATTCTACCAAAACCATTAATTGCTATTCTTTTTTTCATTCGATACTTGATTCAAACAAAGAACAAAAATATTTCAAGCAGGTTCTAAATAAATAAAATTGCTTTGGTTGTTTTTCAAATTAAGGCTGGGTTATAAAACTTTGTTGTGTCCACCCGTTAAAATGCCTTCAAAAAGTTTATCTCATAAAGCAAGAAGCAGTTATATTTGCGTCTCTTTTTGAAAATCTGCCCCGTTCGTCTATCGGTTAGGACATCAGATTTTCATTCTGGCAAGAGGGGTTCGACTCCCCTACGGGGTACTTAAGAAATTAGAATATTAAGATAAACCATTGATAATCAATGGTTTTTTCTTTTTACTGGCTTTTCCAATAGAATGTAATGAGTATAGTTACTGAAATTAATAAAAGAAGAACCTTTGGCATTGTGTCTCACCCCGATGCTGGAAAAACAACTCTTACAGAGAAATTGCTCCTTTTTGGAGGAGCCATTCAAGTAGCAGGGGCTGTTAAGTCTAATAAAATAAAGAAACATGCGACCTCGGATTTCATGGAAATTGAAAGACAAAGAGGTATTTCTGTAGCTACCTCCGTTATGGCTTTCCCCTATCGTGATCTGCAAATTAATATCCTTGATACACCTGGTCATAAAGATTTTGCAGAAGATACCTATCGAACTTTGACAGCGGTAGACAGTGTCATCGTTGTTATCGATGTAGCGAAAGGAGTTGAAGAACAGACTATTAAGTTGGTTGAAGTATGTCGGATGCGTCATACGCCTATAATTGTATTTATAAATAAATTGGACAGAGAAGGGCTAGATGCCTTCGATCTATTGGATGAGATTGAAAACAAACTCAAATTAAGAGTTACTCCATTGTCCTGGCCAATTGGAATCGGTCAAGATTTTAAAGGAGTTTACAGTCTATTCGAAAAAAAATTCATCAATTTCCGTCCACATGGAGTTCAGGAAGAAGATGATGTCATTGAGATAAATTCCATAACTGACGAAAGACTAAAGAAAATAAGCGGTGAACGACTATTTAATCAATTCACTCAGGATTTAGAGACCATTCATGGTGTGTATCCGGAATTTAACAGAGCGAATTATCTGGAAGGAAAAATTTGTCCTGTTTTCTATGGAAGTGCCGTAAATAATTTTGGTGTTCGGGAATTGTTGGATTGTTTCGTTGAAATTGCACCAACTCCCAGGGCACGTGATGCAGAAGAAAGAAGAGTGGAACCGGATGAGAAAAAAATGTCCGGATTTGTTTTTAAGATACACGCCAATATGGATCCTAATCATCGCGACAGAATCGCATTTTTTAGGATTTGTTCCGGAGAATTCAAAAGAAATACCAACTACCATCATGTTCGATTGAATCGATTGTTGAAATTCTCAAATCCCACTTCATTTCTTGCGGCGCGCAAAGAAGTCATCGAAGAAGCTTATGCAGGAGACGTTGTTGGATTGTACGACAATGGAAACTTTAAAATTGGCGATGTTCTAACGGAAGGAGAATCTTTACATTTTAGAGGAATACCGAGATTTTCACCAGAAATATTTCGTTATGTAGATAATGCAGATCCTTCAAAATTCAAACAATTTGCTAAAGGTTTGGAGCAACTTATGGACGAAGGTGTCGCACAGATGTTTGTGAAAGAAGATTCACAAAGAAAAATTATTGGCGTTGTAGGTGCGCTACAATTTGATGTTATACAATATCGATTAGAACACGAATATGGAGCTAAGTGTTCCTACGAACCCATACAATTACATAAAGCTTTATGGGTAGATTGTGAAGATGTAAAAAAATTGGAAGAGTTCAAACAAAGACGGCGTAAGGATCTTGCAAAGGATAAGGATGAAAAATTAGTCTTGCTTGCGGATTCTGCCTGGACTTTAAGGTTGGTTCAGGAAAATTTTCCGGATTTAAAATTCTACACTACGAGTGAGTTTGGAGAATAATTCCAATTTGAATAATTAATGACTGGGTTTATTATCCTTTTAATTTAATCTGAATACGGGGTTTTTCGATTGTAAGTTTTCTATTTACTACCTTATCAAAATATTTAAAGTTTATAATATTCTGTTGATCAGATTCGTAATCCATGAGAATGGTATTCTCTAAAATAATCTCATCCGGAATAAAATTAAATTCCTCTGATTGAAAATAAATAGTGGTTTCATCTTGTTCGGACTCGAAACCCAAAAAGTCAAAATCAATATTGGTCTTATCCATTTTAATTACAAAATTTCTTTCTACATAATCGAATAGGACCTCTGCATTATGCAATGAATCTTTCTTATTACTTAAAGAAATCGGTGATTTGGATTTAATACTAAGAATTTTCTCTATATCATGAGCCGTTACCGTTAAGGAAATGTCAAAAGCTTTGTCATCGGGTTCATATTTAATATCCGTTATACTTTGGTGATGGGGATGTACCAAATTACTTAAATAAACAGCTAAAAACAAAACTAAAGTCATGGTGTATTTTTTACAAATATAATATCTACGAAGTTCTTCGTTGATATTAAATAATAAATTTTACCTTTGTGTTAAATTTTTAAGTGATGAAGCTCGGATTTTGGTCTTTATTGGTGTCTTTCCTTTTTGTTGAGATTGTTTTTGCTCAGAATATTAAAAACAATCCAAATTCCAACCATGGGAATAAGTTTGAACAATTGGGCACTATTCTACCAAGTGCAAATTCATATAGGGCTGCTTCAGGAGCTCCCGGTGAAGCTTACTGGCAGATGAAAGCTGATTATAAAATCAAGGCAAGGTTGGATCAAGAGGATCTAAGACTTCATGGATCTGAATGGATTACTTATCACAACAATTCACCCCATCCGCTCAATTACCTTTGGCTTCAACTAGACGAAAATGAGCACCGATATGATTCTGATATAAGAAATGCGAATGTCAGTAAATGGGATCCTCCTTTCGAAGAGAATACTGTTAGTTCCATTGATCGCAGAGAATTATATAGAGGTTTGGGTGTAAACATCTTGAATGTAACAGATGCAAAAGGCAACAAACTTCCATTTACAATTAATGGAACTATGATGCGAATAGATTTGCCTGAATCGCTCAATCCAAAATCAAGCGTTAAATTTAATATTGACTGGAATTACAAAATACCTAATCGTCTTTCAGTAGGCGGTCGAGGTGGCTATGAATTGATTAATGATGATGGAAATATTTTGTTTACACTGGCTCAGTGGTATCCGAGAATGTGTGTTTACTCAGATTTTCAAGGATGGCAAAACAAACAGTTTACAGGAAGAGCAGAATTCGCATTAGCCTTTGGTGATTTTGATGTAGAAATGGATGTTCCGTCGGATCATATAATTGCCTCAACGGGAGAATGTCAAAACTACAAAGACGTACTTTCTAAAAAACAATATGAGCGCTATGAAAAAGCAATAAAGACAAATGACGTTACAGAAGTAGTGACTTTGGATGAAGCAAAGAATGCTGAAAAAAATAAATCCAAAGAAAGAAAAATATGGAAATACAAAGCAAAAAATGTAAGAGATTTTGCGTGGGGAAGTAGCAGAAAATTCGTCTGGGATCTTATGCCAATCTGGATTGGTGGTCACAGAACACTCTGCATGAGTTATTATGGAAAAGAAGCTTATGGATTGTACAGAAGATATTCAAGCAAAACCGTTGCGCATACCATTCGCACATATTCTAAATTTACGATTGATTATCCCTATCCTATTGCAATAAGTGTAGAAGCTTCGAATGGAATGGAATATCCAATGATATGTTTCAATTTTGGCAGAACTGAAAAAGATGGAACATATTCGGAAGCTACAAAATATGGAATGCTCGGGGTAATTATTCATGAAGTTGGACACAATTTCTTTCCAATGATAATAAACAGTGATGAAAGACAGTGGACATGGATGGATGAAGGATTAAATACTTTTGTACAATTTCTGACCGAACAGGAATTTGACAACAACTATCCATCCAATCGAGGACCTGCCGAAAAAATTACTGATTATATGCGTCTTCCTAAAGATCAACTCGAACCTATTATGACCAACAGTGACAATCTGTTTCATTTTGGAAGCAATGCTTATGCAAAAACAGCCACAGGTTTAAATATTCTTCGAGAGACCATAATGGGAAGGAAGCTTTTTGATCACGCGTTCAAAACTTATGCACAATCCTGGAAATTCAAACATCCTACACCTTCTGATTTTTTCAGAACTATGGAAGATGCTTCAGCGGTTGATTTGGATTGGTTTTGGAGAGGATGGTTTTATGATATCGAACCCACAGATATTTCAATAGATTCTGTACTGGCCTATAAGTTCACGAACATCCCTAATTCACTTGACTCACAAAGCCTTGCCAAAAATAAGGTCCTCAGCCCAATTCCAGCTCAAGCTCCAGTTAAAGCAGTAGAGCCAATTTCAAAAATCCGCAACCGTGAATCCGGACTTAAATTTCTAGTAGATATGGATACCAGCTTACGTGATTTTTATTATTTCTATGACCCTACTAAAGCAATAAAGAATCAAAGCAAAACACAACAAACTGAAACCAGCCCAAGTCCAAAAGAAAAAGAAACTATTGATTCCATAAGTCTACTCAAATTTAAAGACTATCATATGTATGAGATTAGTTTCAGCAATCTTGGAGGAATGATCATGCCAATCATTTTACAATGGAATTATGTAGATGGAACAGAAGAAGTTGAATATATACATCCATACATTTGGAGACAAAACGAAAACAGAGTTGTAAAGACTTTTCTAAAGTTTAAGGAAGTTCAATCAATTGTATTAGATCCATACAGAGAAACTGCAGACATTAATCTCAACAACAATGTCTGGAATCAAGTAAAACCAATGACAAAATTTGAAATTTTCAAGAGCAAGCAAGAACCCGTTTCAAAACGCAGAAAAACGGATCCATCAAATCCTATGCAAAAGTCTATGAATAAATAGTCTAACGGATTTTATTTATCGCTATTGAAGTTTTTTCATCTTGATCGATATCAAAAGAGTTTACAAATAGCCTAAGATTTTTTATTGTAAATTGCTTGTAAAAATTTTATTGTTCTTCCTTTTTGTAGGTGCATTTTCTCATAGTAGGTTTTAATCTCTAAGGCTTCCATAAAGAGAGGTTTAGAATAAATGTCCTTATTCTGATATAGAAGTTTGAAGTCTTCCCTACCCTGAATTGTTTTGAGTCCAAAATCAAATAGTTCGGGGTCGTCTGTTTTGAAATTTATCAAAGCTCCATTGCGCAAAATTTTTGAATAAATATCCAGATAAAAATTCGAAATTAGTCTTTTGTTTGACTTTGTTGGTCTTGGAAACGGATCCGGGAAAGTTATCCAGATTTCATCTATTTCTTCAGGACCGAAAAAATGATCAATGACTTCAATCTTTGATCTAACAAATGCAACACGCTGGAGATCATTCAACAATGAATTGGAAGCGCCTTTCCAAATTCTAGCTCCTTTAATATCGATTCCTATAATATTTAATTCAGGATTTATTTGTGCCAATCCCAAACTATATTCTCCTCTCCCACAGGCTAATTCCAAAACTAAGGGAAATTCGTTTTTAAAAAATATTTTTTTCCAGTTGGATTTATAATTTATAGGTTGTTTATGTCCTACAAAAAGTTGAGGTTTTTCATAATCATAATTTTCAAAAACATTTGGAAAATCGAGATTTGCTGCAAACTTTTCTAGTTTAGTACGACCACTCATGGAGGCTATTCTCTGATTAATTGATCAAAAAATTCAATAAATTTAGAGTCTTGAATTGGAAGTTCATTAGCGGGATGATCCAATTCAATAAAACCGCTTTGATCCTGAAGCAATGAACTTAGATTTTTAACTGATTCTCTGGTAATGTCTGTGCTATTTTTATTCACCATAAGTACTAAAGGGCTAATAATATTTCCAATGTATTCGTAGCAATTAAAATCATACTTTAAATCTCGTGGTAGGAGAATTAGGGCCGGTAGCTTTTGTCTTATCCATGTCCTGATCCCATAGATTGGATTAATTAGAACAACTAACCTGCAAGGACTCAGATTTGCCAAATAGGCCGCGGTAACAGCACCAAGTCCATAACCAACAATAATTACACTGTCTTGTCCTACCTGACTCTTGAGCCATGAATAACTTAATTGGGCGTCTTCATACCAATTGAATTCTGAAGGTCTCCCCTCAGACTTACCATACCCACGATAGTCAGGAAACAATACATCGTAATTCCTTTCTACAAAAAATGGTGCAAAATTGGCTGCCCAATAATCCGCACTCTTACTTGAGCCATGCAGAAAAAGAATGTGCGCCTTTGGAGGTGTTGTGGATTTAAACTGTAAAAGATTAATCTTTTGATTGTTTGGTTGACTTAACTTAAATTCTTTGAAGGGTAAGGTGAAATTGTATACCGTAGAATTACTGTGTCTAACAGGGGCAAATACTATAAAATCAATCAGTATGTAAATAAAAAAAATACCAATTACGTAAAGCAATAGCAAAGAACTTAACAATAACAATACCCTCTTTAATGACATTATACAATAATACTCGCTAAGGTATCAAATTTAGCCATATACTTCATCAAAAATAAAAAGGAATACACTCTAAGGTCTTTAACTAATTGAAATAATAAATTAAATGATTTGTAGCCAATTAGCAATGAACTGGAGCAATTAGCAGCACGTAATTAGCAAATTGTTTTATTTAATTAAATTTTATCTAATAAAACTTATGGTTGTACAATTAGACTTCCCTGTTGTAGTTGGGATCCAAGACTGTTTTTAATAATATAAAAATAAGTTGTTGGAATCCATTTGGAAGTATTCACTTCAAGATATTGGTGGAGTGAACTACTATAAATAAATTTTCCATCAAGCTGATAAACTTCAATACTAGCCCCTTCTAATTCCTTTGCACTAGTTATTGAAAAATAATTATGTGCAGGATTCGGCATCAGTTCAAATTGATTTGAATAGTTTGAATTCAATGCATTCATGACAAATGCATTCTCAACAAGAGATTCGCCGGTATAAAATTCGTTAGTAAAATTCTTGTCTAATCTTATTTGCTCTGAAATTGAGCAGTTGTCATTATAAAGTTTTATTTTTATGGTCAGCAAAGGAATTTGTTCATTAAATTCCAATACATCTCCTGTGCTCCAACTAACTTTAAGTTTATTATTTTTAAGTTGAAAGTATTCAGAATTTAAAATTCCTGATTGAACTTCAGCAGAACCACAATGCTCGGGAATATTTATTGCGAATTGCATACCTTCTATTCCAACATTTGATTTATGAAGGAAAATAGGAATTTCAACCCAATCTTTAATTTGACTCATTGAATAATTCAGATAAACTTTATCTATCAATTCAATACTGCGTTTATCGAGTTCTGAAAGAGTATTATTATAGCTCAAATCTACATCACCCATTTTAACTGCTAATACATCAGCATTTAATCGAGGATAATTTACTATGTTAACTCCTTTGAAAAATATTGATTCATAGCTATTGTTCTTTGTAATAACAGACTTCCAGTCAGGTCTGAAAAAATACCATGGAAGCACATTGGTAAAATTATCTTTTATACCCAGAATTAGTTTACGGATTTCTGAAACATCAGAAGCACTTACACTAAAATTATTGTTGACATCGGCAGCAAAATATCTCAGCGTATCTTCAAGAAGTTTCTTTCCCAAAACATGCTTTTGAATTAACACAATATCTTTTGTACTCACGCCATCCAATACTTGAGATCTTTTTACGAATCTATATTCAGTAAAACCAATTTTTTTACTTTTTACCTTAAATGCATAATGAATTCCACCATTAGACGAAGCACAGAATTTTGCGATATTATCAACATCTGTGATATAAATGGAATCAGGATTGACACGATAATTTGCTTCTGTAGAAATTAATCCTCCGATATCACCGGTTTCTGAAATATTACTCAGTGTTGTTGTATTTAGCTGATTACATTTGAATTTGTCTGTAATAATTACAGAGTAATTGCCTGCGGTCAGATTCAAAATAGAATTTGTTGTTGCATTGTTACTCCACATATACGTATATGGTCCAAATTCTCCTTTAGGAGTTAAAGTAATTTCACCTTCATTGTTACATAAATCTGTAACTATTGATTTATTATGATCAAAGCTATTCTGGTATGAAATTATTGTGATGTTTGTTGTCTTCTTTACGATGTCCGAAGAACATTTATCCTTTAACGACCATTCTCTTTTTATTCGAATCGGAATCGTACATAAATTTGAGACTTTAGTATCGATAAAAGTGATATCTAATGAACCTAAGGAGACTGGAAGTCCTAACAAAGTCTGAGTAAAGGACTTGTCTTTTGGATACTCTATCGTGGTATCTTTTGGGATATATACTTCTGTTGTTGTTAGATGTCTAATAAAAATATTCTGTGTGCATCTTTCAATATCGCCAATCACATTTCTGATGGTAAATATTCTTGATACTAAGTCGTTGCCATTCGCGCAATTCCCTTTGCTGAATATCTCCAGATAAGTAATTGTTACAGCACCGCCATCATTGCTTAACACTTTCGGAAATCCTGTCACAGCAGTGTCGTATTTCTGACCTTCAGAAATAGTGACATTCTGTGGACAGCTAACCGTCAAAGTCTGTGGTGACAGGGAGTTTGAGTTTTTCTTGTCCTTTGCCATTACAATTATTGGCATCAACAAGAGAATAATCAATATCCTCATAGAACTTTATTTGATGGTAAATATAAGAAAAAAATACTAAATAAAATGTGAATTACCTTCAAGTATATCACTACAATATACATTAAATAAATAAGGAATACATATTGTCCTAAAAAGCAATAATTTTAATAAGCTTAAAAGATATATCTGACATAAAAATATTTAAATTTATCTCTCCTTTGTCGGTGATTATTATGAATTAATAAAGAACTGCACATTCTAAATTAACGTGCTGTTTCTTTTGTTTTTAACTAAAAATCATTATTTATCTATTTCTTATTCGAAACTTTTAGTTCCATTTGTTTGTAAAACATAACGAAAGGTGTAATATCTCGGAAGGTCCTGAGTTGCATTGGGGTTTGGCGGAGAATTTTTGTAATAGGAAAGTATTTCTACTTTAGCATACTTAGCGTCTGCGGTTTTGATTACAATGACTTTTCCAGGAGTTGCACTCAGAATCATTGCGGCTGGATTATACGTTGACCATAGCTTTCCGATAGCATATGTTGATGCCGTATCAACTTTAAATACAATACCATTTGGAACTTCTTGCAGAGCAGAAAATAATCCATCATAAATAAATGCGCTAGCTTGTCCCGGTCCACTTGTGCCAGAATTTACAATAATTGTACTTCCACGAAATCCTAAATCCCACTTAACACTTGCGCTGTCAATAAGTGAGACTATGCTGCTGTCTGAAAATCTAAAAAATGTGAAATGATCTGTAGTGCCTAATGGTTGTCCCATTGGGCCAAATCCTGTAACAGTATCCGCAGGGAGATTGCGCACATAGGTTGAGCTCACTTTTGAATCTGGGGTTGTATCTTCATTATCACAAGAACTTAATATAATACTGACAAGACTTAAAGAAATTAAAAAGACTTTTTTCATGATTTAATAAAATTATATTGTAAACTAATAAATAAATTTCTACCAATTAAATTAGGAATATGAACTGGGTCTCGATAGTTGGCAATGTTCTCAATTCCAATTTGTGTTTCCAGATTTTTTGTAATTTTTTTTCCAAGTGTGAGATTGCTTATTAAGTATCCCTTAACGAAGGAATCGTAGGTATCCAAAATTCCATTTGAATTGATATCACTAGGTGGTACAAGCACACCGCTAACATTGCCACTAGTATTAAATAATCCAAATTTTCCTTTATATAAGAATCTGCAGTGTGCATCAACATGAATTATCGGAATATGATAATTTATTTTGAAATTAATTTGATTCCTTGATCTGTTGGCAAGTCCAAAGTAATTGTTTTTTTTAATTTGATAAGATTCAAGACTTACTGGGTCTCTCCCATAGATTTTCCCTTGTTTGATTTGATCAATCACATCCTTATCTTTTGCCAATAAATACTGATAACCTATTGAAAAATCCAGCATTGAATTCACTTTATAATGAAGATTTGATTCAAGTCCACTTGTAAAAACTCTATCCAGATTAGTATAACTATAAATATTTTTTTGACTAGTTGTAGTTGCTACAATTTGAGTTTCAATTAATCCCTTCAGGTCATTCCTGAATATATTTAAGTCTAAATGAAAATAGTCAGAAAGTCTGTGATTCGATCCTAGATTAAAAGCTATTGATGTTTCTGCATCAATTGTATTTTTCTCATCCAAATTAATGTAAACAGCTCCGAGCAATCCTTGTGATTGTAATTTTTTTAATTCAGCGTTGACAATTTCAGTTCCATAAACAGAATAGGAGGCAGCGTCATTTATAAAATTAAGATAAAGTTGCCTGAAGTCAGGTGACTTAAATCCTGTTCCAATGGATAATTTTATAGAATGATTTTTATTTATTGAATATTGTGCAGCTAATTTTGGACTAAATTGTGTTGCATAAGTTGAGTTTTTGTCAACTCGAACTCCAAATACAGTATTCCATCTAGCTGATGGCATAAACTCATGTTGTATAAATCCATACTTTGTATACTGATCCCGCTTATTCCGATCTCCATATCTTGAACTCAATACTGATTCAGCGATATATCCGATTCCAAATAAAATTTTATTCTTTTCATTTAATGCAAAAGCAGATAAAATCTCCGGTCGAATAAATTCCTGCTCAAAACTGTCCTGATAAAAAATTTCATTATTTTCCTGAAGATGTAATTTGGTTGATGTTTGATATTTGCTTACATAACATCTGGTTGTAAGATTGAATCTAGAGTTGAAAATATACCTATAACTTGGATTGAAATTCCAATCAATTATTTGTCCTGAGCCCTCAACTCGTATAGAATCCACATTGGAAACAATTTGATATTGATTTTTTTGTTGCTCTGTAAAGTATCTAAAGGAGAGTTTTATTTCTTGATTCGATGATGGATTAAATTGAAACTTTGTATTGATTGTATAATTAGAATAAGGAGAAACAGTTTGTCCATAGATTTCAGGAGATAAATCATATCCATTGGTACTGAATCTATTTATATAAGCACTTGCATTCCATTTTTTCTTAGCAATCCCACCAAACAAATTATTATCCCAGGTATTTCTTGATGAAAGTCTACTTGAAATATTAAATTTATTGAGCATTCCTTGGTCGGTAATAATGTTGACAACTCCTGCGAGGGCCTCTGAACCATAAAGACTGGAAGCAGGACCTTTTACTATTTCTATTTTTCTAATATTTCCAGTTGTAAATCGATTTAACTCTAAAGTTCCTGTATATCTTCCAATTATCGGTTCACCATCAATTAAAATCAAAGCATAATCGGGATTAAGTCCTTGTATTTGAATCCCATTTCCTAATCCGTTTACTTGGGGTACAATAGCTAATCCAACTTGCTCAGTTAGTATATCCTGAAGTCGAATCGCTGAAATAGCTTGAATCGATTGAGCCGGAATTAATAAAAAAGGCATTGGAATACTGCTCAGACTTCTCTCGGATTTGGTTGAAGTGACTGTTATTTCTTTTAGATTAAGGGTATCAAACTGTGCTTGACTATCTAAAGACCAGGATAAAACAAAAATGCAAAGGGCAGTTTTATAGCTCATTCAAGCTGCAAAATTGATCTTTTGATTTAACACAAAATATCCCAAAAAGTAATATTTATGCCCTAATTGGTATTTTAATAGGACTAATTTTAATCGAAAAATGCACCTTAACACTTCATTAAAACCCTTATAGAGGCATTTTTATCCATTTAATCACAATTATTAATAATTTGCAGTTCACAAAAATATCCCAATACGTATAAAATTTACTGCCGTGGAAAATTCAATTCATTTAGAATTATTCGAATACAAAAGCAATCTTTTAAACCCTGAAAGTGTATTTGAAAAAAATTGGATTCATTTGCTCTTTTGCCTTGGGGCAGAAGTTAGTTTTAAATTCGGTCCTGTCTACACAAGAAACTTAAAACCAAATAAAGCTTTTATTATTTTTGATCCAGATAGGAATCTAGAATACCATTCGGTATTTGCAGAGTCTTCTCAGTTGTGCTTGATAAAAATTAGTTTGAACAATCTTCATAATTTGTTTGTACCTGATGTTGATCAATCACCACTATTCACAGGACTTAATCTAAATCAAAAATTCTATGAGGAAAGAGATATTCCTCAAGAAGTATTGACCGTAATACATCAACTCTTTGAAATTAAACTCCATGAAAATTCTAAAAGATTATATACTCATGCAAAAGCTATTGAGATTTTAAGTCTATTTTTTACTATAAATAAACCTGACGTAGAAGCATGTCCTTTTTTAAATAATGAACATATAATTAGAAAATTAAAGAATGCCAAGACAATTCTTTTATCCAACTTTAGGGATCCTTCTAAATTACCGGAAATCGCCAAACAAGTTGGTTTAAACGAATACCAATTGAAAGTTGGATTTAAGGAGATTTATGGTAATTCTCCTTATCAATATGTTCTAGACTACAAACTTGAAATTGCCAGACAGTTACTATCAAAACAAGAAATGCAAGTGAATGAAGTTGCTGATAAAATTGGTTACACCAATGTAAGTCATTTTATCACTGCTTTCAAACGAAAATATGGCATTACTCCAAAGAAGTATAAGGTTTAATCTGCACTGCATTCAGTCAATTAAAAAAGGCTGAATGAAACCGCATTCAGCCTTACTTAATCTCAAATGTATAAAAAATTCTCCTCTACTTCTATTTAGTTATTAAACCTTTAACCAAAGTTGGGCTACCTTGCATATGTGGATCTAAGCCGTCATTATAACTTTTCCTACAAATGGAATCCAATTTAATTAATCCTCTGTCCATTTGAATTGTTGAATATTCCTCTACGTTATCCAGCATTTTTAGAGGTCTTTTTAAAAAGTCAATTTTGACTTCATTTGACCATATTAAATCTGTCATTATAAAGCTTTTCATTTTTAAAATGATATGGCCTTGATAATTTAAATCTGTTGGCTTATTAATATTGATTGAATAATCAATATCGGTATCCCCCATTAATTTATTGTAGGCTATGTTTCCCGAACCATGGTAACTACTGTTCCAAACTAATTTTTGGTTATTCTGCCCAATCTCTCCAGATAAGCTATATTTCATTCCATATCCAGCTTCATCCCAAGGCGACCAATCTTTCCAGCTGTTTATATCTCTCAATTTACTAAAGATAACATTCTTAGGAGAAGCAATGGTAACTTTTTTCTCAATCTTAAGTGTTGATGGTGCAAGACATGCCAGAATCAAATAAACAACAACCAGCACCATAAGTAGAATTAAAAGAATCCTTAACAGTTTCATTGACAAGGTGGTTTTACTGGCTTAGCTTAGTATTTAGTATGTGGAAAATTCCGTTTCCATACCATGCAAAGCTAGTATGAATTTTTTAATTTATATATTATTTTTTTAAATATGTACGAAATATTGCAATTTAACGTATAATTCTATCTAATTTTACCCTCATTATGCGGAAAGATCTTAATGGGAACTAGTAAGACCTTATTTTTTTCAAAAAGGATAAATAAAACTGCGGTGCTTTGTCATGCCTTAGGCCACCCTGCGAGAATTGCTATAGTGGAAATTCTATTGAAAAAAAATAAACTAATTGCCAATTCAATTGCTAAATCACTTCCATTAGCCCAGCCAACAATAGCACAGCATTTGAAAATTCTTCTTTCAGCAGAAATATTGGAAATAAGCCTTGAAGATAGCTCAGTATATTATCAAATTGATAAAGAAAAATTACATTTACTTTCAAATCGTATTGAAGAATTAAAATCCCGCCTGATATAAGCTAAGCTTTTTAGTCAAAAGGGTCTAAGGCTTTTTAAAAAATAATTGCTTCAGTTTGGTAGCTTAATTTACAAGGCTTAGCTTTACGCAAAACTAAGCTTCATGAATGAATTTCCAGAATGGTTATCTTCCCAAGTCATCCTTAGTATTCTTACCCTAACTTTTTTAGAAATTGTATTGGGGGTTGACAATATAATTTTTATTTCAATTACCTCCAATAAACTACCTGCTGAGGATCGTAAAAAAGCCACAAATATTGGTTTGTTTGCAGCAATGATTATGCGCATTTTATTGCTTTTTGGACTTGCATTTCTTACAGCATTACAAAAACCTTTATTCACCATTGAAGGAGAATTCATTCATGCGGGATTTTCTTTACAAAGTCTAATTTTAATTTTTGGTGGAATTTTTTTAATTTACAAATCTGTTTCTGAAATTCACCATAAATTAGATGCCGATGACCAGAAAGAATCAGGCGAAACAAGAAAAAATTCTAATTTGTGGAATGCAGTATTCCAAATAACAATGATAAATTTAATTTTTAGTTTGGATTCAATTCTCACAGCCGTTGGAATGACTACAGGAGTACACGGTGCTCTATGGATAATGATCATCAGTGTAATTGCATCCATTATTATAATGATCGCTTTTGCTCATCCAGTCGGAAAATTTGTGAATGACCATCCTACAATACAAATGCTAGGATTGTCTTTCTTATTACTCATTGGATTTATGCTAATTGTTGAAGGGGCTCATCTGTCACATACTGTAATTAGCGGTGAAGAAGTTGGAACTGTACCAAAAGGATATCTATACTTTGCCATTGCATTCTCCTTGCTCGTCGAAGTATTAAATATTCGATTGCGCAAAAGAAAGAAACCCATTCAGTTACACGGAATTGGTGAAGATGCTAAAGAACAGGGATATTTTAAATCTAAACCATAATTTTTATGAATATATTTTTAACCCTATTACTTGCAATAGTTATTCTAGAGCATCTATACTTTTTATACCTTGAAATGTTTGCTTGGGAAACATTAGGACCAAAAGCATTTAAAGGTTTATTGAAAAATGATTTATTTACACCAACAAAGGTTCTTGCAGCTAATCAAGGTCTATATAATGGATTCTTAGCAGCAGGTTTGGTTTGGAGCTTTTTTATAAATGATATCGTTTGGGTTGAAAATATCAGAATATTTTTTTTAAGTTGCATCACAATTGCTGGAATGTACGGTGGTTTTTCAGGATCGATTAAAATTTTTTATATTCAGGGAATACCTGCAATTCTAGTATTATTGCTTCTTGTTTTCAATTAAGCATTTGAGGTGAAACTTGAACAAATTTTCAGGAAAAATAAGTCAGTAATACTCACTTTAACCATTGTCTCATTTCTATGTCTTGGATTAATTTTATTTAATCCTTTTGCTTTAAAAGACAATGCCATTTATACGCTTTGTATTGCTATAACAGTTATTGGCTTATGGATAGGTGAACTATTGCCAATGCCGGTCACAGCATTATTACCCTTAATCTTATTTCCAAGTTTCAAATTAGCTAAACTCAATACGATATGTTCGTCTTATGCAGATCCCATTATCTTTCTTTTTATGGGAGGATTTTTTATTGCTATAGCAATAGAAAAATGGAACCTCCATCGAAGAATAGCGTTGAATATTATTTATTTTACAGGATTAGAAAATAATAGAATTCTACTTGGATTCATGCTTTCTACTTTTTTTATAAGCATGTGGATTAGCAATACTGCGACAACGATGATGATGTACCCAATTGGATTATCAATACTACAAGTAATTGGCCAGTCTAATTCCATTAAAGAATCCAGAAATTTCAACATTGCTATTATGTTGAGTATTGCCTATGCTTCCAATATTGGCGGATTAGCAACTTTAGTAGGAACGCCACCAAACAGTGCATATGTGGCTTACATGAATGCCAATCACAATTATTCAATAAGTTTCTTGGATTGGATGATGATTGGAACACCTATCGCTGTAATTTTAATTATACTCTTATATTTATTGTTCGCCTATGTTTTATTTCCTAGTAAGTTGAATAAGAGCGAAGAAACAAAACTATATTTAAATAAAGAAATTGAGAAAATAGGACCCTGGTCTTATCAGGAAAAAATTGTGATGATTGTTTTTTGTTTAACTGCATTCTTATGGATTTCTAAGGATTTTATTAATAAATTAAGTGGTTTAGAACTTAATGATACTTTAATTGCATTGCTAGGAGCCGTGTTACTTTTTGCAATTCCAAGTAAGATTGCTAAAAAACATATGGATTTTGAAATTGATGAAACTGCCATACAAGGTTCGAGAATATTGAATTGGGAAGATACAAACAAAATGGCTTGGGGTATATTACTTTTGTTTGGTGGTGGACTTGCACTTGCCAAGCAGTTAGAAGATGTCGGATTACTCAATTTATTGGGTAATGCGATTCAGTCCAATTTAAATCAGAATATATTTTTACTCATTCTATTAATAGCCACGGTTTCTATTTTTCTGAGTGAGGTCATGAGTAATATTGCGCAAGTAATTGTATTTAGTCCAATTGTAACCGCCATTGCTATTGCTGCAAATATTTCGCCACTTTATCTAGGTATTCCAATGACTCTAGCAGCATCTTGTGCGGGAATGCTTCCGATGGGAACTCCTCCTAATGCAATTGTATTTGGAAGCAAATTAATTCCCTTGCCATCCATGCTAAAGGCCGGATTCTGGGTCAATATCTTAAGTATTCTAACCATTTCCATATTAAGTTACTTACTAATTCCTATAATTAACCATCTATAAATAAGTACAGTTAGTTCAATAAAATTAAGTATTTAAATATCTTATTAATTTTATTAAGTACCAACCTTAAGACAACGGTTGTAAAATAAAATGATTAAACTTTTTGAACTTATAAACTAATTTCAAAATTACGGAGGAATCATTTTCAACCTTTAAAAGAACACTTGAGAATAATGAAAAACATCCATCTTAAAACTTAAGACAATGTTTAACTTAATAACAAAAGACGAAGGTATTAAGTGCGAATGCTTTAACTTTTGAAAAAAATGAGCTCATATTCTTCAATAATCAATATTTTTACAAGATGAAACTAAAATGTTTGGTAATTGATGATGATCCAATGATTTGCGATCTTGTCAAGCATTTTTGCTCTAAATTGAGTCAGATAGACTATTGTATCTCTGCTGGCAACGGACATGATGGTTTACAAATGCTTGGCGGTCAGAAATTTGATTTGCTTTTATTGGATTTCCATTTGCCGGATATGACCGGTCAAAATATTCTTGAAATTAATCCCCAGGAATTACCGGTCATTATGATTACCTCTGAAAAAGAGTTTGCAGCAAATGCATATGACTATGATGAGATCTATGATTTTTTAGTAAAGCCACTTAATTTTGAAAGATTTCAAAAGTCAATTGAAAGGATTACTAGCTCAAATTCTCCTGTGAAACAAGAGGTGATTCCAAATAATGAGGAGTCATTTTATGTGAAAGATGGGAACCGCTTTGTTAAACTAAATTACAATGAACTTTTGTTCTTAAAAGCTGAAGAGAATTATGTTTCTTTCGTTAGTCAGGAAAAAAATATTCTTAGTTTAGTAACTCTTAAAGAAGTAGAGCAAAAACTACCAAATTACTTCATGCGTGTTCATCGTTCGTATATTGTAAATTTGAAAAAAATTGAAAACACGACTACAGAAGAAATTAAAATTGAAAAATTTACAATTCCTATTAGTCAGAAATACAAAAAAGAATTACTAGACCATCTTGTATCTAACAATAGCTTTAAGAATTCCAAGTAAGTAATTGTAACTCTATATATTCAATACAATATTGCAATTGTATTATGCTTTGTTTGTATTCTTCAATATTTGAAGGTGGCAGCTCAACTTTCAGGTCGCGCCAAAATAATTCCAAATCACCTAATTCAAAGCGTCTCAAAGAATTTGCAAGTCTATGAACAACTGCATCTTTAGCTTTCTGATCTTTAGCAAGAATTGATTCTTCTATTTTAATTTTAGCCACTTTCCATTCAGACAATAGCAATTCCAAAGCATTGGAAATTTTCTCCTTATTAAAATCATAATCTAAGTATAGACTATTCAAATTAACTAACTTAACAGATTTCCAGAGCCATATTTTATTCATTAATTCTAAGAGTCTGTCCGGTTGTAAAGGCTTTTGTAATACACTATCAAAATAATTGTCACTAAGAGAAATAATACTGGCGAGATTATAATTTCCGGTTACTAAAACTTTTATACCTCCAGGTTTTAGAAATGAATTAAGCTTGTCAAGATGCGAAATAATGGAATCATTATTAATATAGTTATCCGTTAGAAGTACATCAAATTTTTTGTTGTTTTCTAATTGAATTAATTCTTCTATAGAATTTATGATTTCCAAATCTACTTCTTCCTTTGAGAATATATGTTTATACAACATTGTTATTTGTGGATCATCATCAATAACCAAAACAGAATTCCATTTTACAATTGTATTTTTTTCTTCTGTTAAAACGGCTTGCATCTCAACTTTAGGAAAAATTAAGCTAAAATAAAATACAGAACCCTGTTCTTGTTTTTTCCTTAACTCCAATTTAGAATTAAACAATTTTAGAATTTGTACAACGATTGGCAAGCCTAATCCTGAACCACTAATTTCAAGATTTTTTGTGTCATTTTCAAGTCGTTGAAATCGCTGTAAGATAAATTCGAATTTTTCAGTTGGTATTCCAAATCCTTGATCATCAATATTAAATTCCAAACTAATGCTTTCATTTTCCTCTTTTAATATTAAAATTTTAAGCAATACTGTAGTATTAGCAGGTGAAAACTTAATTGCGTTTGACAATAGATTATTTAAAACTTGTGTAATTCTGAGTCCATCAAAAAAGAATTTTGTCCCGAGAAGTTTGTTGTCAATATCTGTTTGCAAAACTATTTTTTTAGCACTTGCTTCGAATGCATAACTTCTTATTATGCTCTGTACCAATTCGCTTAGTACAACATTTTTTGGATTTAGGCTTATACGACCTTCTTTGAGTTTTGAAAAATCCAGTACATCATTAACTAAACTTAACAAGGCGGTTGAACTAAACTTAAGGCTTTCAATTATAGGAATCTGTTCTTTGTTAGGGGAATTGTCTTCAAGCATTCTAGTCATTCCCAAAATTGTATGTAAAGGATTTCGAATCTCGTGACTCATATTCTGAAGAAATTCTTCTTTTTGTTTGTTAGCAGCTTCTGCTTCTTGCTTTGCTATCGCAAGACTTGTAATATTACTTTTTATGGTTGTGGCCAGTGATTCGAAGCTTCTAGCTATTATGCCAATTTCATCGTTTCGTTCTATTGGAAGAGATTTCGTTTTTAGGTCCTTTTCAAATTCATACATGGAAGAAACAATGTCATTCATACTTTTAGCTTGTTTGTTCAACCACCATAATGCAAGCAACATCATTAAGGATGATACCATCAAGGTTATTCCTAGAATTGACCATCTCCAATTGTAAAAGCTTGCTAACAATTTGTTGCCTTTAGACTTTACGCATAGAATTAATTCATAATTTTTCCTTGGATAAGTCATTATCTTCAAATAATATTTATCATCATTTACTATTTGATTAAAACTATTTGAAGATTGTGCATGAAGATCAATTTTCAATTCTTTAAAAAAAGAATCGGGTCGATTGAATTCAAAAGAAAAAGACTTTGTAGTATCTGGATTGATTAGTGAATGACCACTTGAATTGACAAGAAAAAAATCATATTCATCTTTGACAATCGTATTTAATTCATTAAAAAGACTGCTAAGATTTGCATTTATTACAGCTATTCCATACACTTTTTGTTTAAACCAAATTGGGCATGAAACTCTAAGTGTTGGCATGATTGGGTAACTTAAATTCCCATATTCTTTATTTAAATCAATAATAGAAAAACTTACTGAGTCTTCAGGTGATTCTATCGTCTCTTTAAAATAACTTGAAGTTCCTTTTTCTTGAAGTTGTTGTTGACCTGTTATACTAATATTTAGATTCATACGATCAACACGAATTATTTCTCTTCCGTTGTTGGCTTGTCCAATAAATCTAAGTTGAGCATAATCAGGTTTTGAGGCCAAAAATGTAATATAATCTGCAGCGAGATTTTGTCTTTTAGATTCTTCGAAACTTGTATTCTGAGCTTGAATATAATCTTTCAAATAAGGGCTTCTGGAAATGAACAACACATCTTTTCGAATATTGCTTAAATAACTCTGGACTTTGACGTCTAAAATATCTAAAGTGTGTTTTGCATTTTGCTCAGAAGATTGCAATACAATTGAATAGCTCAATCTATAAATAAAAAAACCAATGAGTAAGGAAGTAACTACAATTAAGCCTATGTAGAAAGCTGCATTTTTAACTGCTAGTGATACAAATTTAGATTTTTCAGTTTTATTCAAAATAGAAATTATTTTCTACCAAAATCTGCAGGAATTTCACCCCACTTTTCAGTTTCCCATTTTTGAATTGGGTTTGAAAAGCTATTCACACTTAACCAATTTGTAGCCCTTTCCAGCAAGTTTTTTATTTCTTGATTCCTACTATCAAATTTAAGCTTAGTATTTGGTTTCTTCCTTCTAATCCAACTCATTGCTGTTGCAGAATCTGTAAATAATATGGATTTCTTATTATTCATTTTATTAAATAGAGCAAGTGCATGAACCAAGGCCAAAAACTCACCAATATTATTCGTTCCATTTTCTAGAGGTCCTACATGGAAAACTTCCTCCGCAGTATAGGGGTCGACTCCTCTGTATTCCATCTTTCCAGGATTTCCTTGACATGCCGCATCTACTGTAAGACTTCCTTTAGGTACATAATCTTGCCAGTTTTGTGTCTTATTATTTGTTAGCTTAGTCTGTTTTTCTTTACTTATAAAGGTGTAGTTAGACTGAAAAGCATCTTTAGCCTCCTTCAAAGAATTAAATGATTTATATTTTGCATTTGGAAAAGCTTTTACTTGTAAAAGACAGTCCTTCCAACTATCATAAATTCCCGGCTTATTACCAACCCACACAACATAATACTTAAGTTTTAATTTTTGGACCATAAGAATTCAAATAAACTAATCTTCAAATACATCTGTAATTTGATTGGCAGATTTGAATTCAGTGAATTTTCCTTTGAACAGCGTTGACTTTACTATATGGTTGTCAATCCAGTGATAGTTTCCTCCCCTTGGTTTATTCATTAATATTCCATGAAACTTAAAACCATGTTTTATTAACCAAGCTTCGGTAATTAATCTAAGATCTTCAGTTCTGCTTGTAAAAAAAGTTATTATATGTCCATTGTCAAACCAACGATTTACAAATTCTCGAGCATTGTCATATGGTTCAACGCTTTGCATACGTGCAGGATCTTCATTTGGAACATCATCACAAATTGTTCCATCAATGTCAATTAGAAAATTTTGAACTCCTTCGGGTAGGAAAGGGCTGTTTTTTTCATTACTAATTACTTGTTCTTGCATAAATTTTTCTACATCCTGAACCATAACAAGAGTTAATTTTTTAGATACTTTCCTAACCAATCATAAAATTCTCTTTGCCATAGTATTCCATTCTGAGCGGATTGAATCCAATGTCCTTCTTCTGGAAAGAGTACCAACTTACTAGGTACGCCTCTAAGCTGTGCAGCTTGAAAGGCTTGTAATCCTTCACTAACAGGAACTCGGTAATCCTTCTCACCATGCAAAATAAGTATAGGAGTATCCCAATTATTTACATACTTATGTGGTGAAAATTTTTCATATTGTTTAGCTATTGTTTTGTCCCAATATGGGCCTCCAATATCATAGTTTGCAAACCACATTTCTTCGGTTGTACCATACCATGACTCCATATTAAACATTCCAGAATGAGCTATAAAACACTTAAATCTTTTGTTGTGATTTCCTGCTAGATAATACACAGAATAACCACCAAAACTTGCACCCACTGCACCCAATCTTTTGCGATCAACACAGTTTTCATTACAGGCATCATCGATTGCTGACAAATAATCCTTCATGCATTGTCCTCCCCAATCTTTTGAAATAGCTTGATTCCATTCCTGTCCAAAACCGGGCATTCCTCTTCGGCATGGTGCTACGATTATGTATCCATTAGCTGCCATTAATGCAAAATTCCATCGGTATGAAAAAAATTGACTTACAGTTGATTGGGGTCCTCCTTGACAATACAATAATGTTGGATATTTTTTATTCGGATCATAATTAGGAGGGTAAATGGTCCAAACAAATAATTGCTTCCCATCAGTTGCTTTAATCCACTTTGATTTTACAATTGGTTTATTTATTTTGTCCCAAATAACTTTGTTGACGGAACTAATTTGTTTAGGATTACCATTTTGAATATTGATAGTAAAAATTTCTGCAGGATTAGACATTGAAGTTAGAGAGGCAACAAGCGTATTGTTTTCATGACGATAGGCTGTAATATCATGAACACCTTTTGAAATTTGTTGAATTTGCATGCTAGATAAATCCAGTTGCATTATTTGTTTACAAGCATTAACAGCACTAATAAAATAAATTGCTTTGCTGTCCTTAGACCAGCTTGCATCTTCCATATCATTATCATATTTTGCTCCTAAATCAGTTGTTGACATACTTTGTAGATTATAAAGAGACAATCTATTTTTATCAGCTTCATAACCCGCTGTCAGCATACTGTTATAAATTAACTTAGTACCATCAGGTGAAAAGTTTGGCGACTTATCATATCCTTTGTTCCATTCACTTACATTTTTGGAGCTTTGAGTTTTTGTATCGTAAAGAATGATGTCAGAATTTGTGGACAATGTGTATTCTTTTCCTTGAGATTTTTTTATACAATAAGCAATATATCTTCCATCAGGACTAATGCTGACCTGTTCTATACCATCATTAGGTTCTGTTGGGGCTTCGAATGCCATACTTACAATATTCTTTGGTTCACCAATTATACTTCCATCCTTGTATTCAACAAAAAAAACATTGCTGTCTTGACCATCATCATAATTCTTCCAATGTCTATACATTAGGTCAGAATAAATTCTGGCATTCGCTTTTGGTAAATCCGGATAAATTTCCTGAGTTGATTTTCTATACTTCACATCCTGAAGAAAAACTATTTTATCACCCATCGGGGACCAAATAAAGCCATTCATTTCAATATCAGACAATTTGTTTTGATCTGTACCATCAATATTCATTTCGTAAAGTAAGCCATTGTATAGAAAGTTAATTTTCTTTCCATCTGGTCTAAATTTTCCATTGTATTCTGCACCTTCATAATTTGTTAACTTTTTGGCAGCTGTTGTTCCATCAGTAGATAAAACATAAAGATTTGTATTGGATTTATTCTCTTTGATATTGTAAGTGGTTACAGAATACAAGGTCCATTTGCCATCTGGACTAAGATCTTCCAAAGAAACTCTTCCTAAGTTCCATAATGTTTCGATATCAAGATTTTTTGTTTGAGCAATTGTCTGAAAACAGACTACGAATAATATTGCTATTCTAAAAAATAATTTCATGCTTTTTGAATGTTTAGGTATGAGTTATGCTTGTGCAACCGGAGTATTAAAAGATATTGGTGGAAATTGTGGAGGTTCAGGATCTTGTATAGTTCCGAATTGACCTTCATACTTATTGACATTATCAGATAAGGCTTTTAGCAGTCTTTTAGCATGTTGAGGAGTTAGTATTACTCTTGATTTTACTTTGGCCTTTGGAATATTAGGCATAAGTCTTATGAAGTCTAAAACAAATTCTGAATGAGAATGAGATATTATTGCCAGATTAGAGTAAGTGCCTTCTGCAATTTCTTCAGGTAATTCAATATTTATTTCATTTGGATTTTTAGTTTGCTCTTCCATCTTTTATATATTTTTATTGCAAATTTAATTATTTTTGACATACTAGTAGATCAATTCATTCCGACCTAGATAATTGAAATATATATATAAAAGTTAAATGTATTATTCAGATTCTCTAGCTTCCAATTCGGGACTTTCAAGCTTAATATCACCTCCATCCAGCCATAAATCATATTCTTTTGGGTTTACAATTACGGGCATCCTTTTCTTTGAATTGTGAATAATAGACATTAATTCATTTGCTTCTGTAGTTAGAATGGTGTAAGAATAGATAATTTCTCCTGAATTTTGGTCAATCCATTTGGACCAAAGGCCCGCGAAGGCAAAAGCTAACTCATCTTTAACATTTATTAGAAATTTTTTCTTTTTTTTACCCTTTGTATCCTGCCATTGCCATTCATAAAATCCATTTACAAGTATTAGACATCTATTGTGAATTGAATCTTTAAATGATACTTTATCTTCAATAGTTTCAATCTTTGCATTTAAAGTATATTTTTTAATGTCGTCATTTTTTGCCCAAGGCGGAATTAGACCCCACTGATATCTTTGTAGTGTATTTTTCTTTAAATTTGTAATAACAGGAGTCTTTGGATAGGTGAAAGCATTAATGTAAAATTGTGGAGCCAATTCTTCCATATTTTCCATAGTTACACGAAAATGTTTTGCCAATTGTAGATCAGTCATTGATACCAAGGAATGAAAACACATAGTTGCTATTTGTTGTAATAATATTTAATAAAGATCTTAAATTTAAGCGAAATTAATAATTTATGTCATTTCCATATCAAATTCATACGGAGCAAGAATATACCGAGCAGTATCAGAAAAGTATTCAGAGTCCTGAAAAATTTTGGGATGAAATAGCTCAAAACTTTGTTTGGAGAAAAAAATGGAAAAAAGTTGTCGAATACGATTTCACAACTGCAAATACACAATGGTTTATTGATGGAAAACTGAATATAACCGAAAACTGTCTGGATCGACATTTAGCGTCAAATTCAGATTCAATTGCTCTAATATGGGAATCAAATTTTATTGAGGAAGAGCCAATTAAATTAACTTATAGTGAACTTCATATTAAAGTTCTGCGATTTGCACAGGTATTAAAAAACAATGGAATTCACAAAGGTGATCGAGTGTGTATAAATATGGGCATGATTCCTGAACTATGCATAGCCTTGCTTGCTTGTGCAAGAATTGGAGCAATTCACTCGGTTATTTTTGGTGGTTTTAGTGCTTCAAGTATTTCAGACCGAGTGAAAGATGCCGGTGCAAAATTTCTCATTTGTAGTGACGGTGCGTTTCGAGGAGACAAAGTAATTCCAATAAAAAGTATTGTTGATGATGCACTTAAAGATAATTTTTCAATTGAAAAGGTAATCGTATTTAGAAGAACAAATATTGAAATCAATATGACAACCAATCGAGATGTCTGGTGGAATGAAGAAGATGATAAATTAAATATAATTGAAGATCACATTGAAATAATGGATTCTGAAGATCCATTATTTATCTTGTATACTTCAGGATCAACCGGCAAACCAAAGGGAGTTATACATTCTATTGGAGGTTATATGGTTTATACTGCATATTCATTTGTCAATGTATTTCAATACCAAAAGAATCAAATTCATTTTTGTACAGCTGATGTTGGTTGGATTACTGGTCATTCTTATATTGTTTATGGACCATTACTGTCCGGTGCAACCAGTTTATTATTTGAAGGAGTTCCCAATTATCCTGATGCGGGAAGATTCTGGGATATTATTGATAAATTTAAAGTCAATATATTCTATACTGCGCCAACAGCCATTCGTTCTTTAATGATCTATGGCACAGAAATATTTGATTCTAAAAGTTTGAGCTCTCTTACAGTTATTGGTTCTGTAGGTGAACCCATAAATGAAGAAGCCTATAATTGGTTTGATAAAAATGTTGGTAAAAATAAGTGTGCAATTGTTGATACTTGGTGGCAAACAGAAACCGGTGGAATTCTAATTTCAAATCTTGCTGGAGTTACAAAATCATCTGCAACTTTTGCTGGTCAACCACTTCCTGGAATTCAGCTTTTACTGCTCTCTGAAAGTGGTCAAGAAATAGTTAAACACAACGAACAAGGAAATTTATGTATTCAATTCCCTTGGCCATCTATTATAAGATCAACTTATGGCGATCATGAAAGATGTCGATTGAATTACTTTTCAATTTATCCCAAGATGTATTTTACCGGAGATGGTGCTTTTAGGGATGAGAATGGTTTGTATAGAATTATTGGACGTGTAGATGATGTATTGAATGTTAGTGGACATAGAATAGGTACCGCTGAGTTGGAGAATGCTATTAATAGTCATCCACTCGTTATTGAAAGTGCAGTTGTTGGATTTCAACATGAAATAAAAGGAGAAGGTATTTATGCATACGTAATCTTGAAAAATTCAAATCCAAGCACTGAGCATCTCAAGCTTGAAATAATTGAAATTGTAAAAAAGGAAATAGGAAGTTTTGCAAAACCGGATGAAATTCAAATAGTAAGTGGATTACCAAAAACCAGATCCGGAAAAATTATGAGACGAATACTAAGAAAAATAGCTGAGAACAAACTCGATCAACTAGGTGATCTTTCCAGCTTATTGGATGCTAGTGTAATTGAGAAAATAACTAAGGAAAAATCCTAAAATTTTAACAAGAATTACATTGCTTCTGCAACTACTTCTGTTACAGAAGGAAGCATTCTTTTCATCAGACCTTCAATACCAGACTTTAAAGTAACTGTTGAGGAAGGACATCCACTACAAGATCCTTGCATCATGACAGTAACTACCCCTTCATTATAAGATTTAAATTCAATATTACCACCATCCATTTCTACAGCAGGTTTGACATAATGCTCAATAATTTCTTTTATTCGTTTTACAAGTTCAAGGTCTTGATCGGAGTAGGATTCTGATAAATTATCCGTGTGTAAACTTTCAATATACTCTTGAAACCCTGCTTTAATAATTTCTTGTTCTGATTCAAGGTATTTTTTGATGAAATCTTTTAGTGGGATCATCAACTCATGCCAATCATAATCTGCTTTTTTGGTAATGGTTATGAAATTATTAGAGATATATACCGCTTTTACGCTTTCATTTTCAAATAAGGAAACTGCGAGAGGAGACCATTCGTTTGCCAATTCGATTGTCTTAAAATCTGCTAATCCTTGATAGAGCATTTTATTGCAAACAAACTTAAGGGACTCCGGATTAGGGGTTTGTTCTGTATAAATAAGAACCTGAGGAATTTGCTTTGTATTAGTTTCCATAATATATGTCATTAAGCCATTAACAAAGGTAGTATATTATTGTTCATTTCAACTCTAGCTAATGGGTAGGAATTAAATATTAAGTTTCAATTTCTAGCACTTTTTTATGTATTGCTTCCAGAATCTGCCTGGATTCATGCAAGGAACTTAGTTGTTCACGTATCATCATTAATAAATTTGGACTTTGTTTGAGGAGAAAATTAAAAGCAGTTTTAGGTTGACTTAAAAGTTCTGTTAATTTCTTAAAATAAGCAGTATCAAAATAAGAAGATGCCGGATTAGAAATGAACATCAATTGAAGTTTCTTTTTCTTTAACACGATTCTTTCAAAACCCATTTTTCTTGCAATCCATCTAAGCCTTAGACCTTCAAACAATTCTTCAACTTCAGTAGGTATGATCCCAAATCGGTCTGTTAGCGTTTTAGAAAATTGACTAATCCCTTCTTCATTTTCTATTTTATCAAGTTGCTGATAAAGATTCAATCTTTCCTGAATATTACTTACAAAAGAATCAGGAAGAAACATCTCTATATCTGTATCAATGATTACGTCTCTAATATAATTTTTTTCTTGTACACTTTTTTCTTCAAAAACATCTTTAAAATCATTCTCTTTTAATTCCAACATGGCTTCTTCTAGAATTCTTTGATAAGCTTCGTATCCAATATCTGAAATAAAACCACTTTGTTCACCACCCAATAAATTACCCGCTCCCCGAATATCCATATCTTTCATTGCTATCGCAAATCCACTTCCAAGATCTGAGAATTCTTCTATCGTTTTTAATCTTTTTTTTGCTTCAGCAGTTAAGGCGGAAGATGGTGGAGCAAATAAATAACAATAAGCTTTGCGATTAGATCTTCCTACCCTACCCCGCAATTGATGCAAATCGCTTAATCCAAACTGATGTGCATTATTAATTATAATTGTATTTGCGTTTGGAATATCTAATCCAGTTTCAATAATATTCGTACAAACCAATACATCATATTTGTATTCAATAAAATCAGTTAATACTTTTTCAAGTTTTTCTGCATCTAATTGACCATGTGCTATCCCAACTTCAACACTTGGACAAAGTTTTCTAACAATTTCAGCAAGTTCTCCAAGATTTGCAACTTTATTATGAACAAAAAATACTTGACCTCCACGATAAACTTCATCCATTATGGATTGCTTAATTAAATCATCATTGAATACTCTTCGCTCTGTAGCAATGGGTTGACGATTTGGTGGTGGAGTTTGTATAATACTTAAGTCTCTTGCAGACATTAGTGAGAATTGCAAGGTTCTTGGTATTGGTGTTGCGGTTAAAGTTAGCGTATCAACATTTACTTTAAGTTCCCGAAGTTTTTCTTTTGACGCAACTCCGAATTTCTGTTCTTCATCAATTATCAAGAGTCCTAAATCTTTAAATTCTGTTTTTTTATTTAGCAAGGAATGTGTTCCTATTAGTATATCTAATTTACCCGACTTTGCATTTTTAAGTATTTCTGTTTTTTCTTTTGCTGTTCTGAAACGCGAAACATAATCTACATCAACAGGAAATTCTTTTAATCTGTCTCTAAGAGTTTTAAAGTGTTGTAATGCCAAAATTGTTGTCGGTACTAATATGGCCACTTGTTTTCCATCTTGCACACATTTGAATGCTGCGCGAATTGCAATTTCAGTTTTTCCAAATCCGACATCTCCACAGATGAGTCTATCCATTGGATAATCTTGTTCCATGTCATGCTTTACTTCATTGGTAACTTTAAGTTGATCGGGTGTGTCTTCATAAATAAAAGAAGCTTCCAACTCGGCTTGCATATAATTATCAGGACTAAATGCATATGCTTTTGAGGCTTTCCTTTTTGCATAAAGCGCAATCAATTCTTTTGCTATATCCTTAACTCTCTGTTTGGTCTTACTCTTTAAAGTCTTCCATTGTTCAGATCCCAATTTATGTAATGTAGGTTCTGTGCCTTCCTGCCCCACATATTTACTGATCTTATGCAACGAATGAATACTTACATACAGAATGTCATTACCCTTATAAATGAGTCGGACTGCTTCTTGAAGGTGTCCATTTATGTTTAATTTCTCCAGACCTGCAAATCGACCTACGCCATGATCTAAATGCGTAACATAATCACCAGTATGCAATTCTTTTAACAATTTAAGACTTGCAGCCTTTTCAGCATTGAGATTGAGCTTAATTTTTAAACCATGAAATCTTGAAAATATCTGGTGATCTGTAAAGCAGGCTATCTTTAAATCATCATCAATAAATCCTTCTCTAAGATTAATATACTGAGGTAAAAAGATATCTCCAGCTTTTAGATCTTCAAAGATGTTGTAAAATCTTTCTATCTGTTGTTTGTTCTCGGAGCAAATTAAAGTTTGATAATTATCATTTTTATATTTAGTCAGTTCTTCAATGAGCAATTTAAAATTCTTATTGATACTCGGCTGAGGTTTAATCTTCAACTGTATTTCAAGACTAGGAGTTTCATTTGTTGGCCTGCTATCAAAATAAACTCTCTTAAAATTTTGCAATTGATCAACCAGGTCATAGGCATAAACGAATGCTCTTTCTTGAATTAATTGACTCCTTTCTTCTTCCTCATAATGAATCATTTTCTCAGCATAAGTTTCAGCTTGTTTATGACAAACTTCAAGTCGCTCAACAATCACAGAAGCATCTTTAATCCAGATTAATGTATTTTTAGGTAGAACTTCAAGTAAAGATTTTTTTTCTTGATAAGTAATTTCAGAATTAATATTTGGAATTAGACTAAAGCGACCAATATTAGCCAAGGAAAGCTGTGTACTTGTATCAAATGTTCTAATGCTTTCTATTTCGATATCGTTGAGTTCAATACGATAAGGATCCGGTGAAGCAAAAGAAAATAAATCAATAATTCCTCCTCGAATTGAAAACTGACCCGGTTCATAAACAAAGTCTACACGTTCGAATCCATATTTAACCAATTTATCTATAAACTCATCAACGTCAAGCAGATCATCTTTTGTTAAATCAATTCTTGCATCTTTAATGTCATCCGGTGCAATAACTTTTTCGAATAATGCTTCAGGATAACTTATATAAATTAGTTTTTCCGATTTCGCAAGTCTGTCAATGGCTTCTAATCTTTGTTGAATTTGAAAAGAATTAAGCGCATCGAACTGTCCAGGTCTTTTAAATGAATCCGGAAAGAAAATTAGGTTCTTATCTTTGACAAAATTAGAAAGATCATTGTGTAAATAACCAGCCTCTTCTTTGTCATTTACAATGATCAAAATCGATTGCGAAGATTGATCGAAGGTTCCGAAAATTAAAAAGCTATCCCTTGAACCAACTAGGCCCTTAATAAAGATACTTCTGTTTGTTTCATCCTTGTTTAGAAAATCAAGGAGTTGTAAAGCAACTGGATCTTTTTTATATTTTTCTTCAAGAAAATTTGCTTCCGGCACCAATACAAAGTTAATCCAATCTCTAGTACTTACTACAAATTAAGTGTACTTATATTCTTCTTTGAAACAAATTAAATAGCTTTGAAATAAAGAAAATTCAAAAAATTTTGTTATAAAATAAGTATTTGATTATAAAATAATTGCCCATTGTATGAAATAATTAATAAATTAGCCAATAATTTCAATTCATAAACAAAAAAATCAATACTTATGGAACCACATTTTAATTTTCTTGCGATTGCTGTTGCAGCATTAGTACCGCTCATTATGGGAATGATTTATTATCATCCGAAGGTAGCCGGTTCAGCTTGGATGGATGCAAACGGATTCACTGCTGAAAGCATGGGATCAGGTCCTAAGCCAATCTTATACCTGGTATCGTTAATACTCGCTTTTTTATTGGCCACTTTTCTTGCAATTAATGTTACCGCACCGGGACAAGACGTTGCTCCAGATGGACATAGCTATGTTACATTTCAACATGGCTTAGCCCACGGACTGATTATTTCGATCACTGTACTTCTACCTATTATGGGAACGAATGCAATCTTTGAAAAAAGATCAATGAAATATGTCTTAGTAAACTGGGTTTATTGGGCTATAACGATAATGATTATGGCAGGAATACTAAGTGCCTGGAGATAATCGAATGAATAAATCTGATAGGTCCTTAGTTTATTAATTCTAGGGATCTATTAGATCATTTTTTAAAAGGATAAATTTCTTGATTATAAAAGTCCTTTGGAAAATCTTCTATATTTTCAAAGCCTAATTCTTCATATGGATTTTCACTAGGTAGATAATCAGTCTTAAATAGGTAATCCCATATACTTAAACTTAATCCAAAATTTACTCCATAACGATCTGCAGGTAGATTCTTTGCATGATGCCATAAATGCATTACCGGATTATTAAGTAAATATTTAAATGGCCCATAACTTACTTTAATATTTGAGTGATTTAAATGTCCTATTGCAACTGCGATTATATGCATTGCAAAAAAATCTTGAATTCCAAATCCAATCATCGCTAAAGGAATATATTGTATACTTTTATAAACCACGGATTCCATCCAATGAAATCTAAGATGAGCTGCAAATCCCATTTCAATAACTGAATGATGCACTTTATGAAACTCCCACAGGTATTTATTTTTGTGCAACATTCTATGAATATTCCAATGAATGAAGTCTACAGTAAAAAACATTAGAATATACTGCGCAAATCTTGGCCAATGCGCAACTTCGATGGCAACAATATTTTTATAACCAAAAATTCCAATAAAATCATTAAATAATTGAACGCCAATATTAGATATTGCACTAAAACCAATCAAGGAAAAAATAAAGAAATTAAAAAACATATAAAACCCATCAAGGAAAAAATCTTTTCTTACAACCGCCTGATCTTTTCTCCAAGGAAAAATTATTTCCAAGATCCAAACTGTTAGGGATAGTCCAATTAACCAATAAAAATAATTATGCCAGCTGTATATTAATAATTCATTTTTCAAATAATAGTAATATCCGGAATAGGCGTCTCTAATAATTGAAGAATATTTATCTATCATGTTAGTTGTAATTCCAGAATAGTGGAATAAAAAATATTAAGAAAATGTATTAGATATTTTTGAATAGATCTATTGTGCCATTAATCCAATCAGTCCACCGGTAACAACATGGATGATTAAAAAAAGAACAATAGTCTTGAAATATTTATTCCAACTAATGCCATTGAATTTAAAATAAATTGCAACCGGAATACAGAAATTTGTAAGTGTTAACATAAATGAAGTTTTGATTCCATCAGCCATTCCACTTCTTTCTGCCATGATCATAAATAAATTTAAAAAAAAGCTATAGACCAATCCAACTAATAAAACCAAAAGAAGCTTGTCGGAGGAAACGGGATTCTGAACATTTTTATCTGTATTTGAAGAGATAGAAATGGAAGATCCAAGAAATATTTTGGAAAAAAGAAGATAATAAATAACTACGTAACACGCTGTTCCAATGAAAATGGCTAGAACTGATATTTGTGACATAATGTTGGTTTTATTTTTACAAAAATAGCGAAATATACCATTGCAAATTTAAATTAATCTTATCAAAAAAAAGCTGGAATCAGTTTATCCAAGATCTTATTTTAAGAAAATATTCTATTCCTTTTATTTTATTATTGATAAATTATTATCGAATAGCCCTGAAAATTATTTAACTACAGTTCCTATTTTTTCTCCTAAGATAATCTTCTTAAGATTTTTATCTTCATTGATGTTGAATACAATAATTGGGATATTGTTCTCTTTACAGATTGTAAACGCAGTCATATCCATAACTTTTAAATTCATGCTGATAACTTCTTCGAATTTTAATTCATCATATTTAATTGCAGAAGGGTTTTTCTCCGGATCACTATCAAAAATTCCATTCACTCGTGTTCCTTTAAGAATAACATCTGCATTTATTTCACTAGCTCTCAGTGCAGCTGCAGAATCTGTAGTAAAATATGGATTTCCGGTACCGGCCGAAAAAATTAGAACTCTTCCTTTTTCAAGATGTCTAATTGCTCTTCTTCTAATATAAGGTTCAGCAATTTGTCGCATTTCAATTGCAGAGATCATTCTTGTATATACCCCTACTCCTTCTAATGCAGATTGTAAGGCCATAGCATTAATGCAGGTGGCTAGCATACCCATATAATCACCTTGAACTCTTTCAATTCCGGAATCTGAACCCAATCCTCTGAAAATATTTCCTCCACCAATTACAACTGCAAGCTCTACACCTTCTTCAACTAATGTTTTAATTTGTTCAGCATAATATTTTAACATCTTGGTATCAATGCCAAACTGTTGTTCCCCCATTAGAGATTCGCCACTTAGTTTTAGCAGAACACGCTTGAACTTTATCATGAGTTTATTATATAGATTGGTTGTAAAGTTAATCTTTAAAAATAAAAAAGGCGAATGAAAATCACTCGCCTTTTTTATTTTATCCTAACATGACATGTTTGAATTCTGTAACTGTCAGATCTTTGTCTATTGACTTTAAGTAGGCAGCAATATTCATTGATCCATCCTTAACAAAGGATTGATTCAATAAGGTATTGTCTTTATAGAAACGTTCTAATTTACCTTGAGCTATTTTTTCCAGCATTGCTTCAGGTTTACCTTCTGCTCTTGCTTGTTCAATTCCAATTTCTAATTCTCTTCTCATTAATGTTTCATCCACATCTCCTCGATCAAGTGCTACAGGTTTCATAGCAGCAACTTGCATTGCTACATCTCTTCCGGCTTCTGTAAATTGTGTATGAGCTTTATTCAAGCCAATGAGTACTCCTGCTTTGTTGCCAAGATGAATATAATATTCTACTTGAGGAGCTTCTAGATGTTCATAACTTGCCAATTCAATCTTTTCTCCTATTGACGCAACTAAGTCATTCACTTTATCTGCTATAGTTGTTTTTTCATCAAAAGATAAATTTCTTAATGCTTCTATATCGGCAGGGAAATTATTCAGAGCAATTTCAGCAATTTTCTTTGTAATATTAATGAAGTCTTCATTTTTAGATACAAAGTCCGTTTCTGAGCTTAATTTAACAATTATGCCTTTTGTTTTTTCTGCATTAACCTGAGCAATAACTACTCCTTCTTTTGCTTCACGATCAGCTCTCTTTACTGATAATTTTTGACCTTTTTTTCTAAGGATGTCAATGGCAGTTTCAAAATCGCCATTTGCCTCTGTCAATGCTGCTTTGCAATCCATCATTCCTGCGCCTGTAGCGTCTCTTAGGTTTTTGACATCTGCAGCAGATAATGTAATACTCATATTATGTGTTAGGTAAGTTTATTAATAATTATTAGCTTTCTGCACCTTCAGTTCTTTCAGCCAAACCATCTTTAATTGCTTGAGTCAAATAACTTGCAATAAGTGTAATTGATTTTGAACTGTCATCATTCGCTGGAATTGGAAAATCTACTTCATTAGGATCTGAATTTGTATCAACTAAAGCAAATGTTCTGACTCCTAATTTTGCAGCTTCTTTAAGTGCGAGATGCTCATGAATAGTATCTACCACAAAAATGGCTGAAGGCAGTCTATTCAAAGCGGATACTCCTCCTAAGACACGACCCATTTTATCTTTCTCACGACTTAGAGTTAGTCTTTCTTTTTTCGTAATATTTGTAATGCTTGAATCTGTAAGCATTCTTTCAATATTGTTCATTTTCTTAACTGAACGCCGAATGGTTGCAAAATTCGTCATCATACCTCCTAACCAACGGTCAGTAACATAAGGCATGTTTACGGATTGAGCTAATTGAGTTATAACTTCACGAGCTTGTTTTTTTGTCGCAACAAACATAATTTTTCTTCCACTTTTTGCAATTTGCTTAAGTGCAGATGCTGCTTTTTCAAGACATTCTGAGGTTCTGTTTAGATCAATAAGATGAACTCCTTTATGTTCCTTAAATATATAAGGGCGCATTTTAGGATTCCATTTTCTTTTCAAGTGTCCAAAGTGAACCCCTGAATCTAACATCTCATTATAGGTAGGCTTATTCATGTTTTCTAGAATATTTGTAATAGGTGATGGAAATTAACGCTTGCTGAACTGAGAAGAACGACGGGCTTTTCTAAGTCCGAATTTCTTACGTTCAACTTCACGAGCATCACGAGTTAAGAATTTTTTATCTTTTAATGGTTTGCGGTCATCTGCATTAATTTTTACTAATGCTCTTGCTATTCCCATTCGAATCGCTTCAGCTTGACCCTTTAGTCCACCACCACTTACGGTAACTTTGATGTCATAGTTTTTGCCATTCTCAACTGTATTTAGAGGATCCATGACTTTAGAAGCAACTTCCTTTAGGGGAAAGTAGTCCTCCAAGCTTCTTCCATTGATTAGTATTTTTGGACTTGTGCTTACTGCTTTAAAAAGGTAAACTCTAGCAACCGCTGCTTTTCGTCTTCCGACTGAATTTATTATTGTTTCCATTCTTTATTAAAGATTTATGGCTTCTGGTTTCTGTGCCTGATGATAATGCTCCGGACCAGCATAGATAAATAATTTTTTATACATAGCATCACCTAACTTATTCTTAGGCAGCATTTTACGAACTCCTACTTCGATTACTCTTGTAGGTATTCTTGCTAGCAATTCTCTAGGAGTAGCTGATTTTTGTCCTCCTGGATAACCGCTATAAGTTGTGTAGATTTTATCATCCATTTTCTTTCCTGTAAATCTCACTTTCTCAGCATTGATTACGATTACGTAATCACCACAGTCTACATGTGAGGTAAAATCAGTTCTGTGCTTTCCTCTTAGGATGTGAGCTATTCTTGAGCTCATACGACCTAAGGTAAGGCCATTTGCATCCACAAGGAACCATTTGCGTTGCACCTCTTCAGGTTTTGCGTGGCTGGTTCTGTAACTTAATGTATTCACGTCGAATGTTTTATGTTCTAATTTAAAACTAAGGCCTTTCTTAAGGCGGGGCAAATGTAAGAGCAAATTATTAATTCTCCTAAAACTTTTTTAAAAAAATATTTTATAATCGCCTGAAATAGAGGTCTTTTTTGGACTTAAAGTAATTATTGACTTCGATGTTCCATAAAAATGTCCTTAAAAATGAGAATTGTTAGCCTGTCTCTGAAAAATCAATATTTGAATAAATTTGACTAAATTGTTGTAATTCAACAAACAATATATTTAATAATAAATATACATAAATTATTTAATCTAAATGAACTATTGACAACAATTCACTCTATAACTATCTTGCCAGAAGAAATCAAACTACTTTTTGATATTAATTTCCAAGCATATATTCCAGGTATCCAGTTCTCTACATTCATTTTATACTCATTGGTATACGGATTCAACTCTATCGAACAAATCAATTCTCCTGTAAGATTGTAAAGAACTATTCTTGAATGGTATTCAGGAATCTTATTCAAGGAAAATTTAATCTCATTATCTGCTGGATTTGGATAAACCAACAGGTCAGGTAGTGTAGGTACCAATTCTACACTGACGCTTAGACTGGGATCGCATAATGGAGCAACTCCTAATCTGTAGTTCGGAAAATAAGGTATGGAACCAAGGTGAGTGTGTGGTAGGGGAAGTGAATGAGGCCTAAAATCACAATCTAATCCTCTAATATCAGGCTTATTAATTACATGAAGGGCATCCATACTTGAACGACAGTTCAGGTATATCTTGCAATCAGGCCCCCATTGCATCCTACCTATCATCGCAGGAAACCTACCTCTGGTCTTGTACCCATCGTAATGAGCGATGTGTATTTCAGATGATTTGATGTCTGGCGCTTCAAGGTTATACTGATAAAGATCCCAGTAGGTGCTTATGTATAAAAGTTTACCTGAAGGAGAGAAACAAGCTCCTCCGTCTAGCACTGCGCTGTCGACTACTGGGATCTGTTGGAAATGGCTAAGTTCTCCAGTCGAACGATCGAAATCAAACAAGAAAAACCCATCTTCATAGGGGTGATAATATATCATCTTAGAACCATCAAATGGAGAAAACAAAACATTCCCACTTCCACTATTCAAAAAATAACTAGTTGTATCACCAATCTCTTGATTATCTATAAAATGTACACCCGTTGAGTCCAATAAGAATTTGTCCCAAGAAGCTTTAATATACTTCTTACTGATGATCCACCAGTCGCGGTTATTGGAATGCTTTACCATAGCAATAATTGCAAGAGTACTGCTGTCATTGATAAAGGGAAGGTTTTTTTTAAGAACCTTCCCAAGTGAATTGGACTTAAAATCCAACTCAGACATCCTTAAAGCATCTACCCAACTCTTTGTTGTAATATTATCTAGAACTTGTGAAGAATGGATTAAAAAATAATGTAGGGAATCTTTAAAATCTGGAATAAATACTGCACTTAATTCTCCACCGGGATAAGAATCGTCGCATGAATAATTATGTAAATTTCCTGGGTTAATTCCTTTACCATTATCCATTATCTCGTATTCAGAGTTATTAATAACGCAACCGTTCGTATAAGCCTTTAATGATCCATTTTGATCTGAAATCATAGCTCCGGTAATGAAATATACGAATTTTTTAACTGTATCCGACCTAATATTGTCAGCTTCTACCGGTTTGTAAAAACTCAATACCATAATATTCTTGGTATTATCTGCCATTAACCAGTTATAGTCGTATTTATATGACTGACCTTGCATAATATTTAAACAGTTGATAAACCAGAAGGATGCATAGAAATAGTTTTTTAAACTCACTTAATATAGCTTATTTTATTAGTAACGATTTGACCATCAGATATGTTTGCATTAATTATATAAATTCCATCATAAAACAATCATGACAATTATACTTTTTAAACGTTGTGATTTTACTTTATCAATTGAAAAATCAATGAGCTAAATTACACAATCCAAAATATTACAAGCAGGTATTAAAATAAAAATGTCATTCTGGTTTATTCATTAAATAAAAGAACCAGAATGACAACTAAAATTTGAGAAAACCAGAGTTAGTTTTTTTATCTAAAAAGATTACCTCTTACTAAGTCGGTTTTTTCAATTGGTGTAATTAAAAAGCATAACCTATTGCAAATGATAAATTAGGAACAACGCCACTTATGCTTTCACCCTCCAGATCATCAGAACTTGTTATTATCGTCAGATACTTTGGACCAATTCCTAAATCCAATGCAAAACCACTGTTCCAGATCCATTGATATCCTACTGTTCCTCCTATACCAAATGTAGTTGCAGTTGCATCAGAAAATTCATTATATGAAGTTTTATTAAAAGAAATTCCAGGACCTATATAGAATCCTTCTGGAGAAGGTTTTTTCTTATGTGTTATGTAGTATTTAAAATCTGCATCTAATCCAAAAGAACTAACATCTAAACCAAATAATTTGGTAAAGAACCTTCCTCCCACTTGGAAAGATGTTGCTGGTCCTAAAGCTCTTTCATAAGTCAAATTGTAAATACCAAAAGCAAAACCCAAAGGGTTCATTTTTAAAACATTCTGTTGTGCTGAAATGTAATACTCAGAAATAAGCACTACAGTTAAAATCATAATTAAATTTTTCATCATTGATTTGGTTTTATTTAAATAATTAAAAATTGTATCCAATTGTAAAAGTAGGATATGGAATTGTTCCACTATCATAGTTGTCGGATATTAGATAATGTGGCCCAATTCCTAAATCCATTGTAAATCCGCTTTCCCAAATCCATTGATATCCAACGTTAGCACCAATTAACAAGTTGGTTTCATCTTCAAAACCAACTATTAATATGCCATCTCCACCAACATATAGTCCCTCCGGTACTAGTTTTTTACGATTTGTAATATAAAATCGATATGAACTACTTAGCAAGAATCCATTCAGATCATTCAAAATTGCGACTCCTGCACCTACAGAAAAAGAACTTTTGGAATTAATTGCCTTTTCCCACTCAGCATTAAATATTCCAGCTGCAAATGCAATTGGATTTCCCTTTATGACATTCTTTTGAGCAAAGGATGTACTCAATGTAAATAATAAAAGAAGTAATAAGTAATTTGATTTCATAATTTAGGATGTTTTTAGATTCAAAAGTAACAAGTTTTTAGAACTCGAAGTAAATAAATAAATTTATAGTTGAACACAGGATCAATTAATGTTTAAAACTACTATAACTAGGTATATAATAGATTTTTATTTAAACAATTAAGATTAATTTAACCCATTAATTTCGAATAGAATTTATAATTCTTGTTTTTGTTGAATCTCTACCTACTCCAAGGACCTCACCTTTGCAATTTGTAAAATAAACATAATTTCCTTGATCATAAAATCTATAAACCTTACAACCATCATACTCAAACAAATATGAAATCTCATAGGTTTTATTATTTTTCGCAGCTTGTTCTGAAATTGGACGACTAATCTGACATGAATAAAAAGTTCCAAATATCATGAATAGCATAATTAACTTAGTTATTGAATTCATATGATCTAATTTTATTTATTGATATAAAAATTAATTTAAATTTTCAAAAATACCTGCAATACCCTGTCCACCTCCAACACAGGCAGTAACCAATCCATATTTTTCTTTTCTCAAACTTAATTCATTCAATAAGGTCATACTCAATCTAGCACCACTACATCCCAGTGGATGCCCAAATGCTATGGCTCCTCCATTCACATTGGTTGTTAAAGGATTCAAACCAGTCTGTTGAATTACGGCTAAAACTTGCGAAGCAAATGCTTCATTTAATTCTGTCAAGGCGATATCATTCATTTTTAAATTTGCTGCATTCAAAGCCTTTGGAATTGCGGCACACGGTCCAATACCCATATATAGAGGATCTACACCTGCAACACTGCAACTAATTAATTTTGCAATTGGTTTTAATCCAAGTTTATTAACCATTCTCTCACTCATAACTAATAAGAATGCTGCACCATCTGTTGTTTGTGATGAGTTGCCTGCAGTAACTGAACCGTTCATTGCAAATACAGGTTTCAATTCAGAAAGTGCTTTAATTGTGCTGTCTTTTCTAATTCCATCATCTTGTTGTACATTAAAACTTCTTTCTTTTCTTTTCCCTTGATCAAAGTAAACTTCATTTACATTTATGTTTACAATTTCATTTTCAAATTTTCCTGACAATTGGCTCTCATATGCTTTGCGATGAGAATGATAAGCATATTCATCCTGTGCTTCTCTTGATATGGCATACTTTTTAGCTACAGCTTCTGCGGTCAATCCCATACCAATAATATAATCTGGATGATCCTTTGAAACTTCATAATTTATCGCAAGTTTATATCCTTCTAATGGAATCTGACTCATACTTTCAACTCCTCCTGCTACAAAAATATCACCTTGCCCGGATCGAATTTTTGCTGTTGCAATTGCTACTGTTTCTAATCCAGAAGCACAATATCGATTGATTGTAATTCCGGGAACCTTTTCTCCAAATGCACGAATGGCGATTTGTCTTCCAATTTGCAATCCTTGTTCACCTTCAGGATTCGCACATCCAACCAAAAGATCATCTATTGTATTTGGATCGAGCTGTGGAACCTTCTCAATTAATGAACGAAGTACCTCAACGGCTAAGTCGTCTGATCTTAGAAATCTAAAACCGCCTTTTTTTGCCTTAGTAAAAGCACTTCTGCAATATGAAACAATATAAGCCTCCTCCATACAAATTAATTTATTGTAAATTTATTCCAATAATGCTAAAGTCGATGGAAATTCTTAAATAATTCCTTGTCCATTAGACTTTGAGGACATTAAATTCAGCAACTTTTTAGGCCAATTTTTATCCATGCAAGGCCTTTCAATTAACAGATAAAAAAGGCTGCTTACCAATAATACAGAAATCAACAGAATAATCAATAGTAAAAAATAATCCAAAATAAAATATTTGGTCCATCCTATCTTCAATAAAAGGTGTCCAATACTCATGATGAGTTGATTATGCAACAAATAGATAGAATAACACATTCCTCCTAAAAGTGTAACAAAAGGCTTATTTATCCAAATTTTTTTATGCTCGCTCAACAACAAATTATAGAAAACTACAAATAGAAAAAACATTTGAAGACTACTCAATATTATCTTAAACCAAGTAGCCAATGGACCTGTAAATGTAATATCCGTTATAATCATAGCAAAAAAAGCTAAAATACTTATAAACGTCTGAGAATATTTATCATTTATCTTCTCCAAAATACTCCATTGTATCTTCGAAGCTTTCATGTAAGCCAATGAAATACCCAATAGAAAATAATGAAAATATTCGAAAAGACTTATCGTGTTGGGTTTGGGAAACTTTGATAGTATAGAAACAAAAAGTGTACAAGCCAATAAAATATACAAACGATAATTTTCTTTTTTAAAAAATAAATAAAAAAATATTGGGGCCAAAATATAAAATTGAACTTCTATTTCTAAACTCCAGGTTACATTATTTACCAAAGGTTGAAAATCTCGATGATAAAAAAATCCATGTGCATAAGCTAATGAATAATAAAAGCTCGGAAGGTAATCAGAAAATCGTTCACCATTTAAAATATACAAGTGTGTTAAAAGCATAAGAAATAAGCTAATTAGATATGGCGGTTCTATTCGGGTGATTCGTCTTAAAAAATAATTCTTAAGACTAATTTTAGGCCCATTCGATAAATAGAATTTAGCAAAAGGCAGAGCAACTACAAATGCACTTATACAGAAGAATATTTCAACGCCAAAATATCCATATTGAAATATTGAATGAAGCCATTGATAATCTGTTACTGCATCTATATAATTCCCTCGCAATTCCTTCATTAAAAATCCATCTAAATGGAACAACATAACCATAGCAATTGCTAAAAATCTTAAACCGTCGATTTCTGGAATAAAATTTCCGGAGCTGGTAATTCGTCTTAAGGAACTAAAGTTAATCATGTACAATAAAACTCAAAAGTAATTTCAATTCCCTAAAACCTATTGAAGCTTTTTATTATTATCAAGAGAATAGCATTTGAAAAAAGCAAATAAATAACTCGATTCCCGCTTACTTATTCATTTTAGCAATAACTTTATGCCCAGTGGGCTATTAGTATGATATGTTAATTATTCATATATCTAAAGGTCTATAAACAAATAAGTTAAATTTATTCTTTTGAAATATATAAAGATATATAAAGTCATCTTTTTAATTCTACTATGCCAAGGTAGTTCATTTGCTCAAAAATCAAGTTTTTCAGTTTCAACTAACAATAGTTTAAGACATTCCTACTTTCCTCCTAATGGATGTAATATAACTGTTGATGCCGGTCCTGATATTACAATTTGCGCTGGAATTGGAAAACAAATAAAAGGAAATGTTACAGGTGGATATAGTTCTATTGGCTGGGATCCCATTGATGGATTAAGCAATCCAAATGTTGCCAATCCGATCGCTACTCCAATGAGCACTACAATATACACTTTAATTGCAAAAGGAATGTCAGCAAACTTATTTCTGAATGGAGGTTTTGAAAGTGGTGGTATTGCGCCGTCAACATCCTCCTATACCTTTTATAACAACCTCAATAGTTTTGCGATGTCTACTGGAGGGTACATGGTGTTAAGTGTTCCACTAGTTGCAACGCAATTTGGATGCAATCCACCTATTGGTGCATTTACTTTGGCCGTTACTCCAACTGTTTCTTCTGTAAACTTTTTATGTCAAACCATTTCAGTAAGTCCAAATACAGTTTATAAAATAAAATTTAAATGTTTTGGGATTCCGTATATTTTTGGTGCGCCACCTGCAGTGAATTGTACTATTAACGGAAACTCGGTTGGTACATTAGATGTAGAAAGTGGTTTATGCGTTGAAAGCGATGCCGATTTTATGTGGAATAGTGGCGCAGCTGTTTCCGCAAATATTTGTTTTTCAAATTCTGGCGGCACCGGTTTTTTTAGTATGTTTTCAATTGATGATATTGAATTCAAGGAATGCTGTGAAGTAAAAGACGAAGTGAAGGTTACAGTCTATGAAATTGTTGCAGATATTGCAGTGCCGGAAGAAATAAACTGTAATAACATGCCATTGGAATTAGATGGTTCTGGTTCAAGTATGGGCCCGAACATTAATTATGAATGGACAACTATAGATGGCAAAATTATTAGTGGAGATAAAACAAATAAAGTTAAAGTAGGAACCCCTGGAAATTATACTCTGCGTGTCATTGGTGAGTTTGGTTGTGAAAAAATGGTTTCTGTTAAGGTCACCGGAAATATCACACCTCCAGACATTTCGGTCTCAAATACTGATATCTCTTGTCTTAAACCTACTGCTGAAATCAAAGCAATTTCCAAAACTAATCCTGTAAGTTTTGAATGGACCGGGCCCAATGGTTATAGTTCGTCTAAAGCCAGCAACTTTAATATTACTGAACCCGGTGATTATGAAGTAATCGTTATTGATGATTACGGATGTAAATCCATAAAAAAACTTACAGTAAAAGACAATAGAACAGAAGTGTATCTTGAACTAAAAGGAGATACCATTCAATGTGGAGAAGATTCTGTGAAACTCATCGCGAGTTCACAAAGTCCCAAACCAAGTTTTATTTGGAAATATAGGGATACTATAATTTCAATCCGTCCAACATCAACTGCAAAAGATACCGGCTGGTACTTTCTTACAGTTTTTGATTCATTAGGTTGCTTTGCTTTGGATTCATTCAAAGTATTAAGTTTCCAAACAAAGGTGCCTACATCAATTAATGCAGATAAAATTAATTGCATAAATACTAAAGTACAATTGAAACTTTCCACAGATACTTCAGGATCTGTACTTTGGAAAGGACCCAATGGATTTAATTCAATTCTTACTCAGCCTTTCGTTCAAGACACCGGATGGTATTTTTTAACTGTATCGACAAAAGGTGGTTGTAAAGGAAATGATTCAATATTTGTAAGTTCAGATTTTAAAATTCCCGATATCTACATTTCTTCTCCGGACACTTTAAGGTGTAACAAGTCTCAGGTTAAAATTTCAGGACGAACTTCTAATCCATTATCAACGCTTTCATGGCTTGGACCAAATGGAATTTTAGGAAATGACAGTAGTTATATAGTTTCTGATTCAGGTGATTACGCCTTGATTGTTTCTGGTGAAAATGGATGCTTAAATTCAGCGCAAGTTAAAATTTATAAAATTCTGGATACTCCAATACTGTTCTTACGCGATGATACTTTGGACTGCATTAAAAAATCTATTGTTCTGAATGTAAGCAACGATACAAGTATACAATTTAATTGGACGGGTCCAAATGGATTTAATTCAAATCTGCACAATCCAACAATTAATACTGACGGTGAGTATCAGGTATTGGCAATTAGTCAATTTGGATGTCCCAAATTCGGTATTGTCAACATTATACAAGATACCACAGCACCAACATTAAGTATTCAACTTGACACATTGACTTGTTTTCGCACTGATGTTACTCCTAAACTTAATAGTGATCCTGATATTGTGAGTTATATCTGGTCTGGACCAAATAATTTTAATTCAAATCTTCAAAATCCTACCTTGTCCATTCCTGGAAAATACATAATAAAAGTACAAAACTCTAAAAGTTGTTCAACTGAACAAGAGATAATTCTTGTCGAGGACATTGCTAAACCTTTGATTAGCATTAGCGCAGATGATATTGTTTGTAATAAGCAGGCATTTATATATGTAAATTCTATTTCTAATAATGCAAAAGTATTTTGGAAAGGACCGAATAATTTTACATCTGATTCTCTTAAAAATCAAGTAACGTTAGCAGGATGGTATATAGTTACAGCAACATCATCAAATGGTTGTGTAACAATAGATAGTGTGCTGGTTATTCAAAAAGATAACCTCCCAGATTTAACTACTAAAGACGACACTTTGACTTGTTCTAAAACGAATTTAAATTTATTTGCCGAATCACAAACTCCAGGAGTAAAGTATAGTTGGACCGGACCTAATAATTTTAGTTCCCAAATTAAAAATCCAAATATTAATATTGGTGGAGTCTATACTGTTAAAATTACCGATCCGAGTGGATGTGAACTTACAAAACAAATTAATATATCAGTATTAAATTCAAACTCAATTCTACAATTAACAAATCTTGATTCTCTGACTTGTAAGCTTAATTTGGCTAATATTATTTTAAATTCAAACAATAATTTAAATACAATTAGCTGGACCGGCCCAAATAATTATTTTTCTTCAAATCAAAATATTACCATTAACACAGGCGGTTGGTATAAGGTAAATACAGTAAATGAATTTGGATGTTTAAGTTCAGATTCAATTTTTATTGTTGATTACCGCGTACTTCCAATTGCAACAACCGCTGATGACAGTTTAAACTGCCAAAGGAAAATGATCTCTCTTTCCTTAAATTCAAGTGAACCAAATTTAAAATTTAGCTGGTCAGGTCCAAATGGATTTACGAGTATAATTCAAAATCCTACTGTTAATTCCGGTGGAATTTTTACTGTAACCATCACGAATGAATACAATTGTGAGCTAATTAAGTTCCTTACTATTAAATTAGATACTACAGCACCTGATTTAAGTTTATCCGCAGATACACTAACTTGTAAAAGATCAACAGTTCCCATTAAAGCAGGAACAAGTTTGCAAGGTTTCAATATTTTATGGACTGGCCCTGCTGGCTTTACAAGTATGTTTCCACAAGCAATTGTCAATACAGCTGGAATATATACCTGCACGCTTACCAATCCAAGGAACAAATGTTTTACTACCAAAATAATTCAGCTTATTGAAGATACCAATAGAATTCGCACTTCTACATTAGATTTTGAAGATGCACAATGTGGTTTAAAAAATGGATCTATAAACATTAACAGTATCATTGGTGGCTCAGCACCATTTGAATATTCCATAGACAATGGACTTAGCTATTTCAATCAATCTATTTTTACAGGTTTAAGTTCAGGAAACTACAATCTTAAGATTAGAGATAGAAACGGATGTGAATTTTCTGGTACGGTAGTGATAAAAGATGAACAAGGAATTGATATTTCACTTCCAACAAATATTGAGCTGAGTTTAAACGAACAAATAAACTTAAATTTAATAATTAATAATTCCAACAATCCAACAATACTCTGGTCACCTTCTGATCAATTAAGCTGTAACAATTGTACCAATCCAGTTTTAACTGGCACCAAAGATCAAGTCATTTCTGTTGTTGTAACAGATGCGAATGGATGTACAGATATTGCTAGTATATCAGTACATGTTAAATCAGATATTCAGGTTTTTGTTCCAAATACATTTTCACCAAATGGAGACAATATCAATGATTACTTTTTTCCAAAAAGCAATACCCAAAGTGTATTAATTTCAAATATGTCAATTTATAGTCGTTGGGGTGAACTTATATTTTCTAAGGATGATTTGGAAGCAAATTCTGAGAGGGATGGTTGGAATGGCATGTTTTCTGGAAAAAATCTAAACCCGGGAGTATATGTTTATAAAATAACTTATACCGCAAACAATAAGGTGGAAATTATTTATGGAGATGTCACTTTATTCAGATAATATTAAAATTTATTTCTTTTGATTCCGACTACATTTATACAAGAAAGCCTTTATCGATATTGTGAAATTCATTCATCGAACATTCCAGAGTATTTAAATGCTATAGAAAGAATGACTAATTTGCAAACCCTAGCACCACAAATGATAAGTGGTAAAGGTCAAGGTAGATTATTGAGTTTTCTATCTAAAATGCAGTTCCCAAAAAATGCTATTGAAATTGGGACTTTTACAGGATATAGTGCGCTTTGTCTCGCAGAAGGTCTAGTTGAAAATGGAATTTTACATACTTTTGAAATTGATTCTAGCTATGATCCAATAATTGATTATGCTCGATCAGAAGTAGAACTTTCCAAAAAAATAATATTTCATAAAGGCAACGTCATTGAGTTAATCGATCAAATTAAAGATTCATTTGATCTTGCTTTTGTTGATGCTGCAAAAAAAGATTATCTGCTTTATCTTCAGATGCTAGAACCAAGAATGAAAAAAGGGGCACTTTTAATAAGTGATAATGTGCTCTGGTCCGGTAAAGTTTTAGATGAAAATAAAGATCAAGAGACTGAGATATTGGATCAATACAATAAGTATCTTCAAAAAAGTGAAAAATGGGAGGTTCTCATTTTACCTCTCAGAGACGGCATTTCTATTGCAAAAAGAATTTAAAAATGTGGGTCTGGAAAAATAGGCATGAAATTGATATTGAAGAATGGGATTTATTTTTAAGCAATAGCAATGAACCCTTTGTTGAATTTAATAGTTGGTATTTAGATATCTGTTGCCGAAACTGGGGCGCCTTTTTCAATTTGGAAAATAATTCAAGAATTCCAATTCCTTTTATTAAAAACCTGTTTAGCATTAAGTCCGTAACTAGACCTCCCTATATCCAAAGAATTAAAATTATACACAGTCTAATACCTTCTGAAACAGAGATTCATTCATTATTTAAATCCATTGAATCTAGATTTAGCTGTGGATTACTAAATTGGGACTATTATTTTGAAGGATCAAAAATTAGGGCTAATTATATTGCGGAAAGGAATGTCAATTTATATAGTCAAAGTCAGAATAGAAACTTAAGTAAATCAATAAAAAATAATTTACATTTTAAAATAATTTCTAAGAGTGATGAACTTTTTCAATGGCTAAATTCTAATGACGAAAAATACATTTATGAACGCGACTTTAATAATTCGTTATTCAAAGATTTGGTAAATAAATTACTTTTAGAAGATAAAGCCAAAATAATATTGGCGCTTGATGAGAATAACAGAATACATGCTGGAGCAATATTTACGATCTCGGATTCACGTATTGTATTTTTTCTATCCTTTAATTCTAAAATAGGCAAAAAAAATGGCGCCATTGTAGGAATTATACATTATGTCCAATCAAATATTATGCAGACTCATCAGATTCTTGATTTGGAAGGATCTGACATTCCCGGAGTAGCACTTTTTTATGAAGGATTTGGAGCTATTAAAACAAGTTATTTTGAACTGACTTGGAATAATAATTTATTGTGCAGAATAATTTTCCAATTAAAAAGAGTTTTCGCTAAAATTTAGCTGTATATCCAAAATGTACTTTTGTTGCTGCAAAATCAAATTTCATTTGTTCAGTCTTTCCGACTGCAAAATAAATACCAAATGCTCCGGCTTGAGTTTGAAGTTGCATTCCAATTCCAATTCCAAAATAATTTTGCCATGGTACTGTTGTAGTTTGAGTAATGATACTCATATAACTGTGATCAATAAAGCCAAGTAAATAACTGTTTCGATCTAGTAAAAATCTGTATTCCAGAGTTGAAATAATATAAGCCTTTGATGCAAATAGATTGTCGTTGAAGCCTCGAAGCGTATTTATACCACCAATTCTAAAAACTTCATTCTCTAGAATTTTAGCTTTTGATACTAATATTGAAGAATTCACAGCCAATTTAATAACCTGTCTTTTTAACAAACTATAATAGTATGAAGAATTAAAATGAATATTGGATTGTAAATTAATTCTATTAAGGCTATCGTACTGATTTTCTAAGAATTTGTTATTGTCCAATAGCAATACATTAGAATTTTTAATAAATTGCTTTCGTCCTAGACTCGCTTGAATTTCAATAGTATAACCCCTTGTTGGATTACTTAAGTAATTAAGTTTATTAATTTTGTACCCTAAACCATATGCCAAATAACTATAGTCCAATGCTTGAGGCAAACGATTATTGTTTTTTATAAACAGAGTGTCAATATTTAAAAGATAGGAAAATTCATTCAACACAAACACATTTATTTCTTCACCAAAATTGAGGAATTTTTGCAATTTAAGTTTTGTCTGTAAGCCAATATATTGATCTGTATATTTTTGAAGACTAAAATCAAATCCAGTTCCAAAAGGGATAAATTTTAGATATGGAAATTCCAATTTAATATTTATGCGAGGTGAATTAACCTGTAAATTCTCATAGTGAAAAGCTATCCTTTCTCCAATTTTAAATGCGTTGCTTAGATCAAAGCTTGCTTGCCCAGTAAGTTGAATTGATTTAGAATTCTCAGTTACTTTGTTATTAAACCCCAATAAAAAATCAAATGTATTGTTTTTTTTCTTTTTTAAGTATAAATATACAATAGCTTCATCACCATTGAAATTGATTCTAGGAGGATACTGCACTTCAATATATGGAATTTGTGAAAGATTGGATTCTACGTTTCTTACCACATTGTAATTAAATTTTCTTCCAACAGGGATATGCAAATGTCTTTGCAAAAATCTTTCTGAAACTACAATTTGATTTCTCTCCTCAATTGGACCATATTTAAAATATGGACCTCTTTGATAGTCTATTTTAGCTGTAAGACTATCTTCTATTATTTTAACATCGTGAAGTGAAATTTTACTTAATGGGTATCCATTTTCAACATCATTTCTTATTATGAGATTTCTTAGTTGTACCCACTTTTTAGGTGACAACAATTCATTTTTTGAAATTTGATTTTTAAGATTTACAATATCTATATTTTCAAGCCTTAGTAATTTAAATTTCAAACCTGTTGATAGACAATAAATGAACACATTTGAATCTCTTTGAATTGAATCAATTTTAACAAAAAGATACCCTTCTTCTTCTTTTTGGTAAAATAAGTCAGTTAATTTGGTTTGAAATAATAAGCTATCCGACTTTTGATATTTTATTTCTATAATTTGCCCAACATCATTTAAATATTTTATAATGAAATTACTAGGGTTTTGAGCTTCCAAATTAAAAATAAATGTAAGTAAGAAGGCATAACCTGAGAGTGCTGTATATTTAAACTTTTTATTCCACATGGCGGACCTAAGTCTATACATTCATATTCCTTATTGTAAACGCAAATGTACTTATTGTAACTTTCATTTTTCTACTCAATTGTCCACCAAGAATCTCCTACTTAACGCATTGAACACTGAAATTATTGACAGAGCTAATGAAATTCCTCAATCAAAAGTTAGCAGTATATATTTTGGTGGAGGAACCCCTTCTGTTTTAGATATCTCAGAACTTGAGTTTATCTTGAAAAATATTAATTCTACTTACTCTTTAGGTGAACATTTAGAGATTACTTTGGAGGCAAATCCAGATGATCTTAATCTAAATTTCCTTAGAGATCTTAAGAAAATTGGAATTAACCGATTAAGTATTGGAATTCAATCCTTTCAAGATGCAGATCTGCAATTTATGAATCGAGCACATAATGCAGAACAATCTCACTTTGCAATTCAGAATTCCATTAAAGCTGGATTTAATAATATTTCTTGTGATTTAATTTTTGGTATTCCTATGTGCAGCCATGAATTGTGGATAACTAATATTCATAGTCTTTTCAATTATAAGATTCCACATCTATCTTGTTATGCTTTGACCATTGAAGAAAATACTAAATTACACTTTGATATACGATCAAATAAAATAAAACCTTTGAACGATTCCCATACCGTGGAGCAGATGGAAATTCTTCTTGATGAAATGGCTTCTCATGATTACGAAGCGTATGAAATTTCTAACTATTGCAAGAAGAATTTTAGATCTCAACACAACAGCAATTATTGGAAAAATGGAAATTATCTAGGTTTTGGTCCATCTGCTCATTCATACAATGGAAGTACAAGACGTTGGAATATTGCCAACAACTTACAATATATTCAGAACATTTCTGAAGGTAAAAACTTTTTTGAATTTGAGACTTTAAGCTTAACGAATAAGTACAATGAATATCTTATGTTAAATTTGCGTAAAATGGAAGGAATTGATATGAATTTTATTCAATCTCAATTCCCGGAATTTTTCCCCAATCTTTTTAAGGGCATACAGAAATTTATTATCAATGGGTCATTGATTAGAAATAATGAAAGTGTTTATTTAAGTAATAAAGGGAAATATATCAGTGACCATATTATTCGAGATCTATTTGAAGTAGAATAACCTACTAAGAATTATTACGCTCTTCGTTTCTGTTCCCATGCCCAGGCATCACGCATTATATCATCAATGTTATACCTAGGTTCCCAACGGAGATTTTTTCGAATTTTGGAATTGTCGGCAAAGGTCGCTGCCAAGTCTCCTGGTCTTCTGCCAATGATATTATAATTCAATTGAATATTTGTAATCTGTTCAAAGGAATTTATTGCTTCCAAGACAGAGACTCCTTCGCCAATTCCTAAATTATAGTATTCAAGATTTAATTCTTGTTCATTCGTTAGAATACTTTCCAAAGCAAGTGTATGTGCTTTTGCAAGATCGACAACATGAATATAATCTCTTATACAAGTTCCATCTCGTGTATCGTAATCATTTCCAAAAACACTAAATCCTTTTCTTAATCCAATGGCCGTTTCAGTAATTATAGGAACGAGGTTTAATGCTGGATTAATTGGAGATTCACCAAGATGAAGGGAAGGATGTGCACCTGCCGGATTAAAATACCGCAATGAGATGGCCTTTCCAGAACAGTTCTTGCTTGCAAAATGATCCATAATTATTTGTTCACACATTTGCTTGGATCTGCCATAAGGCGAACTGGTTGGCTTGAAATCAAGTTCTTCTTTGACCGGCAAAACTTTGGTCTCTCCATATACAGTACATGAAGAAGAAAAAACAAAAGCTTTAATATTTAATAATTCTTTGAATTTTAAAATGTTTAACAGGCTTTTTAAATTGTTGTCATAATAAGACAATGCATAGTCGACAGATTCACCAACAGCTTTAAGTGCAGCAAAGTGAATTATTCCATCAACATTTGATATTTGATTTAACATAAGTTCTACTGAAGAATCAAGTGTAAGATCAATTTTCAAATTAACAACTTGTACTCCTGTGATAGAATGTACACCATTTAGACTTTCTTCATTTGAATTTATTAAGGAGTCAACACAGATCACTTCAAACCCAGATTCTATGAGTTCAACAATAGTATGGCTTCCAATATATCCACACCCTCCCGTGACTAATATTCTTCCTTTTATCATTGGCTAAATAATAAAAACTCCATTTTCATAAATGATCTTTTCATCAGCATATATTCGGCCACCTTGTTTCATATCAGTTATCAAATCCCAATGTATTGAAGATTTATTTTTTCCTCCACACTGATAATAAGATTGACCAACTGCCATGTGTATACTTCCGCCTATTTTTTCATCAAATAAAATATTATTTGTTGCTCTTTGAATATTCATATTGGTTCCAATAGCTACTTCACCGAAGTACCTCGATCCTTCAATCTCAAATACGCGATCCAAGACCTCTTGGCCAGTTTCTGCATGATATTCTTGAATATAACCGTCTTTTACTTTGAGATGAATTCCTTGAACCATAGATCCCAAAACAGTAGATGTATAATTAAAATAAATTTCACCTTGAACTGAATTTTCAATAGGACTTGTAAAGACTTCACCTGAAGGCATGTTTGATTTACCATCAGAATTAATCCAGGTCCTTCCTTTAACTTCAAACATTATTCGCCAATTAGTATGTTCATATACAATCTGAGAAGTCTTATTTAAGTAATCTACTTTTGTTTGTTGAAATTTACTTAAATCCTTCCAATAAGCTTCGGGATCATCCTTATCCAAATAACAAGCCTTAACAATAAAATTTTCGTATTCACCCAAACTCATTCCTGCAAGATTTGCTGCATGTAGAGTTGGAAATTGGCACAAACTTCTTTTAAGTGTTCCATTCCCAAGTCTTTCAAAATATATTTCCTGAAATTTCATTAATGCCTGTGAACGAATTTTTTCTTTTTGCGGATCTATACTTATTGAAGCATTCGGAATATAGGGCGCTCTAATATATAGATAGGCATCACATTTTTGAATTAAATCTATGCTTGAACTAGGTAAGTAATTTAGTAAATTATTATTTCCATTGGCGATTAAATATTCTTCTTTTTCTTCGTAATCAAATTCAACTACCAAATTTACTGATCTATCAATACAAGATTGTGAAAAATCTCTTACAAGATCTTGAGCGAGACAAGTTGTTCTAAGATAAACTAATTCACCTTCCTTAAGAAATAAGGAATAATTAGAAAGTAGATCTGCATATTTCTTTATCCAAGTCATTAATATTCTACCAATGTTGAGTTCTATATGGATATCTTATAGCATATTCTTCTGAGATGATCTTTTTTAACTTAGCTCTCAAAATTTCTGTATTCTCTAATGATTTTGCAGAAATGAATTCCATTGGAAGAAGAAATTGCTCTGACATTTTGAATTTCAAATCTTGCTCTAGCTCTTCTTTTGCTACAGGGTCAAGCAATTCATCAAAATTTTTATCTCTATAGAAATCCATTTTATTGAATACAAGAATAGTTTTTTTATCTGCAACACCAATACTCTTTAATGTTTCTTCGACAGTTTTTATTTGATCGAGGAATTGCGGATGGGATATATCAATTACATGGATCAGAATATCACATTCCCGAACATCATCTAATGTAGATTTAAAACTTTCAATTAAATGATGAGGCAGCTTTCGAATAAACCCCACCGTGTCTGACAGCAAAAATGGCATTGAATCCCAAACCACTTTGCGAACTGTGGTATCTAAAGTAGCAAACAATTTATTCTCCGCAAACACATCCGCCTTACTCAATAAGTTCATTAGTGTAGATTTACCAACATTGGTATAACCAACTAAAGAAACTCTTATCATTTCATCCCTATTCTTTCTTTGTGTAGTGCTTTGCAGGTCTATTTTTTCTAATCGCTTTTTTAATACAGCAATTTTTTCTTTTACAATACGTCGATCCGTTTCTATTTCTTGTTCACCGGGACCTCTCATACCAATCCCTCCTCTCTGTCGTTCGAGATGATCCCACATCCCTCTAAGTCGTGGATAAATGTATTGAAGTTGTGCAAGTTCTACCTGTGTTTTTGCCTGAGCGGTTTGTGCTCTACTTGCAAAAATATCAAGAATTAAAAAACTGCGGTCAACAATTTTAACTTTTAATATGGATTCAATAATATTTTGTTGTTTGCCTGAAAGATCATCATCAAAAATTACGAGATCTGCCGGAATATTATCCATGTAAGTTCTAATCTCATTTAATTTACCACTTCCAATATATGTTCTAGAGTCAGGCCCATTAAGTCTCTGTATAAATCTTTTTATTGTCTTTGCTCCTGCTGTGAGCGCCAAGAATTCCAATTCATCCAAATGTTCTTGAATTAATTCTTCTGATTGATTGGGCAATATGATACCAACAAGAATGGCTAATTCAGCAGAATTTCCCGTATTGCTTTTTCGCGCCTCAACATTCCAAGATGAATTTAACAAATTATAATTCTTTAAGTAAAAAAATCTATTTCAAATTTGAATAGCCCCCGAGGTTCATAACGTTTTTAAATCCCATAGATTTCATGTAATCTGCAGCTTTGCCACTGCGAACACCTGAAGCGCAATACAAATAATAAGTTTTGGATTTATCAAATTTAATACATTCTCTTTGAAAATCTCCGCTACTCCAGTCGTAATGAAATGCTGAATCAAAATGGCCGGAATTCCATTCTTCGTTGCTTCTGACATCAATTATTATTCCAGGCGCTTTTGCCAATAACTCCGAAACGAGAATAGGCTTTCCCTGTCCAAATATCTTTATAACGACCACAAATAAAATAAAACAAATTGCTAGATACATCATCGTTTTCATAGTGAATTGACATTAATGATCAAAGATAAATGAAAATTGTTAAAAAAACCTTTTTTACAGGTTTCTGAAAGACTAAATTTACTTAATTTTAACAAGATTTTTTTTACAACTTATTACGAAACTTTGTTTTATATAAAACTTCATTTCATAAATATACTTTATTATTCAATAAAATTAATAACTAACTGCCGAAGTTCTTGTAGTATTAATTATATCTTTTAATTATTAAAACACTGTAAAAATTCAAAATTAATTTTTTGTAGGTTTGATATACAAAATATTCTTCAGAACATTCGCTAATATGTTTTACTTATTTATTTCTCTCCTTTCTATAATTTATTATTCAATCTTCTGTCAGAATATTTTTTACAAAATAATATTAATAATACGATGTACAGCAATAAAAGCATTTTTATTTAAATACAGTGGATAATTATATTATTGATTATTTTTGCAAAATTATTTATTGAATTGAGTTAAAAATGGTAAGACCAATATTTCTCTATGGACAACCGGTGCTTAGAATAAAAGCCAAGGAAATTAGCATAGATTATCCTCAACTTTCTGAAACAATTAAAGATATGTTTGATACTATGTATAATGCTAAAGGTGTAGGCTTAGCAGCGCCTCAAATTGGATTATCAATTAGATTATTTGTAATCGACACCATACCATTCTATGAAGAAAGTGATAAGTCAAAAGGAATAACAAAAGTTTTTATTAACCCTGTAATGCTAGAAGAGTACGGACAGGAATGGCCATTTGAAGAAGGTTGCCTTAGTATTCCAGGATTAAATGCTGAAGTTGATAGAACGACCCATATTAAACTTCAATATCAGGATGAAAATTTCAATCAACACACAGAGATTTTTGATGAAATGAATGCCAGAGTTATTCAACATGAATATGATCACATCGAAGGAGTACTCTTTCTTCAAAAAATAAATCCAATGCGACGTCAGCTATTTAATGGTAAACTGAATAAAATTAGAAAGGGTCAAGTCGAAGCTAAATATCCTGTAAAACCTGTTTAGATTCTGTCTGTATCTAAAAAATATTAGTAAAGGTTTACTTAGAACTCAAACTTTATTCCCTGAGCGAGACTAAGTGTTTGATTATAACTTATTGTATTTGTCTGTCTACGCATATACAATTTCCATGCATCAGATCCCGATTCTCTTCCTCCACCAGTTTCCTTCTCTCCACCAAAAGCACCTCCAATTTCCGCACCAGATGTTCCTATGTTGACATTTGCAATTCCACAATCCGAACCATTAACTGACAAATACAATTCTGATTCTCGTAAATTTTCTGTCATTATTGCTGAAGAAAGTCCTTGCGGAACATCATTTTGAATCGCAATAGCCTCTTCTAAAGTTTCATACTTCATAAGATACAAAATCGGAGCAAATGTTTCGTGTTGAACGATTTGCATTTCCGGACTTACTTCTGCAATACAGGGTCTTACATAACAAGCACTTTGATAGTCCTTTCCTATAAGAACTTTACCATCTATGGCCATCTTTCCACCTTGCTTTTTTATCTTTTCAATGGCCTCTAGATAATGCTTCACAGCTTGTGTGTCAATAAGTGGGCCTACATGATTTTTTTCATCTAAGGGGTTACCGATTCTTAATTGTTTGTATGCTTTGGTTAAGGTTGTTTTTACCAAAGTATAAATTGATTTGTGGATAATCAATCTTCTTGTAGAAGTACATCTTTGTCCTGCAGTACCTACAGCTCCAAATACAATTGCAGGAAGAACTTTTTTAAGATTACATGAAGGAGTAATTATTATTGCATTATTTCCTCCCAATTCCAATATGCATTTTCCAAATCTTTGTGCGAGAATTGAGCCGACGATTTTACCCATTTTTGTTGATCCTGTTGCAGAAACTAAACTGACTTTTTTCTCTTTAGTTATCCATTCCCCAACTTGATAATTTCCGTTAACAACATTACACAAACCATCCGGTAGATTATTTTTCTTTAATACTGTAGCAACAATTTTTTGAACCGCAATGGAACATAGTGGAGTTTTTTCAGATGGTTTCCAAATAACTGTATTTCCACAAATCCAAGACAAAGCGGAGTTCCATGCCCAAACTGCAACTGGAAAATTGAAAGCTGAAATTATCCCTACAATTCCAAGTGGATGCCATTGTTCATACATTCTGTGCTCAGGTCTTTCCGAATGCATGGTTAATCCATACAATTGTCTGCTCATTCCTACTGCAAAGTCACAGATATCAATCATCTCTTGAACTTCTCCAAATCCTTCTTGAAGACTTTTACCCATTTCATAGGAAACTAATCTACCCAAATTCTCTTTGTTCTTTCTCAGCTCATCTCCAATCTGTCGAACAAATTCTCCTCTCTTTGGTGCAGGAACATTTCTCCATAATTTAGAGGCTTCATCTGCTTTCTTCAAGATATTTCTAAAGTCCTTTGCAGAAGTTAATCCAACATTACCAATGTGCTCTCCATCAACCGGTGAAAATGATTTTATATAGTCTAATGGCTTATAGGCTGTATTCCCGCTCCAGCTTCCTGGATTCAATTCAGAAAGTTGAAGAGACTGCAGAATTTCAAATTTCATAAATTGCTATTGTATTATGACCTTTGATGTTTGGGAGTGATTTGAATTGTCAATACATTTAATAAAATATACTCCTGCAGGTAATCCTGAAACATTACTTGTCCATGAATTATTTTTATGCACAAAATTTAATTTTTGTGTTAGACCCTGAGCGTTGATTAATTGTACTTTACAAATTTTATTTTTAACATCTTTTATTATGAGTTCATCGTGTACAGGTTGAGGGTATACCGAAATTTCATCAGATTTAATATTCTCAAAATTAGAAATTAGATCAGAGTAGATTTTTATATCGTCTAGTAAAAAACCGTCATGTGTTTCTAGCGATTGAGTGGTTCCAACTTTTATTTGCAAATGAATTTTTTTGCCAATAAAATCCTTTAAATCTACCCAGTCTGCAATCCAATTTTTTTGAAGTCCGGTATAAATAGGTTGGTCTAATGCTTGTAATATTCCACCTGGACTTGTGTACTTAGCACACACAGGATTATAATTAATACCATCATCGGATACCAATATTTGAGCGAAATCTTTCTCCTTGTCTAGATCATATTTCAGTTTGTAAGTAAGATAGGCATATGTTGAACCAGTTAGATCAATTGGGTATTCAGTATTCATGAAATAAGTCTTATCTTCAAGATGCATTGAATTCGGACTTTCAGTAAAACAAGAAGGTGAAGAAGCAAAATCTTCTGTAGAAACAGATAGGAATTTGTTAAATGAAGATTCCCAATAGTCAAGATTGTTTGCCTCATCTTTCCAATATGCTGTACCCAAATACCTTTTATTTACTTTAATATTTTCTGTATAACCACCAGTTTCCAAATCTATGCTAAAACTTATTATGGATGTATTGGATAACTTAGAATTGATAATATAATTGATTTCAATTATTCTTTCTTCTGTAGGTAGTAATCTAAAAACCTGTGGATCAGTAATTTCAATTTGTCCAGGTAAGTTAGAAGTACATTTTATTTTAATGTCTGCATCTTCCAATCCCGTTCTCTTAACCAATAATTGTAATTTACCTGTTACAGGTTCTATGGTTTCGGAAGAAACTTCTGACATACTAGCAACACTTCCTGCATTCCAAGCGGATGAAATATTAATATATTGTGTAGATTGATTTATGCCTCCAATTTTTGATCTATCCGGCCAAAAATCTTCACCAATTTCAGGAGTAAATGCAAAAATTTTATTTTTACTTATTGTATCTCCATACATCCAATCATCAGAAACTCCATTTACTTGATAATTGAGTGTATTCGTTGCTGTACCAATTGTAAATTTATTGTATTTGGTGAATTCTTTAGCTAAAGAAAAAAATTGTTCCTGATCTTTAGTAACAGTATTTATATAACCCCAAGGAACAATGAGTATATTGCCGAAAGTATGGTAATTGATAGCAATTTTAAATTTATGCTGTCTGCATAATTCTTTAATCGCTTGTGTTTCTGACTCAGAAAATGCTGAAGTACCTCTAAAAATTTCTGAATCACCACTGTCAGACGAACCTATATTATTAAATCCCCACTCATAACCATAGTTGCGATTCAAGTCGATACCAAAACCTTCTTCATTAATGGTTCTGTTTTTCCTCCAATAGCCATAACCTGAAGGATTGGTTTGCTCATTATAACGATAACCATCAGGATTAACACAGGGAACAAAATATAACTCTCGGCTATCAACCAATTTTTTAATAGCTGGATCCTTATCGTAATTTTCTAAAAGGTACCACATGAAAAATAACATCTGAGACATACTTGCAGGTTCTCTGGCATGATGTAGCGCAGTATATAAAATCTGAGGTTCAGCTTCGCTGTTGTTGGGATTATCTGAAATTTTTAGGTAGAATAAACTTTGTCCTTCTTCAGTTGCAAAGTTCCCGATTCTAGTTCTTTTAGTTATCAAATTCGGATATAACTCGTACATGAGATCCAAATTCTCATATAGATCTGCCAGATTGAGAAAACCATTCATGGAGCCAATTGAATAATTAGCCGGAACACGATAAAAAGGTGCTTGAGTAGTATCCGGTTCACATTCTAAAGTCCTGGAACGTAAAAGCTTAGAATTAAGATCGACAGCTTCCAGTTTAAAGCCCAGTTGGGTCAATTTCTCTATTTCTGAGGGACTAAAATCACCTGTGAAACTATTGGATTCTTCATAATATCCATGATCAAAAGCGATACCCGTTTTACGTAAATCATCAAGACTTTTACCGATTAAACTAATTTTTGTCAAATTGGAATGACCTTGAGCCATTATACCATTTACAAAAAGCAATAAAAATAATAGGCTTACACTTATTCTACTCGACATGAACTTGTAATACTTTTATGCCGCGAAGATAAAAAAAACTGTGATAAACCATTGAATCTGTTATCATATTATAAAAATAAATTATATGAAGTAGGCTGTGACGAAGCCGGTCGAGGCAGCTTGGCAGGTCCGGTAGTTGCCGCAGCAGTGATTCTTAATCCAAAAATCAAAATTTTAGGACTTAGAGACAGCAAAAAATTAAGCCCATCCCAAAGGGAATTCCTTAGAAAAGAAATTGAAGAAAAGGCCTTTGCCTATAAGGTTGCCTTCGTAGACCAGTTTGAAATTGACAAAATAAACATCCTTCAGGCAAGTCTTCTGGCCATGTATAAGGCCGTTTTACAGTTAGAATCTAAAATTGCGCATGTTATCGTAGATGGCAACAAGCTCATTCCAAATTTAGGCTTTTCTCAAACCGCAATTGTAAAAGGTGATGATAAGTACGAAAGTATTGCTGCAGCTTCCATTTTGGCTAAAACCTACCGTGATGAATTCATGTCCAAAATTCATCTGGAGTTTCCAGACTATCACTGGAATCAAAATAAAGGCTATGGTAGTCTTCGTCATCGCATTTCTATTAAAGAATTTGGTCTTAGCATTTATCACAGGAAAAGCTTTAAACTTAAGGAAAACATTGCAACGCTTTTTAGCTTATTACTAATAATAAATCTGCTCTAACTTCAATTTAATAAGACAATAAATTCAACGAACAAACAATGCAAAATTCATTAAAAATAGTACTTGCTTATGGCGTTTCAGATCTTACTTCTGCAAGATATCTTGCGGCTATGGAAGTCGATTATTTGTTGTTGAATCTTGACGATTCATCCTACGAAGAAAACCTTGAATTCATTAAGCAATTGAATGATTGGATAGAAGGTCCAATTCTCATAGGTGTAGCTGAGAATAGCGATAAAATAGAGGTTTACAACTCTTTGAATATATTGTTTGACACTATTCCATTTGGCGATTTAAATTCAAGAAAATTTAAACTCAATCATCCCAAATTTGGGGACTTACAGTTCAGTTTGAATAAAAATAATAAAGAGAAATTTTTTGATGAAATGATTGGATTATCAGTGCAACCATTAGATGAAAACCAAGAACTTACTGAAATTAAGGCTTACCTAATCAGTATTGACAAGGAAGAAAAAAAAGGGATCTACAATTTTGAAAAACTTGATCTGATGTTTGAAGCTATGGATTGCTAAATTATTTGGAGTAAATATTCCAATCAAAAAATATCATTTTTAATAAACAATTATACTGTCATAACTTCTTTGTCTTTAGTATCTACTATATGGTCCACTTTTAATACGTAATCATTGAGTAAATTCTGGACTAGAGTTTCCTTACTTTTTGCAATATCTTCGGATAAACCGCTTGATTTTTCTTTCTTAATAACTTCCAATACCTTATGACGAATAGAGCGCAAAGCTATTTTTGCGTCTTCGCCATGTCCTTTCACTTGTTTAACTAAATCTTTTCTTCTTTCTTCGGTCAAGGGTGGGATATGAAGTCTAATTGTTTCACCATCATTCTGTGGATTAAATCCAAGATTAGCGGCAAAAATCGAATGTTCAATTTCCCCTATCAATTTCTTTTCCCAGGGTTGAATAGTAATTGTTCTTGCATCGGATACACTAAGATTTGCAATTTGTGATATTGGTACAGCAGAGCCGTAATATTGAACCTGAATACCTTCAATCATTACTGTGGAAGCCTTTCCGGTTCTTACTTTAAGCAATTCTTTCTGAAGATGATCTAAAGACTTATCAAAATCTATTTTCGCCTGGCTAATGTGTTTTTCTAACTCTTCGGACATAATTCTGTTTTTACAATTCCGTACAAAAGTATAGTGCGGAAGCTAAACTTAATCTCTTGAGGCACCTAAATATCTCAGTATTAAAGTAATTAATAAGACAAGGGAACTCAAGGCCTGGGCTACATAGGTCATTGCTGCCCACTTAAGAGCATCTTTAGCGCCTGCAAATTCTTTTCCCTGTGTTTCATTAGTTCCTTCCAACCAAGCTAAGGCTCTATTGCTTGCATCAAATTCAACAGGAAGGGTTATAAAACTAAAAGCCGTAGTAATAAAAAAGACAATTATTGTACCCAACAAAAGTGATGGAAATGTATTGGCTAACATAAAGGCAAGCATGAGCAAGAACTGTTGAAGAAAAGAGGCTACCCTAACTACCGGAACGATGGCACTTCTTAATTTCAACATGGCATAAGATTGTGCATGCTGTACTGCGTGACCACACTCGTGTGCAGCTACTGCAGCTGAAGCGACGGAGTGACCGCCGTAAACTTCAGGGCTTAGATTTACTGTTTTATTTGCAGGATTATAATGGTCAGATAAAAATCCTTCCGAAGACAAAACCTGAACATCATTAATGCCATAATGTGACAGCATTCTTTCTGCAATTTCTTTTCCTGATCGACCGGAAATAAGATCATCCTGACTATACTTTTTAAATTTTGATTGAAGTTTATTATTTACCAACCAACCACCAATTGATAGGACTATCGCCAATACATTAAATAGCATGTAAGAAGGGTCCATGAAATATCCCATTATTTTTTATTTTAACAGTATAAACAAAAAATCTGCTAAAAGATTCAATTAATTTCGAAATTAATTATTCCTTAAGTAAATTTTCTACTTAAGAAATTCAGCTCCAAAATAAGCCTGTAATGCCTTTGGGATCTTTATTCCATCTTTCGTTTGGTGATTTTCTAATATAGATGCAACAATTCTGGCTAAGGCAAGGGCACTGCCATTTAAGGTGTGGGCAAATTGCATTTGACCTTCTTTATTTTTATATCGCAATTTCATTCTATTCGTTTGGAAAGTTTCAAAATTAGAAACAGAACTCACTTCTAGCCATCGTTTTTGTGCCGCAGAATAAACCTCAAAATCATAGGTCAATGCAGATGCAAAACCCATATCTCCACCACATAATTTTAGAATTCGATAAGGCAATTCTAATTTTTCAAGTAGTGACTTGACATGTTCTAGCATGAGCATTAAAGACTCGTAGGATTTTTCTGCTTGCTCTATTCTTACAATCTCAATTTTGTCAAACTGATGAACACGGTTGAGTCCCTTAACATGGGCTCCATAAGATCCCGCTTCTCTTCTAAAACAAGGCGTGTATCCGGTTAGGCAAATTGGAAAATCTGAATCCTTTAAGATAACATCTCTATAAATATTGGTTATTGGTACTTCAGCAGTAGGAATTAAATATAAATCATCCTTATCACAATAATACATCTGACTTTCTTTGTCCGGTAATTGCCCGGTTCCTCTGGCTGAATCTTTATTTACTAATAATGGAGCTCCAATTTCTTCATAACCGGCTTTACCAGCCTCATCAAGAAAAAAATTGATCAAAGCTCTTTGAAGTCTCGCCCCATTTTTTCTATATAATATAAAACCTGAACCCGAGATCTTAACCCCCAATTCCATGTCAAAAACTTGATAATCTTTAGCCAGTTCCCAGTGAGGTTTTGCATTTTCTTCCAAGACCGGAAGTTCCTTATCCCAGGCTTGAAACACTTCATTGTCTTCAGCATCTTTTCCAACAGGTACAGAATGATGAGGAACGTTGGGAAGTTGAATTAACTTTGACTCGATATTCAATTGGAGTTCTTGCAAGCTTGTCTCCATTACTTTAGATTCCTCCTTAATTTTGGATACTTCTACTTTTAGCTTTTCGGCTTCTGCTGAATTCCCTGATTTCATGTGTAAGCCTATTTCTTTAGCGAGTTGATTAAGCCTGTTAAGTTCAATATCTAATTTGGATTGAATTGACTTCCTTTCAGTGTCCATATCAACTATCTTCCCAACGAGTTCAGTCATTGATTCAGGAAGATTCCGTTTCTTTAAACCAGAAATAACTCTATCCCTATCATTTCTTAACACATTTAATTCTAACATAGTATCAATTTTTTTATAATAATAAGCTGAAAATCATGATCTCAGCTAATAAGAGGCAATTTTACGCCAGTCAGCTTGTTTTTTCTAAAAAAGTGTTTGGAAGTATGAAAAAAGCTTATCTTTGCCTCACAGAAATGCTATTTCTGTTCTAATTATTGATTCCTTTCTTTTTATTGTCCTTTTAATTTAAGAATAAATTTCTTATTTCAACTATTGACTTTCTTTAAATATTAATTATGTACGACATTCTTCAGCTAAATGAAATGCTGGTTCCTGAGCTTAAAGGCATAGCGGAAAAATTGAATATTGCTGACGCCAAGAAACTTTCAAAACAGGATTTAATCTATAAAATATTAGACCAACAAGCACTGAAATCAAGCGCGAAGCCAGTCAAATCAGCTGAAGTTAAAGAAAGTACTGATACTTCTAAAACCTATGAAATTCTTGAAGATGAGAATAATCTTCGCAATAGAAGGAAAAGAATGCCGGCTGAAGAAACCAAAAGAATCCAAAAACCTATTCTTAAAAAAGAACCCGTATTATTCGAAGAAAAGGCTCCAATAGAGGATAAAGTAGAAGAAAAGGTAGAACCACAACAAACCGAAGCTCCTAAGCAAGAACCGATTAAAGAAAATAAAGAAAGAGAAAGACGTCCTCAAGATCCCGGTCATAAGAGGCCAAATAAATTTGAAAATCCAAGAGCAAATCAAGCCGTTGCGAGTGAAAAGGCTGTAGAAGTAGCTGAAGTTGTTCCTGAGCCTATTCCTGAACCAGTCTTTATAGTGGATTTAGACGGAGTAATTGAAGGACAAGGAGTACTTGAAACTATGCCTGATGGTTATGGATTCTTAAGGAGTTCTGACTACAATTATCTTTCCTCACCGGATGATGTCTACGTATCTCCTTCACAGATTAAGCTTTTTGGAATCAAAACTGGAGACACCATAGAAGGTGCAATCAGACCTCCGAAAGAGGGTGAAAAGTATTTCGCACTTCTTCGAGTGTCCAAAATAAATGGCCTAGAGCCAAAAATGATTCGCGATAGAGTTCCATTTGATTACCTGACTCCTCTCTTTCCCAATGAGAAGTTTAAGTTGACCACACAAGCCAATGGCAAGGATTATGGTATCAGAATGATAGATTTGTTTACCCCAATAGGTAAAGGTCAACGTGGACTTATAGTAGCACAGCCAAAAACAGGTAAGACTTTTTTATTAAAAGATATCGCTAACTCGATAGCAGCCAATCATCCTGAATGTTATTTGATCGTTCTATTGATTGATGAAAGACCTGAAGAGGTAACAGATATGAAACGCAACGTTAAAGCGGAAGTAATCGCCTCTACCTTTGATGAACCTGCTGACAACCATACCAAAGTTGCCAATATTGTACTTGAGAAAGCAAAAAGAATGGTAGAATGTGGTCACGATGTGGTCATACTATTAGACTCCATCACGAGATTAGCAAGAGCTTATAACACGGTAGCTCCTTCATCCGGAAAGGTACTTTCAGGAGGAGTAGAGGCAAATGCGCTTCAAAAACCAAAGAAATTCTTTGGAGCTGCCAGAAAAATTGAAAATGGAGGCTCACTTACGATTCTTGCTACTGCACTAATTGATACAGGATCAAAAATGGATGGGGTCATCTTTGAAGAATTCAAGGGAACCGGTAACATGGAACTTCAACTTGATAGAACTTTGGCCAACAAGCGTTTATATCCTTCTATTGACTTAACTAAATCAAGCACAAGAAGGGAAGATTTACTTCTTGATGATGGAATCATTCAAAGAATGTTCGTACTAAGGAACCACTTAGCAGATATGAAACCCGAAGAAGCGGTAGAATTCATCAAAAAACACATGGTTGGTACTACAAATAATGAAGAATTTCTAGTTACCATGAATAATTAATAAAATTATTTGGCAGCGTTAATAATCTGCCTTATATTTGCGATCCCTAATGAAAATGGGGTATTATAAAGTAAGTTTATGAAAAGGACCTTTCAACCATCTAGAAGAAAAAGAGCCAACAAACATGGCTTCAGAACCCGTATGGCGTCCAAAAATGGTCGTAAAATCATAGCACGTCGCAGAGCTAGAGGCAGACATAAACTAACTGTTTCTGACGAAAGCAGATTGAAATAAGCCTTCTTCCAACGGCCATGGGCCGAAGTTTTAATTTTCCAACATCACTTAGACTTAAGTCAAAAAAGCAGATTGAGCAGCTCTTTACAGCTTCGCAATACATTACTGTTTCTCCCCTTCTCATTAAATACCTCATACTTCCGACTGAAGGTGAAATTGCAATGCCTCCTAAAGTTGCCTTTGCAGTCCCAAAGAAAAAGTTTCCCAAAGCAGTCGTTCGTAATAAACTCAAAAGGAAAATGAGGGAAGCCTACCGACTCAATTGGAGACAGAAATTAGTAGATCTACCTAACAACAAGGAAATCATTCTCATTTTGCTCTATCATTCGAAAGAAATCATGTCCTATCAAAAAATTGAAACAGCATTGATTTTAGGCTTGGATAAGCTTATGAAGTCGATGTAATCCCTAGATGGTCGCAGTTTGAAACGGCGATTCAATATTTATCGATTTTTCAAATCGAGTTTCACAAACAAATATCCTATGTAACATTGATGGTCGCGTTTATTGTCTGAATTATGATTTGTAGGATTTTATGATGATATGATTTATTTAGAATTACAAATTCTGGAAATATTGTATCGCTGTTTATTGTCTGAACTCATGCTAAAGCATTACAAGTCTGATTTATTTAGAATTGCAAATCCCAGAAACTTGATGGTCGCAGTTTGCAACTGCGATCCAATATTTATCGATTTTTCAAATCGAGTTTCACAAACAAATATCCTATGTAACATTGATGGTCGCGTTTATTGTCTGTATTAGGATTTGTAGGATTTTATGATGATATGATTTATTTAGAATTATAAATTCTGGAAATATTGCATCGCTGTTTATTGTCTGAACTCATGCTAAAGCTTGACAAGTATGATTTATTTGATTTTTTGATTGACTATGATTTTGAATTACAAATTCTAGACATATTGCATTGTAATTTCAAACTGCGACGATCAAAGGATGTCTGAACTGTGATTTGTTTGATTTTTTGATGGACTATGATTTATTTAGACTAACCAATTCTAGAAATGTTTCATCGCTATACAAACTTCGACGAAAGCGGTAGAGAAATTCCATTTAGTGGTGTAAGAAGAATTATGATTCCCGGTCCGAAAGTCGCAACTTATGATATACAAACATCAATAAGTGCAAATGAAATTATTACTGCTTTATTGGTATCCGTCCAACTAAGCACCACTTGACATCAATAGTGACATTTTTTCGCGAAACTTGCAAAAATGGTGACAAAAAATAGGACATATTTTAATTCTTTGCAAACCACAAGAAAACATCGATTTTTTTTCTATAATATAATAGAATCAATTCTATATTTTAATAATTATTTCTCAATTAAATTATACTCAGTATTTTGATAAATCTTTGCAAGCCCTAATTTCTTCCTTCTTTCATTTACTAAGTTGTAGTCATCCATTTTAGCAAGAATAAGTCTATTTTTTGTTTCATCTTTAATTATATATTGTGAACCGTAGATCTGGGGTTTATTTTTAAGGACTAAACTTTTATCCACAAGCATCACATAATTCCCCCACATTGCTTCTCCTTCGTTACAAAGTTTAAAAATGAATGGTAAAGTTCTATCAATCAGCACAGTATCATTTGAATGTGACAATACATTATAGATAGAAGAAGATGCACGAACTCCAGTATAATTCAATTTTGGTAGAAATGTTTTATCCAAATACTGTTTAAGTGAATTTGCTAAAATAGAATCATGAAATTTAAGATTGTTTAATTCACAAGTATGAAGATTTAATTTAATTTCAAAACTTAGTTCCGCAATATCAAAATCTAGTGATCGAAATTTTTGATCTTCACAATAAATTGAATCCCAATAAAAAGCCTCATTTCTATTAATGTAATTTGAGTAAGAAGATTTAACTTTATTATAGACAAAATCCCTATTTTTACCTGTCATAATTATCTTTAATCTAGTGTCAAAAAGACAATATATTTTTCTTTTTTGAGCGACTTTATCCAACCAATAATTTAAATACTTAAAAGCCATACTGTAATTAGAATCAGCGAGATTAACTAATACTAGATTATAAAGATTTTGATCAATTCTTAACTTATTTATAAAAATATCAACTCTTCGATCAAAATAGGTGTTTAATTTTTGATTCTTGCTATTTTTTTCACCCATACCTTTTGAAGTAAAAATAAATTCAGGGATATTAAACCTTGAAATTAAATAATTCATTACAGCTTGCGATCGCTGCTCAGATAATTTCTTATTATCTTTTGATTGTCCAATCCAATCTGAATATCCCAAAATTTCATATGCATATCCATTTGATCTAGTGCTCAAATAAAAATTGTCTAACTTCAATTTATCGGAGTTACTTAAATTAGTATCAAGAGTATTGAAAAACAATTTCAAAGTGTCTTCTGAAAAAAGATTTTCTTGAGTTGTAAGTGGATAAGGACAATACTTCAAAATATCATCTTCGTTAATCTCTATTTCGCGTGATTCTGTAATAGAAATATCATCAAAATAAAAATAAACATTTGATTCAATTGGTCTTAGTATTTTAGGAAAAGTGTCTGTTTTAAATACACTCAAGTAAATATAACTTAATTCACATAATGGCCTAAAATATAATTCAACTTTATTCCATTTATCGAATTCACTAGGGCCAGATAAAAATATAGTCGGCTTAATTAAGTAATGCATGCTAGGATTAATGAACTTATTTCCTAAGTAAATTCCTACATGATTAAGAATATTTCTTTCTGTAATACCATTATCTTTAGGATAAATCCAATACTCTAATTTATATAACTTACCAACTTTTAGAACAGATTTTGTATTGGCTACAATTTTAGAACAACAACCTGTTAAATAAGGATTGGCAGGACAGTTCTCCCAATAATTTAATGATCCAAATGAAAATCCAGATCTAGGTTTTATATTACTTACATTTTCAAAATCAATGTAAAATAAATTTGGCCAAAATTCTACATTTTCAAACTTATTCCAACCTTTAATTTCTTTTGAATAATATCCAGACTTTTTATTTTTAATAAAGGTATGCTCTTCAAAATCCCCATTAATTACTAAATTTTGACTAAATAAAAAGCTACTATATAAAAGCATTAGAATACTTAAAAAATTCATCTCGAAATCAAATAAAATAAGACATGAACCCAAAGTCGAATTCATGTCTTAAAAGTTTAGAGCCAATGATCTTCTGAATTCCAAGTTTCGGCATAAGATCCATCACCTCCATGCCCATCTTGAGTATCAAATCTATCAACCTTTACTGGAATAGCCACTACATCAGTGTACCAATAACCTCCTTTAATTGATTGAATATTAGAATCCAGCTGAACAGATGAAAATTTTCCAAATTTTTCTGAATGAATACTTTCTAATTTCATAATTAAGTTATTTAGAGTATCTCTTCTCTTTTTAATTGCCATTACCACAAGGTAACATTCCGGGTGAAGAGGAATCCCACTTTAATGATAAAATACATCACATTCTCGCTTAGATGCTTTCTACGTCCATGTATTTCATAATTAAGCTCGGCCGAAGTTAATTATAGGAAGGGATGGAATTTCCTTTGGGAATTTATTCCTGATTCACATAAACTGATTATAATAATAGTACTATTTAAGATATTATTGCAATTAATAAAATAATTATTGCAATAAATGATTCTATTAATATGGTATAATATTGTTCTTTTACTTTTAATGAACTGATTATCATTAAAATAAATATTTTAAGAAGCCTTTATTCACCATTACTAATATTTTGAAAAAATTAATGTTATTAGATAGAAGTTTTTACATAACCTAAAACAAGTTTTTTATTAATTATTAAGACACTAAATATTTTAGAGATTATTTGAAGAAATTACTTATTTAATTGCAAATAAGACGTATTTAAATTGCAATAATTACGTACATAATTTTTAATTTAATTTTAAAATAATAAATTAATTATATAGAAAAGGCAAATGAATTTAACACAAAATGTAACTCCAAAATAAATTTTTGTTAATGTAAACAATTCCAAGCCTTATTTTAATTCTGAATGGCATGGCTAATAATCACCCTTACCTCACCACCGTCACATCTCCTTTCTCCTGAAGGAGTCTACCATCTTTAAGTTTCAAGATCGCATGCCAAACATAAACTCCCGGATTGACATTTACATTCTTAAAAGTTCCATCCCATCCGAGATCAATGTTGTTGGAATTAAAATGATGTTTCTGCCATATCAATTCTCCCCATCGATCATAGATAGATAAGGTCTCGATTTCCTGAATCGCGCCATTGTCATAGATGGTAAATTTACCATTTAGGCCTCCGGGATGAATGACGTTGGGATAATAAATACCAACTTCATTTTCTATAGATAGCAGAAGGATATGAATAGAATCACAACCATCTTTAGAAACAAAATCTACTTGATAGGTTCCTGATTGAGAATATTTCTTATGATCGACGCTCCATATATAATCTTGATTGGTGTAAACCGTATCTGTTTTTTCATATTCAGGATTAACTAGGAGGTTTAACTTCAAGATTGAATCACAACCTTCAATTGTTTTTAATGGAACCACATAATCGCCTGATTGATTGTATATAGTTTTATTCACTGGCCAGAAATATTCCTTGCAAACTTCTGCTTGTTCTTGCAATTGAACACTCTTGTTTATATTTAATTCTAAGGTGTAGATTGAATCACAGCCTTGAGTATTGATATATTTCTGTGAATAGAGTCCTGACTGATTGTAATCCAAATTATTGACTTTCCAATGATAATTATCACAGGTAGATACTTTATCTAGAATGCTGTTCGACAATATCTTTAAATCCAGATTAATTACAGAATCACAACCTACAGAATTTTGTAAAGTAAACAAGTATGTTCCATTTTTATTTAGGGTTTTTCCTAGATAATTCAAGCTATCACATACAGAGAATGTCACATTAACATTACTTGATTTATTGATGATGAGATTCAAGTTTATTATGCTGTCACATCCATTTACATTTTGTGATTTATCTTGGTAAAGTCCACTTTGAGTATATGTCTTTCCATTCCATAGATAGCTGTCACAAGCTTGTTGTTGCAGACTGATGTTATCTGATTTTTGAATACTCAGATTCAGTGTTGCAATGCTATCGCATCCGGAAACATTTTGCGTTTTGAAGGTATATGTTCCACTAGTAGAATATATTGTTCCATTCCATGTCAGACTATCGCAAGTTGAAATATTCGTATTTGAACTACTTGCCTTATCGATGGTCAATAAAAGATTAACAGTACTGTCACATCCGGCAGTGTTTTGAGTTAGAAAAGTGTAAGAACCACTATTTGTATAAATCTGCCCATTCCAATCATACGAATCACAGCTTCTAATAGTGGCAGTTGAATTAGTCGATTTATTTATTATCAAATCAAGGGTAGTAATACTATCACATCCTTGTTGACTAAGCGCCTTACTTGTATAAATTCCTGATTGGTTGAACATCATATTGTTCCAAGAATAAGAATTACAAGAAGTCTCATTAATATTCAATTGAATTATACTATCGATTATGAGATTCAAAGTAATTATACTGTCACAACCAAAAATACTCTGTCCCTTATAAGTATACATTCCACTCTTGTCATAGGTCTGTCCATTCCAATCGTAATGATCACAAGCTGATTGAATTATTGAATTGGAGCTTGAAGGATTAATCGTTAGTTGAAGCGTTGTGATGCTGTCACAACCTGAAATATTGATTCTACGGTCTTCGTAAGTTCCGCTTTGATCTAGACGAATTCCATTCCAGATAAGACTATCACAGACAGACTGAGTGATATTCTTTTGATTAGAATTATTTATAGTTAGATTCAAGATAGTACTGCTGTCGCAGCCATATAGACTTAGCGTATCATGAGAATAAATTCCACTAAGTGTATAATTCTGACCATTCCAGAAATATGCGTCACATGTATTTATTTTTTGAATTGAGTGAACGGTATCTACTGTATTTAATTTAAGGATTGTAATCACACTATCGCAGCCATTGAACTTGTAAGTCTTGTGTTCGTAGCTTCCTGAATCTGTAAGTGAAGCACCGAAGTATAGATAATTATCTCCTCTACATATACTTGCGCTTAGTTCTTCAATTTTTGGAATGTCGATATTTCTGGAAATATTGTCTGTATAATCACATTCGACCTGAATAAAGTCTTGATCTCCAAAAGTTCCATTGTTAATTCTCTTTGTATTTACAACCATGAAGAGATCTTTCAGATCCATTATCTGAAAGCGATACACGCGATTCAGCAGGCTATCTCCAGTAAGAAGGAACTGATCCGTATGATAGCTTCCGATAAAGATTCCATTGGTATTCGGATCACCATTGTAGAAACTAATAATAAGATTCGTATCAGCATCCTGTGAAGCATCTTTGCGATTGTAGACATCAAAGATCACAGAATATGTCAAAGTAACAACATCGTAATTAATGCAACTAATTCTTCCACTAAGACTCGCTGCAGCCTTCTTAACCATTCCATTAGAATCTACATAGGATTCTTGTTGCATGAAATTGTTGTACTTGCCATTCTTATAAGTTGCTTGATTCTTCTGGATTCTTGGGACGGTCAGATCGTCGTTTATGAATAAAGGATTGTAGGCGTATTGGTTCCAGATGGGGCGGGCTGGTGCCCAATACTGACCATCTGGAGCACCGAAGATGGTTAGTTTGCCGACATTATCATCACGATTCTTGCCACAAATTACACATATCTTGGCTTGTCCGGAATTATCAAGATCGGCAACTAATGGAACTTCATTCGAAGTCCATGATGTACAAACCGTTCGATAAAGAATTAAAGGACTTCCAGAAGAAGCATCAAAGATTTTAAATTCAGTCTCATCCCCATATATTATTTCATTTGAACCGTCACCGTTTAAGTCAAAAGTTGTTATACTTGTTACACCCGATGAATCTGTTGTAGTTATCGCCCAATCCAATTTCAAATTCACACTCCCATCAAAATGATAAGAGTAAATTTTACAAAATCTGGTAAATAAAATGGAAGGAGTTAAGAATCTTCCTATGCTGCTAATCGTCGGCTCTCCAATTCCGGAATAATCATTGCCCGGAATTTGTGCACTTCCAATTAGAATTGGATTACCCCCATTATATGTATATACATAGACCAAGGCTTCATTTTTAATTCCAGGAGATGTGACCACTACATCAAGCATTCCATCTTTGTTAATATCAGAGAGAGAGGTATATCCATCTCTATGTTTACCGTTAATCATTACACTATGAGGATTCATACTATTACCCATACTACCATTTAGGTTTATCAAATTCACTTTGTAAATCGTATAACCTGCTGCTAGTTCCAAATCCTTTATATCATCGTCCAATTGTCCAGCCACTGATACTCCATCAGGTGAAAAATCTACAGCATATTCAAGGCCTAATCCGTTTGATCCACCATCGCATAATAAGACTCCGGTTTCTCCGTTAAAGATCTTATTATTCACGTACACCTCAGGCTTTCCATCCTGATTAAAATCAGCAAATCCTATGGCACCTCTTGGCATTTCCCGGAATTGCTTATAAATATCTACCCTTTTGTCTGACATCCAGACTTGTGTTCCATCTAACTTTAAGCAAAATAATCTTCCAAAATAAGTGTTCGGATTATTACCTGAATTGGAAGCTAATATTACTAACTCCACTTCACCATTGCCATCTAGATCAGCAAGAGCCATTTGACCAAGATAGTTCAGTACATAAGGTTTATTGATTGTCTTTTTAATTACTCCTTTTTTTGAATCAATAATTAACAAATTTTTATAATCATTATCTTCCAAAATAATTTCAGGAATACAATCATTGTCAACATCGGCCAATAGAAGCAATTGCCCAATATAAAAACTGTCCTTGCTTTCAAGTTTTTTTTCAGCAAATATTTTATTGTATTTAAATTTTTGAAAAGAATAACATTTGGTAGAGTCTATATTATTGCAATTCGGAATACAATTTTGTTTGTATTGAAGATTTAGAATTGTGATTAGACTGTCACAGTTTTTTGAAGAATTGGTTGTGTGATAATATTGACCAATATTTCTTATGACGGATTGATAGAAAGTATATTTTTCTCCGGGACAAATTTCAACACTTATGGTGTCGAATTTAGGAAGGTCGATGGTTTGAAATATATTATCTGTGTAATCACATTCGCCTATTACGAAATCAGAATCTGAAAAGCTTCCACTTGCATTTCGCTTTGAATTGACCACCAAAAAAAGTTTATTTAAGTTGGATGCAGTTATCCAGATCTCAAGATTCAACAAGCTATCTCCCGGATTAATTGGGAATTTGGAAGTGTAAGTCCCAATTAAATTAACTCCTAGTTCAGGATTGTCAGAATAAAAAGAAACCAGTAGGTTGCTATCCGCAGTTGCAGACGCATTATTCCGATTGAATATATCGAATGTAATATGATATGCTTTTTTATTGATGTCATAATTCACACAGTTGATTCTTCCGCTCAAACTCGCTGCAGGTTTCTTCACCATCCCATTAGAATCTACATAGGATTCTTGTTGCATGAAATTGTTGTACTTGCCATTCTTATAAGTTGCTTGATTCTTCTGGATTCTTGGGACGGTCAGATCGTCGTTGATGAATAAGGGGTTATATGTATATTGGTTCCAGATGGGGCGGGCGGGAGCCCAATACTGTCCATCTGGTGGGCCAAATATTGTCAATCTGGCGTTTCTATACCCTGTATATCCGTCAGTACATGTTACACATATTTTTGCATTCTTAGTATTATCAATATCAGCAATTGTCATGGATTCATAAGCTGTTGGAGAATAACATATGCTTTGACTAATTACGAAAGGATTTTTACTCGATCCATCAATAATTTTAATATGTGTCATGTCTCTATAGACAACTTCTTGAATTCCATCGCCATTAAAATCGAATAATCCTATTCCAACTCCACCTGATGAATCTGTTGTCATTAAACTCCAACTTAATTTCAGAAAAGGAGTGCCATTATATTTATAAGATAAAAGCAAATTAGGTCGACCTACAAGTATACTTGGCATGCCTGATTTGTCAATATACCCAACTGATGCATGTGAAATATATCTACTGGAAAAACCATTATTAAAATTCAGTGGATTTATTGATACGAGAAGTCTTGGTTTATCCATTTGATCAAGATAATATACATATAGAATAGCTGTGTTATCAGCTCCTGGTACAGAAACAATAACATCTAGCCTTCCATCCAAATTTATATCTGCAATACTTGTTGGTCCATCTTCAAATTGACCATTTATCATTTGATTATATGCAATCATTTGATTTCCAGCGATTCCATTGATGTTATTGATTTGTACATCATAAATCGTGTATCCAGCTGCTAATTCAAGATCCAAAGAATCATTATCCAGATCTGCTGCAACACTAATTGTAATTGAAAACTTTTTAATTATGTTATCACCTTTTCCATTGTTGCCACCATCACAAAGCTTTACACCAGTCCTTGCATTGAATATTTGATTACTAATATACACCTCAGGGTTACCATCCTGATTAAAATCAGCTACGCCAATTGCACCACTATTAAAGGTGTTTAAACGAATAGTCGAATCTGAAATCCAAACAATACTTCCATCGATCCTATAACAAATTAAGCGATCTTCAGTTGGAGTTGAAATCATATTACCTAAAGGGCTTGAGTGATTAATAATTTCTGGTATTGAATCATTGTTTATATCTACTATAACTAAATTAGAAAAATCAGATGTGCCTTGATATATAGGAAAAGCCCATTTGCTATTACCATATTTAGAATCAATTATAAATAATGAGTCTGAGAAGTTAGACTTTAGAATTATATCAGGAATACAGTCACCATCAATATCAGCTACAAATGGTGTATAGAATGGTCCCGTTAATACCGAAGAAATTACTTTTTTTTCAACTATCAAGCTAGGTATAGTAAATTTTTCTAATCCATAACATTTACTAGAATCAGAAGAATTGCATAGAGTACTTTGTCCAATTACAGAGCTCGTAATTAAACAACTCAATAAAATAAAAAAACTCAACTTAATAATTAAATCCAACATTTTACTATTTCAAAAAAATAATATTTCAAGCCAAATATTCAATGTGCACTTTTCAATAAAAATAAAGGACTTTTTCACTATACCAGGTATAGAGAAAATGATCTAGACTGCTAATATAAAGACTTTATTCTAAAAAGCCAATAATATTGATTTTCAATTCAAAACCAAATGAATTCAGAAGTGCTATAAGAACCTTTTTATCATAGCTAACATCAGGCATGGAGCTTATTTTTTGCTGTAATTTGTTTAGAATTGAAATTACTTATCTGTAGCCTTGAAGTTACAAACAACAACGATATAGTTCTTAACAATATATAACACAGAGTAGATCCCTTATGTAGCAAAAACGTTGCCTTAGAAATAGAATAACAATTGTCCTATTACAAGAATCGTGACAAATAACAGAAATGAAATGCCAAAATAAAAACTGGAAGAAGATAAATAAATACCGATGAGAATAAAAAATTAGTTAGATCTATTGTATCTTTCCCTATCAAAGTGATTAAATATAATTGTTTAAAAGTCTATTTAATGAAAAACATTTTAAGCCTTTAAGAAGTGTCCAATAAAAAATCAACTTAATTATATTAAATGAAAGTCAAAATAATCATTTGCATTTTACTTCTATCTGTTAAAGCCAATTCGCAAATAAATTTAAGTGTGAAGTTCGGAAAAAATTATAGCAAAGTGGATGCAAGACAATATTACCTAGGCCAGCCTAGAAGTAATTATCATAATGAGCAACAATATTATAAGTTTGCATATTTCCATAATGGTGGATTAGACTTAATTTATAATTTCCCTAAATGGTCTATTGGAACAGGAATTGCATTATCAAATATAGGTGCGAGTGATTATGCCTATAGATTAATAGGTGAAGGTTATTTGAGATATTCTTACTTGTATCTTCAAGTTCCTTTTATTATCTCACATAGTCTTTTGATTGATAATCTTAACTTTGGATTAGGTCTAAATTATTCTTACAGGTTGTTCACAAACACTCATATACAAGGAGATGAAAATTCAAAATATTCGTATGACTTAAAATCGCAATTGCAATATTCAATGTCAAAAAGATGGAAACTTGAATTTAGTTTTACGTTTGTAAATTTTCAGCAATATATCGAAAGAATTAAGGATAAATATATCTTTTATTCATTTGGATTGGATGTTGGTTTTGTTTTATTTAAAAAATGATTTATTCAAAAAAGGCGTTAAAACACATTGTTATAATTTTTATATTCTAAAATAAAATGTCGTATAAAATAATTATTTTAATATTCTTTAGTTTCATGTTCACTCATAATACTTATTCTCAACTTAAAAGATGGGATATTGGCATTCGATTTAACAGACCTATTTCATTAAGTACAAAATATTTTATTACAAATAAATCTGCGGTGGAAGTGTGGGGGGGCTATTATAAATATCGAAATATAAATTACACTAATCTTGCAATTTTTTACGAATATTATTTCAAAATTAAACCCGTTAAAAATTTTTATTTTAATATTGGAATTGGTTATCAAATATTTTATACGAAATTTGACAAAGGATATCGAAATGGTATTTTCGATGTTGATACAAAACACTTTTATTCATTATTATTAGGATTTGAATACAGGTTTAAATTTTTACCAATATCCATTAATTTAGATGCAATACCAAGTTTAATATATGTAAGAACTATCTATACCTTCGATAATGGTCATGGCGCCCTATCAATAGGTTATAGATTCTAAGAAAAATGAAAATTAATTGATTGCATTTTTAATCCTAATGCTTTTAGTAAAACTTTAAAATAGGATTTTTGATGTAGATTCTCTAGAATTACAAATTCTAGACAAATCTCATCGCATTACAAATTGCGACGATCGAAGATTGCGTTTATTGTCTGAACTTTGATTTATATGATTTTTTGATGGACTCATGCTAAAGCTTGACAAGTATGATTTAATTAGAATTACAAATTCTAGAAATATCGCATCGCTTTGCAAACTGCGACGATCAAAAGTTGTCTGAACTTTGATTTGAATGATTTATTGATTAACTTTGATTAACCTAGAATTACAAATTCTAAAAATATCGCATCGCTTTGCAAACTGCGACGATCGAAAGTTGTCTGAACCCTTGATGGTCGAAGTTTGTAACTGCGATCCAATATTTATCGATTTTTCAAATCGAGTTCCGTTCATTGTTTGAACTAATGCTAGAGCATGACAAGTATGATTGCGTTTATTGTCTGAACTTTGATTTATGTGATTTTTTGATGGACTATGATTTAATTAGAATTACAAATTCTAGACATATTGCATCGCAGTTGCAAACTGCGACGATCTTCAACAAGTTATTGCCCTGTAAGGGCATGACATCATTAGCGACGGATGACAGTCCGTCGCGATAAAGTAAAAACGAAATTATTTTTGGCGATATTTTTGCGTGAAACTTGCAAAAATGGTGACAAAAATATTTCGGTTTCATCTGAATTGAAGCGTGAAGCTTCAATAAGCCATAATTTTCCTGGAAGGGTAAAATATTTTTTAAAAACCTGATTAGTTTTTAATAGTAAGTACAGTACCTACAGATAGAATGTCATTTTCTGAAATGTTGTTCCATTCCATTAAATCCTTCACACTTATTTTGTCATAAAAAGACGCAACGTCTGTAAGGCTTTCACCTGTTTTTAGAGTATAATATTCCTTATCACTACTCCACTCTACAACCGGCTCCGGAACATCATCAACTTTTGCAAACTCAAGAGAATTGTATTCAATATTTTCAGGTTGAACTACGCTTATTTCTTCTGGTCTATCAATGAAAGGTCTGCTAAATGAAATTAATTCCCTAATCAAATTATCTTGCACCGATTCCGCAATATTATTTACTACAACATCCTTTTTATAAAGGTTGAGATAATAGTCAACAAAATCTACCATCATACTATCCGGAAGATTAATATAAATTCCGTTTTCGTTTTTATTGATCTCTGTTTGCTTTACAGATGGATTGTACAAACGAAAAATTTCCTTATCAACCGCGGATTCTTTAAATAATTTCTTTAAATTGACAGGTCGATCAATTTTTACAAAAGTCAAATACTGACTTGGCAAATTTGCTGATTCCGGATTTAGATCATGCTGACCATAAAATTCCAACATGTAACTTACTCCAATAAATGTAGGTACGAACAATTGTGTTTGTCTTGGAAGAAATTTTTTAATGGTAGCAAAATCATTTGATCCTGTTTCATCCATTAAACTTAGAATCTTATTTTCACCACAATTGTAAGCAGCCAATACGAGGGACCAGTCACCGAAAATGCTGTATAGCTTTTTTAGATAATTAATAGCAGCTAGAGTAGAAGCAACTGGATCTAACCTTTCATCTATGTATTTATTAATTTTTAAACCATTTCTTCGAGCAGTTTCAGGCATCAACTGCCACAGACCTGCTGCTCCTGCATAAGAACAAGCCTTTGGATTAAGTGCAGATTCTAATGCTGCAAGATTCTTAAGTTGAAAAGGAAGATTGTTATCAAACAAGAGTTTTTCTATCAAAGGAAAATATAGTTCTGCTCTAATTAGAATTGATTTACTACCACTGCGATCACTGACAACATATCTTTTTACCTGACCTAATACATCATCATCCATAGACATGTCAACAATTGTAGACATACCCTTGAGTCTTACGATAATTTCTTCTTCGTAATAGTTAAATAGGACTTTTTCGTTGATGGAACCGGCGTTGGTAGAATTTATCGAAAATTCAGCTCTAGAGAAGAGCGGCTGGAGTAGGAAGATAGCAATATTCAAGTAATGTCGATATTTCATAAGACATTCATGGATTTGATTAAAAAATACTATCGGTTAAAAGTCGGGATAGCTGTTTGAAATACTTTCCCCGTAAGAATACAATACCGAATAGGTTTGCAAAGATACGTATTAAGTTTTTAAACGAAAAGTTAAAGGCTCAAATACTGTGTTAATACATATTATTAATTAATATAATATGTAAAACGCTAATTATTTGGCCTTAATATGGCGAATTAACCCTTCTAAATCAAGTATAGATTCGACCGCAGTGGCTTGATTTTTAAGCTTAAACTGACCAGTTAGCGCCTCTTCTTCCCCAATAACAAGGGTGTTTACTGCTTTTATGTCTTCGGCATATTTAAACTGCTTTTTTAATTTGCCAAATTCAGGATACAGCTCTACACTTATATTCTCGAGCCTTAGTTTACTCGCCAACTGAAAGGCAAAAAGATGTGAAGGTTCATCCAAAGCCATAAGCAATACCTCAATAGAATTATTTAAATTAGCCGGAAAAAGGCTCAATTCCTCCATAACGTCATAGATCCTATCCGCACCAAAAGAGATTCCAACTCCGGAAACCCCAGGCATTCCGAATACTCCTGTTAAGTTGTCATATCGACCCCCACCTCCAAGACTGCCCATTTGAATAGAGGTTGGTATCACTTCAAAAATAGTACCGGTATAGTAACTCAAGCCTCTAGCAAGATTGGGCTCAAAGGACAAAGAAGAACGGTCAAATTCAAGTTTCTCCAAATAATTAAGAATATTATTCAAGGCCTTAGTTCCCAGTGTTGCCTTTTCATTCAATTCAAATTTTCCTAAATCCTTCTCCTTATTAAGTTCCAATAATTCTATAGCCTTTTGCTTTTCAAATCCTAGATCCACCAATTCTTGTATAACCGCATCTGCTCCAATTTTGTCTAGTTTATCAAGGACAACGGTCATACCCACGAATAAATCTTCCCTTCCAGCGTAAATTGCCATTCCTTCAAGAATTGCCCTGTGATTATAGGTGACTTTGACAGGAATTCCCAAATTCTTAAAGACCTCCAGATAGATCATAATTAATTCAGCCTCGTACATAAGACTATCTGAACCCACCACATCTGCATCGCACTGATAAAATTCCCGATATCTTCCTCTTTGTGGTCTATCCGCTCGCCAAACAGGCTGAATCTGGTATCTTTTGAATGGAAAATGAATTAAATGTCTGTTCATCACTACCGCTCGAGCAAGGGGAACAGTAAGATCATAACGAAGACCTTTTTCAGAAATGTGATTGGTAAGTTTGGAGGAATCTTTATTATCCCACTCTTCATCAGGAACAGATTTCAGGTAGTCACCGCTGTTTAGAACCTTAAACAAGAGTTTATCCCCTTCTTCCCCATACTTTCCCATTAAAGTACTCAAACTCTCCATTGCAGGCGTCTCAATAGGCTGATAACCAAATGCTTTGAAACAGTCTTCAATGACTTTAAAGATATATTTTCTTTTTCTTGTTTGCTCCGGTAAGAAGTCCCTAGTTCCCTTAACAAGTACAGGTTTTTGCGCCATACTAAGCTTTTTTAAATTGGCCTAAAAAGCGCATATCATTTTCAAAATAGTAGCGAATGTCCGGAATCTTATATAAGAGCATGGCCTGTCTCTCTATTCCCATTCCAAAGGCAAATCCGCTATATACGTTTGGATCAATTCCACAATTAGTTAACACCGCAGGATCAACCATTCCACATCCAAGTATTTCTAGCCACCCGGTTCCTTTTGTAATTCTGTGATCAGTGGCATCTTTTAGACCCCAATAAATATCCATTTCAGCAGAGGGCTCAGTAAATGGAAAATAAGAAGGTCGCAATCGAATCCTCACATCTTGTCCAAACATTTCTTTGGCAAAAAAAAGTAAGGTTTGCTTCAGATCAGCCATAGAGACTCCTTTATCTACGTATAATCCTTCCACCTGATGAAACTGACAATGAGATCTGGAAGATATCGTCTCATTCCTATAAACTCTACCAGGAGCTAGAATCCTTATTGGCGGTTTATTTTTAGTCATGAATCTAGCCTGAACTGAAGACGTGTGTGTTCTAAGCAGAAGATCTTTTTTATCCTTTAAATAGAAAGTATCCTGCATGTCTCTTGCCGGGTGATCATCCGGAGTATTTAAAGCAGTGAAATTGTGCCAATCGTCTTCAATTTCCCTATCCTCAGCAGTTTGAAATCCAATCTTTGAAAAAATATCAATAATCTTATCCATAACCATCGTAATAGGATGTCGACTTCCCAAATTATCTATGGAAGTAGGCAGACTTAGGTCGGGAATATCTTTGAGCTTGGATTGATCAGTAATAAGATTATTGTTTTCAAACTTAGTCTCTGCGAGACTTTTAAGTTGATTTAGAAGTTGCCCATATTCTTTCTTGTTTTCCGCCAGCACTTTTGCAATTTCAGAGAAAAGCGGTTTCAATACATTCTTAGTTCCTAAGAAACGAATCCTAAACTCTTCCAACGAAGCAGCATCTTTAATATGAAATCGTTCAATTTCCAGTTGAACTAACTCTATGGGTTTTCTCCACTCCATGATATCCTTAATTCTCAATAATTTAGCAAAAGTAAGCAGAATAGATCATATCAATATTCTTCTGAAAGATGACTTGTGTTGAAGGATTACAAAGCTTAGAAATGAATCTTGTCTTAAATTAAAGAATTACTGTGATTTGTTTCAAAATTCAGTGAATAAGCTTAATTTGCTGATCCATTATAGGAACAAATTACAAATATTAGTCAATCAATTTATATCAAGTCCATATACAAGTTGAGCAATAAGCTCGTTAATTAAGTTCATGAGCCAATTTTTAAAGTCCATTAGCATAGTTGAACTCTTTTGTTTCTTTTTCTGTGCTTTCAGCTTTGCATTGAGTTTTTCTTTGTACACTTTGAGTGTAAGCATGTTTGGAATGTCTGCTTGCATATTTTTTAATGATACAAATAAAGGAATTAGGTTTAATTCTGGTTTTTTAAAAGGATTTGTTTCTTTGCCAAAGGAACCCATCTTTTTTTGGGCGATACTCTTTTACTTCAGTGCATTTTTATCCGGAATTTGGTCTGAGGAATGTGAAGAGTGGATAAATCATGCTAGAATTCTTGCTCCATTTGTAGTACTTCCGGTTGTATTCAATTTTCATGGTAGATTTAATAGAAAACAGACTCATTTTATACTTTTCTGTGGCATAATTTCAATGTTCATTCAATTAAGTCTTGTCTTGATGAATTATATGAACCACTATGAAGAAATTAATCAGTTAATATTAAAAGGTAAAGCTATACCAACACCGATTCCACATATCAGATTCAGTCTGATTCTTGCTTCCATGATTTTAGTTCTAATCTATTTGATTACAGAAAATTTAAATAAGACTTTTGGCCTTATTAAGATCATATATGTCATTTTATTGCTGTACTTTTTTATTGGCATTCATATTCTAAGCGTTAAGTCAGGAATATTGGGTATGTATCTTGGATTGTGCATTATGTCCTTAAGTTATTTTTACCAAAAGAATCAACTAAAGAAGCTGATTTGGATTATTCCACTGTTATGTGGCATTCTTATTTCAATGATATATTTTGTTCCAAGCTTGCAATTGAAATATTACCATCTACTTTGGCAAATTGGTGAATGGAGCAGAGGTAAATACAGATTGTACAGTGACATTGAAAGATGGCAGTCCATTCAATTTGGATGGGACATTATTCGTGATCATCCGATTCTCGGTTCGGGAATTGGCGATATGAAAAGCGCTACACAATCCATTTACTTAGAAAAAATAAATTCGACAGACATCAAGTATCCACACAATCAATTTGTTTTCACCTGGGCTTTTACTGGTTTGTTGGGCTTAATCAGTCTCTGTAGCCTTTTATATTATTCACTTGTCCATAAATTCAAACAAAGTCATTTCCTTTCAACTGCATTATTGGGAATGATCTGGTTTAGTCTTTTAGTTGAACATGGTTTTGAAACGGAATTAGGGATCTGTCTGTTCTTCTGGATATTGTTGATTTCCTGGAACTTAAATCGCTTTAATATGGTGAAAAATAATGAAGTAATAATTACTGAAGTTTGATTGCAGATGAGGTCTTTTTGTTGCTTTTTACATAAATGTGCTATAGGCTTTCTATTTCAAAAAATCACAATTCAATGAGTATCAAAAACTTATTAAGCTTATAACAATGAATATTATTTATAAAGGAATAACTGTTAATTCTCAAGATTAATCTAACACAATAATACTTAGTAGCTTACTCAATTATAGTGTTTTAAAGCGCTTCATTTGATTGAAATTAAATTTATGCCCATTAATACTAAGATACTTAGACAGGGTACCAATTAACATTTGAAAAAAAGAATATTTCAATTGGGTATAAACTGATGATAGTATTGAATGTAAAGCATCTCTGTAAAAAAATTGCGATATACATTTTAAAGATTTGTTGCATTCGTAATTGCCTACAAAATCTGTTTGTGATCCTCCAGAAATTTTTAATTCAATTTTTTTATAAAATAATTTCACTAAAATGTAAATTTTCACTTCTGGGTGATTGCTAAGTAATTATAAAAATAAAGCAAAAACATTTGTTTTTAATGTAATATGTATAAGTCTGATTAAAAAAATATTGCATAATATTAAAAAATAATTTAATATCAATATAAAAATGGTATATTTTGATAGTTAAAATAAACTTCAAAAAGAAAATTGTACTTTTACGGAATCATTATTTAGTCCCTCTAGAAATAGTGAACAGAAAGACGAAGCCAAATCCAAAACTCGCTGAACTTATCCATGAGTTCGAATTCCAACAAGATCATCTTACGTTGGAAATCTGGGAAGACAAATCCTATCACAAACTTATTGATTATTACTCCAACCAAGGAGCATTAGATAGAGCCTTAGACGTAACTGATGCAGCATTAGCGCATTTCAAGTATAGAACTGAATTCTATATTACTAAGGCGAATCTTCTTATGAGCAAAATGCATTTAATAGAAGCTTGCAAAGTATTGGATCAAGCCATAAGGCTTGCACCATATGATAGAGAAGTACAAATTCTCAAAGCTAAGTTACTTGCCATACAAGGTCACACCGGTGAAGCCTTGCTCTTAATCGATGAAATAAAATTAATCTTTCGTAAAACCGATATATCTGACGTATTATTAATTGAAGCCTTTATTAGAGAAACTATGAAAGATTTTGAAAAAATGTTTTACACGCTGAAAGAAGCGTTATCACTTAATCCTGACAATGCTGAAGCATTGGAACAAATTTGGGTAAGTGTCGAATTTTCTAAAAAATATGACGAGAGTGTAAGTTTACATTTAGAGCTTATTGATAAAAATCCTTATAGCTATCTTGCCTGGTATAATTTAGGCCATGCCTATTCTTGTCTTGGTGAATACAATAAAGCGATAGAAGCTCTCGAATATTCCTTTATAATTAATCCTCAATTCGAACAAGGATTTATGGATTGTGCTGAACTTGCCATTCAAATTGGAATGCACGAGAAAGCATATGAAATATATGCGGAAGCACTTCAGAATTTTGGTACTGATTGTGAAGTAATAGCCTACATGGCTGAATGTCTTCTAAAGCTTAAAAGAATTAAAGATGCCAAACGGATTCTTAACAAGGCTTACAAATATGATCCATACAATGATGAGATCTGCTATTACCTTGGATTGTGCTATTTAGAATCTAAAACTTACCTAAAAGCTATTAAATATCTAAAAGAAGCCATTGTTATAGAAGAATACAGAGAAGAGTATCATGCTTCATTGGCTGATGCTTATGTGCTCATTAATGAATTTACTCTTGCAGAAACGCATTACGCAAAAGCAGCTAGAACCGGGCTAGAACAAAGTCAATATTGGACCAAATACATCTCTTTCTTAATTAATAGAAAGAATTATGAAAAAGCCAATAAGATAATTATTAGAGCAGACAAGTATTCAGTAGGTGCAGATTTACTGTTTTGTAAAGTGGCATACAATTATTTGATTGGAAATAAAACAGAGGCCATTGAAGATCTTAAAGAAGCTATTGTTGATGATTTAAGTCAGTTGCCAATTCTTATTAAATTAGCTCCAAACATTAATAAGGATCCTGAAGTAAAAGGTATAATCAGATATTATAGTCAGAGCTAGAGCTAGTAATTAAGTACAAACTTTTAAGCGTTAATGATGACTAATTGAAATAGATTGAAGTCTATTTTAATATCTTGAAATTCATTTTTACATCTTCAACAGGTCGATCCGCTCTACCGGTTTGCACAGAAGCAATCTTGTCTATGATGTCAAGGCCCTCCACAACTTCACCAAAAACTGTATAGTCTTGATCAAGCATTGGTGTGCCTCCTAAGCTCATATAAATTTTCTTTTGATCTTCAGTGTACTTAATCCCTTTTTGATCTTCCATTCTGGTAAGACTCGATTCTGATTGAGGTGATCCTTGAACAATATAAAATTGTGATCCTGAAGATCGCTTTTGAGGATTTACCTGATCACCTGTTCTTGCTGCACAGATAGCGCCTTTTTTATGTATTAGTTCCTTTTTAAATTCTGCAGGAATGGTATAGTTTGGTCCTCCTGAACCCAATTGAGTTTCAAGGCCTGCATTTCTTGAATTTGGATCACCACCTTGAATCATAAAACCAGAAATTACTCGGTGAAATAAGAGATCTTTAAAAAAGCCTTCTTCCACAAGTTTAATGAAGTTATCCCTATGTGTAGGAGTTTCATCATACAATCTAATCGTCATATTTCCGAATTTTGTTTCTAACACTACCAAACAATGCTCGGGGTTTTTTACTTCAATATTCATACTAGTTTCTTTAATTTTATTTCCAAAATTTGCTTTCATTCCAACTACATAATTTCCAGATGCTGCAAATCTATGGCTCGGATTAGTTTCTTTACTTTCAGTGCCATCCCCAAAATTCCAAGTTATAGATTTTGCTTTTGAACCATTATAACTAAATTTTACTTGGTCAGTAATTTTAATAACCTTTTTATCCGCAGTAATATTCACCATTTTAGGTGAACAGGATGAAATAACCAATAGGAGACTAAAGAGTCCAAGAGACCTTAAACACATGAATTTTAAATTTTAGATAATTTATTTGAATATAACGTTCATCTTAACGTCAGAAAGTGGTCGATTCATCTGGTCGCAAGTAACATTTGCAATTTTGTCAAGAACATCAAGTCCTTCTGTAATCTCACCAAAAACTGTATAATTCCCATCTAAAAATGGCACACCACCATAGGTAGCATATCGTTTTATTTCCTCAGGAGTATATTTTGCTCCTCCAGGCAATAAGGTGCTTTCCAATTGAGCCGTAGTAACAGGACGTCCATGAACTATATAAAATTGTGAGCCTGATGATTTTTTCTGAGGATTCATCTGGTCTCCTGTCCTTGCCGCAGCTAAGGCTCCTTTAAAATGGTATTTTCCAATTTCGGCGTCAATAGTATATCCGGGACCACCTGAACCCAACTGTCTACCTTGTGCAGCATTTCTTGAGTCTGGATCTCCTCCTTGAATCATAAATCCTGCTATCACACGATGAAACAATAAATCTTTATAATATCCTTCTTTAACCAATTTAATAAAGTTATCTCTATGTTTTGGCGTAGAGTCATAAAGTTTGACAGTCATATTGCCGAATTCTGTTTCAATAATAATCTTCGAACTAACTTTTTTTGTCGAACAGTTAATAAGTAGTACAACACTAAAGAAAAGGTAAATAAATTTATTCATGGATATGAATTTTTGAATTCTCAATATAATATTTATTAAAATAATTGACGATTACTCTTTTAAGGAAGATTTCTTGTTCCTTAACACCACTAAGGGTAAATGGTTTTATCAACTCATAATGTGGCCAACCATCATGGTCTAATCCAAGGTAATTATAATAGCCTTCTTCACTTAACAATCTACAGGTTGCAATATGCATTAAATCTTGCTTCTCTTCTTTTGTAAATTTGGTATGAACAGGTTTTCCAAGTTCTTGAATTCCAACCAAAAATAAAACAACGTTTAGATCTGGCAATTCAGTTTTCTTAAGGCAGTCTTTAACAAAATGCCTGATCTTTAACCACTCAAATTCCAATTCCCAGATTTCCACGGCGCAAAAATAGAATATCTAAATCAAAAATTCTAATCCTCAATAAAAATCGTCTTTACCTCTTTAATCTGAGCAGTTGGAAGTAAGCAAGCAGCATAGACAATTCCCAAGACTACAAATCCAACGATGAAAAAATCTCTGAGTCGAATGGCCATTGGATAAGATTTAATTATAAATTCTTCAGGAACTTTAATAAGTGCATATTCGCTCTGTAGACCATAAAAGAAAAGTGCTAAAATAAAACCCAATAAGAGTCCTACAAGTCCTATACCAATTCCAACTCCATAAAATACTTTTTGGATATCTTTTGTCGGCATTCCCAATGACTTCATCATCGAAATATCAAATCTCTTTTCAATAACAATCATCCACAATGTTCCAACAATAGTAAATGAAACTAATATTAGTGTAAACAAGAATAAGGTAAAGAAAAGCCACTTTTCCAAATTCATAATTTTGAGAAAAGCTTCATCTTGCAAATATCTGTCCTTAATTAAGTATTCGGATCCAAGCAAATTTTTTAACTTATTAACTAAGGCCTTACTTTGTTTTGCATCGTGCAATTTAATTTGAATTGAAGTAAGCGCACTTTTGTCATTGATGTATTTCCTAAATTCATCTAAATCTGTTAATATAACTTCATTATCTAATTCTTGTTTAAATGAAAAACTAAGTCTTGGTTGCAGAATATATCTTTTAAACTGTTCATTTCCAATTTCAATTTGACCTTTTGTACTTGTTGGTGTATAAGCAGAGATATGGCTTATAAAATTTTCGATTGAAACACCCAATTTGTTGCTTAATCCAAGGCTGAGATAGGCAAAATTTGATCCTGCTGTATGTTCAACCAATTTACCTTCAACAATTGAAGAATCCAAAGAAACTAGTTCTACATAATTTTGATCTATTCCTCTAAGTAATCCAAAATCTTGCATCTCACCATATTGAAACATGCAACTTTGTTCATAAACTCTAGAAACAATTTTAACTTCAGGGAACTGTTTAATCTTACTAAGCAAAGATGAGTCCTCAGCAAATGATTTTCCGCTTACATGAACAATTTTTATATCAGGATTATGCTTGTTAAACATTCCTGATAGCAAGTCTTCAAATCCATTAAAAACAGAAAGTACGATAACTAATGCAGCTGTCCCAATCGCCAAACCTAAAATAGAAATTGCTGAAATAATATTGATACTCAACGAGCTGTTTCGTGTAATTAAGTACTTCCTAACTAAAAATAAAATTAGTCGCATTAATTAATCAATGATTTGTATATAGTATCCTGTATTTTTACTCTATAACGCATTTTGTGTAGCAAATTTATACTTCCATTGGGATAGGTACGGTTGGATAGAAAGATAAAAATAATATTATTAACTGGATCAGCCCATGCACAAGTACCTGTAAATCCTGTATGACCAAATGTAGTCTTAGGCGCGAGATTTGAAACGTAAGCAGTTTCGGAATTTTGTTCTTCAGGTAAATCAAAAATTAGTCCTCTTCGCCCCAATTCTCTATCTCTTGAAGCGAATTGCCTTACCACAGAATTGCTAAAATATTCTCTTCCACCATAATTGCCGGAATTTAAGTAGCACTGCATTAAAATCGCTAAATTTTCCGCATTGGTAAATATTCCCGCATGACCACTGACACCACCACACATTGCAGATCCCATGTCGTGTACATTTCCTTTAATTTCTTGATGTCTGAAATATTCATCCACTTCACTTGGCGCAATTAAGTTTTTATCATTCAACTCGCAGTATTGTTGAAAAGATGTAGAATTCATTCCAAGTGGTTTGTAGAAATTTCTGTCTAAATAATCATAAAAAAATTCACCGGTCAATCGCTCAACCAACATTGGAACAAAATAAAAAAATAAGTCTGAGTACAAATACTTTTTTGTGTCGTGCAACCTACTTTGCAATATTTTGTATAAAATAGAATCTTTGTAAGTATGTCTTAAGTACAAGTGATCTGCAACCTGGATGTCAAAAGAATCAGAAAACTCGTTGCGATAATATGTTGAATCTAATATATTAAGCGTGTCAGGTGAAATTAAAGTAGATTTGTAATATGGAATCCAACTCAATAATCTTGCCTGATGTAACAAGGCATCTCTAATAATTAATCCTTGCTTATTCGTTCCCTTGAATTCTTCAAGATAATCCGAGATAGAATCATTTAATTCAAGAAAATTCTCATCAGTCAACTTCATTAAACAGGGAGCACTTGCAGTAATTTTTGTAAGGCTTGCAATATCATAAATTGTTTTTTGACTTACAAATTGACTTGAATCATAATTTAATGATCCAAAATTTTCAGAATAGACAATTTTATTATTTTTTGCAATTAATATTTGACAGCCAGGGGCTGCTTTTGATTGAATCAATTGATTTGCTATAATTGAAATGAAACTCAGACTATCTGAGTTAAATCCTTCCGCTTCAGGAATTGAATATCCCAATCTCATTAACGAAGGCCTAATTATTCCTTTTCCCAGTAACAATTCATCAGAAATTTGTACGGGTAATATGCCTTTGATTGGATCGGTGCCAAAAATAAGTTCTGCTCCAATATTTTGTATTACAGCATTGTTTTCATAACATATTACAATTGCGGAAACATTTGGAAAAAATTTTGCAACATATGGAGTTCCGAAAATACAAAGTGTAAGCTTTTTAAACTTTGAAATTTGGTTTATGAATTCTATTTCACTTTGACTCAAACCATAATTTGATTCAAATTTGTAATTTAACTTATGTAGGGAAATAACAACTTGCTGAGCTTCTGCAATTGCTTTTATTTCAATTGGATTTGTATCTTTTAATTTCTCGTAGGTATAACTATTGAATCTAGTATATTTGGATAATTTATTTTGAAATTCTGTAATTTCACTTGAACCAAAACTAATACTTACAAATTTCTGTTCCAAATCTCGAAAAGGAATTTCATTGTATTCATCTTTTACCAAAGTGACCGCGTTTCTATATAATTTTTCCTTGATTGCTAAAGATTTTTTTGTAAATATTTCCTTCTTAAGATTTTCCTTTTCAATAGTGTCTAAGATATTCAGTTGTGCATCGTATTTGGCGACAAGAATTCTTTCTACACGTTTATTCAAATCTTCAATTGTAAGTTGACCTTCAAGTATTGCATTTTTTATTTTTTCAATAGCGGAATCTAGATTTTCAGATAAGAGGAGAATGTCATTTCCGGCTTTATAACACATTAACTCCAGTTCTCCGTTGGGAAATTTCTTGGCTACAGCTTTCATTTCCAATGCGTCCGTAATGATCAAACCTTTATAGTTCATCTCATTTCTTAATAGATTATGAACTACTTCATTTGACATACTAGAAGCCAAACTATCCTGAGTACTAATCGATGGTACAAATAAATGAGCGATCATAATTGATGCTACATTCATTTCGCTTAAGATTTTAAAAGGAAATAGCTCTACTGAATCCATTCTTTGCATGTTATGGTTCAATATAGGTAATTCCAGATGAGAATCTACATCAGTATCACCATGACCGGGAAAATGCTTAGCACAAGACAGTACATTTTGATTTTGCATACCCAACATATAAGCATAGGCTTTTGCACTTACATTTAATCGGTCTTCACCAAAAGAACGCTCGTTAATTACTGGATTTCTAGGATTTGAGTTTATGTCTACGACAGGTGCAAAATTCAAATTTACTCCAATTCGTTTCAACTGTCTGCCAATATCCACTCCCATTTCATAAATTAATCTATTGTCTTTAATTGCTCCAAGACACATTTGTTTGGGATAACTAAATCCGTCTGTTTTGAGCCTCATCCCCAAGCTCCATTCTGCATCCATTGATATGAATAATGGCACCTTACTTATAGATTGAAAATAATTAGTGAGATCAGCCTGTGTTTCTGCGTCTCCTTGAAAAAAACATAGGCCTCCTATATTTTTGGTTCTAATTAATTGCTCAATGGATTTGATACGCTGTGAATCCTTGGTACCATAAGCTCTTACAATAAATAGTTGTCCAAGCTTTTCATCTAAAGTAAGCCATTTCATTTTCTCATGGACCCAATTTATTTTTTCAGAATTAGTCTGACAAATCAGGTATGTATTACAAAAAATAAAAAGCAGAAATATTTTCCACATTGTTACTTACCAATCTTATTAAATTTCTCCATAATGTTTGGGTCAATGGATTTTGCTTTGTTTAAGCATTCTTCTGCTTTACTAGAATCTCCTTGATTCAAATAAGTTAAATACAAATTAAAATATGCATCAGAAGATTTTGGATTTAATTGTAAGACATTATTAAATATTCTGATTGCTTCCTCATATTCACCAAGCACCCCATGTGCAACTCCTAGCAATGAAATGGTTTCTTCATCTTTTGGATTTAATTGCAAGGATGTTTTCAAATATACTATCGCTTGTCTAGGATTATTCTCATTCATTCCAGTAACACGGCCCCATTCCTTATAAAAAAGAGCCATATTGCTTGGAGCATCTTTATTTTCTGATTGGTATTTCATCAGAAAGTCATATTTTTCAACGGCTTGTTTATATTCCTTTGCCATGAAATGTGCATTACCAAGCAATGTATAGGCTTCAAAATAATACGGATGTAGCTCTATAGCTTTGTTCAAATGCTTTTTCGCAATATTAATTTTTTCAGCAAGGATTTTAGGATTTTGTTCAACCGCATATCTCTCCAATAAAATCCCTCCAACTGCTGCGTTGATTTTAGCACTATTGCTAGAAATTTTTGAATCATGCAAGATTAGACTCATGTCATCTTTCCAATCCTCATTCCTCGTAATAGTTTTAAAGGAAAATAAAATTATACTTATTAAAAATAAAGACAGTGTTAATCCGACACTTTGCTTCCTAAACTTGTTTATAAAATAGGCCATTAAAATACAAAATCCAACAGAAGGCATGAAAATAAATCGCTCACCCATAAAAGTACCAACTGAAAATACAATGTTTGAAACTATAAACAAAGGTATTAAGTAGGCAAATATTGAAAATGTAACGATTGGATTGGTCTTCCAATTTTTTAATGCAAAATAAATCAGACCACAATAAAGCGCCAAAGCAAATAATGAAGATCCGGAAGAAAAAGTATGAATTGCAATTTGCTTTGGATAATAATCGTAGGTAAGTGGATGAGGAAAAAAAAGTAAACCAACATATTTCAATAAGGTAAAAAATATAGTACCCATTTTTTCCCCGCCAGTAAAATCAATATATCGTCCATTGATGTATTTCAAAAATGGATTGTTCATTAGTTCCATACTGTGTCCGGCGATAGGATTCCAACCTAAAATTTGCGCACGGCAGTAGAGAAAAATAAAACTTGAAACCAATAGAAATAAAAATGCTTTTGAGCTCTTTGCAAGACTATTCTTATTGAAGAGTAACAAACCTAATGGAATCAATACTAAATAAGAAATACTGTTCTCCTTAGAAAACAAAGCCATCAACAACAAAAGTGAGCTAACTAAGAGGTGAATTAATTTGCTTGAATCAAACCATTTTAAGGCGAACAAAAAGGAACTTAGAGATAATAGTAAGGCTAATATTTCATCCATTCCTTTAACATTAGCTACACATTCAGTGTGTATAGGATGGACTGCAAACAAAATTGCTGCAAGGAATGAAATTATTGTTGACTCTAATTTAAATGTTGATTGTAAGAGCTTTTTTAATAGTTCATAAAATATTAGGGTCAAAAATGCAAAAAATAAGATATTCAATAAGTGATAATAAAATGGATTTGATCCAACTATTTGATAAACCAATGCAAATAAAACAAGCGAAAGTGGTCTGTATCGACCTCCTGAAACTAATTTTTCTTTGCCTTCTGTTTTAAAAAATCCTCGAAAAGTATCCTTATTGAGAATATCTGGAATTCCTTCAATTCCTTTTTTAGTAAACTCATTCTTAACTATGACAATACTGTCATCCACAGCAAAATCGTTTAAAAGCGTGTTTGAATACAATAAGATTACCAGACACACTAAGATACTTCTGTGGTGTCTTGAGTTGAGAAATAAGTTATCAATTATTTTTTGAAACACTGTCAAATAAATTTATCTTTTTATTCCATTGTACTGTAGACGTTTTGAACGTCTTCATCATCTTCAATTTTGTCCAACATCTTATTAACTTCATCAACCTGTTCCTGTGGCAATTTTTTTGTCATAGTAGGAATTCGATCAAAACTGGATTCAATAATTTCATAGTTATGTTCTTCAAAATAACTTTGGAGCTTTCCGAAAGCATCAAATGGACCATATATAATTAATTCATCGCCTTCGACAACAAGTTCTTCACAACCGAAATCTATAAGTTCTAATTCCAGATCCTCTGCACTCATTTCAGTTTTTAGTTTCACTCTAAAATTACATTTGTGATCAAACATAAAAGAGACTGAACCAGAAACGCCTAAACTGCCATTGTATTTATTAAAATACATTCTAATATTTGCTACAGTTCTAGTAGAATTGTCTGTTGCAGCTTCCACTAACACGGCTATTCCATAAGGCCCGTAACCTTCATAAGTAATTATTTCAAGATCTTTTTCATCCTTTGAGATTGCTTTTTTAATCGCAGCATCCAATCTGTCTTTTGGCATGTTGACAGCTTTCGCATTCTGCATAGCAGCACGTAGTCTTGGATTGTTATCAGGATTAGCACCGGATGCCTTTACTGCCATAAATACATCTTTACTAATTCTTGCAAATTGCTTGCTAATTTTAGAATAGCGAGCAAACATCTTGTGTTTCCTAACCTCAAATATTCTTCCCATAATTATTCTACTTTATAGATTTTGCAAATTTATTAAAAACCTGATCAACTTAACTTAACACTTTATATTTTGGGTCTTTCCAAAGTTAGCAATTTAGGTCCCAAAGCAGTGTCCAATCTATATGCTGCCTTGATATATTCTGAACCTCTATTCTTTTCACCCATCTTATAATAAGTATTGCCTAAGTTAACGAGAAGAAGACCATTTTTAGGTTCCATCTTAATGGCTTTGTTAAAATATTCTATTGACAGAGCATATTCTTCTTTAGCTCCATAAGCAATTCCTAATGATTCTAATAATCTAGCATCATTAGGATTTAGTTTAAATGCTCTAATCAATACTTCAACTGCCTTATCCAATTCCTTATTGTTCATTGCCAAATCACGTCCATACTCTCTATAACAAACTTGTAGATTTCTCATGACTTCTTTCCCTGTAGGTACTAGTTCCAAATACTTATCATAAGATTCAGCTGCCTTTTCGTAATCTTTCTTTAGATAATTCAAATTGCCAAGCAGGTACAATGCATTAGCATGTCTAGGATAAAGTTGAACAGTCTTCTGCAAATGTGGAATCGCTTCTGCTATCAATGCATTACTGATTAAGGTGTCCTTTGTAACTTTTATTCTTTCAACAAGATGATAAGCCAACTCACTATGTGCCTTAATACTGTTTTTAGAAATTTGAACATCCTTAGAAAACAATGAATATTCATCTTTCCAGTCTTTGTTTCTCGTATAAACTTTGAATGAAAACAGAACTAATACAAAAGACAATAGAGCCAGTGATAATTTATTACTTTTATTGTTTAACAACATTAAAAAATAAGCAAACACCAGACAGAATCCCAATGATGCAGTAAATGCAAATCTTTCTCCCATTGGTGTACCCATTGGTATCACTAAATTTGAGATTAAAATTAATGGAACGATTAAGGACATTAATCCGAAACTTAGTTGAGGCTTGCTATTTCTATACACGATTGCTACTATAAACAATCCTATAAAAATTATTAAAGAAAACAATGGCTGTGGTGATTGCAAAGGCTGCAAGCTGACATGCAAAGGGAAATAATCATGGGTGAGCGGATGTGGAAAAATCATTAATTGAAGATACTTACCCAAACTATAGAAAATCATTCCAAGCTTCTCCACTGTAGAGGCATCTGTAACATTTATACCGCGAATTTTTAAGAAAGGATTGGTAAGTACGTCCCTTGTCAGTTCATCGAAGACTTTAAAACCAATTACATAAATTCTAATAGATACATAAAGTAGCGTAGAAATAACGATCGGAGAAATTGCAATAATGGAATCTTTGAACCGCACATTTCTGAATAGATAGATTGCAAAAGGAACAAGAACTAAAAAGTTAATTGCACTTTCTTTTGAAAATATTCCTAAGAGGAAAAAAAGAAAAGCATAGAATAAGCTTGAAAGTTTCTTAAAATCCAAATATTTAAATACAAACAAGCTGGATAATATTGAAAACAAAAGTGAAAAAATCTCGTCGATTCCTTTAATATTACTTACAACTTCTGTATGGATTGGATGTGCCGCATAAAGTATTGTCGTGAAGAATGCAAGCATCTTTCCTTCCTCTCCAAACTTTATTGAAAACAATTGCAATAAAAACTGATAAATTACTAAACAAAGTAAAATATAGAATAATATATTTATTAAGTGATAATAAATAGCATTAAGTCCAAAAATAGGATAAACGCTTGCAAAAAACATTAAACTCAATGGTCTATATCTTCCACCAGTGACACTTACTCCACTTTGATCATTTAGAAAAAATCCTTTAAAAGAATCATGCATAAATATTTCTCCAAGACCTGCAGGTCCTTTTTTAACATATTCATTCTTTTTTAGGACGATATTGTCATCTAATACAAAGTCGTTGTTTAAAGTATTTGCATAAATTGTTAAGGTCAAACATATTATTATCAACCTGTTCCAGAAAGTTTGATAGATTAATGTATTTAAAAAATTACTCATTATAAATAAATTGCATATTTTACTAGAACAAATATGTTTTTGTTAAGGCGCAAAGATAAGCAGAATAATGCTGTTATAGAGCAAGTTGGTTAAATTTAAGGGCTTAAATTACATAATCCTTGCGACCGGATACAAACTGAAGTATGGCTCTGCAAATTTTGAGTTCTTATATATAAATTCCAATTTTCGGTCCATTTTGGAATTATTTATACTGTCCTTTCCAATAAAATCCAAAAGAGATTTATTCAACTCAGGATTTTGTCGAAGCTCTTCCTCTGCTTTTGGTGCAAACAAGTAATCTGAAAAGTATTCTTTTCTCATGAGTATTCCATCGAAAAAATTCCAAGAAAAGTATGAATCATCAGCTTGAGGCTCCAGTACTTCCATGATGAATTTTATACGATCCTGATCTGTAGAAATAACAGCATCTCCGCGGTGATAAGGATAGGTCAAGGTTTCTTCCTTCACTACGACCTGTGTATGCAAGAAATGATTTTCATAAGGTGTATTTGGAGATTTGTAATCCAATATTCTGTAATACTTTGCAGTAACAAAAGTATCTTTTTTCAACGTTTGAATATGAACTCCATTGCGTTTCAAATTTGATATAACTTCCTTATAAGCTTGTGGAATAATATAGTATTTAGGCTTTGTAATTTCAAGACTAGGCACAAAATATTGAAAATACGGAATAGTTAGTTGAATTGGAGAATTTCTGTCATAACTTATCAAAGAGTCATTCAACAAAGGGTAGAATCTTCTACTTTGTATATAAGATTTGAAATTTATTTTTTCAGATTTATTTAGATCTAATTTCCATCTGAATGAAAAGGATTTTTGTACTTTAACTTCTTGAATTGAAGATTTTCTGGCAACTAGGATTTCCTTAGAATGCTTAGAGCTGTATTGAAGAATATTTTTCATAATCTTGTTTGTCGCCGTTACACGTAAAGGATAAGGTTTTAACATGTGAGTTTCAACAACGAATGGAATTGCGTTAAACAGAGCCGCATAACCGGTACTGAATCGAGCTTTATCATTAAAGGCGTAAATTCCATTCTCAATTTTTTCATCAAAATCTACATAAGGAATCATCTCTTCATTATCTTTCAGCATAAGCTTGTACAATTCAGGAATCATCTTGTTATACATTAAATCTTCGATAGCCCTTGTCAGCTTATTTCTCATTCCGCTCAATAAACTAATGTTGTATTGATAATCTGCACCATCAGTAGTATGGTTATCAATAAAAATATCCGGCAGCCATTTTTGATATTGATTCACAAAAGTTATTGCGTTCTTTGAATCTTGCTTAATAAAATCTCTATTCAAATCCAGATTATTTGCATTGCCACGAAATCCATAGGATTCCGGTCCATTCTGATTCAATCTCGTAGTATTATTTCGCATCAAACTTCCACCCACATTGTATATAGGTACTATTACAATACTCAGCTGATGTAGAATTTCATTCAAGGATGGTTCTGATAATATTGCTCTTGCGAGCATCATTGAAGCATCAATACCCTCAGGTTCACCAGGATGAATTCCATTATTTATCCAGACAATAAGCTTGTTACTCTTTCTTATCAACATTGGATCAGTACTTCCATTTTCATCCAAGATTACAAGATGAATTGGATCTCCTACGTCAGAAGATCCTCCGACAACAACGTTCAATTGCTTATATTTTGAATCAAGTAATTTATAATAGGAAATGCATTCCTGATAAGTTGCAGTTTGATTGGGATTTTTTTCAAACGGTGTTAAATATTTTTGACCGGAAAGCTTGTACACGCCGCATACAAAAATAATTACTAAAATAATTTGCCTCATGGGACAAAAATAAAAAAGTTAGCGAATTCAATATAATTAAAACACGAGTTCATACGAATATCCTTAATTTTACAATTTATATTAAGTCAATGTCATCAGAAATCATATATTTATTGTTAGGTTTAATGCTTGGGCTAGCCATATTGTTGTACGTAAAGCAGAACTCTGTCCCAAAATCCGGATTAGAAGAATTACAGAAAAAATTAAAGGAATCTGAAATAAGTCTTGCTTTGCAGAATGATAGATATAACAATAAGCTTTCTGAACTTGAAAAAAATAGACAATCCCTAAGTGAAAATTTAGAAACTCAGGGTAAATTAATTCGTGAAAATGCCATGCTCTTGGCGAATGTTGAAAAAACAGATCAATTTCATCAAAAACTTAGCCTTAACCATGAAGGTGTAAAACAATCAAATTTACAACAGCAAGAAGAAATCAACAAGCTATCAAAAGTTGTCAGTGATCTCAGTGCCCAAAGAAATTTTCTTGAAGAAAAACTGAATAACCAGAAAACGGAGATGGAAGAAATTAGAAGAATTTCTCAGCTCGAATTTCAAAATATTGCAAATAAAATTTTGGATGAAAAAGTAAGCAAATTTACTCAAACCAATAAAGACAATATTGACACGATTCTAAAACCTTTAGGCGAAAACCTAGAACAATTTAAGAAGAAAGTAGAAGAAACTTATGATATAGAATCTAAACAAAGATTCTCTCTTGAGGAAAAGGTCAAAGAATTAATGGAGCACAGCAATAGGATTTCGGTTGAGGCCAACAATCTTACAAATGCATTAAAGGGACAATCTAAAAAGCAAGGAAATTGGGGAGAAATTATTCTTGAGAGCATTTTAGAAAAATCCGGTTTGCAAAAAAACAGAGAATACAAAATTCAACCTACTTTTCAAAATGAAGAAGGACAGACGCTTAGACCTGATGTAATCATTTACTTACCGGAAGAAAGATCAATGATTGTTGATTCCAAAGTTTCCTTGGTAGCCTATGACCGCTATTGCTCCTCTGAGACCAAAGAAGATCAGGACATACAACTTGCACTTCACTTAAGTTCAATTTACCAACATATTGATGACCTTGGGAAAAAACGTTATGACGAATTTACTAAAGGTCTTGACTTTATGATGATGTTCATCCCCATCGAACCTGCTTATCTCCTTGCGATTCAAGAAGATCAAGACCTTTGGTTGTATGCCTACAATAAGCGAATCCTATTGATCTCACCAACTAATCTTATAACTGCGCTTAAACTGGTGAATGAATTATGGAAACGTGATCAGCAAAGTAAAAATGCTATTGAAATTGCTAAACAAGGTGAAAGATTGTATGAAAAAATAGTAGGATTCCTAGAAACAATGGATGATGTTGAGCGAAATATAAATCGTACTCAGGATACCTTTCTTAAAGCAAAAAAGCAATTGCGTGATGGCAAAGGAAATTTGGTTGGTCAAGCACAACGTCTAAAAAATATGGGTATAAATTCGGAAAAAGAACTTCCTGGATTACTTAATCCGACAGAGGAAGAAGATACAGAATCTTAAATTATCTCGACGGGTCTAATATTTTTTAAAATTACAATTTAGTTTATTAATAACTTTTCATATTAAAATGGTTAATTGAAAAATAAACTAGAGACAACTGCATTATGATCTGAAAAACTAGTCTGAAGTATTCTGTGATAACAAAAATTAAATTTTTTCTTATCCGCCAACAAATAATCAATTCTTAATCCGGGTAATAATCCAACCAGCGTAGAACCAAATCCATTTCCACATTCCAGAAAACTATCTTTTCTATTTTTAGATAAAATTTTATAGGCGTAGGAAAAAGGAGTATCATTAAAGTCACCCGCAATAACTACGGGATACGTGGATTGCAAAGCATGTTTTTCTACCAAATCCACTTCCATTGCTCTTCGAACGGACATCTTCCTGTACTTAGTTAAAATTTGTTTGACTACATTTATCTTTTGTACATTTTTTTCTTCTTCATCATCCGTCAATTGTTCAACTTGCTTTGTTACGCTGTTTGATTGTAGATGCACACTATATATACGCGATCTTCTTCCCTCTATAAGTACATCAGCCCATAAGCAGCTGTTGGTGTTTGTTCCAAAATCAATTAATCCTTGATCTAAGATTGGGTATCTTGAATAGATCGCCGCTCCATGATTAATAACGTAGTGAACATAATTAAATAAGTTTGACTTGGAAATGACATCATCAGCGAAAAGATTATTTTCTTGCACACAAAGAATATCAGGATCATTTTTTCTTAAAAAAGCGAGAAACTGAGATTTATTCTTTTGTAAACTTTGATCAGAAGTATCCTTTAGATTCTTTAAACCATACACATTAAATGTCATGATTTTGAAAGCACTACTTTGTTTGCATTGCGGCTCATCACTGTCTTCATTCCAGGCCAATAATTTAAATAATTGACTGTAACCAATGACTATAATAGCTACGGGCAACCAGGCATTCTTCCATTGAAAGAATAACCAAAATACAATTGCACAAAAATTTATTACAAAGCTAACCGGTATAATTAGGCTTGCTATTGAGAATATCCAATACTGATTTGGATTCGTCCCTTCTATGAGATAAAGAAGTAAACATATTATTCCCCAAACTATATTTAATGAAAAAAGGAAACGAATCATTTTTCAGCCAATTGATCTAAGTAGTTTTTTTCTTCCGCAGAAATTGAATCAATCCCGTTATTTTTAATTTTTTCGAGAATTCTATTCAATTTTAGCTCTTCATCTTCCGGCTCGCGTATATTTTTTTTCTGATCTTGTTTAGTCTTTTGAGTTGGTATTTTATTTTTAGTTAGAACTTCCGAAGAAGAATACCAATCTAATGGATTCACTCGTAATCCAGCTCTAAGCATAACAATATAAATATATCCAAAAAAAGCACCTCCAAGATGGGCAGCATGTCCGCCTGAATTGTTCATTTGTGCTGCTAATAAAATATCCAAAGTAATTAAGACTAAGGCAATATATTTAATAGGTATTCTTCCGATTAAAATCAATTGAATGCTATAATTGGGTGAGATAGTTGCTGCAGCCAATATTAATCCCATTACAACTGAAGAAGACCCATAAGCCATAACTTCATGATCCTTATACCAAGGCAGTAATGTACAAGCAAGTAAGAAAAATATACCTCCTACTATTCCTGCACCAAATACAATAAAAATTGCGTGTTTCTTTCCAATAAGATCTTCAACAATGAGTCCAAACCAGTAAAGATTTAACATGTTCCAAAGTAGATGAAAAAAACCTTGGTGAACTATCATGTGGGTAATCCAAACCCAAGGATGTATTAAATTAAATTTCCAATCAGAAGACAAACTCAGGTTTTTCAATATTGGATTACCACCAACTCCTGAATTGTAATTCGTAAAAGTAAAATAGGAATTACTCAGATTTATTATAATGAAAACCAGAATACAAACTAATATGAACTTTACCCAAAATCCATTCAGTCTAATTTGATATTTAAGATCGTTTACTAAATCAGAAAACATACTATCTCCGTTTCAACCAAAATGTCAACAATAAAAATCCAAACAATGCACCACCTAGGTGAGCAAAATGGGCTATACCTGATGAATATCCACCGATTCCTGAAAACAAATCATAAGCCAATAATCCTATCGCCAAATACTTTGCTTTTACGGGTACAGGAAAAAACATCAGGTACATTTCTATATTTGGAAATAAATAAGCCAAACCGATAAACAATCCATTTATTGCTCCCGATGCTCCAACAGCAGGCACATAAGTTACCGCAATATCATGTAAAAAATGTAATTCGTAAAATTGAAAAGCAAAATGTAAAAATGCTCCTCCTAATCCACAAACAAAATAATATATTACAAATTTTCTTGTGCCTAAATAAGTCTCCATCATTGGACCTATAAAGAAAAGTGAAAGCATATTAAACAACAAATGCGTAAGACTTCCATGCATAAACATATGAGTAACGATTTGCCATGGTTGAAACAATTCACTCTCGGGATAAAACAAAGCCAAGTAAGGTATTGCTTCCCCATTTCTCCACAAGGTATTTACGCCAAGAAATACCAGAATATTAATAATTAATAAATGCTTTACTCCTTCTGTAATATTTTGCATTAGTTGTTGAATATTTTTATAAACTCGTCCTGTTTAATTAAATGTATACACTTCTTACCCGCAGGACTAATATTAGGATTAAGACACAAATAAAGTTGTTCTACAATTTTTAACATTTCTTCTTTTGCAAGTATTTTACCTCTTTTAATTGAAGTGCTTTTTGCCATTGAACGAGCAATATTTTCAATCGGTGAAAATTCAAATTCCATATTTAACTTATACTGTTCAATAATCTGTGTGAGTAGTTCTTTTTCATTAAATTTACCATCCAATATGTTTGGCATTTTCTGAATGATATAACTATCCGAACCGAAACTTTCAACTTCGATTCCGATATTATGTAACAATTCCAACAGCTCATTTAAGATCTGCCCATCTGTTTTATTTAAATGAATAGTTTGTGGAAACAATAATCTCTGACTGCTTATTGTTTGGTCTTCCATAGATTTCATATAATATTCATAGAGTATTCTTTCGTGTGCAGATTGTTGATCAATGAAAGTTAATCCCGCTTTCGAAACATACATGATATAAGCAGAAAATATCTGATAAACTTCAATTTCACTTGCTTTTTCTTCTCCAAAAAAATCTTGAAGTTCTGGTTTAGCAATTGGCTCATTCTTGAATATCTCTTGCTCTCTTTGACTTATTATTTCTTTAGGAGCAGAAGGAAATGCAAGTTGCTTCCAGTTGACCATTGAACCTGAACCAGCATTCATGTTTTGCTTATCGATGGGCATTCTCATCGATCTACTTTCATTTGAAAAAATTTTCGAAATCCCAGGGTTTTCATTTTCAAAGTCAAATTGTAATGCCAAAATCTGATTGCCAAGAACTTGCTTGATGGCAACTTTTAGAAAATTGTAAATAAGTCTTTCGTCCTCGAACTTGATTTCATGTTTTGTAGGATGAACATTGATATCGATATTAGATGGATCAATTTGAAGGAACAGTACATAAAATGGATAAGCGTGTGTGGCCAATACTTCTTCGTAAGCACTTGTAATCGCATGATTCAAATAATTACTTTTAATCAACCTTCTATTAATGTACAGGAGTTGCTCACTTTTGCTCTTCTTCATCAATTCTACGGAACCTACAAATCCTGAAATATGGACAACTTCGGTTTCGTGATTAATTTCCATTAAATTTTCAAGGTATTTCTTCCCGTAAATATTTCCGATTCTTTGCTTGAGACCTTCAGGTCTGCATTTAAAAATTTCAGCTTCACCTTGAATGAAAGACATTGCAACCTCCGGATGAGAAATTGCTTGTGCAATAAATTCTTCCTGAATGTGACGCAATTCCACTGCATCAGATTTGAGAAACTTCTTTCTGGCAGGAACACTATAAAATAAGTCTGAAACTTGTATTTGAGTGCCATTTAAACAAGCACAGGCCTCTTGCTTCATAATTTTGGAATCCTGAATTAATATTCTTGTTCCCGCTTCATCTTCATGTCTTTTTGTGCGCATTTCAACTCTGGAAACTGCCGCAATAGAAGCAAGTGCTTCACCCCGGAATCCTAAAGTTTGAATTCTAAATAAATCTTCACTGGTTCTGATCTTAGACGTTGCATGTCTTTCAAAGGACATTCGAGCATCTACAGGAGACATACCACATCCATTATCAACCAATTGAATGAGTTCTTTTCCAGCTTCTTTGACCAATAATTTGAGCTCTGAAGCCCCAGAGTCCAAGGCATTGTCCATTAATTCCTTGACTACAGAAGAAGGTCGTTGAATGACTTCTCCGGCAGCAATCTGGTTGACAACTCCATCTGGTAATAATCTAATTAATTCTGACATCTAACAAGCCTCAAATGTAAAGAAATTGTAATACAGAACGTTTGTCTGAATAAAACGGTTCAACCTTCAACTAAAATGAATTTAATCAACAAAGATAACATACATCAAAAAGGATTGTCTCATTCAAGTATGCAAAGCAAAAAGATTTAGCAAGTAATTTATATGAACTGTTAAAGACTTAATAATTAAAGCATAAGTCCAATGGATTGAGGAAATTCTACTTATAATGTGTTAAATTTGCATTGATTTTAATAACATGAGCGATCAAATTAAGCACGAATGCGGTCTCGCCTTTGTGCGATTACTCCAACCACTGGAATATTACCATAAAAAGTATGGTACAGTTTTCTACGGCCTTCAAAAACTTCACATCCTACTTCAAAAACAAAGAAATAGGGGTCAGGATGGTGCAGGATTAGCTACCATTAAGCTCAATACCATTCCAGGTCAAAAATATTTCTCAGTACATAAAAGTAATTCCACCAATTATATCTCTCATTTGTTTGAAGGGGTTTACAATAAGTTCAAGGATCTCAAAAAAGATCAATTGGAAGATGTTGAATGGTTGAAGCAAAATATGCCTTTTATTGGAGAGGTTCATTTAGGTCATCTTCGTTATGGCACGCATGGCGACAATAGCCTTGAAACGGTTCATCCATTTATTAGAGAAAACAATTGGATTAGTAGAAATCTTGCTGTTGCGGGAAATTTTAACTTAACCAATGTGGATGAATTATTCGATAAACTGGTCAGTTTGGGTCAATACCCAAAAGTTAAGTCTGATACCATTACCGTTCTTGAAAAAATTGGTCATTTTCTGGATGAAGAAGTTCAGCATTTATTTAACTGGTATAAACCGGAGGGATATAGTCAAATGGATATCAACCCGTTGATATTCAATAATTTAGATATTTGTAGGGTGCTCAAAAAGGCCACCAAAAAATTTGATGGTGGTTATGTCATTGCAGGTTTGTTGGGTCATGGGGATTCATTTATTCTTCGAGATCCAAATGGTATAAGACCCGCTTTTTATTATCGCGATGATGAAGTCGTGGTTATGGCCTCTGAAAGACCAGCTATCCAAACCGCATTTGGGGTAAAACGAACAGATATCCATGAAATCAAACCGGGAAATGTATTAATAATTAAGCATCATGGCAAGGTTTCAGAAGAGCCTTGTCTTGAACCTGGACCAAAACTATCCTGTTCATTTGAAAGAATTTATTTTTCAAGAGGAAATGATTATGATATCTATCAGGAAAGAAAAAGCTTAGGAAGACAATTGGTTCCTTCAATTGTTGATAGAATCTCCGGAGATTTAGACAATACTGTCTTCTCTTATATTCCCAATACCTCAGAATCTTCTTTTTTTGGATTGATGGAAGGAATAAATAATTATTTGAATGATCAAAAAAGTCATCAAATATTGAAGGCTGGTTCAAAAAATTTAGAAGATATCAAACTCCTTCTTGATAAAAAACCGCGATTTGAAAAACTTGTGCTTAAAGACGATAAAATGAGAACTTTCATTGCCAACGATGAATTGCGCGATGCTATGGTTTCTCATGTTTACGATGTGACTTATGGAATTGTTCGAAATCATATTGACACCTTAGTAGTTGTAGATGATTCCATTGTTCGTGGTACAACCTTAAAAGAAAGTATTATTCGAATTCTCTGTACCTTAAAACCAAAGAAAATTATTGTGGTCTCCTCAGCTCCACAAATTAGATATCCGGATTGTTATGGAATTGACATGTCACGAATTGATAAACTCATAGCATTTCGAGCACTGATAGAATTATTACAGGATAGAAATATGGATTATTTAATGGATGAAGTTTATCAGGAATGTGAGGCTCAGAAAAATCTGCCGACAGAGCAAATGAAAAATTATGTAAAGCGATTGTACGATCAATTTACCTATGAAGAAATCTCTGATAAAATCTCAGAATTACTTACTCCAAATGATCTTGGCGTTCCAGTAGATATAATTTTTCAAACCATAGATGGCTTGCACAAGGCAATTCCTAATCATAAAGGTGACTGGTATTTTTCTGGTAATTACCCAACACCCGGAGGATTCAAAGTACTCAACAGTGCTTATATTAATTTTATGGAAAAAAATGATGTAAGAGCATATTAATACTAATCAATCTATTTTTATTATTTATCCATGAACAAACTCTTCATCAATTTTAATGCCTGGAGTAAAGGAGTAATATTGTTGCTTAAGCCTCATATTTTTTTCGGATTTCTCGCAAGACCATTTAAATTTTTTTCTAACCTTATATATCTATCATCTTGGATAAGCAAACAAGATCGCAAGTCCATATTAAATGATTTTTTTACTTCTAAAAGGGATCACAATAAAAGAGAAAAACTATATGAATATGTCACCAACCAATTTCAACTCACACAGGTAGAAGTTCTATATTTGGAATTTGGAGTCTTTCAAGGAAGCTCCTTTAGATGGTGGCTGAATGCAAATAAAAACAAAGCTTCAGAATTCTTTGGCTTTGATACTTTTGAAGGTCTACCTGAAGATTGGGGAGTATTCTTCAGCAAAGGAACTTTTGCAACATCAATTCCTGAATTAATGGATTCCCGTGGTCGATTTATCAAGGGGCTCTTTCAGGACACCCTCTCAGCGTTTATTGAACAAAACGATTTACACAAAGACAGAAAAAAGATTATTCACATGGATGCAGATCTTTTTTCATCTACAATTTATACCTTATCCCTATTGAGGCCGTATCTTAAGTCAGGAGATATCCTACTTTTTGATGAATTCAATGTCCCAAATCACGAATTTGCCGCTTTTAAGATTATTACAGAATCTTTCTATCTAAAAACCAAACTCATTGCAGCGGTAAATAATTACTATCAGGTCGCCTTTATAGTCGAATAATTTATATGAAGAAATGTTTCCTGAATTTGATTTTCAGGATTTTTTAAAATTTCCGAATTATAAGATCTATTTGCTTTATTGATATAGGTGGAAGGTCTTTTAGGTCGTTTAATGCGCTAACTACCTGATATTCTTTAATTTATCACAAATAAGTATTCTTATTACGCTGTTCTAATTTATCAATTGACATAAAATTAATTATAACCAAATTAAGATTTATTAAATTTTTTTATTAGAATTGTATTGAAAAACAAAATTACAAGAACACATTATAAGAACTTTATCGTTCTTTTTTAATGAGGAAACTTTAAATCGCTCTTTATTAATTAGTTGATACTTTATGAGAATATACTATTTAATTATTACATTATTATCAATTCTTAATCAGTCCTCTCTTTTGGCTCAAGGACTTAGATACCCAGAATCTATTCAATTAGCTGATGAAATTATAACAGTTAATCCTTTTGGAACGCTAACAGCAAAGGCTACAGTTAATTGCATAGATTCTGATGATGCACAATTTTTTTCACCTAAAGATCCTGAGAATCCAAATTATTGTTATACTTGGACAGTTCGTAAGATACTTAATTATGATATTGAGATACCTTTTGGAGGTAGTACTTACGAATTACATCAATGTGGAGAGTCTGCGGTTTACATTGTTCAAACACGAGCTAAGAATAATCCAAACAACATTATAAGCACTGAGGCTTTTATACATTATGTGATTATTGGACTGGAAATATGGGAAAGAAAAAATATTTCTGAATGTATGGATGAATTCAGTGAAATCAATATTGAAGGAAGATTATTAGGAATTGGAGTAGATAGAATAAATACTACTGGTGCTACTCCTATAAGTCTTAATTACATTGGCGGAATAAATTATCGAAACATACAGATGTGTAGAATAAAGTTAGGTAAATTTGAAGGCACTATATTTAGTATTCCAGAAATAGGTAAGAGTGTTCAAACTAGTGATCCGAAAATGTATAAGTTGAATATCTCAGCTAATTGGTTTGGTATTGAAAGTCATTGTTTAAGCAATATCTTAGAAATTAATGTCTATAGGCTTTGGATTGAGAAGTTTTATAAAGCTGATGCTCCAAATAAAAATAACTGGCAAGTTGTATTAGATGAAGATATTGTGTATGAAGTACAATGTATAAATTGCACAGACTTTAAATGGTCATTCATTACAACATGGGGAGAACCTATCAATAATACCAGTCAATCTGGAAATAATATGCGGATTACTGTAAATCAAATTAATAAAAATATTAAAAAATTTATAGATCTAAACAATTCTGATTATGGTGATATTTTTGGTAATATATTAGTAACTTGCAATTATAATGGAAAAAAATTGACTGTAACCTCTTACCCTGATTGGACAAATAAGAAATTTAAATTGCCACTAAATCTTAGTACAAACCATAGATATATGGCCACTCCTAAAAAAGCAATGGTTTTTTTCCCTAGATATAGCCCAACTGTCAATCTTAGCGGGATTCCAATGTGGGTATTTTATTGGGGCGTTAAAGAATTTTCTAATTTAAAATATATATTCAATCCATTTGTCGCTAATTACTATTATGATAAAGTGTTTGAAAAAAATGGATATTATTTTTGGGGATATGGAAAGACTGTAACTACTAATCCTTGGCATTTCGATATTTACTTTACACCTTTATCACAAACTCAGGATAAAATTACTAAAGAAGAAGGTATTCACTGCTTTACATCAGTTATGCTTCATGAATCAAAACATGTTAATTTTAAGATTAATCAGTGGTTTACTGGATATAATCCATCTAAGGGAACACCAGATGATGATGATGTAGACTTAGACTTATACCGAGACTCCTGGGAGAAATCAGATGAAGGCAAAAATTCGGGATTCAAAGTTGGTCCTAAAGGGCTAATTGATTTTAATGATTTATATATCTATAACAATGAAAATTCAATAGGCAGAAAGTATGAAGAAAATCTTTGTGAAAATGAGCAATTAAATACTAAACATCTACTTATACAAAATGACAAAGTCGATTGGAGTTGGACCAAGGATGGCAATTATCAAGGAAAACAATGGAAATAAAAAAATTAATATGAAGCTTATTCAATTATTAGTGTTAGCAGTTTTTGTTCAATTTAATTTATCAAGTCAAACTTCAAAGTATGACTCACTAGAATTTATTAAAGCAGAATTAAAGAATCACTGTACCAACATTCCATTTAAATTCTATGACACAAACAGTAGTGAAAAATTAGACTCATTGTTAAATGAATTTGTTATTCATGTTAACTCTCTTCGTTACACAAATAAAAATAATGTAATTCAATTATTGGATTCAATTAATGAATTTATTAACTCTAAGGACTTATTTGATACTTCAATTCTAATAAATAAGAGATTTTTTTATCCTTTATTTATTAATTATAAAATGGTTTATTATAAATTCAAACAAACTTTACTTTACAATCACTTAACAACTGATATTCTGCTTGATACTTTAATAAAAAATAATGAAACTAATTTAATATCAGATATTATTTTTAATTATTCAGATTCTAAGATAATCGATTTATTTCTATCAGCTAGTTGTGACAAGAAAGTTGATTTTATGCATTATTACTTTCCCAAAAATAAAAAGGGCTATGAATTTAGAACTAAATTAATAGAATTTGAGGTAAATAATACAAATCAATGTGAGGAAGTATTTCTTGATTATATTATTGGAATGCAAAAAATTAATTCAATAATCCCTAATAATGATTCCATAATTGATACTTATTTAGAATATTTTAAAACAAACTTTGATACTATTTCAAATAAAGAACTATTAGATTTGATTACTCAAAGAAACAAACCAAAAATTCAAATAACTCCTCAATGGTTAATTGAAGTAGAGCAAGAAGAGCGTGATAAAGAAATTGAATTACAAAGAATTAGACAAATACAGTTAGACTCTATAGTAACTTTATTTAACAATTCTAACTTAAGCAAAGAAGATCAATTGGCTTTTGAAACGATTATGAAATCAGATGATCCACTATCAAATTTTTCTTTTACTGAACAAGATACATTAATTATGGATTCATTAGCTAAGTTAGAATATTTACAAAGATTAGATACAACCTTAAATGATAATTATGGACGATACCACGGTGCAAGTTATGGTGATGATGGTATAAGGTTCGACATTTTAGATAATAATTCATTATTTAACAAATTAGAACAATATAGTTACAATTTACTAGAAGATTCTTTAAAGACTGAAATTGAATTAAATACTCATATCCCAATTATTCATTTGCGAAAAATAACTCAGCTAATTGGGGATAGAATACTACTAGGAACACTTATTCCAGACAGCAGTCAACATTCTGAAATTAACAGGCTTGTCGATTTCTGTCAGCAGGTGTTTTCATTAGATACTTCTGAAGCATGGGTTGACGAGTGCTTAGATCTAGTATTTAGACTATGGTTGCCATTTAAACCTAGATTATATTCTTGGGTTACAAATAGCAATCAAAAATTAAGATCAATTGCTGATAACTATTTGTATCTTCTTATGGATGAGAATATGGCAAGATTACTTGCCACACTTGGATCAGAAACTATGGATCAAAATAATCGTCAATTGGCAGAAATATATATTGCTCCATTATCTATAATTGATACATATAAAGAAGCAGATTTGAGTGGACTTCCACCTAGACGATATTGTACAAGGTCATGGGAAGAATCAGTTAGATGGTTAAATGAATTCATTTACCCAGCAATGTTAAAGGTTGGTTGGCTTGAAGTAATAAAGTAATTACATTAACAATTCCTAAACATGAGAAATCTAAGTACTATAATATTGCTTCTAACGACTTCTTTATTATTCGCAGAAGTCAAAGTTGAAATTAAGCCATCAGATCAAGGACAATGCTCAGGTGAAATTAAAATCACCGCTACTGCTGGAGTTTATCCTAATTACAATATTAGTGTTATAGGATTATCTCCATTAATTTATCAGGAATATAGATATAATATTAATGGAGTGGTAACTCTCTCAAATATTTGTGCTGGGGAATATCAAATTAGAATTTGGAATGTCACAGGGTCTTGTGATTGGAAATTTAATAAAACAATTGAAGGGTGCAATAATTCACTTTCTATTATAGCAGACATTAAAGGAGATTGTAAATCAAAAAACTATAACAGTCTGGGATCAATTCTTCTTAACATTAGTGGTGGTAATCCTCCATATTTATTCACTTGGAAAGACAGTAAAGGTAATTTGGTTAGTACACAAAATCCAGTACTTGGTCTTAAATCTGGTGATTATTCAGTTATGATTAAGGACAATAATGAATGTACTACAAACGAAACATATAAAGTTTTAAAATCAGATGTAACAATCTTCAATTGGTTTCTTACACCAGTTTGTTATAATATTTCTGATTACAAGGTTGAGATGAATGATAAATTAACACAGTTTGATTTTTTTTGGAATGAAGATCTATCACATTCAAAGTCTAAATCAGTTCATAAAAAGACCTTAGACTCTAAAATTTCAGAAAATTGGAATTTAACAATTACAGATCAAGCAGCACGATGTTGGTCCACTGTTGGAGTTGAAATTAACAAAGCTATTGTTAGCTTTGAAATAATTGAAGCTATTCATGCCACTACAGATAATTCATACGATGGTGAGCTCAAAATTCATTTTGACAATCTATTTAATGGCCCAGCTAAAATTGAATATTTAAGAGATGGTGATCCGCCTCCTACCAAAAAATCAACCCAACAAATTCTTGCAAATAGAACCTTTGAGTTAAAAGGTCTCAAAGCTGGTCATTATACTATTAAAATTTATGATAAATCTTATTGTTATGTAGGTGAGGTTGATGCTATTGTATATTCATGTAGTCAAATTCCAATAAATCCAATAATTGTGATTGATAATTATGCATTACCACCATCATATCAATATGCTTATGCTAAGGCAACAGCTTCATATAAAGGCGACTACTATCCAAATGGAGAAACGAACAAATGCTTCTATAAATGGTATATAAACGATTACTACAAACTCACAACAAAGCAACCAGAAATTTCCTCTTCAGAACTTAAAAAATTAGTTACAAATTTTAATAACCCAAAGTTGTGTGTAACAATGTACTGCCCTTGTGGTAATGCAACCAATTGTGTTGAATATAATCCTTGTGATGGTGACAATACATTAAAAATAATCACAAAGACAAATGAAATACTATGTTATGGTGAATTACCCCCAAATGGTAAGAAAATAGAAAATAAAACTTCAGCTGAATTATATCTTAAATTAGATTTATCTAATTTATTGCAAGGTAATTCTGGGGATATATTGTATGGAAAGAAAATAAATAAAATCGAGTGGTCGGATGGAGGGAATAGTATTAATAGCTACAGCAATAATATATTGATAATTAGAAGAAACGTACTAACAGCCGGAAAGTATGTTCTAAGTATTCTTACCGCAGATGGCTGTATTAGGGAAGTAATATTTGATGTTAAAAATGAATTCAGTATAGATGAAATTAATTCTGAATTTTGTTTTTATTGGGTGAAATGTGGAAATACTTATATGAATGATGGACATCCATATAGGGAAGGTAGATTAATTCCTAATTTAAGTACCACCAGTGATAAATGTGATTTTTTGTTCTATTGCGGAACTACAAAGACAAAAGATGTATTTTCTTTCAAGCAATTAACTAGTGAACTTATTGAAGAAGATGGAAAATGCTTTTATATAGATAAATGCGTTTTAGAATTAGATGTTAACGCATTAGATCCATTGATTTATCCGAATTTTACTATACAAAATATACAAGTATCTAATGAGCAACCTCATCCATCTATCATATTTAGTGACAAAAGACAAGGAGAATGTTGCTTAACGGCTAATACTACAACCAGCGAGATTTCTGTCAACCTAAAACACATTGATCAAGACTACACTAGTAAAAATAATTTAACGATAACTCCTGCAGATATAAGTGATGGTGCAAATCCATGTATTGCAACCTATTATTGCAACGGGTATTTTCAAAAAATAATAGGTCAAAAAACTGGAACTCCCAATTTGTGTAAATTAGGTAATACTGAACCTCCTGTTTGTTATATTACCTATGATTGTAATTTTGTTATCAATGGAAATAATTTTACAAGTACAAATGTTACTAATTCACCGCTTCAGGCTCGTTTTAGATATGAAGGAAATAATTGTACAAACAATTTACCTCAATGTAATTTCGTTGCATATCAAGATACATCTGTAAGTAGAACCAAGGCAATTTCAAATAATTCAATTGTTTTGATTCCAAATCCATTTGAGCAATTAATTGAAATAAAATATTCCCTTGATTCTAAATTAAATAAATACTTTGACTTTAGTTTATGGAATTCACAAGGTATTAAAATTCATCAAAATAAATTTGATGTTGATTCAAATTTTGGTAGTAAATTTATTAATTTAAATGAGCTTCCGATCGGTATTTATTTCTATAAAATAAAGTTAGAAAAGGAAGATACATTTACAGGTAGATTAGTAAAAATAAATTAATTTTCATTAAATAAGTTCTAAATTGTCAATCTGTCAATTTCTCCACTCTATACGTTAAATTCTTCTTTTCATATACTAGGATAGAAATATTCTTAACAACTAAATCTGGATTATCATAAAATCAATCAACTCAATTTGGTTCAATCTGCTATGACAAGCAGTTGATGCTAAGTCTTACCTTCGATGAAAAGCAAAATTTCCGATCTACCACTTGACAAATGCTCCAATGACTCAGAATCAATCTTTATAAACTATTGGTGCGGTATATGAAAGTTATTGGAGGAATTCAATATCACTCTTCATTCATTGGTTTAATATAAGCTTTATATCGGTTACTTCCCGATACAAGGTGTGTCAAATAGAGTCAAAAAATCCCTTTTATTGTGTACATTTCATGCTAAAACTTGCTCTATATTTAATAAAATGTAAAAAATATCTATTTTACTCAGAATAGATTGATCCAATTTTAAATTATTTACGTAATTTTAAAAAGTATAAACAAGATTTTATAATTACAAAAATTAGCCATTTTAAAATTTTTAGTCATGTCTATTAGCAGAATTAATAAAAATGCGCTTTTTAGCGCTCTTTCCCTTCACATCGTTGTACTGATCTGTTGGGTTGCCTATACATTCTATCAACCAAAACTATTCATGGACTTTGGTTTTGAAGATCTAAGTATTCAGTATGAGAATATTCAGAAAATATTACTGGTCTTAATTCCACCTATAGCCGGATTTATTGCCGATAAATATTTTGGTAAAAAGGAAAAGCTACTTTTATTTATGCTTGTTAGTCTAATGATTACTGCCTGTATTTTCCTGGCATCAGCAGGGATATTTATTAACAAAAGCAATCCCTTAATTCAGTATGTACCGGTCTTTATGATACTTTGGGTTATTGGAATGAATATTTTTTATAGTCCGGGTCTTAATATTATCTCCCAAAGCGCTGCTCAAACTGGCTGGTCCTTTGCCTCAGCAGTAACTGGTGCAGCTACAGATATAGTATTGGCGATTGTCCCATTATTGCTCATCTTTTTTGATACAATAGGTTCCGTAATTACTTTTATGCTTGGTGGTCTTTTGTTAATTCTGGTCTCTTATCTATACTTTAAGTCTCACCAAAAATCCATAGTTCTTAGCGAACATCTTCGTTCTAAATTTCCGTTTTTTAATATAGGACAAGCATTGTTAATTGGAATCTGCCTAGGTTTCATTCATCATCACATTTTACATGAGATTAAATTTGACTTGATAAAGTTAGATCATGAGTTGGTAATTTCGATTTTGATGTTGTTTTCCGCAGCAATCATTATTTACAATCATAATAAGATGCACAAATATGGATACGTTAGATTATTCATAATTGGATTTGTTCTCTGCTTGCTCGCCTATTTATTGGTTCATAATTTTAATGAAACCGCCTTTCAATTCATTGCTTGTATTATCATGGTAGGAGGTTTGGTTGGTGTTACCGGATGTGCATTTGCAGCATCTTTAGAAAAAGTAAATCCCTTCTGGTCTAACACAGCAACCGGATTTATCCTCTGCGGATTTAATTTGATGGCTTTATTTTAATTCACAAAAGAACTCTAATAATTGAATAATAAATGTTTTAACTTTGTAATAAGATTAAAGAACATGAGTCCAATCACAGTGAAAGACAGATTAATAGGAAAAATTGCGTCAATTGAAGACGAAAACTTTCTTAATGAAATTGAGGAAATAATCCTAAACTTGAGAAATGAAAATCATGAAGTATTAATTCTAAGTGATGAAATTAAGGCTTCAATTGCAAAATCAGAATTAGACATTGAAGGAGGCAAGCTGGTTTCAAATGATATAGCTATGCAACATTTTAAAACATGGTTAAAAAGCAAGTAATCTGGACTGAAACTGCAATCGCTGAACTAGAGACTATCCTCCAATTTTATATCGATAGAAATAAAGGTGTAAAGTATTCTGCTTGGCTTCTTGATGAAATTGAAAAGCGAATTGAAATAATTTCAATTTACCCAAAAATTGGAAGAGAAACGGACTTGTCTATATTTAGAATATTCCCATTTAATAATTATGGTATAATTTATAAAGTAACGACCGACTCAATATTTATTGAATCTATATGGGATTTTCGACAAAATCCATCGAGCCGCTTGGATAAAAAGTAAAATGGACATTAATTATTCATTGAACTTTATACTTCAAATAGCGTATAATTTATACAGTAGGAATTGTAAAGTAAAAATATTCTATTTGAACATAGAGCAATAATCTTCTATGCTGAAATCTTCATTCGTTTCAATTTACGAAGCTTAATTATAATTCCTTTAGATAGTCTAAATTAAATAAATATTCAACAACTGTTAAAAAAGCGAAGGATTGTGATAGATTTGATGTAGATATAACAGAGTTAGTGGCCATTAATTAAAATATAAATGAAATTCTTTTTAATTCTTTTAACTTATGTATCACTGATTTTTGGTTGTCATAATCAAGTCAATTACAAATACGAGAACTACTACGAAATCATTGATGATTTTATTAGGTTTTACTATTACGATTCTGATGTTGCAATTCTAAACGAACTTACAGAAGTAAATAAATATCCTAATGATAATTTTGAAATATCGATTGATGAGATACAATTATTAGAACCACCTCCTTTGCCACCTCAACCTCCTCCTCCTGGTAGAGTTTATGTTTCAAAACTTTATCTTAAGATGTTAAATAAAAATCATCTTATTGACACAAATGACATCCAATATTTTTATGATCAATTTTCATACTTAGAAAAATATACCTTAAATCCGTTAAGAGTTAATAAAACAAACGTCTATCGATTCAATTTTTAAGATAAATTCAGGTGATGAAGGGTTCAATATATTAAAACAACAATATAATGTAGATTCATATTTAAAATTCTCCAATCCACTGATATCAAAAAATGGTAAAATAATTATTTTTGATACTGATTTCTATTGTGGACATTTATGCGGTCATGGAGATAGATACGTCTTGCAAAAACAAAATAAGAAGTGGAGAATAATATACCATCGCTAAACTTGGATTAGCTAGGCAATTAAACGGCCACTAACATGGCATAGACTCTACACCGCCAAGCATCCTAAATCATTCTCTTATAATATTATCCGGTAATAAATAATTTATTTCTTAATTTTGGCTGTTAAGGATTTGGCGGTGCAGCAACTATGCTCGGCCGTTATATTCAGAACTGTATTTGCGACAGTGCCGACAACACACTGATAGACTAAAAATGACAATTATTGACGACAAATAAATACTCATTCATAAATTTACAAACCTAAAATCAATTTACATGACAGCAACAATGATTTTCGCAACCACTATTTTTACTTATTTCAGCGGACTTGGTCTGCTCATCAGTATCGTTTGGACTTTCAAAGCCGACAGTGCTTACAAAATGTTAAGTCAGGCAGCAGGGTTTGACTTACAACAGACAGCAACAACGTCTGACCAGACTGGCAAAGCGATGAAATTTCTTCTGATTGATTTCACCAGTCAAATGTCAGGACTTAATTTATTTGCATTACTCATTCTATGGTTACCTTTCCACCACGGTGAACTTTGGGCTTGGGCTGCTCTTTGGTTTTATCCATTAATGTTTGCATGGCACTATTTTCATTATGCTAAGGGGACGAAGTTTTCAATGGTGCAAATTGTTTATTGCATTTTGAGTAGTGCAGCTTTAATTCTGACTTACTCGCAGTTTAATTAATGCAAATTCATTTTGACAAAGTATGAACCGACTTGAAATGAGAATACTCAGGACAGATAGCGCAGCAGACGATTGCAGTTTGGCAAATTGGCGAGTTCGGTGCTAAATTGAACAATTTGGATTTCTAATAAACATTGTACGTAATCAACTAGTGGTGTCTACTTTCCCCCTTTTTAAAAACATCATTTATCCTTTATGCGTTATCCCTTCTGCGGTTTAGGCGATAACCTATTATAAACATTAAGCCATGTTAAATTGTTAAAGAAATAGTAAATTTGCAAATGAAAAATATAAAAGATCTAATAACAATTGATCCTGATACTTTAGGTGGGCAAGCAGTTTTTAAAGGAACCCGAGTTCCTATTGAAACACTATTTGATCACCTTGAAGAAGGAGTTTCATTGGATGAATTTCTAGCCGACTTTGATACTGTTTCTCGTGAACAAGCAATATCAATAATGGAAATTGCAAATGAAATTCTTTCCTCTAAAAAAATTGACGAATTATATGCTTCTATTGCTTGATGAAAATTTACCAAAAAGACTGAAAAGTGATTTTTCAGAACATAAAGTTTTCACAATAAAAGAACGTGGATGGAATGGATTGAAAAATGGACTACTATTACAAAAACTAATAGAAAATAATTTTGATGCACTTATTACTTTCGACAAAAATTTACAGCATCAACAAAATTTTAAGAAATATCCAATTACAGTAATTGTCTTAAGTGCTCGAATTAATAAATATTCTGTTCTAATGAAACTGACACCCCAAATTCTGGATATTCTTAGAAAGCCATTAATTGCTGGTCCTATAGAAGTAAAATGAAAGGTCATCGCCTAACATTTAACCGTCCCGAAAGCTTTCGGGAGAAAAAAGCTACCCCAAGCACGAAGACAGGTTGATTCATAATTAGATCAGGATAAATCAAATCGGCTTTACTGCTAAAGCAGAACAAGTTTACTATGCGGTGTTACCGACACTTCGGTCGGCACAAGTCAGCGAGACCCGTTTGCGTGAGGCATATTTGTACAGAGTTAATTGCGTTATCTAAGTATTTGAATTAGAAAATTTATATCTAATAACCCTTTTTATTTCATTCAACAAAATACCTTCCCCTGCTCAAAATAATGGAACATTTTAATAGTATTAAAAGAGTTAAATAAATCATTCTTACCTTTACTTTAAAATGAAGTCTTTTTCTCTTCGTTCTCGAATCAATTGAAAAGGTGATAAACGATTTATAATGCCCGAACAAGTTTTAATAGAATGAAAGAAAAATTAAAAATTATACCAACTGAGTTACTGGAGCAATACCATTTGCAAATAAATAAAGACTTGCAATCCTCCTTTGATAAATTGCACGATGCGGAAATATCTACCAAAAACTTTAGTTTTTATACTTCTGTCTCCTCTGTTTTTTCAAGCAAAATTGAAGGCGAAGAAATTGAATTAGATTCCTATATAAAGCATAAAAAATTTGGCATAGAATTTTTACCCGATTACACCAAAAAGATAGACGATTTGTATAATGCTTACACATTTGCAAAAACCAATGAGTTAAATAAGGAAAATATAGAAGAAGCTCACAAATTGTTGAGCAAACATTTTGTAGCCAAACATCTGCAAGGCAAGATTAGAATACAAAATATGTATGCAAGCACCCCCGATGGAAAAATAGAATATGTGGCAGCTACTCCATCTGAAGTGATCGGCGAAATGGAAAAATTCTATAATGACGTAGAAATATTGCTACAACAAGAACTAACAACCAAAGAAGTTTTCTTTTTTGCTGCGTTGATTCATTTAGTATTTGTAAAAATTCATCCTTGGAATGATGGAAACGGGCGAAGTGCACGTTTAATTGAGAAATGGTTCTTAGCCCAAAAGTTGGGTGAGAAAGCCTGGTTTGTGCAAAGTGAAAAAAACTATTATCAGCAACATCAGACCTATTACAAAAATATTCGCTTGTTGGGAATGGAATATCCTGATTTAGATTATTCAAAGGCAATGCCATTTTTATTGATGCTCCCAGATTCAATTATTATTAAGTAATAAAGACGTAACAAACTGACTTAGCCAACACAATTTGCAAGCACATTTAAAAATCGACCAAGCCAATCCACTAGGCAAAATCAAAAGAGCCATTTTTAGCCACTGCACTACCAATAATGATGTTTCATATCTTAATAGTCAGGTTTATCCTGATTTTATAACTATGAAACATGATTTAATTGACAAAAACGACTACAAACTGAATTATCTTTCGTATCATTGTAGTCAGGTTAAACCTGACTTATAGACTATGCAAAATAAGTATATATCAACACAATCTAACGAACTTCTATCCTTTTTCAACGGACAGAACAGGGCTTGTTTTGAATATGCCGAAGCATTTAAAGCTTTGCCCGAGTCGAAAGAAAGTGCCGTTAAAGAATTATTAAGCGACATGACTAAGAGAGGCTTATTAATGAGATTGAAAGAAAGTGTTTATTACATCATACCATACGAAGCAAATGCTGAAAACTTTATGCCCGACTGGCACTTAATAGCAGAAAACTTGGTAAATAATGCCCAATATTATATTGGTTACTATTCTGCTTTGCAAATTCATAACCTCATAACACAACCTTCTTTGAAGGAACAGATTGTTGTTTCAAAACAAATTCGTCCATCAGTAATTAAGATCAAAAACGTATCTTTTCAATTTATATATCATAACGAAAGTCATTTTTTTGGAGCAAAAAAAATGTGGGTAGATAGTTTTAATAAAGTGCAATGTTCTGATCTTGAAAAAACAATTGTTGACTGTTTGTTCAAGCCTGATTACGCAGGAGGAATTGTTGAAGTAGCAAGGGCAATTTATATTTCGAAAGACAAAATAAAATTTGACACGCTACTTGATTACACGCAAAAATTCAAATCTCAAGCGGTTATTAAACGACTTGGATTTTTGTTAGAACTGCTGAAAATAAATAGTAATATTACAGATAAATTACAAAAAGCGAAAACAGCTTCTTATGTTCTATTGGATACAGAATTACCAAAATCCGGAAAGCTGATTAGCAGATGGAGCATTCAGCAAAATTTAGAAACAGAAACGATTAAGTCTGCAATTTATACATGATAAAGCCTGGCGAAATACAACTGAAAGCACGTGAAGCAGGTGTTCGTGACCAGCAAATAGAAAAAGACTATATGCTCTCATGGATATTGCAGGGTGTTGCTCAACATGAACAACTTTCTAAAACGATTGTTTTTAAAGGCGGAACCGTTTTAAAGAAAATATATTTTGACGATTACCGATTTTCAGAAGACCTTGATTTTACTTTACATAACAAAGATGCTTCGCTAAGCTCAGCACAAGCAACCAACGAACAAATTTTTGATTGGTTTAAAGAAACCTTTGAATACGTTTTGGAGGAAGCAAATATTCGTCTCGAAACCATTAATCTCGATTTTCATCGGGACAAGCACGAAGACGATCCCGATAAAGAATCGCGAAGTGAAATTAATTTTTATATTAGTTACGTTGGACCGCTAGGCGGACAAGGCAATAACAAAAAAGTGAAAGTTGATATTTCAAGAAGTGAAAAATTAGAGTTTGAACCGGTAATGCAAACTGTTTTACTTGGATATTCTGATTTGACAGAACATCAACTTTTATGTTACCCCTTAGAAGAAGTATTATTTGAAAAAATGCGTACAGTTATGCAACGTATGCAGGCTCGTGATTTTTACGACATCTGGTATTTGTTGGAACAACATGGTATGGAAGCAAATTTATATTTAAAGGAATTCGCTAACAAATGTTCAACTAAAAAGTTAAACCCTGCCGACTTTCAAAAAAAACTGGTAGAACGCTTACCACAATACAAAGGGCGGTGGGAAAGCTCTATGAATGAGCAAATACAAAATTTACCAGACTTTGATAAAGTAGAACGAGAACTGATGAGGCATTTAAAGAAGTTGAAATTATGAGCTGTAAAAAGAAAATAAAAAAGGAATTCAAATTCATTGACCTTTTTGCTGGGATTGGAGGCTTTCACTTGGCAATGCATTATGTTGGAGGAAAGTGTGTTTTTGCAAGTGAATGGGACAAATATGCTCGAATAACTTATGAAGAAAACTACAAATCTATTTCTCCTGAATTATTTAAAAAGGGTGATTTTAATTGGGGCATTCAAGAAGCGAATCCAAGTAAAATTCCTGATTTTGATGTGCTTTGCGCAGGATTTCCTTCTCAACCATTTTCAAACACAGGCCTAAAAAAGGGGTTTCATTTTTTGAAAATGTAAATAGAACAAGAAACTATCGAATGATTGAAAGAGACCATTATTTAGAAATCGCAGAAAAATATGGGCACCACTCAAGTTGGGCAATTTGGGCAGATGTAGGAGATAAACCGAAATCAAATATAAATGATATGAGAATATTTGATTTTGAACATAATCCAACCTTACTCATGCAACTAAATCCGAACATAGTAATGGTTGGGCTTAACTTTTCCCGTAAAATTGAGAATCAACTATTTGTTAACTTCCATGATAGAAATCCTCATGCCCAAGATTATAAAATTAGACATGCTTTTAAAGGCACGGCATATTATGGTGCTTACATGACTGACATAATTAAAGATTTTGAACAACTAATTTCTGGAGAAGTAGTATCATATTTAAAAACGAATAAGTACTTTGAAGAAAAAAATATCAATTTATTTAAACAAGAATTAAAAGATTTGAAAGTAGATGCGCCACTAATACTTGCGTTTGGAAGTGCTACGAATGATATTCTAACTAAGTATTTTGGTAAAGAATATAAAATATTAAAAATTCCTCACTACAGTATGCACATTAACAAAGAAATCTATAAGGAACTAGTCGCAAGCATAATCAACCAAAAATTAGGTAAATACAAATAGTTCGATTTTAATTTTAAGAAAGTAAATCTTAGTAGTAAAATTATGAAAGAAGGGCAAAAACTCTGGACAAGAGAAGAATTGACTTTGGCAGTAAACCTTTATTGCAAACTTCCTTTTGGGAAAATGCATCAACGGAATCCTGCAATAATTGATTTTGCTAATCTTATTGGGAGAACTCCATCTTCTATTGCTTTAAAACTTGGCAACTTCGCAAGCTTTGACCCTACCTTAAAAGAGAGAGGCATTAAAGGAGCATCGAACGCAAGCAAACTTGACAAGCAAATTTGGGATGAATTTTATGACCATTGGGATGAAGCATTAATTGAAAGTGAAAAGTTATTGGCTGTTAAGAATAATACAACAATTGAAAAAATAAACAAGATTAATTTTTCTGATTTACCAAAAGATGGAATTGAAAAAGAGAAGCTGGTGAAAACAAGAGTTAATCAGTCTATTTTTCGGAGCATAATTCTTGCAACATACAATAATTGTTGTTGCATAACTGGAATTGAAAACTCTGAATTATTAATAGCTAGTCATATTGTTCCATGGAGTAAAGATGAACAGAATAGATTAAATCCAATGAATGGCCTTTGTTTAAATGCATTACATGATAAAGCATTTGATATAGGATTAATGACTATTTCAGCAGACGACTATTCCATATTGATCTCTCCAAAATTTAAGTCTAAAAATTTGCCTATGGCTATAGAAAATAATTTCATTGCTTTTGAAAATAAACATATTCGCCTGCCAGATAAATTTTTGCCTTCTAAGGAATTACTTAAGAAGCATAATTCATTTTTTGAAAGCAAATTCTAATTAAAACCTATCATAATCCTTGCTGGGTTATCAGGCACAGTGAAGTCAAGATCTCAGGATTATTTTAAATTGTACTCAGGAGCTGATAGTTTGGGTAACGACAAACTAAAAATTGATAACGAAATTTCATGGCCTAACAACTTATTTATCATTGGCACTGTAAACATTGATGAAACAACCTATATGTTTAGTCCTAAGGTTTTGGACCGAGCTAAAGTAATTGAATTTAGAATTTCCGCATCTGAAATCACCAACTATTTAACCCAGCCGGGGAATATTGACCTGAGCAGATTCATTAACCAGGTAAGCAAACAAGGTTATGGAACAATTATGTCAAAAAATTTTCTAGATAGAACCAAAAAAATGTAATCAGTTCAATTCCTACACAAAATACCTTAATAGTATTCTTTAATGAGTTAAGAAAATCTGGTGTTGAGTTTGGGTATTGAAGTGCTTCAGAAATAAATCACCTCATTGCCGTTTTAGACACATTAACAAAAGACAATATGAAGTGGGATGAAAAAGATATTTCAACAGATGATTTTATAGATATTGCAATTATGCAAAAATTGTTGCCAAAATTACACGGATCAAGAAACAAGCTGACAAAAATATTACCTGTTTTAGGAGCCCTGTGTTTAACTGAAAAAGAAAAATTTAAGAAAACTATTTTGAGAAAATTGATGTGATTTACTACTTTGAAGATGGAAATATAATATATAAGCTTTCTTTTGAGAAAATTTGTCGCATGTATAAAAACGCTATTGAAAACGGGTACACAAGCTATGCAGAAGCATAATTAATATGAATAACGAAATTCAACATAAAACCAGCTCGTTTGTAGAGCAAATTAAGCAACTGATAAAAGAAGCTCAACTAAGTATAGTTCATTCTGTGAATTCAATCATGGTTCAAGCCTACTTTGAATTTGGCAAACGCATTGTTGAGCATGAACAAGACGGCAAAGAACATTCAAATTATGGTGAATATATTTTAGATAGATTATCCATAGATTTAACTAATAAATTTGGCAAAGGATATTCAAAGCGAAACTTTGAGCTTATTAGAAAGTTTTATTTAACCTACAAGATTGCGAAATCAGCGATTTCGCAAAGTATTAGTTGGTCTCATTATCTGCATTTGATGTGTATTAACAATGAAAAAGAACGAATATTTTACGAAATAGAAACGGAAGCAAATAATTGGAGTGTAAGGGAGCTTGAACGACAAATTAATACTTCGCTATTTGAAAGATTATCTCTAAGTAAAGATAAAAGTGATATCCTTAAGCTAGCAGAAAAAGGACAAATTATAGAAAAGCCAAAAGATTTAATTAAAGATCCATATATACTAGAATTCTTAAATTTACCCGAATCAATTTCATATAGTGAAACCGAATTAGAAGGAGAACTAATCAATAAATTAGAACATTTTTTACTTGAATTGGGCAAGGGTTTTTACTTAGATCAGTTAAGTAAAGTGCCCTGTCTGCATCAATCTCCGGACCTCAGGTTCTGAAAAAACTTAAGCTTCATAATAGATTATTCGGATACCTATCTTAGTTAAGCACTACGACATAGTAAAAAAGAGAATCAGATGTGGATGTGATAAAACAAATTATGATTGGAAATAATCTAAATACACGTGTAAGCCCATTTGAAAACCGCATAAGCCAAAGCACAGATCAAAATTTGCCAATGAACTTCCACTTTTCCTTCGGAGTCAAAATTAAATATACATTAAATCATTTCGAGCATTATACTACAATCGGAATTATTTTACTTCAGAACTTTTTATTATCTGCTCATTAATAATTCTGCAAGCCTGCCTCAATTCGTCCTCCTTAATATTGAGTGGCGGGGTTAATCTTAAAGATCCGTGATCAAATAAAAAACTTTCAACAAGTAAGTTTTTATTAAATAATTCTTGAATCAATTTCCAAACCAACTCCTTGTTTCCCAAATCAATCGCTATCAACATTCCTTGAGCGCGAATTTCTTTAATTAATGGGCTTGTTAATTCTTCTTTTACAACTTTAACCAAGTTTGGTATTCCGTCCATTATTTTTTCTGCTAACAATGCTTTTAATCCTGCAAAAGCTGTTGCACAACAAAGAGGATTTCCACCAAAAGTGCTTAAATATCCAAGGCTAGGGTTGTTTTTAAATTCATCAAATAACTCTTTCGAAGTCACAAGTCCAGATAAGGGCAAACCAAATCCAAATGATTTGCCAACCAATAGAATATCTGGAATTACTGCAGTTTTCTGAAACGCAAATAAGCTTCCAGTTCGTCCAAATCCCGTTTGTATTTCGTCAAATACCAATAAACTATTAGTTTCTGTACATTTATCTCTAAGTCCTTTTAAGAACTCATTATTAAGAATCTTCACTCCAGCTTCTGCTTGTACAACTTCTGTAATTACGGCCGCTGTGTTTTTACTTATTTTCTCAAGATCCTTCAAGTTGTTTGCTTGAATAAATCGAATATTTGGAAGTAGCGGACGATATGCAGCGCTGTGTTCAAAATCAGATCTTAAGGACTCAGCAGCAAGAGTACTTCCATGGTAGGCATTGGAACAAACAATTATTTCAGACCTACCAGTAGCTTTTCTTGACAACTTTATCGCTGCGTCAATTACTTCACTACCTGAATTTAAATAATATATGCTTTGTAAATTTGATGGTAACAGAGAACAAAGGAATTGAGCCAGTTGGACCTGCGGCAGTTGAATATGTTCGCCGTACACATTGGTATGGAGGTATTTGGATGACTGTTCTTGTATTGCTTCAACTATTGCCGGATGAGAATGCCCAAGATTATTTACACAAAATCCGCTTATAAGATCCAAAAAGGCTCTTCCATCAATATCATATAGATAAGAACCCGATCCTTTGACAGGACAAAAGGCTTGTGGGATGTCACTTGTTCCGGCGATGTTCTCTAGAAATTGTCTGCGCAAATACATTTATAACTCGCTTTTAGGTCTCTGTTAATTCAACAAATTAACTATTTTGAACGTTACATTGCTTATCGACTTAAAAAGCGATATTTGTAGCAAAATTAATGTTTATCTCCTACTAAATATTCAAGATGAAATTATTTACGACATTTATTTATAGTTTTAGCTTCTTTGCATTTGTCACAGTTGCCGGCGCCCAGGAAAAAACTGAAGGGATTAATTTCTTTCACGGAACTTTCAAGGAAGCACTTGATCTAGCTAAATCTCAGGATAAACTCATATTTATGGATGCGTTTACTTCCTGGTGTGGTCCTTGTAAGAGAATGTCTGCTTACACCTTTCCAGATCCAAAAGTAGGTGAATACTACAATACGAATTTTATAAACATCAAAGTAGATATGGAAAAGGAAGAAGGTCCTGCTTTGGCAAAAACTTACAGTGTTGGATCTTATCCGACCTTGCTATATATTGATGGAGATGGAAAAGTTATTTTCAGAACCGCAGGAATGAGAGGTGCTGATGAGTTCATTTTGTTGGGTATGGATGTCATGAAGAAAATTGATAAATCCGGTAATTATGAATTGCTCTACAATGAAGGAAAGAGAGATCCTGAAACTATTCTTGCTTATATAAAATCACTAAATGCTGCCGGTAAACCTTCTATAAAAATTGCGAATGATTACCTTGCTACACAGAAAGATTTAGGTACCAATATCAACATGGAAATTATTTATGAAGCTACTAAAGATGCAGATTCCAAGATCTTTGATTATTTTATTCAAAATAAAGAGGCCTATATCAAACTAAAAAGTCTTCTAGTTTTTGATGCAAAAGTATATCAGGCATGTATGCGAACATTCCAAAAGTCTTTAGAGTTTCGCAATGAAGAATTGTTGAATCTTGCTCAGGAAAAAATGAAATTTCATTCCTCCAAAATGAAAGAATTTAAATTGAATACGGATATGGAATTCTATGCAAGAACAAACAATCCTGAAAAATATATTAAAGCTTGTAAAAAATTTACTTCAACCCTTGTAAAGAATGACGCTACAAGATTAACTCAGTCCGCTCAGATGAGTATTGACTTTTTCAGAACAAATAAATCAATTGTAAAACTAGCTGAAAAGAATGCTGCAGAAGCAGTAAAAATTGAAGGTAACCCTAATCAGTTGTTACTTTATGCAACTATACTGAAACTGAATGGAAATTATAAGTTATCCAGAGAGATTGCTATTAAGGCACTGAATCTAGCAAGAGAAAAGATGATGTCCACTTATGGCATTGAACAGTTGTTGCAAGAATTGCAAGAAAACTAAACGTTCAATTCAAGACGCTGCAATTGATAATACTCCTTGAAAGTAATCATCTTACCCTGAGCCTCGTCCCATAACTTATTTGATGCTGTCTTTAGACTTTGAATAAAATTGATTTCACTGGTATACTTGTTAATCCAAGAAATCGAATTCATTGTTTTCTTCAAATTATAATTCGGAATGGTAGGATTCAAATGATGTATGTGGTGAATGGCGATATTTCCAGTAAACCAATTCATTATAGCAGGTAATTTATAATAACTACTTCCTTTGATAGCAGCATAAAGGTATTCCCACTTATTTTTCCATTCTTTGTAAGCGTGTTCGTGTTGATGTTGTATGTAGAAAAACCAAATGGCAATTACAGAAAAGACAGCTAAGATCATAAAATGAACGCCAAGAAATTTTTTCCAATCTAAAAGAAAACACAATCCAATAATCAGAATTGCATATAGTACATTATGTATTAGCAAACCCTTTTCTTCCTTCTTGAATCCATCTTCTTTAATCAAGGGCAGTCTATTGTGGATAAAAACGTAATAGATTGGACCTATAAAAAACATCACAATAAATGAACGGTACAAACGATATTTAAATTTACCGAAACTGCTTAAAGCCTTGTATTCCTCGACAGTTAGTGTTGTAATATCTCCGATGTCTCTCACTTCCAACATACCATTATGTCCGTGATGAAAATGATGCGATTTGCCCCAATAAAAAAATGGAATGGAACTAAATAAACTGCAGATATAACCAATGATTTTGCGCGCACTACTTGATCTAACAAAAGATTTATGCCCGCAATCGTGTTGAATAATAAAAATTCTTACTAAAAAAAATGCATTTAGTATGGATAAAAAGAAAGTGAGTAAGATGGAATAATTCCAGGTGAAATACATTAATATCCAGATTCCAATAAATGGAATAAAGGAATTTAAAATTTGTATGGTAGCCTTCCAATGATCAGGTTGCTGATAATGCTTAATAATTTTAAGTGCTACCTTAATCCTTTTCGCAAATTCAGCTTTCTCTGTTGTATTGTTCATCCTGATTGATCTTGACCACAAATATAACGATGTTCATTCTAAAAAGGTTCGGCATCAGCTTAGCAATTTGTAATTTAAATAATTATATTACAATGTTATTTAATGTATATAATCATAATTAATAAATAAATACATCGATTTTAGTTGATAATAAAGGACTATTAGCAAACTAAAATTAGGACCAGAGCGTATTCCCTTCTCACTCAATTAATCAGTTTTTTAATATCAACAAGCTATCTTGCATAAGCTCTTTCAAAAACTATTAGATAGATACCCAAATCAGCACTAAATGCCAATCAGTCTATCTAATTTCAGTAAATTATTAATTTAGTAAATCGATTTAAGCTAATATTGACCTTGAAGAAATACTATTTTTTGACTTCTTTCTTTTCCTTTTGTATGGTCACTTGCTTTCCGGATTTCAACTCTTTTGAAATAGCAGAATAGGGTCCGATGATGACCTCATCTCCTATTGAAAGGCCACTTTTAATTTCAATATAATTTTCATCCTGAATGCCACTAATTACATCCACTCTGGACACGGTATCATTTATTTTTACAAAGACAGCTTCATGAAAATCGTTTTGATTCAAGTCTATCTTTTCTTCCTTTTGAATTGATTTATTGTCTGCTTCGAGCAACTTCTGTTTCTTTTTATTTTCTGATTCTTTTGCATCATAAGCAGTTACTGCCTGTATTGGAATGCTCAGAACGGAATCTTTACGTGCAGTTTTAATCTCCACCGTTGCAGACATTCCCGGTTTAAAAGGAACAGTGTTTTTTCCTTTTATAAGTTGGGCATAGGAATCCTTATTAATTCTAACTTTTACCAAAAATTTAGTCACTTGATCCGTGGACATTCCCCCGAGTGCATTACTCAGATTGGAAGCGCTATTGGAAATTTCAGAAACAGATCCACTGAATTTTGTTCCGGCATAAGCATCTACTTCTATCAATGCTTCATCACTGAGTTTGACACGGATAATGTCATTTTCACTCACTTCAACCTGTACTTCCATGATGTTCAGATCTGCAATTCGCATCATTTCTGTACCACTCATTTGAATTGTACCAACAACCCGTTCACCTTTTTCAATATTAAGTTTACTTATTATTCCATTCGCCGGTGCTTTAATAATGGTTCTTTGCAGATTGTTTTTTTGCTCCTTAAGCATAGCTTCTGCATCCTTAACCTGATAACCGGAAGCATTTGATTGGTTCCTGCTAGATTCGATACTTGCTTGTGAAGATTCCCAGCTGGCTTTCAAATTGTTTACCTGTGTTTCAGCAGTTTCCAATTCTGCCTTAGAAATAATACCATCCTTATATAAAAGCTTGCTTCTTTCAAGATTCTTAACTGCATTATCCAACTGAGCTTTAATTTGATCACTTTGAGCTTTTGCAGCAAGAATATTAGTTTTACTGGCATTAGCCTGAGATTTTGCAGTATTAACACCAGCGTTTCCGCGTTCTAATGCAGATTGATAAACATCGGGGTTGACTCTAGCAAGTATTTGCCCCACAACTACAGTATCGCCTTCCTTAACATATAGCTCAACGACTTCACCGGATACATCTGAAGAAATTTTTATTTCCTGCTCCGGGAAAATTTTACCACTTGCTGTGACTTTTTCGGTGATGCTTCGATTCATTGCTTTCTCTGTGATAACTTCTGTACCTTTTGGTTTATTCATGTTCTTGAGAACAGACAGACCAATGAGAACGACCAACAGCAATCCAACAATCCAGATCCAGTATTTTTTAAAAAAGGAATTTTTCATTTAATTGACAATTTTTAATAGAATAGAAATCATTGCATTCTTGCTTTTAATTTTTGCAAAAAAGGAGATGCAAATATAAATCCTTCAAGTACATCGTTTTTACTCTCTAGTACTTCTTTACTATTACCAGTCCATTCAAGATGACCCTTATGTATAAAAATAATATTTTCGCCAATCTCCATAACACTGTTCATGTCATGGGTATTGATTACCGTAATAATATTTTTTTCATGAGTAATAGATGAGATTAACTCATCAATTACAATTGAGGTTTTAGGATCTAAACCGCTATTCGGCTCATCACAGAATAAATATTTAGGATTCAAGACTATCGAACGGGCAATTCCAACTCTTTTTTGCATTCCACCTGAAAGTTCTGATGGATACTTCTTATTGCTTCCGGTTAAGTTCACTCTTTCTAAACAATAATCGACTTGTTTAGATTTTTCAGCAACAGTAAACTTAGTAAACATATCCATCGGGAATCGCACATTCTCTTCAACAGTCATAGAATCAAATAAGGCAGATCCCTGAAACAACATTCCGATCTTCATCCGAAGTTCTCTCATTTTTACCTTATCTAGTGAAAAGAAATTCAATTCATCAAACCACACACTACCAGAACTGGGTGTAACAAGTCCTACAAGTATTTTTAGTAAAACGGTTTTTCCGGCTCCGGATTGACCTATTATAAGATTGGTTTTACCTCTTTCAAATTCAGCTGAAATTCCTTTAAGAACTTGCTGATCACCAAAGCTTTTGAAAATATTCTCTGCTCTAATCATGCGATCATTACGGATGCAATTATATAATCTGAAAGTAGAATAAGAATATTTGAATAGACTACCGCTCGAGTACTTGCAGCACCCAATTCTATACTCCCACCCTTTACAAAATAACCTTGATAACAAGAGACAGAAGTTAAAATAAAGGAAAAAACTGTGGCCTTAACAAACATCATAGACACATTATAAGGCACAAAAAAAGATCTTACCCCTTGAATAAACTCATCATTGGTATATAAACCTGCCGGAACAACTGCAATATATCCTCCCATAATACTGATGAACGAAGCGAGACAGACCAACATTGGTATCACTACAACTGTTGCTATAATTTTAGGCTGAACCAAATAAGCGGAAGTATTCACTCCCATAATTTCCATTGCGTCAATATGTTCTTTTTGTCTCATTCCGCCTAATTCTGATGCAAGGCTAGAACCAACTTTTCCAGCTAGTACCATACAGCTGAATGTCGGAGCAAGTTCGATAATAGTCATGTCTCTAACAATATAGCCTATATAATATCTTGGAATTAAGGTGCCCCCCATTTGATAAGCAAATTGTACCGCAGTCACTGCGCCAATAAAAATTGCTATTAAGCCTACAATTATCAAAGAACCAATGCCAATGACGTTCATCTGACGAAGTGTCTCTAGCCAATACATCCTCATATTTTCAGGCTTTTTAAAGACCTGTTTGAGCCAAACTAAATAGATTCCAAAATGATGTAGAGCGTTCATTGTAGGCAAAGGTATAAAGCCCTCTGATTAATTTAAAGACAATTTATTTTTTGAATAAAAGATAATAACAATAAATGAACTTAGTAAGTTGCAAAAGTGGACTATAAGTATCTTGCTTAAAAGCTTATTCTTAAATGGAAAATGCTTCCAATAATACTGAATCTAAAGCATAAAATAACAAATTAAAAGCCTTCAAAATTATTTAAATAAGGTTCAATATTCTTAGTGATTGTATTGTAAATAATTCTGTTGGTATTAACTTATATCATTGATAAACTTAAAGAATTCTAATTTAGAAAAAATGTAATTAGTATGTCTTGCAAAAACGAAGTACTCTTGTTTGTTCTTTTTGCTTGATCAGCAAGAAATAATTTCCCATATTCAAATTAGAAATATTAATTGAACCCGATTCATTGAGATTTGAAACAGAGTAGATTTTTCCAAACAAATCTACTATTTGATATTCCGCTTGATTATAATCTTCTATTGGTAGATTTAAATAGAGTACATCCGATGCAGGGTTAGGGAATAAAGAGAATTCATGTTTAAAAGAATTACTGGAATTGGTTACAATGCAACTGTAATATTTTGTTTGCAGGATTTCTCCGCAAGAATATCTTTCTGTGTATCCTGAGCCTAAATATTTGTAATCTGTCCTGCATCCGTTTTCATTTAAAATCAACAGAATTTTATTCTGTGCATCATAAGTGTAATCAATTTGTTCAAATAAATGTTCAGTAGTATCATTAGCTGGTACATCAAAATGTTGAAATAAAATTATTTTGTTGTTTTGATCATAAATGTATTCCTTTCGGTCTCGATTTACAAACGATGATTCATCAAATTTTACTTTTGAGTCGTTGAATTGAGAAATTTCACTTTGAAGCAATCCATTGGTACCATAAGTATAGAGAAATCGAATATTCGTAAAATAATTCGGCCAAATGCTTACATCAAATTTTTTTATTATGTTACCCTTAATATCAAAAAAATACTTAAAAACCTGATCATAGTAAGTTTCGTATTGCTTTAAGGTCTTATTGTAAAAAAAATGTTGTATAAACTTGTAATTTCCTAGTGAATCGTATTGATAAGTATCTTTCTTGTCAATTACAAATTGTTTGGACAGATCTAATCCAAATTCAATTTTAGATTCAAGTTTTCCATCCATGAAATAAGTATAATCTTTTCTGGATCTATTTTCATAAACTCCATTAGTAAAATATTGTTGGACAGAAGATAGAGTCCTCCCTTTGGTATCCAAGGTTTCGATGGTTAGCCAAAAAGGCTTTAGTTTTTGAGTCAAAGTATCCCTAAGTATTCTTTCTTCAATTCTTTGATTACCATTTATGTTATTTTTGATTAATGCACGCGAACCATTGACAGCTTTTCCATTTTGATCAACTTGATAATAATCTAAGGAATCTAATTTACATTGACTTGATAAGCTCTGACAATTTAGGACAACAAAAAATAAGAATAGACTGAAAGTTTTCATATTGTTAGATCTAAATTTATTTAATTAAAATTTTCACGGTTCATAAAGATACTAACTATTATTCACCCTATACACTCTCCTCCAAATATAATACACTGGAACTCCAAGCAGAACGATGAAAAGACTTGGTACACAAAATTCCGGTTTATTAATAATCAGATTAAGACAGAACGCTGCTGCTAGCAGAATATAAAGTATAGGCAGGTATGGATAGAACATAGCTTTATAAGGTCTTTCAATTTCTGGTCTTTTAGCTCTAAGCACAAAAACAGCTACGACTGATATGATATAAAAGATCATTACAGAGAACATCACATAATCGAGAAGTTGACCGTATTGTCCGGAAAGACACAACAAGGAAGCCCAAATGGCTTGAATCCACAAGGCAAAAGCAGGAACCTCATTTTTATTGTTGTCTTTCATTTTTGCAAAAAACAATCCGTCTTTCGCCATTGCCTGATACATTCTAGCACCAGCCAGTATAATTCCATTGTTACAGCCGAAAGTAGAAATCATAATTATTATTGCCATTATCAAGGTCGCTGAACTTCCAAACATGACAGTTGCTGCAGCTGTTCCTACTCTGTCCTGGTCTGCAAATTGAATTCCTCTACTAACCGCATCAATACCTTCAGGACTTCCTGCAAGAGGTAATAAATTTAGATAAGCCACATTGACCAATAAAAATAATACGGAAACTAAACCAACTCCATAAATTAAACTCTTAGGAATATTTTTTCTTGGATTTTCGATTTCACCGGCAATGTAAGAGACATTCGTCCAAGCATCGCAGGAAAAAAGTGAACCAACCAAACCTGTACCAATAGCCATAAGAAGTGTAGCTCCTGTCAATAAATTTGTAACAATCTGTCCGTTGCTAGCACTAACAGATTGAGTATTCCAAAAACTCAATAAATTAATTTGCCAGATATCCTCATTGCGAAAAATAAATAGTCCTAATATTATTATTATTCCCAGCGAAACAATTTTTACTGAAGTAAATAGTCTAAGAATAAATTTTCCATATTGGATACCTTTAGAATTGAGGTAAGTGAGCACAGTTATTAGAACAACACTGAGTATTTGTGCAGAATTAATTTTTATAAATCCAAGATCTGCAACTACATTTTTAATACTAAAAAAAGGAAATATTTCGCCGGTGTATTTAGAGAATGCCACTGCAACAGCCGCAATGGTTCCACAATTAACCACCAAAAAAATAGTCCAACCATATAAAAAAGAAATAAATGGATTGTATGCCTCCTGAAGATAAATATACTGACCCCCGGCTTTTGGAAACATTCCTGCCAATTCTGCAAAAGCCAGAGCACCAAGCAAGGTCATAATACCGGCTATTACCCAAGAAAGTAAAAGCCATCCTCCACCAGCCGTTGTTCTTGCAATATCAGCACTGACAATAAAAATACCAGAACCAATCATCGAACCGGCTACAAGGTATATTCCGTCTATAAGTTTGAGTTTATGCATTGATTTTGTTTTAAAAAGAGGATTAAGGCACGAATTTCAACATTAAATTTATATTTTCACGACCTAATTCAAACAAACGATGAATCTATACGCAAAAAAATCGATCAAAGCATTACTCGCCCAAGCTGAGAATTCAGAAAAAGCATTAAAGAGAACATTAGGTCCTTGGGCCTTAGTATCCTTAGGTATTGGGGCAATTATTGGGGCAGGATTATTTGTAAGAACGGCCGCTGCCGCTGCTGATCACGCTGGACCTTCCGTTACTCTAGGATTCATCGTAGCTGCAATTGGATGTGCCTTAGCAGGATTGTGTTATGCGGAATTTGCTAGTATGATTCCAATTGCTGGAAGTGCCTATACATATACTTATGCAACAGCCGGGGAATTTTTTGCGTGGATTATTGGCTGGGATCTCATATTAGAATATGGTGTCGGTGCGGCTACAGTAGGAATAGCTTGGAGTGAGTATTTTAATAACCTCTTGATCAATGTCTTGCATCTTCCCGGGGTTCCCTATGCCTGGTGTCATTCGCCAATGCAAATGTCTGTCGACGGAACTCATGGAATAATAAATCTTCCCGCAGTATTCATTATTGGTATGTTAACCTTACTCTTAATTCGCGGAACTCAAGAATCAGCGATGTTCAACAATGTCATTGTAATCACTAAGGTTGCTATAGTATTGCTAATTATTGCCTTTGGTTGGGCTTATATTAATCCTTCAAACCATACACCTTATATACCTGAACCATCAGTTTATGTCAATTCAAATGGAATTGCTCATAATTATGGTGGCATAATGGGAATTCTTGGGGCAGCTGGGGTAGTGTTTTTCGCATTTATTGGGTTCGATGCAGTTTCGACCGCAGCGCAAGAAGCAAAAAATCCTTCAAAGGATATGCCTGTAGGAATTCTGGGATCGCTTATAGTTTGTACCGTATTGTATATTCTATTTTCTCACGTATTGACCGGTTTAGGAACAGTAGAGGACTTTAGAACTGCAGGTAGAGAAGCTTCTGTGACTTTTGTAATAAATAAATATATGCCAGGTTTTGAATGGTTGGGTTCCCTAGTTACAGTCGCAATATTAGCTGGATTCTCTTCTGTAATTCTAGTTATGTTGCTGGGACAATCACGCGTCTTTTATAGTATGAGCAATGATGGCTTATTGCCAAAGTTTTTTTCCAAGGTTCATCCAAAATACAAAACACCTTATAAAAGCAACCAAATCCTATTTCTAGTTGCCGGTAGTTTTGCTGCGTTTATTCCTGGTGACATCGTAGGAGAAATGACGAGTATTGGAACTTTATTTGCCTTCATCCTTGTCTGCATTGGAGTCATTATTCTTCGTTACAAACAACCGGATTTGGTAAGAACATTCCGAACACCATGGGTTCCTGTAGTTCCAATTCTGGGAGCATTAGTCTGTCTTGCGATGATCTACGGATTAGGTTGGACCAATTGGCTAAGGTTACTAATCTGGTTGGTTATTGGTCTAGTCATATACTTTGGATATTCTGTAAAACATAGCCATTTGAATAATCCTGAGAAAGAATAAGCTTATTATTTAGAACTCAATTTAGAATGACACTTCAAACAAGTTGAACTAAAGATACATTGAATAGGTTGTGCTATTTAATGCTTTTTTCACAATACTATTGTTATAAGAAACAGTCGATATTTGAAACACAAGGTGTGATCTAAAACAATTTGATTTTACCTTCGGATTTTAGCTTGAACTTTAGTCTCGAGTCTTGTAATAATTTTTTCTATCTCAAGGTCTAATTCCTGATTAGATAAAGATTTTTCCATAGATTCAAAAAGCAAACTTAATGCAAGTGATTTCTTGTTTATTCCGACTTGGTCTTCATTTCTATAAATATCAAAAAGTGCTACCTCTTTAAGATTTTTACTAGCTGTCTGATAAACTTCAGTTTCAATTTCCGAATATTTTACCTCTTCCGAAACGATCAAAGCAAGATCTCTTCGAGAAGAAGGGAATCGACTTAATTCTTTGTAAGTTATCTTTTGTTCTTTCCAGACCGCTTGCAAATTTTTCAAATCAAACTCTGCATAAAAAACTGGTCTCTTTAGGTCAAATACCTTTGTTAATTGCGGTCTTAATTCACCAAATGAAACAAGCTTTTTCTTTCCAGAAAATAAATGTGAAACATACTCAAAAACCGTAACCTGTTCTTCGACATTTTTTTTAATCTCCGGAATTCCAAAATATTGTAGGATTTCTTCGACAGTTTTTTTAATATCAAAAAAATCATAGCTTAATAGCTTAGAATTTTTCCAATCAGCTAAGTTTTTATTTCCTGTTAGAAAAATTCCTAGTTTCTGATTTTCCAAATATTCCTCTCCATCCAAAAGATATTCTTTACCAAATTCATAACAACAAAGATCAGCTTGTTGTCTGTTGGTATTAAATTGTATGGTTTGTAATCCTCCAATGGACAATGAAGGCACAAGTATGTCTAGATTGGAATTGGAAGTATTATTTATGTATACAAGATTTTCTGCTTTCCAAATTGCGGTCTTAAGACAGAGTTCAGAAGAACACAAAGACAGATTGAGTATTTCATTAAAACCTTTAGAAGAAAGGAAGTCTGATAATTTTTTTCTAAAGGAATGCAGAGAATCAATATCATTCGGAAATGAAATCTGAATTTTTTCAGGAATAGGAATATGATCAAGTCCGTATACTCGACATATTTCTTCAACTACATCAGCAGGGCGCAGAACATCCGGCTTATTTGTTCCAACAAAAACAGTGTAAGATTCATCTCTTCCGTCAATTATTTCCATTCCCAATCCCAGCAAGACTTCTTTCAAACTATGATCATCAAATTCCATTCCTGATAGTGAATTTACATAATCTAGTTTAAGAGGAATAACTGCGGGTTCAATAACTACCGGATAGTGGTCTATCCATTCAGAAGATATTTCGCCTCCTGCAATTTCTATTATTAATTCAACTGCAGCCTGAAGTGCTTGAATATTTATATTTGGATCAGCACCCTTCTCAAAAATCTTTGCTGCATTCGTTCTCAAAATATGATGCATGCTTGATTTCCTAATTGAAGAAGCATTAAAATATGCAGACTCTAAAAAAATTGATTGTGTTTCTGCACTTACCCCACTTTCTATTCCACCCATAATTCCTGCCATACACAAAGGTTTTTCTTCTGCATCGCAGATCATTAGATCTTCTGATTGCAAGGATTTTTCCTGACCATCAAGACAGATAAATTTCGTTGATTGGGAAAGTGTATTGACAATTATTTTTTTATTTTTTATTTTGTCCAGATCAAAAGCATGCAAAGGTTGACCAAATTGAAAGAGTACAAAATTTGTAATATCAACGATGTTGTTGATTGGTTTTTGATCCATTGTTACAAGGCATCTCTGCAACCATTCAGGAGATGGTTCGACTCGTAGATTAGAAATGCAAACCCCTGTATATCTTGGGCACAGATCTTCTCTTACGATTTTAACTTCAAAAGGAATTGGATTAATTGCTTTTTTAAAATCGTATTTTTTATCCTGGAGTTTAATTTCTTTTTTGACTTTTTCATGGACCATAAACCAGGCTGCAAGATCTCTGGCAACACCTAGATGAGAAGTAGCATCAGCTCGATTTGGTGTAAGTCCGATTTCGAAAACGACATCAGATTGGAGCTTAAGATATTCAGATGCAGGCTGTCCCGGCTTTGCTTCCGGATCTAAAACCATTATTCCATCATGCAGATCACTCAATCCCAATTCATCTTCAGCACAAATCATTCCATTGGATTCTTCACCGCGAATTTTTGATTTTTTTATAATTATTGGATCTCCGTTTTTTGGATAAAGAGAAGAACCAATTGTTGCCACAAATACTTTTTGTCCCACCGCAACATTTGTTGCACCGCAAACAATTTGTTCTGCATCACCCGATCCAAGAAATACTTTTGTTAGTTTCAATCGATCTGCATTTGGATGTGGAAGACATTCTAGTACTTCACCAACTACAACACCTTTAAGTCCTCCTTGAATACTTTCAATGTTTTCCATAGCTTCAACTTCCAAACCAAGTGAAGTCAAAATATCAGCCAGTTCTTCCGGACTTTTATCCAGATCAATTAAAGTTTTCAACCAATTATAAGAAATCCTCATAAATACAAATAATGCACAAAGAGAAGGAAAAATAAGCAATTGGCCAATTCAAAATGTATTACTACAATCAAATCAGATATTCAGAATTGTAAATTAGGTCTTTTATCTTTAGTGTTCCTGCAATTTGCTAAGCCCATTCTTAAGAATATTCAACAAAAGGTCAATTTCCCTAAGATGTGTTCTAAAGCTTAGGACTGCAAGCCGAATCCAGTAAACACCATCGATAGTTGTTGAACTAATAAATATTCGTCCTATTTCCAGGGCTTCGGCCACTAAATCAGCATTAAATGAATTTGCATCTCCTGAATCAGGTACATATCTATAAATACAAACAGATAATTCAGGATAAGGCCCAACAACAAAACCTAAGTTTTGAACTTCCTGATAAAAATAGCGGCAGAGGAGAATTTTTTCATCCAACAAAGCTTTAAATGGACTTAAACCATACTTTTTTAAGGGCAACCATAATCTAAGTCCTCTAAAATGCTTGGTTAACTCAATGGATAAATCTGCTGGGCTCAATTCTTCCTGAGTATTCAAACTATCCTGCATATAGGCTGCCTTATAGTAATGTGCCTGATACATTGAGGCAACATCTTTGATTAATACAGCCCCCAATCCGTAAGATAGAAATAGTCCCTTATGGGGATCTATTGCAACTGAATCAGATCGTTCTACGCCTTTGAAAAAGTCTTTAACCTTAGTTCCGTCTTCATTTTCTATACCTGAAAGTATGAAAAATCCACCATAAGCTGCATCAACATGGAACCAAAGTTTATACTTTTCAGCGATGTCTGCCAGTTTATTCACAGGATCTACTGATCCGGTATCAGTTGTACCTATACTAGCAACCAACATAAAAGGAGTATACCCATTGGCCAAATCTTCTTTAATCTGAGTTTCCAAATCAACAGGATCCATCCTGTAAGACCGATCACAGGCAATAAATCTTGTTTGAGCTTCTTGCATACCACAGATTCGAATTGCCTTATGCACACAATGATGAACCTGATTGGTCAAATAAATACACTGTTTCTCAAAATCTCTGGCTTTGATCTTTTTTGCTTCCCGAGCAGTTACAAAAGCTATGAGATTAGCTGTAGATCCTCCACTGGTGAGATTGCCAAGACTTCCCATTGGATAACCCATTAATCTGCACATCCATCGTATCAGCTCATTTTCAATTTTAACAGCACCAGGTCCTCCAAAACTTATACCGGCATACTGATTAGTAACGGCAGCCAGATAATCACCAAGTGCCCCTAAGTGCAGACCACCTCCTGGAATATAGCCAAGATGTCCTCCAGAAGCAGGATTAAGTCCTGAATTGATCATATGTGTTTGCAAGTCATTAAGAATTGTTTGTAGATCTTCAACTTGCATTTCAGGGTTTTCTAAAAACCCGGATAGTGAATTTGGTATAATAAATGCTTTTCTGTGTTCCAATTCTTCAATAAAATTGCCTGCAAATTCTTTTATTTCATTCCAATCTTTTGTGCGATCAGTTTGATTCGGATTGAGTATGGTGCCTTGTTGTTCTAAATTTATAATTATGTCTCTCATATATTTATTTCTGTACAAAGATCATTGAGTTCTAAAGGAAATTAGAATATTCCTAAATTATTTGTAAATTCTTAATTTACAATAACTAAAATCCATACTTATGATGTAACTTTAGTCCTTAACACTAAATATAACTGTTTATATATTTATTTTTTTAGAATTTGATGTTTACTAACCAACAAATAAACGAAAGTCTCAAATATTATTTTGGATTTGATGCATTCAAAGCAAGCCAAGAAAAAATAATTACTTCTGTTTTAAATCAGAAAGACACATTTGTGATTATGCCAACCGGAGGTGGCAAATCCCTTTGTTATCAATTGCCTGCATTGATGTTGCCGGGTACAGCGATTATTATTTCGCCACTCATTGCACTAATGAAAAATCAGGTTGATTCAATTAGAGGTTATGGTCATGAAGGTGAAGTTGCACATTTTTTAAATTCATCTCTTAATCGTTCTGAAATAAAACAGGTTAAAGATGATATTGTACAAGCGAAAACAAAATTATTATTTGTTGCGCCTGAAACACTTCAAAAAGAAGAAACTATTGAATTTTTAAATTCTGTAGATATTTCATTTGTTGCAGTCGATGAAGCGCATTGTATTTCAGAATGGGGACATGATTTTCGACCTGATTATAGAAGAATCAGAGACATGATTAATTCTATCAACAAAAAAGTTCCAATAATAGCACTTACTGCTACAGCAACTCCTAAGGTTCAGGTTGATATTATGAAGAGTTTGGAAATGGAAGAACCAGATATTTATGTGGAATCTTTCAACAGACCCAATTTATATTATGAAGTACGACCAAAGATCAATAAAGAAATAACCATAAAACAGATCATACAGATTCTCAAAGCTCATCATGGTGAATCTGCAATCATCTACGTTCAGGCCAGGAAAACTACTGAAGACTTAGCACAAGTTCTTTTAGTGAACGGAATTAAAGCGTCTCCATATCATGCCGGAATGGATCCAAAAGCACGTACACAGGTTCAGGATGATTTTCTTATGGAGGAAATTGACGTCATCTGTGCAACTATAGCCTTTGGAATGGGAATTGATAAACCGGATGTCAGAGTTGTGATCCATTACGATATTCCAAAATCATTGGAAAATTATTATCAAGAGACAGGAAGAGGAGGAAGAGATGGATTGGTTGGAAATTGTTACGCATTTTTTGCCAATGCTGATTTGGTAAGATTAGAGAAATTTTTAAGAGACAAGCCTGCCTCTGAGCGAGATTTAGGTGCGCAATTGCTCGATGAAATGGAATCTTATGTGGAAAGTTCTGTGTGTAGAAGAAAATTTGTACTGCATTATTTTGGTGAAGAGTTTGATTCCGATCTCTGCAACGCAAACTGCGACAATTGCCGTCATCCGAAACCAAAAATAAAAATACAAGAAGAGATGGTTGTTGTACTAAAATCGATTCTTGCATTAAATCAGAATTTTACTATTAAGCCGATGGTTGAGTTTATCTGTGGAGTTAAGACCAAGGACATTCTCGATTATGAATTAGACCAGCATGAATTATTTGGTACTGGCGCAGATAAGGAACATATTTTTTGGTATTCCCTATTGCGACAATCCATTCTAATGGGATTTGTAATAAAAGATATTGAAACCTACGGTATTCTAAGGCTAAGTCCTGAAGGACACGCTTATTTAAAAAATCCGGAGGAGGTTTCCATTTCAATAAATCACGATTATTCCAATACCAGTTCAATAGATGAAGATGCAGTAGTAGGTCAGGGAGCAGCATTGGATCCTCAGCTCTTTGAAATACTTAAAACCATTCGATTGGAGTTGGCTAAAAAAATGAAGATTAAACCTTGGGTTGTCTTCTTTGATCCAGCCTTAGAAGAAATGGCCACTCAGTTTCCTGTTACCATGGAAGATCTGTGCAAGATATCCGGTATAAACAAGGGAAAAGCAGAAAGATTTGGTCAACCATTCCTGGATTTTATTGCCAAATATGTTGAAGAAAATGAAATCGAAAGACCAGATGATTTCCAGGTCAGACAGGTTGCAGATAAATCAAAAGCAAAAGTTGAAATCATTAAGTGCATTGACAAGAAAATGCCATTAGAAGATATTGCAAGAAACGTTCAAATGAATCTTGAAGATCTAATGGATGAATTGAATATCATTGTAAGCTCTGGAACCAAACTGAATATTGACTATTACATAAAGGATCATATTGATGAATTAATCAAAGACGATATTTTTGATTTTTTCAAAACTGCGGATAGCGATTCCGCAGAAGAAGCTTATCATGTGCTCAAAGAAGATGACATCACTTTTGAAGAAATTCGATTGATAAGATTGAAGTTTCTTTCTGAGATGGTCAACTAATGAAACCTAGTATTGCATTAATTAATGGTCCCAATCTTAATCTTGTAGGACTTAGGGAACCAGAAATTTATGGCAACAAAAGTTTGACTGATTATCTCGAAGAATTAAAGAATGAATTTTCAAATTTCGAGATAGAACTGTTTCAATCCAATCACGAAGGAGAAATTGTTGAAACCCTTCAAAAAATATTGAATACTTGCGCAGGTATAATTATTAATCCCGCAGCATTCACCCATACTTCCATTGCCATACGGGATGTTATTGCGATACACAAATGCCCAATTATTGAAGTGCATTTAAGCAATATCAATGAACGGGAAAACTTTCGTCAACATTCTTTAATAAGAGATTACAGTTGGAGCCATATTCAAGGAATGGGACTTTATGGTTATCGAATTGCGCTGATAAGAATGAAGGAACTGTTGGATTTTGCATAATCATTACTAAGTGAAATACTTATAATAGCTATTTATAAAAGTTTTCAATTCTATTTTAAAGAAATTCCTAAACTCCTTTCTTATTTCAAATTTATAATAAAAAAATTATTAATCTCGACTATCCCGGATAACGGCTGTCTAAATTATTTGAATATTCTTTAAGTAAATTTAAAATTTCCTGATCGTTATAAGTCTTTTGGGATGATGAATAATTATTTTTAAACCTATTTAGTAGTTTGCACATTAATTTTCCAGTATTATTTTCCCTGTAAAAATAAAAACCTGTATTTAAGGCAGGAACAGATACTATGGACAAATTACTCAATGGAGTCAACAAAGTATCATTAATAAAATGACTAAATATGGGTGAATATCCAAATCCAATGGCTTCCCATTCATCTTTTGTATTTAATTTGTATTCTATAGAAGTACGTATTTTATTCATTGAGTCCTGAAAGGCTATTTCAATTGAATAATTTTTGTTTACAAGTTGAAAAATGGAATCAGTGCCATTGTAATTTCGGATTTTACTTAATCCAATAAAATACTTTTTACACTGAGTTACCGCTGTAAGCGTTTTTGCCTGACCTTCATTTGATAAACCGAATTCATTATAGTTATGAACATTTACTAATTTATCAAATGTAACTTCAATGGATTGCCTCACAACTTCATTTGGCACCTTTTCGTCAATTGTAGATTTACAACTAGTAAACAAGCATAAATTCAAAATGATAAAACTGAAACAAAATATCCAAATATTTTTTTTCTTTTTCACAGAAGATATAATTACTATAGCCATAAATTCTTTATTTATTAATTAGAAATTTTTTCAAAATCGAAATAGCATCTTCCTAATGTATGATCAGAATTACTTCTGTTTTCGGACTGAAGAACATATCTCGATGAATTTGGATAAGGATAATCTGGATCATTAATTCGAGCAAATTCTGAATAAGGATCAAGTAAATGAACAAGGAGTTGATTATTTACAATTTGATATCCTGACATTATAATCATATGCGCACCACCACAAGTCCAATTGTAGGTCAAGCAAAGAGGTTTACTAGAATCAATTTGATTCAACATGTCTTCCCATGAAAGATAATCACTGCAGGTATAGGTATCAGAACATTTGAAATTATACATTTCAAATATCGGCCAATTGGTATGATTGCATTCTAAGTTACCCGTAGCAGCTTGACAGCAAGAACCAATACTTGTTTGACTTACTTGATTTGGATTCAGAGCTCTTACTGCTTGTTCACACTGAGCATAATTTCCTGAAGGGTCGAAATGCTTCATTACCATCTCAGAACAGGCAGCCCAACACCAGTTACTTTGCTTCTGAGAAATACAGTTTATGTAAAGATCATTGTAATTGAGCCGATGAACGTAAATTGGCTCACTACAAGAAGTAAACAGGATCAATCCTAGGAATAAAATTACAATTTGATTCCAAATGATAATGGTCGATTTCATACTTATGCGGATTAAAGTTTTCAAAGATATAAATAATTTGAATTTTTAAATGTTTTATAATTAAAATGTGAATTATCCCGCATTGACTATTCATGTCTTTTGTCTATTACAAGAATTACATTTTACTTTCCGCATTTGAGTTACCCTATTTAATCTATGCAATCAAATACGTAGCCTCCACTTCCTCTGAATAAAATTAGTCTCAATGGTCAAGAAAAGATTAGCTCTTGTATCGATTCTATTTGACCTCCACAAAATTAGTGACAAAAATCACGTCTAATTGATTGTGCTAAAATATTGCTTTCTGTTAGAAGATATTGCTCAACTTTTCATTTATTTAGAAAGCCAAAAAAGCTTATCAATCTACGCAAAATTTATTTAATAATTCTACATAATTAATTGACTTTCTATCCTTTATATAATTATATATAATTAATGTTACTACAAATTGATAACAAATTCAAGAATTGTCTATTAATAAATGGCATAAAACCTTATGAAATTGCAGTTTTATTAGGATCTCAATAAAACAAAAATGAATAGGATTAATTAAACCACAGGACTACATAAGACTAATGCTTAACTTTGAAATCTAAGAATAAGCCATCTGGAATGAAGCACTTTATAATACTTTTATTAATTATAGGAAATTCTATTGTTAAGGCGCAAAACAATACCAATTCAACAATGGCAAATATTGATTCTTATCTAGAGGATTCAGACCTCGCAAGAAGGAATTCAGTTACTCTAGAATTAGCCATGAACAAAGTTGACAGCGCAGTTAATTTAATTAAAAATCTACAAACCATACCAAAAGATAAATTGATTAGATCCTTGTATATAAAAGGAAGAATCTATGAAATGAAGGGTGAATTTACAAGGGAGTATAAGAGCCTTAATTCTGCTATTCATATATCAAACTCTTTCAAGATGGATACCGGCTTTATTTATGCACGCTGTCTTGTACACTATGCTATTAGCTGTTTAAATTTAAACAAAGAGCAATTGGCTTTTACTCCTTTGATAAAAAGCATTGAAATATTTAATCAAATTAAGGATAAGAACAATGTCTTATTTGCTTCATCCAACTTACTAAACTACTATTTTCAAACAGATCAATTCAATGAGGCAGAAAATAAAATTTTGGAACTAGAACAAACTGTAGATTCTACATATTTGTTGATTTATTTGAATTTCTTTTACAATTACACTTCCAATTTTTATTGGAAACTAAATATTCTTGATAAGGCATTATTCTATCACGAGAAAATAAAACAAGTTTCTGAATCTGATAGTTGCAAACATTTAACGAATAAATTATTATATACTATTGGAACAGAAGAAACAAAAGGTATCCGTGATTTGCTATTCCAATGCATCGAATGCAATTCAAAGTTTTCTCAGGTTGATATACCGAATTATACAAACAGTTTAAATGTTTGTTCCGAAGTTATTATTAGCAATAATATTGCAGATCTTGCTTTAGCTGACAGCTTGCTGGAACTTGAAGCTAGTCTTTTACATATCAATGATTTAGAAACAGACTCCAGTGCTTATAATAACTCTTTTGATAATGTAGTAACCTATTACTTTTTAAAAGGAAATATGGCATTGAAAAAATCTGATTTCAATACATTGGAAGGTATTGTTCTTCAAATTGCAAAATTAACCAATGGCTTTACAAATTTTAAAAATATTAAATCAGAACAAACAGAATTGTTTCTAATACTTGCTGCACATTATTATTTCATTGCTAAAGATAAAAAGCTCAATGAAATTCTCAGAATCTATAAAGATTCAATTAATAATAATTTAGCTTCTGCTTTAAATTTTATGACGGAATCACAACTCAATCAGTTTATTCAAAATAAACTTTTTTCAAAAGTAGACATCTTCTACGAATTATACAATTCCGAAATAATGACCGAAGATTATTCAAGATTTTTATATGAATTGGCACTGTATTCTAAAGGCTTACTGTTTAGAAAGAGTAGAGAATTAAATAAGTTAATGAGCAGCTCAAAGGACAGCACGATTATTGATCTAAAAAATAAATTAACTAAAGTTGAACTAAAAATATCTTCTGAATCAAAAAATATAATCTTGTATTTGGAAAGAGATCAGATTATAAGAAAGATACTAAATACAGTTGTTTCAAAGGATACTTTCAACTTTTCAGATATTCACAATAGATTAAAAGCTAATGAGATTGCTGTAGAATTCATTAAATACAAATCAAAATTTGGCTCTTCGAATACTGAAAAATACATGGCCTTGGTACTAGATTCAGAAAATCAGTTCCCAAAAGTAATTCCACTATGTGATGAATTCCAACTGAACAAAACAAAGGTCGAACTAAGCTTCATTGTAGACAGTAGCATTAAGGAAAATGCAAGTTTACGAGGATTTGGTCTTACTCCAAAGAAAAGTAATAATCAAAGTGAATACCAATTAATTTGGGAACCAATACTTAAATTATTTCCTCAGGCTAAAGCAATTTATTTTTCTACAGCAGGCGCATTAAATCAAAGGAATTTAAGTTGCGTACAAATTTCAGATAGCAGCTATATGTTTGATAAATACAAAATGGTTCAACTTACAAGCACTTATAACTTAGTTAGAGAAGCTGAATTAAAACCTATTCATGCAAATTCTGCTTTGTTGGTCGGTGGAATTAACTATGGAATGAATCCAAACAAATTAGAAAATGCAGGGAATTTAGAATGGAACTTTTTAGAAGGAACATTGACAGAAGTAAATGTACTAAATGATCAAATGCAGAAGAAAAATATTCATACTAAACTTCTAAAAGATATTCAAGCCAATGAAGAGAATTTAAAAATTAATTTACAAGATGCTCCGGACATCATTCATATCGCAACACACGGTTATTATGAAGAGTTAAAGGATATAGGAAATAAGTATGAATTTTTTAAAACGAATCCATTGCAGCATTCCATTCTTGTACTGGCAAATGCAAACATCAATTCAAATGATTTGGAAAAAAATAATGGCTATTTAAATGCATTGGAAATAAGCAAAATGGATCTGTCAGCAACCAAATTAGTAGTATTATCCGCTTGTGAATCCGCCGTCGGAGAAAATATCAATCAATATGAGTCCAATTTGAGTTTAATACGTGGATTTAAAATCGCAGGTGCAAAAAGTATAATTTCTACTCTCTGGCAGGTAAGTGATAAGTCTACAATTGCATTTATGAAAATTTTCTATCAGTTCTTGCTTAATAATGAGCTTGATGTTAATGAAGCTTTTATTGCAACTCAAAAACAATTGCGATCCGATAACAAAAATGATAACAATTGGAGTGCATTTATGCTTGTTGACTAATTTATTTCTTTGTTATTAAGAACAAATTCTAGTTGCTGTGAATCCAAATATCTCTAATTAAAACAGCTAGATATAAAGCAGCTCTGCTGAATAAAAAGGCCATCAGTACACCGCCATAAATTTTTTCTCTATAGTCTTGAAAATTATAATAAATCAAAAAACCTCCAATTAAGGCTCCAATTATTGAAATAATTAAAAATATTAAATTAGTGTTCAGGATGTAATAATAAGATGATTCAAAACCACCAGGTATTGCGTCCGGACAACAAGTTTCGACACCACCTGATCCTCCTGGACTACCGAGAGCTGTTGCTCTGGAAGCTGCTGCTCCATCTCCTGGGGTGCTTAGTGATGTAGATCTTGAAGCTGCTGCTCCATCTCCTGGAGCATAAACGTAAGCTGAATTGTAGTTATGAAAAATATTAAGACTGGCAATACCAACAACTACATAAATAATATATGCTACCGTTCGATTCATATTATATAAGTTTATTCCAAAAACCTATCAATTTCACTTCATGCAAAATTGATTACTGCATAAAATTAATAGATTTTGATTATTTTCCAATAATTAAATAAAAATTTTAAAATTAAAATTGCCTATAGCTAATAATGGCAGAAGGAAATTTCTGACCTTATACATTAGTTATGAAGAAATACAATAGGATAAATTTTATATTGTACAGTAAAAATTAAACAATCGATCTGCACTAGAATTACTCTAACTTGAACTTAATTGGCAGGGTAAAACTCACGGGGACAGCCTTGCCATTGTGCATTCCAAGCTTCCAATCAGGCATAGATTCAACAATACGAACTGCCTCTTCATCACATCCTGAGCCAATCCCTCGAGCAACTTTTACATTAATTAACTTTCCCTCTGTGTTAACTACAAATTGGACAACTACCGTTCCTGTAACCTTCAAATCTATGGCCTTCTGAGGATAGTGCAAATTATCTTTAATGAATTTATACATTGCAGCCTGTCCATTAATAAATTCAGGCATTTGTTCTACAAATTTAAATGTCTCATCTTCGCCAGTTGATCGATCCTGAAGTATATTCTTCTCATAGGTACAAGAGGAAACAACTGCCATCGTGACGCAAAAAAAGATAAATCTGAGATTCATTGTTTCCATTTTCATTGATTTGTGAAATTGATAATTCTAAGTTTTAACCAAATATACAACACTTTGTCACATACAATAAAAAAAGCCCTGCCAAAAGACAGAGCTTAATTATTTACTAATTTAAACTTCAAACTATTTTCTTAATGACCTCCACCTCTTCTATCGGTACAAGATCTTTCTAATCTCATTAATTCTTCTTTAGAGCTTATCGTCAACTTATTTCCATTCGAAAGAGTCACATCAAAAGGAAACTCAATTCTAAAGCTGATTCGAGTTGTACCTAATTTATGCAAAGCGTTAAATTCTTCTTGGGAGTTCACTGTCTTATTAGTGCCATCACTAAATACTACATTAAGAGGGAATACAAATTCATAACATGCATGTCGATTTGTATCTCTTATTATGGTATCTCTTTTTGTTCTACCACAGTTCTTTAATACTTGATCTAAATCTCTTTGATTCGTAATTCTAAGAACTTCTCCTGTTGCAACAAGTTTAACACCATAAGGAAAAAGTATTACAGGTCTTGTCTTCGTTGTTGTTGGTTTTTTCATTAATCTGTCTAATTCTTCTTGAGAATTTACAGTAACAACATCTCTTCCAACTTGAACTTTGAGTGGAAATAACAATACATAACATGGCTTTCCATCATTAGCTGTTCCATTGTCAAGAATAACCACACTTGCGGATAGATTTTCTAATCCTGATGTCAATGACAATTGCTCATCTTGAGTTGTTTCTTTTGCACAAGAATTAAGAAAAAATAATGCAGATCCTAAAACAACTAAACCAAATAAATTTCTAAATAATTTCATTTTAACTTTAATTTTAATCTTTTAAATAAATCGTGTCTCGAAAAAATAAAGTCGAACTTTTGATTTTTGTACTTGATGATTTGAAAAAAATTTTGATATTTAATAAAAATAAAGGATTTTTGAGCTTCAATGCAGAATGAATCAACAATATGGGACAGGCTTAGAGAAGGAGATGAATCTGCTTTAAAGAAGATTTATGAAAAATATTTTAATCTTCTCGTGAATTATGGTTTGAGAATGTCTTCTCATCACGAAATTGTTGAAGACAGCGTACAGGAATTATTTATCGACCTTTGGAACCTTAAGGCCAACTTAAGTCCGACTGACAGTGTCAAAAATTACCTTATTTGCTCTTTTAGAAGAAAATTAGTCAAAAAATTAAAGGAAAAATTAAAGTACTCCGATGACTCAAAACTAGAGTTCGAGTCGGCTGCGGAACCTAATTTTTTAAATCATCTGATTCAAACTGAAGAGGACGATTCTATGCAAAGAAAAATGTCCAAAGCGTTAGATTTGCTTAGTTCAAGGCAAAAAGAGGCCATCTTCTTAAAATACCAAGAAGGTATGGATTATGAGGCTATTTGTGAGGCCATGAATCTACAATATCAGTCGGTAAGAAACCTTATTTCTACGGCTGTTGCACGAATTAGGGAAAATATTGTGCTTAGCCTGCTTTTATTTATTTCCCTTGAGTACATCTACAGAAATATTGACTTTCTAAATTAGGGACTATGAAAAAAGATTATTCAAATTACGATTGGGCTGACTTTCTGGAGGATGAAAATTTCCTCGAGTGGATGAAAGATCCTAATGGGACTCAAAAATCCTATTGGGAAAGTCTGATTCATGAAAATCCTTCCGTTTCATCCAGTATTGAAGCAGCTAAAGAAGCTTTTCACTCCATAAAATATAAAGACTTAAGTTCCGATCTCAACTCCAAGCAAAAAATTTGGGAATCTATTCAAAAGTCAGTTCAAGAGCCAAAACCATCCAAATTGGTTAAATTCTGGCCCTATTTGCTCACCGCAGCAGCATCCGTAAGCCTAGTTATTTATTTTACCCTTTTCAACACCGAATCTATTCACGAGTCCGCACCAATGGCGGAACAAAAGCTGGTAAGATTACCGGATAGTTCTTTTATTACCTTGAATGCAGCCAGTGAAGTCAGTTACGATCCAAAATCATATAATAAGAATAGACGAATAAAACTTAAGGGGGAAGCGTATTTTCAAGTAAAAAAAGGAGAAAAATTCACCGTAATTACTGAATTAGGTGAGGTTAACGTACTTGGAACAAGTTTTAATGTTTATTCGAGAAACAATCTCATGAATGTAAGCTGTCTTGCAGGAAAGGTTGTAGTACATTTTTTTAGTTCTAAAAATCAGTATATTCTAACTCCCGGGATGAGTGTTAAAAGTGAAGATCTGGTTATCCAAAATTCTACTTTTAACCTAGAAGATTTTAAGTTTTGGAGAGATGGTTACTTCTATTATGAAAATGCCCCATTGATTCAGGTTATGCAAGAACTCCAACGCCAATACAATCTGACGGATATTAAATACTCGAACAACCTATTAAAATATAGATATACCGGATTTTTTAAAAGATTTGCACTTGATGATGCAATGCAATCCGTATTTTTACCCTTGAAACTTCGTGCTAACGTATCCAACGGAGTTCTTAGTGTAAAAGAATAATAGTGAAGGTTTTTCCATATGTGTTTTTTTTGATCTTTGCATTGAATGAAAATTCTTTTGCACAAGTATCTATATCAGAGAAAACCAATCTAACTCTAGATGATGCACTAAAAAATTTAAGTTCGGGTCGAAAAATTCATTTTGCCTACGATCCGAATTTATGTTCAAAATATTTTGTAAATACCTGGAACAACAACCAAACTACCGAGCTTATTCTTGAATCGCTATTGGTTAGTACTCCTCTTTCATTTAAAATACAAGATGAAAATCATTTTCTAATTTTTACTGATGAAGTGAAATTAAAACAGCTTGAAGCGAATAGCAAGGAAACTAAAAAAATTCAAATTAATGGTTCAATTCAGGATTATAGCAATGGCGAAACCATTGTTGGGGCAACAATAATAATTTATCCCGATGGACTCATTACTCAGTCTGACATTAGTGGGAAATTTATTATCAATCAGGTTTCTAAATACTCAAAACCATGGATTGAAATTAGATATCTTGGTTACCAGAATCAAACCTTTTTTATTGAAGAGAATAACAATCAGAAATTAAAAATTAATTTAATTCCAGAAATTTCTCTTTTACCTCCAATTGTTATCAAATCTATAAGACCTACGCTGAATTTTGAAAGAATTGACCAGAGCTCCAGTTCAATAATTAAAAATCTCACTTACAGAATACAGGCTAATGTTTTTAAAGATCCCATGCGGGCACTTCAGCAATCAAGTGGAGTAAATGCAACTGATGATCGAAGCTCAGGACTCCAAATTAGAGGAAGTGGAACGGATGAAAATTTGATTAAACTCAATGGACTTACTTTATTTAATGTCGACCATTTTTACGGCGTATTCAGTAGCATAAACCCCTATCTAGTTTCTTCAATTGATCTTTACAAATCTTATTTTCCGGCAAACTATGGTGGGCGAATTTCTTCTGTTGTACTCATTAAATCAGATCCTAACATTACCAAATTTAATGGTGGCATTGATTTGAATTTAATAACAGCGAATGCCTATATTAAAACTCCAATTACAAAAAAATTAAATATCGCTGCAGGAGCTAGAACAACAACTTTCAACTTAGGTGAATCCAATACCTTTAATACACTTCTACAAGAAAACAATCAAATTCTTGATCCAATTAAACTCAGTGACTCTACCGAAATTGTCGCGATAAATCCCAAATATACATTCAATGACATTTTTGTAAGTGCAAATTATAACCCGCTTAAGAAATTAAATCTCAATGCTTCTTATTTTTCATCCAAGGATGCGATTCAATCACAATATAATAGTAGCAACATTAACAGCAGTAATATAGTGGGTGTCTTTAAAGACAGCTCGAATTGGAAAAATTTTGCTAGTAACCTAGGAGGTAAATATATTTGGACAAATAATGTTGCTACGGATTTTAATTTTTCAAAATCTAAATATAATTTCAACCAAATAATAGATTCAAGAATACGACAAAAGAATATTTTAATTCAGGAATTGTCTACAGTAGTTAATGATGTTGATAATAATAATTTTCAATTAAATACGCAAATCACAGAACAAAAAAATAAAATTAATATTGGTTTTGAATACAACCAGTACATCACTCATGCCGATATTTTATTCAACAGATTAGTCGTTAGTCAGAATACAGCTAATAATTTTGAGCTGGCTGGATTTATTCAGACAGATTTTTTACTTACCGACAAGCTTTCATTCTCTCCGGGAATCAGAATAAGTAAATATTCGGAAGGCAAAAATTTAGATTTTTCACCTCGGTATTCTATGCAATATCAATGGAATTCCAAATGGACAAGTACCTTGAATTTAGGTATTTATTATCAATACCTAAGACAAGCTAGATATGAAGACCGCTTTGGAAGAGAATATTATTTATGGATTCAATCGGATGGCAATGATATTCCTAGTCTGATTTCCAACCAATCAGAGTTTGTTCAACAATTTAAAGGTTCAAATTATCTAATTAAGGCAGAATTGTATTATAAGAAAGTTGATGGTTTGGTTGACAATATAATTGAAGTACAATTGCCAACTACAAGTAATGAACCTGCAAGAATAAAATCATTTATTATTCCCAAAGGAAAGGGAATTTATAAAGGAATAGATCTGACTTTTGAACAACACATAAAAAAATATAGCTATTACCTTATTTACTCTTACAATAATTCGAAAAATAGCTTTCTGCAGATTGACAATGGCAAATATTTTCAAAGGCCTTATGCTAGAATTCATCAATTTAAATCTAATCACAGTTTAAATTTAGACCACTGGGACTTTTCAATCAATGGAGTATATGGAAGTTCTCTACCGTACAATGACGTTTTTATTTCCGGAAAAAATACCCGTGACAGAAAGCCTAGTCAGCAAACAAAATATCTTGATGATTATTTGAGAATTGATCTTGATGTAAAGTATAAAATTAAGCTTAAACAATCTCAATTAGAATTCGGACTTTCTGTACTCAATTTGTTTGACAGGAGAAATACAAAATACGTTCAGTCTTTATTTACTTTTTCAGATCAAAACACGGTCCCAAACAGGTCTCAAAAATATGTTGTGGGGGCTGAAGTGGAAACCCTTAGGAGAACCCTTAATCTAAGTATAGGATATCATTTTTAGATACATTCTGTAAAATTTAGGCAATTCGAAGTAATTTTGATGCTTAATACGAAAAATTTATAATGCCTAGCCACGAAATTGATTATAAAATATATGGTGAAGAGTTGCAATTCGTTGAAATTGAACTAGATCCGGGCGAAACAACAATTGCTGAAAGTGGTGCTTTTATGATGATGGAAGATGGAATAAAGATGAGTACCCTTTTCGGTGATGGATCACAACAAGATACAGGTGGTTTCTTTGGAAAGGTAATGAATGCAGGCAAGAGACTATTGACCGGAGAGAGCCTTTTTATGTCTGCTTTCACTAATGAAGGTTTAGGCAAGGCAAGAGTAAGCTTCGCTGCTCCTTATACAGGAAAAATAATTCCCTTAGACCTCAGTCAATACGAAGGAAAAATTATAGCTCAAAAGGATGCTTTTTTGTGTGCAGCCAAGGGTGTTAGTATTGGGATTCAATTTCAAAGAAAACTGGGCACCGGGATTTTTGGAGGAGAAGGATTTATAATGCAGAAACTCGAAGGGGACGGTATGGCCTTTGTTCATGCTGGTGGTTATGTGATTAAAAAAGAATTGGCCATTGGAGAGACACTTAGACTTGATACGGGCTGTGTTGTAGCCTATACTTCAAGAGTGGATTTTGATATTGAATTCATTCGAGGAATGAAAAACTGGATGTTTGGTGGTGAAGGCTTATTTTATGCCTTGTTGAGAGGACCTGGAACGGTTTGGATTCAATCTTTACCAATTTCCAGATTGGCTGCCAAAATTATCTCTTATGGAGGAGTCGGAGGTAGAAGAGAAGAAGGTAGTATTCTGGGAGGACTAGGCAACTTATTGGATGGTGACGGAATCTAAACTATAACAAACTTATTTTATAAAACTTTAATAAATCTAATAATGAAGAAAATTTTATTGCTCTTGGCCGTTTCGTTTTTTATTCAAAAAACAAATGCCCAAAAAATTTATGCCTGGTGGGACTGTGGTTTAAAGGTGAACTATGGACTTACAGGTTTTATTAATTCTAAACTCTTGGATGATAAGAATTACAGTTATCATTTGAATTCTGGTGCTGGAATTGGTGCAAAATTTGGAATGTATTTTGGACTAAACAATGGAATTACAGTTGACTTTATTTATAATCAATTGAAACAAGGATTTGATTATGATCTCGGAAATATTACAAACAACCAAGATATAACTTGGAAGAATTATGATTTAGGTCTTTTATACAGACATCAATCCAATGGATCGTATATCGAAATAGGACCTCAATATTCCATAGTTAATTCGGTTAAGAATGAAGACTCTAATGATCCCGTAAATTCCGATGTAACTAAGTATTATAGCAAAAATTACTTCAGTGCTGTCTTTGGTACCGGTGGTTACATTTTTGGTACTGATAATTTTACTTTGATGCTTGGATTAAGATTGGGTTATGCTTTAACAGACTTCGTTGCTGATGCAGGTAAGCCATTAAATTTCCCTACTCCAAAACAAATTGCCGGAACTGCTAGAGATTCTAAAACGAATCCTGCTTTCGTACAACTGGTTCTTGAAGCTAATTTGGCCTTAGGATATTATGGTAAATCTTCCTGCTCTAAAAGAGCCCATTTATTTAGTAATTTCTAATAGAGATATATATAAACCAATCAGTATGATTCCTTAGTACTGATTGGTTTTTAATAAAACCAGCGTACATGCTTCAATACATTGAATGCCATGTGCTGTAGCAAGTTTTTCTAATTCTTCATTTTCTGCACCTGGATTAAATATGATTCTTCGAGGATGAAGACTGAGAATATAAGAATACAAGTCCTTCTGAATTGTTGGATTAAGATATAAGGTAATCGTATTCAGGAAAGGATATTGAATCTGTTCGGTCTCAATTACAATTTCATCAACCTGCCCGGATTTTTTCCCAAATGCAAATACCGGATGTTGATATTCGTGCAATAATTTCATTGCCATATTTGAATATCTTTCAGGATTTGTACTTGCTCCGATTACCAAAGTTGACTTGCTCATAGAATAATATAACAAGAAACTTAATTATTGGTTCTCACAGTTATTTTAACCTTTGTAATTTATAAAGTTTAGATAATTTTAAATACTGGTAATACGCAGATCTTTTACTAATTGCATATCCTGTCTGACCATCCATTAATCCTAGTTTAAAGAGGTAGATGTCAATAAACTTCCAGGCGGCGCTTAAATATTTTTTAAATTTCCAAGTTCTTTTACCCTTCTTAAAATCCGTTTCAGCCTGAATATTGGTATATTTCTCTATACGATCATAGTGATCTTCAACTGTTCGATAACTGTAATGTTGGATATTGTTTTTTAATCGCTGAACTAGTACTTTTTTACTATTAATTTCTACAGTTTCGTGTAATGTTGCAGAGGTCCATCTAGCCAATGAACTATTCCATAATCTGATCTTCCTATCCGGATACCATCCACAGTAATAAACCCATTCCCCACAATAATTAGTTAGCCTGGGGATAAGATAAGCTCCGGCCATCTCGCTTTTTTTAAGATTTATAATCTCGTTGATTAAAGGTTCGCTGAGTTGTTCATCAGCATCTAGTGATAGAATAAATGGATTTGTAGCAAAGTCTGTAGCAGCGATTTTTTGAACACCATACGAGTCAAAAATTCTTTGTATAAATATAACTTCCAAGCTATTACAAATTTCGGGAGTTTTATCAGTACTAAATGAATCGAGAACAATAATTTCGTCGCATACCTTTTGAAGACTCAAAATACAATTGCGAATATTAAGCTCTTCATTATAACAAATGACAACACCTGAAATTTTATTCACACAAGATCTTTATACCATGAATTACTTTACTCTCCAGTGCAAAGTTAATCCATAAGCTAAATTATTTCTATTTTCGGTTATCCCTAAATATGTCGGTGGTGCGCTAGTAATTACATCCTTCGTATATACCGCTGAGAAAGCATCAAGTCTAGAATTTACAATAGCTTGAATACTAAGTCTATTTGTAGGATAATATGTTAAATTAAAATGGATGCCACAATTTACAGCGTTAAATTTGCTAATATCGGAAGCACTCTGATCCAAATTTAGTAAATATTTTGTTTGATTGTCATTCCCGTTTTTCAATCTGTTCAAAAGTAAACTGAACTCTGTTCCTAAACCAAGAGAAAAAGTCCTACTCAATTGATAATTGAACGTCAATGGCACATTAATATGAAGTAAATAATTCGTTAGTACTACTCTATCAGAATTGCCAAGTGAATTGTTTAACAAGTCCTCAGCCTCAGACTTAGCCTCAATTCTAAAGGACTTGGATGAATCTATTATATTGACTACACTTACAATATTACTTCGAGGGCTAATTAGGTAATTTCCATGAGAATAATCTAAATTTAAACCCGATCCAATAAAAAAATTGTTAGACAATTTATAATTAAATAAACCTCCCAGTTTTAACGAAGGATTCAAATTAAATGCATTATATACTATACCAATTCCTGCAAAAGTAGTCTCTGGATGTTTAGGCTTAGGTAGAATTTTTGGTCTTAATATTGGATTTACCTCTAAGTTCATTTTTAAATTTTCAGCTAGAGTAATGTAAGATTTTCTGATTGTCAATGTAAATATTACATTTTTATTGATACTTTGGCCTTCGTTGATCTGGGTAGAAGATGGTATTAATTCTAAATTTAATTTATCGATTTGAGATTTTGGCACACTAGATTCTCCAGAACTGAGAAATATTTTGGTTTTTGAAATACTATTTGAAGAAATTAGTCTAGAAACCTTGGACGCCGACAATTTATGCGTCTGCTCATCTCCATATTTATTCACTGAGTTTATATCAATAGCAACATTATTTTTTTCTGCATAATTTATATGATTATTAAGTTCTTGCTTCTTTAGAATTGGTGAATCATTTGCAACAGAATTCAATTTTGATTCATTGGTAGTACCATGATAATTAAAATAAAATAGGGAAGTGAAAAGCAGAATGCCCGCTATTCCAAAAATCCAAAAGAAGAAAACCCTTCTTTCATTTTTTTGTGGCATTTCCTCATTGAGGATAAGCTTCATATCCTCCCATCCACTATTTTTTAATTCGTTTATATTCTTACTTGGCATAACTCTTTTCTATAATATTTTTTAATAAAATTCTGGCATTTGAAACATGCCATTTTGATGTCCCTGAACTTATTTTTAATTTCTGAGATATCTCTTCATGACTATAACCATCAATTGCAAACAATCTAAAAACATGTGCTGTTGACTCAGGTAAATTATTAATCAACTTGAGTAAATCTTCTTCGAAAAATTTCTCTATGAAGGAATCTTTCAATACTAAATGATCTTCCAATTCTACCGTTTTGGAATATTTTTTATTAGATCTTAATTCATCAATCATACAATTATAAATTATTTTTCGTATCCAGGAATCCAAGGGTCCGTGGCTTTTATAATTCTGAATACTCTTAAATACTTTAAGAAATCCATTGTTAATAACTGTCATTGAAATAGATTCATCCTGCAACTTTACATTGCAATAATTATACATGGATTCAAAATACTTTTTATACAATCGCTCTTGCCAAAGTCGATTATTTCTTAGGCAACCTTCAATTAATTCATCATCACGGTATTCTCTATCTAAGGGCATATCATAGTTCAGATTTGGAAACCAAATCGAATAATAAATCTTTTATAAAGATAACGATATTCTTCTGATTTAATAAAACTATCCGAAGGTTCGTAAACCCAACTTGCATTCTGAAATCTGAGTCCAAAATCTATTGTAAAATTAAAATTCTGTTTAGCACCAATTCGAACTCCTATAGCGGGATGCCACATCCAGGAATTGTGTCCACTTCGAATTTTAAGTTCGGAATCGCTGGCTGCAAAAGAATAACCTCCTGCCAAGGAATAATAATAAGCATTTCTTTCTCCGAATAGATACCCTCTTGCCTCCAAAAAAACCGGATATAGTGCGTTGAATGATTCCGTACCATAATAATCATAACCTAGACCTAATCCTAATCCAAAATATCTATTCAACATATATCCTGTAACAGATTCAATTCCAAAACCTAAAGAAAACTGATTGTCTATACTTATTCCACTATTCAACTTTAAACTGCTGATATTATAGATTCCTTTTTCTCTAAACAAGTACTCATAAGGTTTTCTAAATCGTTCTGTAGGCTGAACCATTTTTTTAACTTCAGAAAACGGCAATTGCATAGTGATTCCTTCCATTAATTTTAATTCAAAACTGTTTTCAATATTCCCTTTTGCAAGATAACCTTTCAACACGCTTCCATTCTTAAGATAAACTACCGTAATTTGTTGTTCACCAAGATTATTCTGAGAGAATAATGGAATAGAAAACAATAAGAAAAACAGCTTAATAAATTTTGTCATTTTACTTATTTAACTATTGGAATTATACTTAATCGTTTTAGTCCTTTTGGATTTGAAATATCATATTGAAGGACTCCTTGTTCACCTATTAAAATTGCCTGATCTTTATCTGGATACACAATAACATCTGTTGAACTAATACTTGAATCATGGTATAACAATTCTATATCATTCCAATTCTTAACATCAATAACCTTTAAGCCATCATCACATAAATACAAAATATTATTTCGAATGGCTAAGCCTAATGGACTTTTCATTGGATAGGATTTTTTTAGAAAAGGGCTATTAAGATTTGTAAAGTCAACAATATCCAATTGATTTTCATATCCACCACATGCACTGCCACCGTGCAAGCTTATATAAGCTGTCTTCGATTCCGCTACTACCGGATCACAGGTTCTGACGTGTGATACTGAGCCAATAAGATTTGGTTTTGAAGGGTCATTGAGTCCAAACATAAACATGCCATTTTGCGAACCAATAAACAATACATCTTCGTAGGGATAGATTGTTTCAATATTCCAACCAATAGATATAGTATTCATCAATTTTGGACAATTTCCGGAGATATTAAAAGCAAACAAATCCGAATAATCTACTGTGTACAAAAATTCATTGGCAATAGTAAATCGACTTGTTGATCCTCCAATTCCCGGAACGCCTGATGTAGTACCAGAACTATTTGATTTGAAATTGGTATCAAAGAAAGTATCACCTTCCCAAAACCACCTTCTATTGAAGTTTTGATCATTGCAACTTAAAACTCTGGTAATTTCCGTCTTCACATAATCGACAAGTAATCCTCTAGTAGGATCAATAAGAATTGGTTTGAATACGTCATTATTTCTGCATAAAAGTTTTGGTGAATTGATGTTTGAAATGTCTATTGCCAATAAATCTGTATAATTATCCGCATAAAGTATGTTATTTGTAACTGCCAGATCTATATTTCCGGGAATGGCAATAAACAGTTTGAATATTGGATTCTTTGGATTTGAGTTATCTATTATATGGATTCCTTCTTTAGGTTCATTAATTAATAGATAATCTCCATAAACATAAATTTTGCCAGTGGATCGAAGTGTTCGGGCTTCCATTACTTTAAAACCATTTCTTAATTCGTCTTTACTAAGGTAAACAGGGTTATACTGATAAAATATCCTTGTACTCTGACATTCATCCCGCAAACAAGAATTTAAAATAAGTAGGTTAGAGAGTAAAAATAAAATGAAAATAAATTTTAATGATTTCATGTTTTTATAATTTAAGGTGTTATTAATTATTGGCCAATTCCAATTATTTTGGAATTTGAATTTTTATAAATAGCATCGCAAAGTGTTGGATTTTCTATGCAGATATTTTTTCCTGAACAATCATATAAGTGATAAGAATATCTGGCGCATTCGTTTGCATTGTTAAAAAAGTAATTATCCTTATACTCATGTTGGTACAAAACGGTTTGGCATGGTCTAATTACTTGACCACTATACAACTTCATACCAAGCTGAGTCAATATACTTTGAATGCAATCTGATTTGGAGACCTTGGTTTCAATTGGATATTCACAAGAGCTAAGCAAGAATAGACTTGACAGAGTAACAATTTGCCAGAGGTTAATATTAGATTGTACAATAGTCATAAGAAGCTTTTAGTCTTAAGACGTATTTGAACATGCAAAAGGTTGGGTAGTATAAAAGAAATTTATACCAAGATCCATTAAGAATCAATTCTACTTGATTCCTGCATTTAATTTAAGAATAAGCTCTTGAACTTGAGATTAAACCCTGACCAATAAATTAACCTCATTATTGATTACTTCACAGAATCCTTTGAGAATTTCGATGCTCTGCTTTTCACCTTTGACTCCGGTCAATTTAATAAGGCCTTTACCCAATGCGGCAATCATTGGAGCATGTCTATCCAATAATTCGAACTGTCCGGATAAACCTGGGAGAATGACTGAAGAAACTGAACCTTCATAGAGTTCCTTCTCTGGTGTGAGAATATGTAACTTCATTTATTTTATTAATTAGATGCTTCTGCTAAGATTTTCTTTCCTTTTTCAATGGCATCTTCCAATGTTCCAACAAGGTTAAATGCTGCCTCCGGATACTCATCGACTTCTCCATCCATAATGGCATTGAATCCTCTAATGGTATCTTCTATGGATACTAGTACTCCTTTAATTCCAGTGAATTGTTCAGCAACATGGAAAGGTTGAGATAAGAATTTTTGAACTCGACGCGCACGATGTACGATCAATTTGTCTTCTTCAGACAATTCCTCCATGCCTAAGATGGCGATGATATCCAATAATTCGTTGTATCGCTGAAGAATATTTTTAACCCTTTGAGCAGTATTGTAATGCAACTCACCAATAACCAATGGATCAAGAATTCTCGAGGTTGAATCCAAAGGATCCACAGCAGGGTAAATTCCCAATGAAGCAATTTTACGACTTAATACTGTAGTGGCATCTAAGTGGGCAAAAGTTGTTGCCGGTGCCGGGTCAGTCAAGTCATCTGCCGGAACATAAACTGCTTGAACCGAAGTAATTGATCCTCTTTTTGTAGAAGTGATTCTCTCCTGCATTAATCCCATTTCAGTCGCAAGCGTTGGTTGGTAACCTACCGCTGATGGCATTCTACCTAATAAAGCTGAAACTTCTGAACCAGCTTGAGTAAATCTAAAAATATTATCTATAAAAAATAAGATATCCTTACCACCTGCAGGATCGCTTAAATCTCCATCTCTGAAATACTCAGCAATGGTTAGACCAGAAAGTGCAACTCGAGCACGTGCTCCTGGAGGTTCATTCATTTGTCCGAAAATAAAAGTAGCCTGTGAATCTTTCAAACCCTCCATTTCAACGGCTTTTAGATCCCAACCACCTTCTTCCATCGAGTGTTTGAATTTGTCTCCATATTTTATAATACCTGCTTCAATCATTTCTCGAAGTAGATCATTACCTTCTCTAGTACGCTCTCCAACTCCAGCGAATACAGATTGACCTCCATATCCTTTGGCGATATTGTTAATTAGCTCCTGAATGAGTACTGTCTTACCTACACCTGCTCCTCCAAACAATCCAATCTTACCACCTTTTGAATACGGTTCAATAAGGTCAATAACCTTAATTCCTGTAAACAATACTTCTGTTTCTGTGGAAAGTTCCTCATAAGTTGGTGGTTTACGGTGAATGGAGTAGGTATTTTTTCTTGAAACTGGTCCAAGTCCATCAATTGCCTCACCAACTACATTGAATAATCTGCCATTAATATCATCACCAACAGGCATTGAAATAGTAGCCTTCATATCAATTACTTCTGCTCCTCTAGTCAGTCCATCTGTAGAGTCCATCGCTACAGTTCTTACGCTGTCCTCGCCTAGATGTTGCTGTACTTCAAGTATTAAATCATCCTTTCCTGGACGCTTAATACACAATGCATGAAAAATTTCAGGAAGAACAGAATCTTTTCCACTAAAAGAAACGTCTACAACTGGACCAATGATTTGACTTACACGACCGATATTTGCCATAATTATTAAACTTTCGTAAAAACGTCGCAAAGATAATTTTGTCTTCGCTCTTACCAAACTGCATTAGTCCTAAATACAAGCCAATTTTGTTAATGATGATTAAAACTTTAGACAGTCAATTCGATTTCATGAAAGAATGGGAAAGTTTTGACTCTAATCAAAATCCTCAAGAAAAGGCCAAACATCTTGCAAAATTAAGCATTCGTAAAAAAGCTGCCTTAACTATTGAATTCTCCGGAACAATTCTTGAACTTCCGAATGGAATTGTGAGAATGGAATGGGATAATTTATTAAATACTGCCTGCAGTCATAAATTGTATTCGTTAATTTATGAATACTGTCAAATTGCGAGCAACAAACAACAAATTATTCCTCTGAATTTACTCGTTGAATTCATCAAATTGGCAGATACTCAACATGAAATGACTGAATATATTCTTCCTTCCATTGGAATGCCTGGATTGTATTTAATAAAAGCAAATTCCAGTTGGAATTATTTGGAAGAGCAAAGTGAATTTAGTGCGGTTAACTATAAGGAAAGTAAGTTGCGATTATTTCTGTTGAATAGATATATAAAGCACAATGTGAATTTAGCAATAACAAACTTTATTTCAAATTTTGAACATTGGACTGAAAAAGAAAAATCTCAAATATTAGATTCCTTAATTCCTTACGCTAGCAATATTAGTTTGCTTCAACTCGATGAACTTTTTGAAAAGTTAAAATCGAATTTGAAGCCAAGGTGCTACGCTTTATATTTAAACCATGGAGATAATCCCATTTGTCAAGTCATCCACAATCATATCCTTCACGTTATGTCCACAAGAAAATGGGAAGATCTTGTCAATTCAAATTTATATTTTAAAAATAATAAAATAGACTTAAAAAAGACGATCAGTTTTATACCACCCACTTGGTTTTTAAATCATCTAAATTCTAAATTAATACTTAATTATTTTTTTGAAAATGACTTAATTGAGACCATTGCAGAGACTATTAATAAATTTAAGGATCCTTATGCTGCTGAAATTCTGTCTAAGTATCTTATTGATAAGGGAGAATTTAATGAGCATTTTCCAATTGCTACTCTTTCCTCTGTGATGGATCACAAATCTTTCAATACTACCGCCGTTTACTTCTGTAGAAAAATGGGGGATCAAATAGATCTTGAAGCATTTTTATTCCTAATTGAATATTTTAAACATTTTTGGTCCGATGAATTACTCCTTGAAGTTTTAAATTTTAATAAACACAAAAATTTGGTGAAAAAATATAATCTAGATGTTTTTTATAATTTTATTCCCTTTCGTATAAATCCAAATTCAAAAATTGAATCTGATATCCCTAAACAAATCAAGGATAATATTTTGGATCCTCTTACCTATCAAACTATTATTAACTTTAGAAAAATCCTTAGAAAATGAAAATAACAACCACTTTTTTATTGAGTCTCTTGCTTTTTTTAACTAATAATTGTCCAGCTCAGAAAATTAGACCTGAAAAGGCAAGTTTAAAATTAAATGAAGCACTTATCTCGAGAGATCAAAAAGAACTCAATAAGCTTTTGCATACCAATTTAAGCTATGGACATTCAAATCTATGGATTGAAGATAAGACCACTTTGATTCAAAACAATTTGACGTCTACTTTAGTCTATAAAAAAATTTCATGCGATAGTATTTGGTCAAGCTATTCAGGAAAGACTTGTATCCTTAGATATAGAGCCAACATTGAAGGTTTTTTGAAATCCAATGAATTCAATCTTAATTTATATGTAGTACAAGTATGGGTAAAGAAAAAATCAAAATGGAAATTACTTGCAAGACAGAGTACTAAAATTAATTAGTGAATTTAATTCTGAAGACTAATTTCTAAAGGTTTTGATAAACTTAAGTTTTTGTTAATTCTTGATTAAGACCTTCATTAATAGTAAAATGTATGAAATTTGTAGCTCCAATTAATTCAAATTTATATGTATAAATACTATTTCTTATTAGTTCTGACGCTAGGACTTGCACAATGTAAAAATGACAAGAAAGAGCAAGTTGATGAATCAGACACAAAAATTAATCCTCATTCTGGTGAAGCATTAGCCGTTACCCTAGATGGAGAAAGACTCTTAAAATGGGTGGATTCTGATTCAATATGGGCACTTCGTGATGAAAATATTAAAAATTCAAGAATGGCTTATTTATCCAAAATTGAAGATCCAAAATCTTATTTAAATTATGCAAGAGCATACAGTCAGTCTGGAAAGGTTGAAAATGCAATTGATATTCTAAGCAAAGGAATTACAAAGTTTCCTGATGTCGCAGATTTTTATGTGTATAGAGGTGAAAATATGCTTCTTGGAAGACAACTAACAGAATGTGTTGATAATTTCTGGAAAGCAGGACAGAAACTTGAAAAATCCGGAGTCTCCAGTGGTCTAATTGGAATGGTAGAAGAAGATTCTATCGCCAATATGAGCCTCTCTTATAGAAATTATCTCATGATGGCTATTGCTTTTTATTGTAACAATGACATGAGTAGTGCCGATAAATTTTTTGAAGTTTGCGGAGATTTTTCAACCAACAGTGATCTATGGATTCGTTCTTATTATTGGCAATATGCTTGTTACTCTCGCTCCAATAGAGTAGCAGAAGCCAAAAATATTCTTAAAAACTTAAGCGAGGATATGCAAATTCTACCCTCTTCCAAACCTTATTTGGATGCAATGAAATTTTATAAAGGATTAATAAAAGATAATGATTTGGTTGATCCTGAATTTAAACCTAATTCTTTGAAAGATGCAAAACCATGGTTGATAAAAATGCACGCTGTTGGTCTTAAAAATCTTCTAGAAGGAAATATGGATAAAGCAACTACTTATTTCTTGAAAATGAAACAGTGCGGTTATTGGAATACTATTGAGGTTCTTGTTGCAGAAGCAGAACTCATGCGAATAGCAGGTAAAAAGTATCAGGAGCCTGAAAAAATAGAACTCAATTCAAATCAAAAAAAGAAGCCTAACCAACAGTGATTTAACCAAGAGTTTAAGCATTAATTTAAGCATTTAATCGGTTTAACTGTAGATTTAGACGAAATTCAATTAGTTACTGAACTTCAAACTCAGTTCATTTGTTTATTGATTAAACATTTAAAATGAAAGAGAAAATTTTTACACCAATTTCCGGATGGATAATGTTACCCTTCGTATTTATTCTTCCTATAAGCGGCTTATTTTTCAACAGTATAATCTGGTGGATTATAGCGGGTCTAAGTACATTCCTTATCTTACTTGGATTCATAATTATTAATCCAAATTTTGCTAAAATATTACAGTTATTTGGTAAATACGTCGGCACTATAAAGCAAGATGGATTTTTTTGGGCTAATCCTTTCTATACAAAAAAAGGAATTTCTCTAAGAGCCAACAATTTCGACAGTGATAGATTAAAAGTGAATGATAAACGCGGAAATCCCATTCAGATAAGTGTAATTCTTGTTTGGCGTGTTCGCGATACTTATTCTTCAACTTTCGAAGTGGATCAATTGTATGATTTTGTAAAAATTCAAACTGATGCTGCAGTTCGAAAATTGGCCAATCATTTTGCATACGATCACGTTGACAATGCTGAAGAAGTAACTTTGAGAACTGCAAGTCTTGAAGTGAATGATGCCCTTGAAGCAGAATTACAAGAAAGATTAAATATTGCCGGAATTGAAGTTATGGAAGCTCGTATAGGGTATCTTGCTTATGCTCCGGAAATAGCTGCTGCAATGCTGAAACGTCAACAAGCTGAAGCAATAGTCTCTGCACGTTTTAAAATTGTTGAAGGTGCAGTCGGTATGGTAGAAGGCGCACTTAAACAATTAGAGTCTAAAGGTATTGCTAAATTCAATGAAAATGAAAAAGCAAGAATTGTGAGTAATCTAATGGTGGTACTTTGCTCTGACAAAGAAACTACACCTGTTATTGAAATGAATAACTAAATAAAAATATTTACTCGAAAACAAAGAAGCCAGAACTAGCATTCTGGCTTCTTTGTTTTTTATCCTATAGATATTTATTGTACAGTAAAATTATTTTATCCCTAAATTGTCATTTGAAATGACAATTTAGTCCAGTAAGCCGACGAAATCATTGTTTTACAATGACTTGTCGGGTGCTGACGCTTGCGGTCAGCATGCTTATCAAATGTTTATTTTATATTTTGCATCAGCGATTAACCCTGACATTGAAAATGTAAGAAAAAATTATTGTTTAAAAACAAACCATACATTCATTTTCAATGCTAATGCTTTCGATCAGCATGCCGACATTCATCGTAGACATCGTCAACCAATAGGTAAAAAAGTCTAATGACTTTTTTGTGTTTATGAAATATTATTCCGGGTTCAATTCTAATTTTAGTTAGATTGTACAACAAATTTCTTTGTGAAAAAAATATTGTCTTCAGTAATAAATTGAATTATATAAGTTCCTGATTCAATTTTCGAAAGATCGATATAATATTTACTTTCTGAAATGACTTGACCAGTGATATTATTTTGCTTTTGTCCAAGTATATTCAAAACATTAAGTTCTTTAATTTTGAATTGTTCATTTTGAGTAATATACAAATAATTGCTTGCTGGATTTGGCTTTAGTTCAAAAATATCTTTTGAAAAATTGTCAGTTTTGACAGTATTACAATTAGGATCATATTTTTTTCCAGGTGAACCACCCAGACAGCCATCAAACCAATTGTTACCGTCATTCACATTTGCATTATAATCTTTAAGTTCAAGCGTATATCCATTACCATCTGCACCTTTAGGAAATGGTGGCGCATCATTGTAACAAAGAGAAAAAATCAATTCTTTATTTGAATTATAAACACGAATGATATCTCCATTTCCATCTAATCCAAAGTTCATGGGACCAATGAAATTATTGATGTTAGGAAATTGAACTTTAAATTTGCCGCTGTCCTGAACACAGACTAAGTACTCATCAGTTTGCAAATAGGTATTCTGTGGAATGACATAGGTATTCGATTTATTATCTTCAATCTGCCATTCACTTAAATTAAGCGTAATTAATTGGTTATTATATAATTCAATCCAATCACCGGCATCTTTAGATGCTTTCGATTTGTAATTAATTTCACTAATTAAAACTAAATTCTTACAAGAAGAATATGCTTTTCCCGGAGAACCTCCAATGCATCCATCAAACCAGGATTCAGGAAGATTGGGATCAAGTTTTTCAGACTTTAATTCCAAAGTTCTACCATGTCCATCTGCTGTACAAGGCCAATTCATTTCATCTGAATAGTGATAAGCAAGGATGGTATCCAAACTGCGGTTAAATAATAGAAAACTATCTGAATGATTATTTAGTTCAAAACCAATTGGTCCAATAATATTTTTAACAGATGGGTTCCGCAATTCAAATTTTTTTAAATCACTGTATAAAACTAAATATCCCCTAGCTTCAATAACTGTATTCAATGGAAGTTTGTATTGCTTTTTATATTCGACATTGCTAAGATTATAGTCTGAAAGATTGAGATCGCTATTGCTAAGATTGTGTAATTCAATCCAATCACCTGATGAAATTGTACTGTCGGAATTGTAATTAATTTCTGAAACTTCGATTTCAGCGAATACCTTAGAGCCTGAAAAATGAGCAATAAAATTAGAATTTTTACTTACGTCAACTCTCAAGGTTTGACTTGTAGTATCTAATAGAATTTCGTTACTCGACCAATGAGAAAAATAATATCCCGGATTTGAAATTGCTGTAATTTTAACCGGATTCCCATTGAAATAAATTCCAGTCCAAGGAAGTTTATCAGGAATAATAGTCGAGATTTTAATAACTCCTGAACCTTTTGGAAGTGCATCAAGAGTAATATCTACTTGCTTTTTAAGCTTAAAATAATTCAATATATGGGATCTCTGATAAGCTGGCCTTAAGGAATGAAACTGTTTTAATCCAGAAATATTATTTCTCCATGAACTTGAATCAACACTCCCCCAACGTACATTGTGAGGTCGTATTTCAGATTCAATTTCTTTAGCATTGTCATCTATCATTTTTTGAATTCTATTGGTCATCCAAGTTTCATTGAGCAAATCGGCAAAACGATTGATAAAATAGTTCTTAAATTTATTATTCCTCAACAAAGACTTCATCATGTTTGTATAGAGATTAGGTGTAGTTGGATATTCCAAACAAGTTGTAAGTAAATCCTCATTGACACCAGTTCCGTTACCTTGTGAAATTCCCATATCCCACAATACAAATTTCCAATTGATGTCAGGATCAGTTGCATTACCCAATCGAATATTATTAAAATAAACAGAAGGATACCAGTCCTGATTATTATTGTAAATCTCATTGGCAAAGTAGTCAACCCAATTCTCGACATCTATTTGATCTAGAACTTTTAGATAATTTAAGGAATCAGATAAATCAGAATTAATTATTAAATTAGTCAAATTAAAAAAGGATTCAGTGCTACCTTCCTCTGGATAATAATCAGGTTTAATACTATATGAAGTTTTTACAATGTTCACTGAATCCGGATTTGCATTGTAATTATCATTCATAAAATTCTTATCCAACATTTCTCTTGCCGCATAATGTCCCCAATAGACTCCATTAATATACACGGCAACATTCTGATAAGCCGCAGAACCGGACTCTGTTAATATTCCCATCCTGTTTGCTATCAAATCTCGCATTCGTGTACTTGAAGCGTCATCATCCATATTGCGAACCCTGAATCCATGAATGGTTTTTATTTTTGGCTTATCCAAATTAAATATGTTTGGTATTTGCTCTGTTTTAGCTCCATAATCTTCATCAAAGACAAATTGAATCGACTTTTGACCAAAATCTAATGAATAATTACCTACAGGTGTAAAACTTGCATTATCCTGAAAAACTAGACTTCTATTTTTATCAAAATACTGAACATGGCAAAAGGTTTTTTCTGATTGTGTAAATCCTCTAGCTTTATCATAAACTGCAGGGCCATTGGTTCCATCATTGAATAAATTTCTTGGCGCAGAAGAAATCGATACAATAGGCAATTTTGTGTTCTGGTCAATCAAATAAACTCCTGTAAATATCTCACCGGGGAGTTTGCCAGATTCTATACTTCTAACCTTGAGAATCGTGTTTTTGTTTCTGGAAAGTGTCGCTGTATATAAGGACGAGTTAATTGTAGGATCCGACCCATCTGTAGTATAATAACAGCTTGACCCACTAATATTTATATTAACAGATTTGGCATAAAAACCTGGAGGCGGACTAACCAAAGGAAGACTGGAATAATTAACAAAGCAATTACCGGAATTTTTACTTCCTGGTGTTGGTATTTCTGCAAAGCACCATTGTGCTCCATCCGGTATTCTTGCATTGCTCATGTTAAACTGTGCATCAGCTTGAATACTGTCTTGTAATATTTTATTGTTATCAAATAAGTAAATGATTTCATTAGCAGCTATTTTAAAATTAGTATGAAGCGGTTTACTATTAGAAGTATCTGCAATTAATTTAAACCAACTGGGATTATTTGAAAAAAATCTCGTTGAACTACTAATACCAAAATGCAACCAAGTTCTACCACTGAGATCACTTGAACTTTCACTAACATTATTGATTTGAATTGAAAGTAAATTACTCCCCTTTTTTAAAATAGAGGAAAGCAGCAAAGTGTCAATTTCAAAGAACTCCGGTATGCCACCACTGTATAAAGTCGCTTCATGATCAGCATTCGATAATGCATTAAAACTTACAGGACTCCCATTAATATTATTTCGAGCAATCTCTACACCATTCAAATAAGCTACAAAAGCATCGTCATAATCCATACTGAGAATTCCTCTTTGTATCTCAGAAGGAGAAGTAATTTCAAAATATTTCTGATAATAAACGCTAATTGTTTTGTCAGGAATAATTGTATTGTCATCGGCATCTCCAAATCCAAATCCACCCGGTCCCATTGCCCAAGTAGAATTATCAAAATTATTTTGATTCCAATTTGCCGGTGGTTCTTGAACTCCTACAAAATATCTCCATTCATCTGACTCAGATACTGCTGTTTCCCAATGATTTATTTTATTGTTACTACTTTCATATTTACGATTTTTGCCCGATGCAAAAACAATTAAATGACTCAATCCCGGAAAATCTATTTTTGGCAAAATCCATTGACCTGGATAATTTTTATCACTTAAACTCCAGGATTCTATGTTTATAGTTTGTTGGTTCTTATTGTACAATTCTATCCAGTCAGGTGAATCCCCATCCTCATCAGATATTATTTTATTATTTGTACTGCTCAATTCATTGATAACAATTTGTGCATTGAGACTAGTATAAATTGAGAGTAAAGCGATTAATAGGCCTTTTTTAAATAGGAACATCCTGATCATTATATATTATTATCGAAAAGAAATGCAAATTACAATAAAATATAAAATGCATCAAGCTATTTTTCAAGGTCCAGCAATTAAATCAAACAATGACAATAATATGGCATTGACTATAAAATTTTTAAAAAATAACTTATTAGCATTTTAAAAAAGGATATTAAATTTAAAATGGGTGCAAGTGCATTAATTCAGAGTTCTGAAAAGAATACAATATATTTTATCGAAAATTAACTTAATTGAACTAATTCTAGCGTAAATTTGTTTCTATACAGTAATATGAAAAAACGCAATAAAAAAGGCGTACTTAAACTTAACACAAATTTAATTCTTAAATTTTTTGCCACACACCCAGCTAAGGCATATGGTTTGAGTGCAATAAAACGCAAACTAAATCTTGAAAAATTAGGCGATCTTGAAGACGTTCTTTTTCAACTTGAAAAAAAACATCTACTCGAAAAAGTCAGTCCAGGAAAATGGATTTACAAAGGAATTGCCGCACCTGGACGGAGTTTGTCTGAGGAACTATTTGAAGGAACCGTAGATGTTGCCAGAGCCGGTTTTGCATATATTCTATGCAAAGGAAGAACAAGGGATATCTTCGTCAGTGCAAAAAATTTATCCAGTGCAATGGACGGAGATTATGTACAGGTTAGGATGATTCGCTTATACATGAACAAACCTGAAGGTATTGTTACCAAAATTCTTCAACGCGCAAAAACTCAGTTTGTCGGAATATACAGATCTTATAAAAATCATGAACTCGTTCTAGTAGATGAATTTCCACAATCTTTTGAAATTTTTGTTCAAACAAATGATAAATTAAAAATTGAAGATTTTGATCGTGTTGTAGTAGAAGTTACCAAATGGAAAGAAAGATCTAATGATAGGCTATTAGGTGAGATTACTTCTAATTTAGGTAAAGAAAAAACCATTGAAATTGAAATGCAAAGCATCATTGCATCCAATGGTTTCTCAATTAAATTCCCGGAAGAAGTCATTAAAGAAAGTAAACAGATTAAAGAAGTTGTAACTGACTTAAATCTTAGAAGAGATTTTCGAGAAGTTACTTGTTTTACAATTGATCCAATTGACGCAAAAGATTTTGATGATGCGCTGTCTGTTGGATACAATGACAAAGGTCTGTTAGAAATTGGCGTTCACATTGCAGATGTAAGTTACTATGTAAAACAAGATTCTGCCTTAGATAAAGAAGCATTAAAACGAAGCAATTCGGTTTATTTAGTTGATCGAGTAATACCAATGCTACCTGAAAAACTTTCAAATGTATTGTGTTCACTACGACCAAATGAGGATAAATTGACTTTTTCAGTAGTTTTTACTTTTGATGAAGAACAACAAATAATCAAACATTGGATTGGCCGAACAATAATACATTCTCAAAAAAGATTTTCCTATGAAGAAGTTCAAAAAATACTTAATGGCAAAAAAGATCCATTAAGTAAGGAGCTTGAACTCGTAAATAATCTGGCAAAAAAAATACGCGAAGAAAGGTTAAAAAATGGAGCCATAGATTTCGAAAGCGATGAAGTTAGATTTAAGCTTGATGATGATGGACAGCCCATAGAACTATATGTAAAGGAAAGATTTGACGCGCATAAATTAATTGAAGAATTTATGTTGTTGGCAAATAAATATGTTGCAAAATTCATGTCCTTTAAAAATAAAGCAATTCCGATTCCATTTGTATATCGTGTACATGATGTTCCAGATCAGGATAAGCTCGAAGACTTCAGCTTATTTGCCAGAGGTCTTGGAGTCATCCTAGATCTCAGCACGCCTAAAAAAATTGCACGTTCATTAAACAATCTAGCAGATTTAGCAAGAAAAAATCCTGAATTTAAAATTCTACAACCACTGGCAATCAGAACAATGGCAAAAGCAACTTATAGCACAGAAAACATTGGACATTATGGCCTGGCATTTGAATACTATACCCATTTTACCTCTCCGATAAGACGATATTCAGATCTTATAGTTCATAGAATATTATTTGAAAATTTAAAAACAGAGAAAAGATTCAGACTTGATGCACTTGAAGCGCAATGCAGACATATTTCTAAGCAAGAGAAAAAAGCTATGGAGGCTGAAAGAGAATCAACAAAATACTTTCAGGTGCTCTATATGACTAAGTACATTGGACAGAAATTTGAAGGCAGAATTACAGGAATGAACGATAGAGGATTTTATATTGAATTGATTGAAACTAAATGTGAAGGAGTATTGCCCATGACAGAAATACCTGACCAGTTTGAAGTGAGCAAGAATAAACTATCGGCAAACTCAAATACAAGTGATATTGAATGGAAAATCGGTGATATGATTCAAGTAAAAGTATTATCTGCCGATCTGGATAATCGCGAATTAGTCTTTGGTGTTGAATAATACGCGATTGGATTTAATATCCTTCTTTTGAAATAAATATAATTCCGATCGGTATAAAAATATTACTCTGCTTTTACAATTAAACGGTGAATTATTTTTCGATCTTTTAATCCTATCGAAAGCATGTAATTGCCTGCAGGTATATCAGTCAAACTTAACTTAAAACTATTTTCATTATGATATTGTCGAGCAAAAACTAATTGTGCTTGTAAGTTTCTTAACTCTATTGAATTTATTCCGATTTCTTTAGTATGGATTGTAAGTATATTTTTGAACGGGTTTGGTGCAAGTTCAATCTTAGATTCCTTTGAATAATCTACCACTGAAACTCTATTTTGAACTTCATAGCTCTGAATATTAGAGCAGCCATTGGCATCTGTGATTTCAACGGTATAAGTACCAGGAACAAGAGAACTGATATTCATTGATGTATCCGAATTACTCCATTTATAGTGATACGGAGTTGTGCCACCAAAAATCATTAACTCTACACTTCCGTTATTTCCGAAACTTGGTTTTACATCTGCATTAACAAAAAGTAAATCCGGTGCTTGCACATTATAATCAGCATCAAATCTACATCCATTGGCATCAAAAATTATTACTGTATACTTGCCGAGCATTAAATTAGAAATGATAGAATCATGATTTCCATTGCTCCAATTATAATTAAAAGGAGCTTCACCTTTCAATACATTCAATTTAATTTCACCATTCTGATCTCCAAAACAAAGTACATTTTTTATTTCAGATTGGACACTTACTGAATCAAAATTAATCACTTCTATAGTTTTGGAAATGCTGCAATTTTTTTCATCAGTTATGGTTACGGTGTAAATTCCGGATTTAGCCCCAGTGAATAAACTGTCTGTTAAACCTGTATTCCAGGCGTAAGTCAAATTGCCAGTTCCACCACCTGCGTTTGAGAATATTGCAGTTCCTTCATCATTACATTTCTTGTCATAACTTAGTGCAAGTTTCAGTTCCGGATTCACAATATAATGAATGGTATGGATGCTGTCACATCCATTCATTCCTAAAAACGTGGATGAAATTAAACTGTCTTTGAGGAATACGATGTTGTTTAATTTTTCATTGTAACATACAAATTGATCTGAACTTGTTCTGGTTTTTGGTTTTATTTCAAGTATAGTAGTAAGTATACTGTCACATTTAGTTATAGCCTGCAAGGTATCGATATAAGTTCCAGCCAAATTGTATACTTTTTTTCCAATACCAATTGAACTACCTTCACAAATAGATAGATTTTGGGAGAATTTGGTATTTGTAAGTACTAAATTTACAAAATGACTTGATGACTTATTAGCTTTTGTAGCAGTTACACCTATTGATCCAATCTGATTGTATGATATTGATTTTGAATTAGCTCCATTGGTCCAATTATAACTTGCATTTGGAATTCCTGCATCCAGATTTTTTGAACTATTGTCGCAAATTGGTATATCACAATTTAATACAGAATCTCGGCTCCTCCAACTTAATACTATTTTGTAAACTACACTTGCATCGATTCCAGCATCTGTTCTAATATCAATTCCTGAAAAAATCCAAAATCCTGCGGGATCAAAATTTCCTAGAATCCTTGAAAAGCTTGTTGCAGATTTTTGACTAAATGGTATCTGATCATTTGGTGCATAATTATCATTTTTAATAGCAATACTTTTTGGAGACTCGTATTTACTTACAACACTTCTTACAAATGAAGAGCCTTTCGGAGTAATCGTCATTTGCAATTCGACCAAGACGTCAATAGCTTCCCTTGGTATCTGGGTGTAGAGTCCTGTCGGGAAATTCAAGCTGTCTACAACATAGTTTGTATTATCAACTTGTAAGGTAATTTCACCTACAAAGGAATCTCTTTTACCAGGGATAACAGGACATCCAAGATTGACAAGAAAATCATTAAACTTTATTGTGTCCGGAGTGGAGTATTCTGTGCAATTTGTATTTGAAATAGCCAAGGTATAAATCCCGGCTTGCTTTATAGTTAAACTGGTATCGCTGTTTTTATTTTTTATATAATCATAATGAAACCAATCGTACTGATAATTCTTGTTGTAAGGCTTGGCGGTCAATTTAACACTATCTCCTTCAAAATATGGACCTTTTATACTTGTAGCTATTAATGGAGAGATTGAACTTGGTATGCATGCTTTTGTTGAAAACGAGTTTCGAAGAATATCTCCAGGTTCTGTACCAAAGCCTTTACTGAAATTTATTCCATAACTGGTTAGATGACAATAACTCATTACCGTACCTCCACCTATTGGAGCAATACCATCGTTACAAGCTCCAATATCTGCAGGTTGACAATTGTCAATCTGACTATTTTTATTGGGCCCCCATACACAAGAATGCGTATGCCACGATCCAAAATTATGTCCCATTTCATGAGCCATCACTTCAACATTCCAGGAATAAGCCGGTAGCGGTGAACTCGATTGATTATATATGAATGCAAAAGACAATGGTCCTGTTTGTCCATCCCATTTTTTGCACATTCCATCTACAAAAGCAATTCCTCCTTGTTGTTGTATTGGAAATGTTGTTACCAATTGTGCTAAGGTTCCATTAAAATTATTGCCTCTTCTATTGGCATAGTCGTAAATTATATTAGCAAGTGTTGTTTTTAAATAGGGATCCTGACTGGTCCAAACCATTATTTCAGAAATTTCAATGTTAACTTTCTCATTTGCATACAAAGCCTTTACAACATTAAATATTCCGGTTATGAACGCTTCAACTGCATTCTTTGAACTTCCTCTATCCTGATATAATCTAAAATCACACTCAAGAAATACTTTTACAACTTTGCACTTATTTGGATAAATGGTTAACTCGGATTCAAGTTCATTTTTACTATCTCTTGTTCTATTGTAATCTTCTTCAACCCCACAATGAAATGGATTTTTTGTTGGCAATGCACTTTCTTTATAGATTACATGCTCATTTGAATTTTCAGCAGTAGCACCATTGATTTTGCCTATTACCAAATTTCCCAATTCATTATTTGAAATTACTCCCATGACTTCATTGTTAAAGAAAGAAATGGCAACCATAGAAGTTAAATCACCTTTTATTATTCCATGGTAAAATGCTCCTTCTTGAAGAGCTACTCCTTTTGAATCACTTTGAGTTGTTAATCTGGCTTCATGATCATATAGCTGCTGTTTTTCAAGCAGCAATTCACTCATTAATCCATTTGTCAAAGGAATTGAAAGGCTAATAAACTCAGGCTTTGTTTCTACAACAAACTGTGCTATTTCAGGTATTAAATTTAATTTGACTAAATCTTTTACTTTCTGATCAGATTTTAAGGCTATTTCTTGATTAAACTCAATATTTTTAAAGGCTTCAATACTTTGAAACTTAGCTTTTTTGGATTCTGCCTGTACAATTCTTTGTGCTAACGGACTGATGTTTTGTGCGGTTAACGGCTCTGAAATTAGGTTTAATAGTATAAAAAGAGTTGTCAGAGCAATACGCTCTATATATTGCGGTTTTAACTTATTATTCATGGTCAAAAATAAGCAAAGAATGGAATAATATAATTGAAAAATAAACCCAAAAAAGTCATTAGACTTTTTTGCCTTTGGCTGACGATGCCTACGATGAATGTCGGCATGCTGATCGAAAGCATCAGCATTGAAAATGAAGGTGTTATTTATTTTTATGAAATAATTTTTCTTACATTTTCAATGTCAGGGTTAATCGCTGATGCAAAATATAAGATAAACATTTGATCAGCATGCTGACCGCAAGCATCAGCACCCGACAAGTCATTGTAAAACAATGATTTCGTCGGCCTATAGGACAAAATTGTCA